>DASZDZ010000111.1:0-6965 GCA_035941355.1 Pseudaminobacter sp.
GCGCGTGATCGCGCCCACAACGCTTTTCTGCTCGATAGCCAGCCCTTGATCCTGTCCATGACGCTCAAAGGCGTTCCAGTTAAAGACAAGTGATTGTAAACAAACCAGAATACGTGCGTTTATGGACGGAAACTAGCTAGGCTCAGGACCTATTAATTTGGTTTGAGGTGTGATTCACGGTCTCCGTTGAAGGAGGCTTTGATGGGTGATTTGTTTCTGCTGAGCGAGCATCAGATGGCGCGGATATCGCCGCATTTTCCGCTGTCGCACGGGGTGCCAAGGGTCGATGACCGGCGGGTTGTCAGCGGTATCGTCTATGTGATCCGCAATGGGCTGCAGTGGAAGGATGCGCCGTCGGGCTACGGTCCGCACAAGACGCTTTACAACCGCTTCATCCGCTGGAGCCGGCTTGGCGTGTTCGACAGGATCTTCGCCGCGCTGGCCGGCGAAGGTCCCAAGCCCGAGCGCATCATGATTGACGCGACACATCTGAAGGCCCACCGCGCCGCGGCGAGCCTGCTTAAAAAGGGGATGTTCCCCGTCGTATCGGGCGCACCAAGGGCGGACTGAACTCCAAGCTGCACGCCGTCTGCGACGGTGACGGACGGCCGCTCATCCTGCTCCTGTCGGAAGGCCAGATGAGCGACCACAAGGGCGCCCGACTCGTGCTCGACGCCCTGCCACCGGCCGCTCACCGCTCCACCTGATCGCCCATCGCGGCGACGACAGTGCCTGGTGCCGCGAAGAACTCGCCGCCAGAGAAATCGAGCCGTGCGTCCCGTCCTCGAAGAGCCGCAGGAGGCCTTTCGTCTACGATAAGGCCCTCTACGGTCGCCGCCACAAAGTCGAGAATCTCTTCGCCAAACTCAAGGACTGGCGACCCACCGCAACCCGCTACGACCGATGCGCCCACACCTTCTTCTCGGCCATCTGCATCGCAGCAGCCGTCATCTTCTGGCTATGATCAACGAAGTCCTGACCCTCTTATGACCGTGGTCAAGGTAATACGCGGACTTTTTCGCCCCATGTCTTTACCACAGGTTTTGTTGCCGTTGATGGGCAGCACGGGGACAGGATGGGGCCTTGAGACGACGGTTGATCCAGCTTCTCTATTCGGCGGGTTGAGGGCAAGCACTTTCGAGCTTTCCGCTTTGCTGGCGTCTGACGTCTGTCGCGGGGTCTTGCTTCTCTCCGGGATCGGCTCTCTGGCCCATGGGATTCACCAGAATGAGGTGGAACAATCTCTCATGCGTCCTGATCGCTGCGATGCGATCGGTACTCCTTGATCAGCGAACTCACCCTCATCCATCGTCCCGCGAAGGACGTCTCTCCACCGGCAAGTGGAACTTGTTGTCTCCTTCCTGACTTAACGGACCAAATCAGACCGCAACCGGCATAATTTCCTTCCTGGTCCAGCGGAACTGCGTGCCATCACTCCACATGCGATGCATGATCACCGCCAGTCGTCGTGCGAGCGCAACAACGGCCTTCTGCCGACCGCGCCGCTTGGCGACGTTCATCGCCCAGGCTTTCAACCATGACCATTTTCTCACGTTGGTCAGCAGGACTTGCGCGGCCTCGTAAAGCAGCGTTCGCATCATGCCATCACCGCACACCGAGATCCGGCCAATGCGGCGGCTCTCGCCCGACTCATGGAGCACCGGGGTCAGACCCAAAACCGGCCCGACCGCTTTGGAGTTGCGGAAGCGGGCCGGAATGTCGATGGTCGCGGTGTAGGCCAGCGCCACGACCGGGCCGACACCGGGGATCGACATCAGCCGGCGGCAGACCTGATCTTTCCGGACGATCACCAGACTTGCGGTGAAGGGCGGCAGAATTCCGGCGCAGCTTGCTGCGCGCGTCGAGTAGCGGTTCGATGATCTCGGCCAGATCGGGCATGCCATCGACGAGTTCACGGATACGTTGTTCGAATTTGACGGCACTGACCATGCCAACCTTGAGATGGGGTAACGGGGCCGCCAAGCAAGCCGCTCGCTGCGCTACGGCGCTGTGAGTGGCGCGCTCCGCTCGCGGCCTGCTTGGCGCAGCGGCGGTCGTCCCTCACACTGATGGTGTGAACGGCGTCATGGCCGAAGCCAGCGCCAAACATCAAGGAGAGACGACCATGGACCATTATGCCGGTATCGACGTGTCATTGGAATACTCGAGCGTGTGCGTTGTCGATGCAAGCGGCAAGATCATTCGCGAGAGCAAGGTGGCAAGCGAGCCGGAGGCGTTGATTGCATGGTTTGCTTCGCTCGGCCTTCCTCTGGTTCGGATCGGCCTGGAAGCCGGGCCGCTGTCGCAATGGCTCTATGCGGCAATGCGGCAAGCGGGACTGGCGGTGGAGTTGCTGGAGACGCGGCATGTGCGCGACGCCTTCAAGGCGATGCCGGTGAAGTCGGACCGCAATGACGCGCGTGGGATCGCGCAGCTGATGCGGCTTGGCTGGTTCCGACCGGTGCATTGCAAGTCGCTGGCCGCGCAAGAGGTGCGGGCGGTGCTGACGGCGCGCAAGCTCATTCAATCGAAGCTGAGGGATGTCGAGAACAGTGTGCGCGGCATCTTGCGCGGCTTCGGGCTGAAGGTCGGCAAGACCACACCGCGCGGCTTTGCCGGGCGCATCCACGAACTGGTGGCTGGCCATCCGAACCTGAAGATGGTGGCCGCGGCGCTGCTTTCTGTGCATGCCGTGCTACTGCGCGAGTTCCAAGCTTTCGAGAAGCAGGTTCGCGCGCTGGTGCGCCGGGACGCCAGGGCCAGGCGGTTGATGTCGACGCCGGGGGTCGGTCCGATCGTCGCGCTCACCTATGCTTCTGCGATCGACGATCCAGGGCGATTTTGCTCGTCGAAGCAGGCGGGTGCGCATTTCGGCCTGACCCCGAAGAAGTATCAATCCGGGGAGACCGACTATAGCGGCCGCATCAGCAAGATCGGCGATACCGCGGTGCGCACTGCGCTCTATGAGGCCGCCCACATCATGCTGACCAAGCCGCTCAAGGGCTGCACGGAGCTCAAAAGCTGGGCGATGCGGATCGGCCGGCGGGCCGGGATGAAGAAGGCCAAGGTAGCGCTGGCGCGCAAGCTTGCGGTGATCCTGCACCGCATGCTCGCCGACGGAACTGTCTTCAACGTCGCGGCCAAGAGGACGGCAGCCGCTTAAGAAAGGGAGAACCACGGTTTTCGGGGCGGGTCACGACACCAGGCCTTCCCGAAGCGAAGTCCCGTCGCCGGGACGATGGATCAGGTCAGACCGCAACTTCGGACGTCGGCCTTGCGACCACGCGGCTTGAGATTGGCTCGGCCTCATCCTCTTCAAACCCCATCAGGTGGCGGCCGTCGCGCCGACCCCGTACAGAAGCAAGACCCCGGCGATTGGATGACGCAAAAGAGGGATTGACTTATCGAGGCCCGTTACAGAAGCCCGAAGTTGCGCAAGAGCCCGCGGATGTCGTTCTCAATGGCGATCGCTTTTTCCTGCAGCAGCTTGCGCGCCGTCAGCAGCGCCCGGCGCTTCTGGCTTATCATTGTCTTCACATGCACCGGGCGGAACAGATTGACCCGCATCATCTGAGCGATCCCGCGGGCATCTATGCGATCGGATTTGTTCGGCTGCGCTTTCAGGAATGCCTTGGTGTGCCGGGTCTCGATGCAGATCAACGGCAAGCCGGCTTTGGCAAGCCCCTCGAACAGCCACTGCGATAAGGGCCCGGCTTCAAGACCGATCCGGTCAAAATCCCAGGCAGGATCTTTCAGAACCGCAGTGAGGTCGTCGGGGTGGCTAACAACCTTCACCTCGCGGCAGATCTCGCCGGTTTCGTTGACTATGCAAACGGCGGTCTCTTTCACCGAGACGTCCAATCCTGCATAATGTTTCATGCTGCGCTTCTCCTTCTGATGCTTGTGGCTGCTCCACGCAGACCACGTTTACCATCAGCTCGAAGCGAAGCACCTCCGCAAAAGATGGGGCTCAAGCCGAATATCTCATCTCTCATCCGCGGATTGGCTATCGCATTTCCCATTTTCGTCGCGGGCCTTCCTCTCTCTAACAAGCCTGAGCTCGCCCCAACGAGTCCGAGGATTTCCCATCATGCCTGGCTTCGCGGCATGCCGGTCAGGTTGGTATGTTAGGAGCCGTTCCCTACATCACATTGGCTTCAAATGTGCTTGGGCGTGTCGGGCAATCTGATACGTCCTTCGAAGACCCGGTCATTCGTCGATCACATAGCCGGACAGGTGGCAAAAAATATCGGGGCATCCTCCACCACTTTCTACATTGAGGATCTCGGGCGCATTGCCTCAAGCAAAATGTTACCGATAGTGTCCCTGTTCCGAAAGGGATCGAAAGGTCGTGCCATTCCGGTTCGGGGGACGGATGGCGGGGCTCAGCATGGCGACACGGTCGGAACTGACAGCGGCGATCGTGGAGCGTTATCGAGCGGCGTGTGGAGATGACAAGCGGCGCATTCTGGATGAGTTCGTGGCGGTAACCGGCTATAATCGCAAGCACGCGATCCGTGTTATGAACCGTCGTGAGCAGAGGCCGTCTGCGGGCAAGAGCCACAGCCGCTGTTACGGCAGCGATGTCCGCGAGGCGCTCATCGTATTGTGGGAGGCTTCGGAGCGGCTGTGTTCCAAACGTCTTAAGCCGTTGATCCCTGTCTTATTGCCTGCGCTTGAGCGACATGGCCGGTTAGCGGTCGATGAGACGCTCCGCGGCAAACTGACGACAGTAAGCCCGGCCACGATAGATCGGCTTTTGACCGAGGTCCGCAGCGTCGCTCGCGGCGGCCAGCGCCGCCGGGCAGGAATGAGTTCGGCAGTTCGCCGCTCGGTGCCAGTTCGCACCTTCGGCGATTGGAATGATCCGCCGCCCGGCTTTGTTGAGGTCGATTTTGTGGCGCATTCGGGCACGTCTTCGTCGGGGAGCTTCGTGCAGACGATGGTGCTGACCGACATTGCCACCGGCTGGACCGAATGCATTCCGGTCCGCACGCGCGACAGCGGCAATGTGATCATGGCGATCAAGCAGGCCCGCTCGCGGTCCCTTTCCACTGCTGGGTGTCGACTTTGACAACGACAGCGCGTTCATGAACGCGTTGGTCGTTTCCTGGTGCCGCAGCGAGGATCTGGAGGTGACACGCTCTCGCGCTTATCGAAAGAACGACCAAGCGCATGTGGAGCAGAAGAACGGCGCCATCGTGCGCCGCCTGGTGGGCTATGGCCGGTTTGTCGGCATGGATGCGACGGCTGCCCTTGAACGCCTCTACGCTGTGGTGCGGCTTAACGCCAATCTGTTCCAACCGTCATTCAAGTTGCAGGAGAAGACACGGATCGGCGCCCGTGTGATCAAGCGCTATCATCCGCCAGTTCCACCCGCGGCCCGTGTTCTTGCGCATCCGAAAGTGGTCGAGGCCGATAAGGAGCGGCTACGGGCAATAATGGAGACAGCTGACCCTGTGCTGCTGTTTGCCGGCATCCGCGCCGCACAGGAAGAGCTTGGAAAGCGGGTCGATCGTCGTGGCCTGAATGCGAAAATCGAGGAGCCGTTGGTCATCGATCTCCAGAGCTTCGCCGCGAACTTGAAAACAGCCTGGAAGAACGGCGAGACACGGCCAAACGCATCGGCGACCCTATCGGCGGACGAAGCCCTGGCCGAAAAGAGCCAGCATGTACGAGCCGTTTGAGGCGCGGATCAAGGAATGGCTGAAGGAAGATCCCGCCCTCTCGGCAGCCGCCGTGCTACAACGGCTGAAGGACATCGATCCAGCTCGCTTCGAAGAAAAGAACATCAGAATGGTGCAACGGCTGGTGAAGGTCTGGCGCATGGAAATGGCTGGGCTGGTCATCCTCGACGGGGGCTGGATCACGAGCTTGCCCGTACCACCTGCCGCCGCGATGGCAGGTGAAATGAGCACTGTCGCCACCGCAGCCCTCGGTAACATTGATCAGTGGGGCAATAGGAGGGGTCAATTCCTCGTGTCGCTTGACACCTTGGCCGGTCACGTGTTTGCGGATGGCGGCGAGGCTGGGCTGGACGCATCGGCCGGCCCATGCGTCCAGCCACGCCAGGGAAATCGACGAATTGGCGGGTAAGCCTTTCCGATTATCGCCCCTCTTTAGGTTCCTCCTTGGCCGCCGCTTGGACCGTTTGGGAGGAATCCTTTCGCGGAGCCGCACAGAGATCGCCGTAACAAACCTTCTCACCCTTGTAGTTGGCCAGGGCCTGCAGCAATTTCGGTTGATAGTGCTGTTTCAGTACGTCAGGGATAGGCTCCGGACCATCCAGCGACTTCAGTGCCAGCTCGATCAACTCGATCGCCCGATCTTTGTTGCCGCTCTCATGATGGTAACGAGCGACAGCCGGATAAGACCAGAACTTATGGCCTTCGCCTTGCGGGGGATTAAGGGCCAGGATGTGTTCGGACAGCTGTTTTCCTATCGCCAAGCGCTCAGCAGACGGGAAGTGCGAACAGTCAAGGTTCGGAGAGAAGAGTTCGTCTAGCGCCACAATCATCCAATTCTCGGAGTTTCTGTTGATTGCGTCGCGAACGAATTGGCGCATGACGGGCAAGCCGGCCTGCATGTCGCGCATTCTGTGAAGCAACACATGCACCTGAATCCGGCGGAACTTGTCCGGCAGCAAGGCGATGCCTTCTTCGATTGCCGAGAGCGCCGTCTTCCAATCCTCGGCCTGCATTGCCGGCTGAAGTTTGTCGTATATGGGCTTCGTCAGCGCTTGTTCGCGCGCTTCTGGTTCGTCGCGGGCGATCCGCTCCGTATCGGCTGATTTCGCTTGATCGCTGGTGCGCCAGGTGCCGTTAAGCACCTTCGGCAAGACGTCATCGAGTTTCGTCGGAAGACCGATGAAGGCGATGTGGCCGTCTCGGTCGACCACGAACGAGCGCGGAATCCCGAGGGAAAAGCTGGGCTCCATCCAAAGCTTGATCATTTCGCCTGTGGAG
>DASZDZ010000112.1:0-1944 GCA_035941355.1 Pseudaminobacter sp.
CGTCATTGTCCATGGAAAGAACATGGAGCGGGGCGCGTGACCGGTCGACCGTGGCGACAGACACCGGACGGGCGGGCATGGGAGTGCCTGTTCTTGTCTTACGAATTCGTGCGGCGCTTTCCTGCCCGCCCGTCTTCCCGATTTTTCCACAATGGCCAGACGCGAAAGCGGGCGTGGCAAAGGAGAGGTGCGCGTCTCTCCCTTCTCCCCTTGTGGGAGAAGGTGGATTGGCGCGAAGCGCCAAGACGGATGAGGGGTGTTGGAAGAAATGAGGCGGATAGGATTGAGCTCCCACACAATGCGACTAACCAATGGAGTTGGCGCTCCGTCCAACACCCCTCATCCGACCTCGCTCCGCTCGGCCACCTTCTCCCACAAGGGGAGAAGGGAGATACTCCCCCAGCGCTGCCGCACCCTACCACCTCCCCTTCGCCGGCACCCTTGCCCTCTCCCCAGCCCGACCCTACTGTCCGGCGCAAAACATGGAGCACGGAATGCGCTTTGAAGGCACGGCGGCCTATGTCGCCGAAAAGGATCTGATGGTGGCCGTCAATGCGGCGATCGCGCTGGAGCGGCCGCTGCTGGTCAAGGGCGAACCCGGCACCGGCAAGACGGAACTGGCCCGGCAGGTCGCCGCCGCACTCGGCCTCGACCTGATCGAGTGGCACGTCAAGTCGACGACCAAGGCGCAGCAGGGGCTCTACGAATATGACGCGGTGTCGCGCCTGCGCGACAGCCAGCTCGGCGACGAACGCTTCAATGATATCCGCAATTACATCAGGCGCGGCAAGCTCTGGGATGCCTTCGCCGCCGACCGCAAGGTGGTGCTGCTGATCGACGAGATCGACAAGGCCGACATCGAGTTCCCCAACGATCTGCTGCAGGAACTCGATCGCATGGAGTTCTTCGTCTACGAAACCGGCGAGACGATCCGCGCCGCCAACCGGCCGATCGTCATCATCACCTCCAACAACGAGAAGGAGCTGCCCGACGCTTTCCTGCGCCGCTGCTTCTTCCACTACATCCGTTTTCCCGACGCCGAGACGCTGACAAAAATCGTCGACGTGCATTATCCCGGCATCAAGCAGAACCTGGTGCGCGCCGCGCTGACACAGTTCTACGAAATCCGCGACGTGCCCGGCCTGAAGAAGAAGCCGTCGACCTCCGAAGCGCTCGACTGGATACGCCTGCTGGTCGCGGACGACATCGCACCGGAGGACCTGCGCGCCGACCCGAAGAACGCGCTGCCCAAGCTGCACGGTGCGCTGCTTAAAAACGAGCAGGACGTGCATCTTTTCGAGCGGCTGGCGTTCATGGCGCGAAGACAGGGGTAAAAAAATGACCGCAATCACCATCCGCCCGCTCGAACAATCCGACCATGCCGACTGGCGGCGGCTGTGGACCGACTATCTCACCTTCTACGAGGCGACGGTGCCGGAGGAGGTCTACCAAACTACGTGGAAGCGGCTGTTCACCGAAGGCGAGTTCGAGCCGAAAGGTTTTCTGGCCTTCCTCGACGGCAAGCCTGTCGGCCTCGTGCATTTCCTCTATCACCGCTCCTGCTGGTCGGTGGAGGGCAATTGCTATCTGCAGGACCTGTTCACCAATCCTGACGCGCGCGGCTCCGGCGCGGGCGCGGCGCTGATCGAGGCGGTGCGCGCCCATGCCGAAGGCAGGGGCGTCGCCAATGTCTACTGGATGACGCACGAGACCAACGCCACGGCGCGAAAACTCTACGACCGCGTGGCGCGCCGCACCGGCTTCATCGAATACGATTTGCTGCCGCCGCACTAGCACTACTTTGGCAGGTTAACGATTTGGTTACCAAGGATCGGCGATGTTTCGCGCTCCGATGTTGAGGAGCACGCGATGGGGACGTGGAATGACGAGATCACGCAGTGGCTTGAGCCGTTTGTGGCGCGGCTCGGCCACAAACGGCGGCGG
>DASZDZ010000113.1:0-7899 GCA_035941355.1 Pseudaminobacter sp.
ACGAGTTCCTCGACCTCATGCGCTCGGGCACCGTCGACATCGTCTTCGCCAACAGCCACGAGATCAAATCGCTCTACCAGACCGCTTCCTTCGAGGAAGCGCTCGTCGCCATCCGCAAGGATTGCAAGATCGCCGCCGTCAAAAGGCTCGGTGATCGTGCGCGGCGACTAGCATTACAGTTGCGATCTTGATTTGAGGTGTGCTCGTCGTGCGGCGGCCTGATGTGCTCGTCGCCAGAGCGACCAGGCGATGATGTATGAAGGTTCGATGCGCGCCCGTGCGAGGCGGGTGGCGATGCGGCGGATTTCCTGGATCGACCAACGGATCAATTGCCGGTCTTGCGCCTTGAGGGCCACATCGTTTTTGGGGGCGGCATGGCGTTGGCGCGATGGCGAATAACGGCCATCATGGCGAACGCGAGCATGACCAGCGAGACATGGCGATGCCAGCCATGCCAGGAGCGGGTCTCGTTGTGGTCGAGACCGAGTTCGTTCTTGGCGGTCTCGAAGCTGTCTTCGATCGCCCAGCGATGCCCTTCCACCGTCACCAGCGTTTCGATGGATGTGCCGATCGGACACCAGGTCGAGAAGAAGGCGAGATCGCCATCGGCGATATTGCGGCGGATCAGCAGCCCGCGTGTCCAGATGCCGGGGAATGTCGCATCAAAATCACCAGCGTCGAGATCGGCCAGTTCGAGATAGGCCCAATCATGCAGTCGCGCGCCTTTGGTCCCATCGCCGGCCGACAGGCGTCGCCAGGCATCTTCGGGCAAGGCTTCGGCGATGTCCTTCGCCGTTCCGGCGACGGCCAGCGATTTGCCCCATGAGCGGAAGGGATGATTGGCGTTCACGCCCAGCACATAGCCTTTTGCGGCCCGTTTGAGCGCCATTTCGATGTCGCCGACGCCATAAACGCTATCGGCCGCAACCCAGGAAAATGGCACATTTGACGCGATGGCACGCTCAATCATGGTGAGCGCCAGTGCCGGCTTGGTGGCAAAGCCGACATCGTCAGGCACATGGGCCCTGGCCATACGGTCCCGATCATCCGTCCAGGCCTTCGGCAGATAGAGCGCTCGGTCGATGAAGGCGTGGCCGCGGCGCGAGACATAGGACGCAAAGACGCCGATCTGGCAATTGGTGACCTTGCCGGCCGATCCGGTGTATTGACGCGCCACCCCGCACGACGCCTTGCCCTGCTTGAGGAAGCCAGTCTCATCAATGACCAGCACCGCATCGGCATCGGCCAGCGCCTCGAGCGCGTAGCCGCGCACGATGTCGCGCAGCGCATCCGCATCCCAGCGGCCGCGGCCCAGGATGGCCTGCTGACGCCACGGACCGGGATCCCCGGCCGCCTCGGCCCGCATCCAGCCGGTCTTGCGCCGCTCATCCCCGAGCAGACCGTCCAGAAAAAGTTCCGCCGAAACCGCCACCCGCTCCTGCGTGAACAGCGACCGCATCCGCGCCTTCACATCCCGCAGCGAAGACGCCCAAAGCTCCAGCGTCGCCTCGATCGATGCACCTGTCATCCATGACCTCCGAATCATGGTCACCCATGGATTCAGAGATCGACAAAACTCGCAACTGTAATGCTAGGCTTCGTGGACAAAGCTTGACGCTAGACTCGGTCACTGATTCAAGGCTGTCTTTTGGAGGCAGCGTTGGGCGAGCGGATTGGCATATCGGACGAGGAATGGGCACTGATCGGGCCGCTGCTGCCAGCAGAGCGGGGTCGAGGGTGCCGTCCGGCGCAGGATAATCGGCGCTATTTCGAAGGCATGATGTGGATGGCCCGAACCGGGGCGCAATGGCGTCATCTGCCTGATGAATATGGCAAGTGGAACAGCGTCTTCCGCCGATACCGGCGATGGGTCGCGACAGGGGTGTTCGATGCGCTGCTCGAAACGCTCGCCGAGATGGTGGAACGCGATGCCACCGCCGACATGATCGATAGCACCGTTGTCCGGGCACATCATTGTGCAGTCGGCATAAAAAGGGGACTCAGGAAACTGAGGCGCTTGGCCGATCGCGCGGCGGCTTCACCACCAAACTCCATGCGCGGTGCGACGGAAAAGGCCGACCTCTCGGCTTCGTCCTGACACCTGGCCAGGCGCATGATATTCAAGGCTTCGGCCCGCTGTTTCGAATGATCGCCGACCGTATTGAGACGCTCCTGGCGGACAAGGGCTATGACTCCGACGCCATCCGCGAAGAGATCGCCAAAGCTGGCGTCGAGGCGGTCATCCCCGCCAAAAGCAACCGCCGCGCCCCCACCCCGCATGATCGCGAGAAATACCGTTGGCGCAACCTCGTCGAGCGTCTGTTTAACAAGCTGAAGAACTGGCGCCGTATTGCCACACGCTACGACAAGACCAAGGAATCCTATCTTGGCTTCGTGGCGCTCGCCTCAATCAAACTATGGCTGCCCTTTGTCCACGAAGCCTACATCGGGATCGGACCAAAGACCCCGCCGATGGTCTAACTAATCGCCGCGGGATGCCCTGGCGCGTCACAATCCCGAACTCGGCCAGGTGGCCGCGCAGCGCGTTCACCAGCATGGTACGCTGTCGGACCAGAAGCTCACGAACTCGATGCAACATCAGCACACTTTGCTGTTCCTCGCTCTTCACCGGAACGAAGCGCATCGACGGCCGCGTCACCGCCTCGCAGATCGCCTCTGCGTCCGTCGCGTCATTCTTCTGCCGTTTGACATATGGCTTCACATAAGACGCGGGCATCAGCCGGATCTTATGACCGAGCCCCATGAGAACGCGGGCCCAGTGGTGGCTCGTTGCGCAGGCTTCAATGCCGATCAGGCATGCCGGCAAAGACGCAAAGAATGCGACGACATCGTCACGACGCAACTTCCGGCGGACAACCACCGCGCCATCCGCGTCCACGCCGTGCACCTGAAAAACGTGCTTGGCGACATCCAGACCGACTGTGCTAACCTTCTTCATGGACGGTTCTCCCTCATGTGACTTTCGACAGCCACACTTTGGCACATTGCGATGCCGGGAGCGGAGGCCGTCCACCACATCAGGTCACGGACTACAGGCTGGTTCGGCGGTAAACCGAGATATGACGTTTGGACACATTGGTGAACGCACCTCTCGCCCAATCTCCCCAGCGCTCCGCTAGCTCCAGCCCTACGCATTCGGCCATGGTATCGAGTTCCTGGTGATAAACGTAACGAACGCGTTGTGGGAAACGTCTGACCGATGTACCAGAAAACCAGAGGCCGGTTGAAATCAAGTTCTGGTTTAGTGGATCGTGGACTTCCGCATTGACGAATGTATTCTCGTGATCCACGAACGTGGTAGTAGTTTTCTGGCCGCTGACGAAACCATCCAAGGCTGGCACACGCACTTCTACCACCAAAGCCCCCTCCTCATCTAGCGCCTCCGCGGCAGATCGGAGGCAAGCTATTTGCTCTTCGCGCTTGAAGAGCAGCGTGAACGTGCCGAAAACACAATAGACCAGATCGTAGCGTTGCTCTGAGCTGAAATCGGCAATGTCCCCCTTCCAAGCCTTGATACGATCGGTACGCTTGGCGAGAAGTTTCAACATGCTGTCCGAATTGTCGATACCTTCGACCTTGACGCCGCGCTTGCTCAAGGGCACCGCCACGCGCCCGTTGCCAATACCGAGTTCAAGAGCGCTCCTTCCGCTGGAAAATCGCTCAAGAAAGGCGGCGGTTTCGTCTGCCTCAGCGACCAGACCTACCATGCTGGTATATTTTTCATACGCCGAAGCCAAATTCTCGTTATAACTAAACTCATCGGACATATTCTATTCTCCTGTATTTGTGCTTAGATATTTTCTTGCCTTACTTTCATGCGTACGAGTTGAATCTCATTGGAGTTACCCTGCTCCACCTGTTTTCAGCCCACCCGCGAAAATCTTGGTTGGTTCTATTGGCTCGAACTATTGGCAATTCGTCATGCTCGGAATGATGCGCAACCCCGCCAGAGTAGTTCCTCTTTCATTTTTCCTGCCTCCATCTGGAAGCCTCTACAGCAAGCCCCGCCTTCGCTGTCCACGAGCGAACATTGGCTGCGGGGTAACAACTGAACCATCGAGCAGCTAAGAAAGGTCTCTCAGAAGAGCGCGTAGCCACAGAACTAAGCGCAAATATCCAGTGAACCGCACTCTCGCTGCCAATACAGGAGATTCCAACTCGCCGATAACGTCTCGGCATTGACCCGTTCCATCGCCAGCAACTGGTCGAAGGACAACGTGGTGGTCAGGCTCTCAAGCGAAATCATCAGTACGGACATTGAGCGGCCCCGTTCCTGGGTGAACCTCGCAGTTGAAAATGCAAGCGCTATGCCAACTTGAAAGCGATTTTGGTTCAATTCGTTGGCTATTCGCGTCCGATTCCGTCTGTTTGCAACGGCACTTTTTTGTGCGGCTTCCGACAATCGACAAGCGGATAGGGTCGCGAAGGGCACATCGTCTCGGTACACGGAGCGGGAGGAGCAGCAACTCCGGCCTGCGGCACGTCGGCCAGAAGGGCGTGTGCGATAGCCGCCGCGCGCTGGCGTTCGCCACCCGAAAGCGCTTCACGACGCGTTACCGACAGCGTCGCATAGCCCTTCGGCAAGCGCAGTGAACTCATGCACGCTGGCGAGCCGCGCCGCCCCCTCGATCTGGCGCCTAGCCGCCATAGGCGGAGTCGACTTCGAATCTGACGTCCAGCACACAACGGTGCTGCGCGACGACATCAGCCACCGAACGCCTGACATTGTTGTTGCGCATAGGAACCGCCAGCGGGAAGGCATGCAGGTCGGCGAGCGGTATCGAATCTTCGAAAGGCGGTTCACCCGGCGGCATCGCCGTCGGCGTCAACGCGGACGGCCGCCGCGAGGTGCTCTGCATGGAGGTCGGCACGTCGGAAGCCGAGCCGATCTGGACCGAGTTCCTGCGCAAGCTGACGCGGCGCGGCCTGCGCGGCGTCAAGCTGGTCGTCTCCGATGCCCACGAAGGCATCAAGGCGGCGGTTTCCAAGGTCTGTGCGCCACCTGGCAACGCTGCAGGGTTCACCCGCAACGTGCTCGCCCATGCCGGCAAGAGCGGCCGCCGCGTCGTCTCGGCCTTCATCGCCACCGCCTTCGCCCAGGATACGGCCGAGGCGGCAAGCCTGCAGTGGCGCGCCGTCGCCGACCAGATCCGCCCGAAGGTTCCGAAGCTCGCCGCCATCATGGACGAGGCCGAGCACGACGTGCTCGCCTACATGAGCTTCCCCAAGGAGCACCGCGTCAAGCTGCACTCGACGGATGACATCGACAAGTCTGACGTTGGCTCATTCGTTTCTTTGTTCGGTTCCGGTGAGCCCGTTTCTTCGTCCCGGCCGACGCATCGCCATCGGCTCCCGTGTCGAGACGCGGTCAAGGCTGGCCGTCGCACTGACGGTTCGGCAGGTCACGACGCTTCGAGGCCATGCCTTGACGGCGTCGAGCACGGAGCCAGGCTGGAGCAGGCCGTGTCGGCGATTGTCGTGATGGCACATTCTTTGTGCTATGATCGCCCCGCACGGACGACCACGTGGCGAAGAGTGGCGCGAGAGGATGAGAGCGCCGCCGCGCAGCCTATAGTCGCTCCTCCTTTGTGGCGTCCGTGCGCCGCTTCAGCCCTCGTGATCGCCAGTGCTGGACCATCAGCTCGTAGGCACGCTCGGCATTTTCGGCTGCGGCCTTCTCCCGGTTGCGCAACTCCTTGACATTGTAGGCGTAGGCCGCTCCGCGGCGCCCAACACCGCGCTCGCTCGGCGCGCCGGCCTTGAGGGCGAGTTGCCGTTGCTTCGCCGCCACCAGCGCAGGGCGGACCCAGAAGTAGTCCTGTTCCTTTTCAGCAAGTGCCAGATCAGCACGGCGAGCTTGCGGGCAACGGCGACCGCCGCGACCTGATGGCCACGTTTGCTGCGGATGCGCAGGAAGAAGCCTCTGAGTGGGCCGGGCGCCTTCGCCGCCGCCCAGGCAGCCTCGACCAGCATGGCGCGGGCATGGGAACGCCCATGTTTGCTGATACGTCCATACTGAGCGATGCCAAGGCCGGATTGGCGGACACGCGGATTGAGGCCAAAGTAGCTCACCAGTTTCTGTGGCTCATTGAACCGCCGGATGCCGCCGATGGCGGCGATGATACCGGTTGCCACGATGGCATTCACGCCGGTGATCGTTTGAAGCCGACGGACCTGCGGATCGTCGACCGCCTCCATGGCGATGTCAACGTCAAGGTCTGCCAAGTCCTCGGCCAGGCGATCAATCTCGCGGATGTGGCGGGCGATGGCGGCCCGCTCGTCGTCGGGGAGCACCTAACGCTCGAGCCAGGCCCGGCCGCGATTGTTGAACAGATCGGCATGCGGGCACTTCGGCACCAGATGCGCTTGCAGGATGCCATGCACCTCGTTCTTCACTCGCGTGCGGTGCCGTACGACCTGATTGCGTCGGGCGACATCAGATAGTCCGATCCGCGCCAGTGCGCCTCCATTGCCCGATCTTGCTCACTGCGCGGGGCGCGTTCGAGGAAGCCGGCGCTGGCTCGCCCGAGTGCGAAGCCGATGGGGAAGGGATCGCCCTTAGCGCGGATGCGGGTGATGGTATTTCTGGGCATACGGGGCCTCCGTTTTCTGCGATTATCATGAAGCTAGTTCGAGGGAGCGGGCGCGGGCTCAGGCCTTCGGCAAAGCCAACCGGACCGTTCGTTCGGGCGTTGGCGCTGTCTACGCGATCGACAAAGCCGTTCCAGCAGCCATGCCCGCCTTGATAAGATTGCGTCGAGAGGTTGTCATGTTCCAGTACCCCTTTTTGCCAGCCGCGCCGTTCACCCGTGCTTTCTGCTGGATGAATACCAAGAGGAGCATTCATTCGGTCCATGATCAGTCGCGCGGCGATCTACGTCAAATTCAGTTTGCCTATCGTTGCCATCTGGTTTTGAGTAAACTCTGAGCGGCCATGGGGCATCGCCGGCCTGTGTCCCGCTGCGGGAAACCCGTAATTCTGTTGGGTTGGGCGCCGCGCGCTAGGGGGCGCATGAGCACATGGTCACCGCACGCACCGTCGATGGTGCCGCCAACCGGATAAACCATCAAGCCGCGTTGCATGCCCTGACGCTTGATCGTCGCGTGAAGCTTTAGGCCCGGGGCAAACGGCTTCTTGACCCTGCAGTCGGCGACGAGCTTGATCGCTTGGAAAATGGCCCGGCCGGGAATCTCGCCGATATAGAGATAATTGCCGAAGCGCCTGCAACCGCTCGGCGAACCGGCCACCCATCACCTTGACGTTCTCGAGCAGATGGTGCTCGTCTCACCGATAGGCGACAGGATGTCGCGATGAGCGGATGGGAGAGCGTCCATCCAAATTTATCCGCCGCCTCGAATGTCGTGCTGAGCGCATGCTGCGCCGCGCCGGCGGAACCTCGTCACGCGGCAGCAATTCCGAGGCCCGCAAATTTCCGAGCGCGGCTGGTATCTAGTTGAAGAGTTGAAGGTGTTTATCTCGTGGATATCTGGGCCCAGTGAGTGGGTGCGCTAGTCATGAAAATGTCTCTCGGTTGCAAAGGATAAAAAACCTGCGGCAGTTACGGCTCAGGAGCTCAGGACAACATCACTTGTCAGAGGCCAGGGTCATCGCAAGCACCAATGTCGAGCGCCGCCGACTACTGCAAGTCTCGCGGCCGGACGGCCCTGGCTAGTGCCGTCCGGCGCGGAGTTCGGCGCGGCGCCAGCAAGCCGCGCGGAGCTATTACTACATGCCGCGTTGAGCCGAGATTGGCTGCAGTCGGATGAATCCAACGCCGTTCTCAATCTCAATTTGGGTGCCAAACGGCTCCGAGAGCTTCTGTAGTCGCTCCAGAATGGCCTTTGCTTGCGGGGCGGGGGCTGGCCTCGGCACTCCCC
>DASZDZ010000114.1:0-78717 GCA_035941355.1 Pseudaminobacter sp.
AATGAGATGCTGTAACGGGGCCTGCGTCGTGCGCTGCCCGTTACCGATTGCATGCTGACCGGTCGCCGCCGACGCTCCCGTATCTGATTCTGACAGGAGGATTACGGGATGAAACTGTTCATTGGGTTGGATGTCTCACTCGCCAAGACTGCGGTCTGCGTTGTCAGCGAGCACGGCAAGATCGTGAAGGAGGCTGAGGTCGGCAGCGATCCCGCGGCGCTGACGCAATTCGCGCTGGAGCAACAGGGCGAAATTGCGATGATCGGGATGGAAGCCGGGCCGTTGTCGCAATGGCTGCACCGTGGGCTTACCGAAGCCGGCCTGGAAGTGGTTCTGATGGAAACCCGGCAAGTGAAGGGTGCTCTGAAAGCCATGCCGATCAAGACAGACCGGCGCGATGCTGAAGGTATTGCCCGGCTGCTACATTTAGGCTGGTTCCGGCCGGTCCATTGCAAGTCGGTGTCTGCCCAGGAGATCCGCGCACTCCTCGGGGCGCGCAAATCCATCCAGCAGGGCGTGATCGCTCTGGAAATGTCCTTGCGCGGGTTATTGCGGAACTTCGGCTTGAAAGTCGGCGCAATCTCCAAAGGACGGTTTGATGCTCGCATTCAGGAACTGGTTGCCAGCAACACTACGCTTGTGGCGGCAACCGAGCCGATGCTTCGCGCCCGTGCCACCCTCCGCCATGAACTGGCGCGACTGGAGCGGCATGTGCGCAGCCTAGCACAGGACGACCCGACCTGCCGCTTGCTGATGACCATGCCGGCCGTCGGCGCGGTGGTCGCATTGACCTTCAAGTCGGCCGTGGATGATCCGGCTCGGTTCTCGTCGTCGAAGAAAGTCGGCCCGTGGGTCGGCCTCACCCCTTCACGGCAGCAGTCCGGCGAGCGCGACGTGACAGGCGGTATCACCAAAGCCGGTGACGCCCATTTACGCCGCGCCTTATGCCAGGCCGCAACCGTCATGATGAACCGGGGCCGTGGGTCGTGGTTGCGGACATGGGCCTCGCGGGTCGCGAAACGGCGCGGCACCAAGCGGGCCATGGTGGCCTTGGCGCGTCGGATCGGTGTGATCCTGCATCGGATGTGGCTGGACGGAAGAAACTTCTGCTGGGAAGGAGCGCCAGAGCCGATCCATGCATGAGCTAATCTCCGTGTTGATGTCTGCCTGAGCGCAGACCTGCGAGGTCCCCGACCCGGGACGTGGTCCCGATGACGCCGTGGTCTGGACTGATGCCGCCCCGCCGGGCGAGCACGCCAATGAGATGGGCGCATCGGAACCATATTGGACAAGCATCATGTTGGCGGCCGCCGCGCCGACCACGGACCGAAGCATGAACCCGGGCAGAACCTCATACGGCAGGAAAGCAGGCGATATAGCACAACCAAAATGCAATCACGCTCTCCGCACACCCGGATGGGCGATCCCTTCTTGCATCAAATTTGCCTTGACGAGGACGGCCCCGTTACCGAAGTCCGATGCCGAAGACTTTCGAAAGGAAGACCGTAAGCTCCATGGTGCAGGCCCCGCGTGATCGGTGCATTGGTAATCTACCGGCATTCTCGCCAGGCGCATTCAAACACAACCCAGACTGGCGACAAATGTTCCCTCAACCCGTCCGGTCGAGCTTGATATCCTGACGCGAGCGACAATCGGCGGGCCCAGTCGTATCTTCCTGGCCGAGTATGGCTGATCCTCCGTCCTCGGGCGCCAAATGCACAGCGGACGTTGGCCCGCCGAACAGTATCGTGGAGATGAGCAGGAGCTTGACCGCCTGCCAGAATATCAGCGCATTGAGACCAAAGACCTCGGCTATGGTCGCATTCCAGAACCATCGGAGGATGGCGGACACGATCAACAGCCCGATGATTGCGACGATCACAGCAACGACTATCGCCATCAGAAGGGGCATCTCCGCTTCCTCCGATACTCCTGACCACTACTGAAGCTGGCCGTCGCCGCTGCCGTCGGCCTTGGCGAAGTCGGCCATGACCTGATTCATGAATTCGGTCCTGCTCACCCTGCCATCGCCGTTGCGGTCCATTGCGGTGAACTGATCCGTTGTGAGGATCTGGCCGAGATCGGCTGCGCGCAAGCTGCCGTCCCGGTCCGTGTCAAGCTTGTCGAACGCGTCCGTCATGAAGGCCCGGTACTCGGTACGGTTGACTGCGCCGTTGTCGTCGGTGTCGAGATGATCCCGATGACCTTCATGCATGGGACTGGCCTGCTGTGCGGCGGCAATCATGGTGCAAAGCAGGAAGGCGGAAGCGGTGGTCGCGATTCTCGTTCTCATCGTGCGTTCCTTTCTCTTAGCGGCATGTCAGGCGATTGCCGAGGAAACCGCCGCCACCCAAGCCGACTGCCGTGCCGATAACCCGGCCGGTGCCGCCGCCGATCGTGCTGCCGATCAAGCCGCCGACGATCGCACCGCCGACCGTGCCGGCGATACAGCCGAATTCGGCATTGCGCGCCTGAACGTTTGGGTCCGATGACGATTGGCAGGCCGTCAGCGCGAAGCTGCCTGCCAGAGCAATTGCTAGAGCTGGTTTCTTCATGAATTCCTCCAGGTTTTCGATGGTGACATGCGTGCCCCTCGCCCGGCCCGATAATCGTCAGCTCGGACTTGGAAGCGAACTGTCGTTGCGGCATTGCACCAGGGGAAGGATCTGGCCGGAGATCACTCTGGTGATCCGTTGCGTCCTCGCATTGGTCTCGACGGTCAGGCAGGCGCAGTTGAAGCCTCGACCTGAACCTGGCACACCGGTTGCGATAAATCCCCGGTCGCTCATCTGGGGCACGTTATCGAGGCCTTTGGCATCAGCACCCTCGCCGCCACCGGTGATCCACCAGTCGCCGTCCCGGTCCGTGAGCAGCATGTCGCCGGGTGCGGGATTTCCATACCAGCCACAGCGTTTTTCTGCCGCTGCCGCAGATAGGGACCAGCCGATCAGGCACAGACAAGCAATCCCGAGAAACGGGCGCATGGAAGCCTCCTCGATTTGCTGCATTTTTGCAGGGGCCACCCGGACGGAAAGACCTTTACCTAAGTCAATTTGCGTCACGCCGCGTGACGCTTGCCCGCTTGTAAGAACGGACATCAGTCGTCATCGTCATAGATGATTTCGTCGGGCCGATTGTCCTCGTACGTGATCGAGTCGGGCCGGTCGTCTTGATAAATAATCGCATCCGGGCGGTCATCCCGCATGGTAATGGAGGCCGGTCGCCTGTCGCGGTAGATGACGGCATTGGGTCGGTTGTCCAAAACGACGCTGCGGGTCACGAGGGTCTCATCCGTAGCGGTGCAGCCGGTCACTATCGCTGCCATCGTCGCCGCGAGAAATGCGGTACGAACCATGACGCAATCCTTCAGTTCGCTTCGACGCTCACTCGCCCGGCATGGCGTCACGCCGACCAAACGGTCCGGCTAACCAAAGGTTGCATATGGTCGCGGCCAGAGGCAAGAGTTTTCTGAGTATTTTATTGTATACTAAATTATTATCTTCTGAATAACCGGGGTTTTGTCCAGTCGATACGAACAGCAAAGAAAGAGATTATTGTCGCTGACAAGAGCAGAATCGTGCCGTCTCAAACCGCCATCGGCCGGACCCAGCGACGGCCGACTGTCGCAGACGGGACGAGGAAATGTTGCAACAGAGGTGATCTCGGCTCCCCTACGGTACATGCAGCGTTGTCAGAAGTGCTGCACCTGGACGATGTGCAAACCAGTATTGACCTTGTAAGCGCCTATTGCCGACGCGTTAGGTCCGGCACCGATTTCGCTCCATGGTAGAACGAACCGTATGGTCAGATAGGACCGCACCATTGTGCCGGCAGTGCGGACAACGGCTGCCCGGCGCTAAAGCGGCGGCAGGTCGCCCTTCGCCCAGCCCTCGGCGATCTCCGCCGAGCGCTCCTCGAACGCACCCGCCGAGATCGCGTCGCGTATCTGGCCCATCAGGCTCTGGTAGTAGGAAAGATTGTTCCAGGTCAAAAGCATCGCGCCCAGCGCCTCCTGCGAGCGAACCAGATGGTGCAGGTAAGCGCGGGAATAGTCACGCGCCGCGGGGCAGTCGCTCTCCTCGTCGAGCGGGCGGTGGTCGTCGGCATGGCGCGCGTTGCGCAAATTGACGTTGCCGCGCCTGGTGTAGGCGAGGCCGTGGCGGCCGGCGCGCGTCGGCATCACGCAGTCGAACATGTCGATGCCACGGGCGACCGATTTCAATATGTCGTCTGGCGTGCCGACACCCATCAGGTAGCGCGGCTTGTCAGTCGGCAGTTCGGGACAGGTGATCTCCAGCATTTCGAGCATCACCGCCTGCGGCTCGCCAACCGCCAGACCACCGATCGCGTAGCCCTTCAGATCCATGGCAGCCAGCGCCCGCGCCGAGTTCTCGCGCAGCAGCGCATTGTCGCCGCCCTGCACGATGCCGAACATCGCCTTGCCCGGTTGCTCGCCGAAGGCCGCCTTGCAGCGCTCCGCCCAGCGCAGCGAAAGCTCCATCGCCCGCTCGATTTCCTTATCCTTCGCCGGCAGAGCCGTGCATTCGTCGAGCTGCATCTGGATATCGCTGTCGAGCAGGCCCTGTATCTCGATCGAGCGCTCCGGCGACATTTCGTAGGCCGCGCCGTCTATATGCGAGCGGAACGTAACGCCCTGCTCATTCAGCTTGCGCAGCTTCGACAGCGACATCACCTGGAAGCCGCCGGAATCGGTCAGGATCGGATACGGCCAGCGGGCGAATTCATGCAGGCCGCCGAGCCGTGCGACGCGCTCTGCGCCGGGCCGCAGCATCAGATGATAGGTGTTGCCCAGAATGATGTCGGAGCCGGCGCCGCGCACCTGGTCCATATACATGGCCTTGACCGTGCCGCCGGTCCCAACCGGCATGAAGGCCGGCGTGCGAATCGTTCCCCGTGGCGTGGAGATTTCTCCGCGGCGGGCGGCGCCGTCGGTGGCGAGGAGAGAAAAAGAAAATGTCTGGCTCATGAGTTGCCCTTAGCGACCACAGCGCGTCAAGACAATCGGATCACGGCAAAGAGCCGCTTCAGCCTTGATCGATCAAAATGGGCGCTCTACGCTGACGCACGCCGAAATGATGGACCTGACCGAATGAAGACGATCGAGGGCGCGTGCCATTGCGGCGCAGTGCGCTGGCGTTTCGAGGGAGAGCCGGAGGGAGCGACGGCATGCAACTGCACGGTCTGCCGCCGCCACGGGGCTCTGTGGATCTACGGTTATGAAGGCCACGAGATCACCGTGTCCGGAACGACGCATGCCTATGCACGGGGCGAAAAACACTTGAGCTTTCGCTTCTGCCCAGAATGTGGCTGCGTCGCATGGTGGCGAGGAAACCGCCTTGGCAAGGATGGCCGGCGACGCATGGCCGTGAACGTCAGGCTCGCCGAACCGGAAATGGTAGCTGGCCTGCCGATCGACCATTTCGAGGGCTTGAATAGCTTCACCGATCTGCCGCGCGACGGCCGTAAGGTCTCCGATTACTGGTTCTGATCCCTGAACAGAAGGCACGCGTCGCCGTAGGAGTAGAACCGATAGCCTGCGGCAATAGCGTGTTGATAGGCCGCGCGCATCGTCTCCAGGCCGCTGAATGCCGAGACCAGCATGAACAGCGTCGAGCGCGGCAGATGGAAATTGGTCATCAGCATGTCGACAATCCTGAAGCGGTAGCCCGGCGTGATGAAAATGCTGGTCGCGCCAGACCACTCGGTGAGCGTGCCGTCATCGCGCGCAGCACTCTCGAGCAGCCGGAGCGAAGTCGTCCCGACCGATACCACGCGGCTGCCGCGCGCCCGGGCGGCGTTCACCGCCGCGGCCGTTTGCGCCGATACGCTTCCGGTTTCGGCGTGCATTTTATGGTCGGCGGTGTCGTTCACCTTAACCGGGAGAAACGTGCCCGCACCGACATGCAGCGTGACAAAATGCCGTTCGACGCCCCTTGCATCCAGCGCGGCGAACAGTTCCGGAGTGAAATGCAGCCCGGCGGTGGGCGCGGCGACTGCGCCCTCGTCGCGGGCGAAGATCGTCTGATAGTCTGTCCGGTCGCGCTCGTCGTCGTCGCGCTTCGAGGCGATGTAGGGTGGCAGTGGTATATGGCCTACCGCATGCAGAGCCTCGTCCAGGAACGGCCCCGACAGATCGAAGGCGAGCAGCACCTCGCCGCCCTCGCCTTTCTCGACCACTGTCGCGTCGAGCGCGCCGAGGAAACACGAATTGCCGTCGTGACCGAAATGAATGCGGTCCCCTGGCGCCACGCGTTTGCCCGGCCGGACAAAAGCCAGCCAGCGATCCGGGGCCACGCGCATGTGCAGCGTCGCGTCCACCTGAGCCGACGCTTCGCCGCGCCGCCGCACGCCTTTAAGCTGCGCCGGTATCACCTTGGTGTCGTTGAAGATCATGACGTCGCCGGGCTCGAGCAGCCTCGGCAGGTCGACCACGCCGCGGTCCTCGACCTCCTCGCCCGTTCTGACAACGAGCAGGCGCGCCGCGTCGCGCGGCTCTGCAGGACGCAGTGCGATCCGGTCTTCGGGAAGGTCGAAGTCGAACAGGTCTACGCGCAAATCTACCTCCCCCTTGAGGGCAGGCCGCCCGGCTGTTTGGCCGGGCGGGCGGGGGTCACGGGTGACGGTATCATGACGTAAAGATCGCTTGCGTTGGAGGATGGGACTGTACCCTATCCGCCTCACTTCGTTCGGCGACCGTCCAAGGAAGGTAGGCCTACGCTGCGATGTCCGCCGCCACTTTCATCGACACGATCTTGTCGGGATCCTGTACCGGCTCGCCGCGCTTGATCTTGTCGACATTTTCCATGCCTTCAATGACCTGGCCCCAAACCGTGTATTGCCGGTTGAGGAAGGCCGCGTCGTCGAAGCAGATGAAGAACTGCGAATTCGCCGAGTTCGGGTTCTGCGACCGCGCCATCGAGCAGGTGCCGCGGCCGTGGTTCATGTTGGAAAACTCCGCCTTGAGGTCGGGCTTGTCCGAACCGCCCATGCCGGCGCGGGACGGATTGAACGACGGCGTGGTCGAATTGCCGAACTTCACATCGCCGGTCTGGGCCATGAAGCCGTCGATCACGCGGTGGAACACGACCCCGTCATAGGCCCCCTCGCGCGCCAGTTCCTTGATGCGGGCCACATGGCCCGGCGCCAGGTCGGGCAGAAGCTCGATGACGACCTTGCCCTTGGTGGTTTCCATGACGAGCGCGTTTTCGCGATCCTTGATCTCGGCCATCCCGAATTCCTTTTCTGCTTATTTTGTTCAATTGCCGTCGGCGGCGATGCGCACCTTGATAATGCGATCCGGTTCGCTGACAACCCCGTTCATGGCAGGGTCGCCCTTTTTCACCTGATCGATCAGTTCCATGCCGCTTTCGACCGTGCCAACGACCGTGTACTGGCCTTCGAGGCTGGGGTTGGGCGCAAACATGATGAAGAACTGCGAATTGGCCGAATCCGGGCTTTGAGCGCGCGCCATGCCGACAGTGCCGCGCACATAGGGCTCCGCTGAGAATTCGGCAGGCAGATCGGGCAGCTTGGAGCCGCCGGTGCCGGCGCGGTTGGGATCGAAGCCTTCCTTCGTATCGCCGAATTCCACGTCGCCGGTCTGGGCCATGAAGCCCTCGATCACCCGGTGGAAGGCGACATTGTCATAGGCCCCTTCGCGCACCAGCGCCTTGATCTGCTCGACGTGCTTGGGCGCAATGTCGGGCCTGAGCGCGATAGTCACATCGCCCTGTTCCAGCGTGATGATCATGGTGTTTTCCGGTTCGGCGGCGATTGCGGTTGAGCCGCCACCAAACAGAGCCGCAGCGATGGCCAGGGACGAAGCAAGCTTCCTGAGTTTCATAGATTTTTCCTCAATGAGCGAATTTTTCGGCCAGCGCAGCGGCGACCACGGCCGGAACGAAGGGGCGGATGTCGCCTCCCATGCTGGCTATTTGGCGGACAAGTGTGGCGGTAATGGTGCGAACGGAGGGGCTCGCCGGCAGGAAAACGGTCTGCAGTTCGGGCGCCATGGTTTCGTTCATGCCGGCCATCTGCATCTCATAATCGAGATCGGTGCCGTCACGCAGGCCGCGTATCATGGTCGATGCCCCGTGCTTGCGCGCCGCGTCGATGACCAGTCCGTCAAACGAGATGACTTTGATGCGTTCCGCGTCGCCGCCGAACTCGGCGCGCGCCGCCCGCTCGATGAGCTCGATTCTCTCCTCCAGGGAAAACAGCGGCTTCTTGCCGGGATGAACCCCTATCGCGGCATAGATCGTGTCGGCGACAGCCAGCGCCGCCTTCAGCACGTCGAGATGGCCGTTGGTCAGCGGGTCGAACGATCCCGCGTAGATAGTGATGCGTTTCATGGAAGCTGCTTCTAGCCGGGCCTAAGATCAAAGGCAATTCGCATGGGCGGAGCCGCCGCTGCTCGGCGTGTGCAAGATGAACTGCAAATGAACGGCTGCATCACGAAAGGTTCAACCGGCATCGGATAAACCGCCTCTACAAATTCGGAAACCAAATCGCCATGTAACCATTGTAGTGATCAGGAGAACAAAATCATGCTGATCTACATGCTCGCCGCCGCAATGACCATTGCAATGCTTATCGCCACGGCCTTCGGCCTTCACCAGGAAGCCGCACGCGTCCGCCTCGAGGATCGCAACGACCGCTCACGCGGCTTCGGTCCGCGCCAGCGTTAAGTCGCCTCAGCATTGTCGCGGCAGTTTTCAGCCGCGACTGAAAGCATCCTATTCTTCCGTCCCGCCGTCTCCGGCTTTAGAGACTTCGCCCGGCACGGCGGCCTCCGCGATAATCTCCTCCACATCCTCATCGCTCTGCGGCTCTGAGATGCGCTCGACCGAAACCACCTTTTCGCCGTCGGCCGTGTTGAAGATCGTGACGCCCTTGGTGGCGCGGCTGGCGATGCGGATGCCGTGCACCGGCACGCGGATGACCTGCCCGCCGTCCGAAACCAGCATGATCTGGTCGTCCTGCCCGACCGGGAAGGTTGCGACCAGCCGTCCGATCTCAGCCACTTTCGACACGTCGGTGGCGCGAATGCCCTTGCCGCCGCGCCCGGTGAGCCGGAAATCGTACGATGAGGAGCGCTTGCCGTAGCCGTATTCGGTGACGGTCAGCACGAACTGCTCGTGCTGCTTCAGGAATTCATAGCGCTCGTCCGAGAGGTCAGCCTCTTCAGCGACTTCCTCATTGGTCAGTGCGATCTCTTCCTCGCCCTCGCCTTCGGCCGAAACCAGCCGGCGTTCCACGACCGAACGCTTCAGATAGGCCGCGCGTTCAGCCGGCGGTGCGTCCACATGCTCGATGATGGCCATGGAGATGACCCGGTCGCTCTCGCCCATCGAGATGCCGCGCACGCCGAGCGAGGCGCGACTCTGGAACACCCGAACGTCGCTGACCCGGAAGCGTATGCACTGGCCCGAGCTGGCGGTCAGAAGCACGTCGTCATTGTCCGTGCAGGTTTCGACGCCGAGAATCTCGTCGCCTTCCTCCTCCAGCTTCATGGCGATCTTGCCGTTTCGGTTGACCTGGACGAAGTCGGAAAGCTTGTTGCGGCGCACCGTGCCGCGCGTGGTGGCGAACATCACGTCGAGATCGCCCCAGCTATCTTCGTCCTCCGGCAGCGGCAGGATCGCGGTGATGCGGTCGCCCGCCTCCAGCGGCAGCATATTGCGCAGGAACTTTCCGCGCGACTGCGGTGTGCCGATCGGCAGGCGCCACACCTTTTCCTTGTAGACGATGCCGCGCGAAGAGAAGAACAGGATCGGCGTGTGGGTGTTGGCCACGAACAGCCGCGTGACGAAATCCTCGTCCTTGGTCGCCATGCCCGAGCGGCCCTTGCCGCCGCGCGCCTGCGCCCGGTAGATCGAGAGCGGCACGCGCTTGATGTAGCCTTCATGCGTGACGGTGACGACCATGTCCTCGCGCTGGATCAGGTCCTCGTCGTCCATGTCGGCGCCGCCTTCGGCAAGCTCGGTGCGCCGCGGCGTGCCGAACTCGTCGCGCACGGCGGCAAGCTCGTCCTTGACGATCTGCTGGATGCGCACGCGCGACGACAAAATGTCGAGGTAATCGGCGATTTCCGCGCCGATCGTGTTCAACTCGTCGGCAATCTCGTCGCGGCCGAGCGCGGTCAGGCGCTGCAGGCGCAATTCGAGGATGGCGCGAGCCTGCTCTTCCGACAGATTGTAGGTACCGTCGTCGTTGATGCGGTGGCGCGGATCGTCGATCAGCAGGATCAGCGATTCCACGTCCTGCGCCGGCCAGCGACGCTCCATCAACTGCTCGCGCGCCGTCTGCGGGTCGGGCGCGCGGCGGATCAGGCGGATCACCTCGTCGATATTGGCGACTGCTATCGCCAGTCCAACCAGGACGTGGGCGCGGTCGCGCACCTTGCGCAGCAGGAATTTCGTGCGCCGGCTGATGACATCCTCGCGGAAGGCGATGAACGCCTTCAGGATATCGATCAGGTTCATCAGTTCCGGCTTGCCGCCGTTCAGCGCGACCATGTTGACGCCGAAAGACGTCTGCAGCGGCGTGAACCGGTAGAGCTGGTTCAGGATGACGTCGGCGTTGGCGTCGCGCTTCAGTTCGATGACGACGCGGTAGCCCTGCCGATCGCTCTCGTCGCGAATGTCGGAAATGCCCTCGATGCGCTTTTCGCGCACCAGATCGGCCATCTTCTCGATCATCGTCGCCTTGTTCACCTGGAACGGAACCTCGGTGATGATGATGGCTTCACGGTCGTTGGCTCGCTCCTCGATGGTGACGCGCCCGCGCATAACGACCGAGCCGCGCCCGCTCGAATAGGCGTTGTAGATGCCGGAACGGCCGAGAATGATGCCGCCGGTCGGGAAATCCGGACCGGGGATGATCTCCATCAGCGCCGGCAGCTCGATCGCCGGGTTGTCGATCAGCGCTATCGTCGCATTGACCACCTCAGAGAGATTGTGCGGCGGGATGTTGGTCGCCATGCCGACCGCGATGCCGCCGGAACCGTTGACCAGAAGATTGGGAAAGCGCGCCGGCAAGACACGCGGCTCCTGGCCGGATGCGTCATAAGTCTCCTGGAAATCGACGGTATCCTTGTCGATGTCCTCCAGCAGTTCGTGCGCGACCTTGGTGAGGCGCGATTCCGTGTAGCGCATCGCCGCCGGCATATCGCCGTCGATCGAGCCAAAATTGCCCTGCCCGTCGATGAGCGGCACGCGCATCGACCAGTCCTGCGCCATGCGCACCAAGGCGTCGTAGATCGAGGCATCGCCATGCGGATGGTATTTACCCATCACGTCGGCGACCGGCCGCGCCGACTTCACATACTTGCGGTTCCAGTGGTAGCCGCTCTCATGCGCCGCAAAAAGGATGCGTCGGTGCACAGGCTTCAGCCCGTCGCGCACGTCCGGCAGCGCGCGGCTGACGATCACGCTCATCGCATAGTCGAGGAAGGAGCGCTCCATCTCCTCGACGATGGAAATCGGCTCGACGCCGGATGGGCCGTCGGGGCCGCGCGGAGTTTTGATGTCGGTCAAATCGGATCACGCAATATGGGGAATCACTTGCCCCTTATATAGGAAGTGACTGGCGATCTCCAACTTTCAGGTGCGAAATCCAGCCAATATCCAGAGTTGGTTTTTCGATTGAAATCAAATGGATAGAACCGGTTTCCAGAGGCTGCGACGAGATGTCTGCCGGGATCGCGGACGCCTGACCCGAAAGTCTGCTGTTTCGGCTCCGGCTTAAGTGGATAAAACATCCGCTTCGCCGCCCCGGCGCCGGGCCCGGAATGCGCCGGGCGTCACGCCCATCACCCGCCTGAAACGGCGGTTGAAGGTGGAAAGATCGCTAAACCCGGCGTCAAAGGCGATGGCAGAAATCGGCTCGTCCGCAAGCCGCAGCCGCACCGCCGCCCGGTGCAGGCGGGTTCTCAGCACATATTGATGCGGCGTCATGCCGGTTAGCTGGCGAAACGAGCGCAGGAAATGGAACGGGCTGGTCGCTGTCTCGCTGGCCAGATCGGTTAGCGCGAGCGGTTCGTGCGCGGTCAGTTCGATGAGGCGGACCGCTTCGCTGACGCGGCGCTGGTCGAAACGGTTCGGCTGGCGCGGCTGATCTGTCTCTGTGCCGGCAAGGGTCGAGGCGACGCCACCGGCCAGCCGCAAGGCGATCTCTTCGAGCGCGTTTCCGTCGTTGTCGTCCCGCGCGATCTCCGCCTCCGCCAGCAGTCGTGCAAAGTGCCTCAGCGGCGGCAGGCGCGGCGCGGCGAAGTCGATTTTCCTCGCGCCGAGCGTGTCGGCAACGACGGCTTCCAGAAATTCGGGCGAATAGTGAAAAGACAGGCAGCGGTCGCCGGCCGCGTGTTCGTGCCCGCATTCGAAGCACGAGCCGGCATTGCCGAGCAGCATCGAGGCGGGCGCGAGCACCGCAGTCCCCTGCGTGGCGCTGTAGCGAAAGGTCCCGTCGGTCACGGCCGCGATGCAATAGTCGCCATGCTGCTCCTCGAACGGCCGGTCGTGGACGCGTGCGCGGCAGATCACGTCATGGACCCGCCAACCCGGACCCGACGCAAGTTTATGGGCGGTCACTGTCATCGGCAAAAGATAGCAATTTTTCCCAAGCGCATGAAGCGGCCGGCCGCCATCATGGCCGCATCTGCTGACATCCGGGAGCCGTATCATGTTCCAAGCCAGTTCCTTTGCCGAAGCCCTGCACTCCGCCGGTCCGGCGCCCGACCACTCCGAAAAGCTGAACCTCTACGGCCGCTTCGCCGGCGCATGGTCGTTCGACGCCAAGCGCTTCGCGGAGGACGGCAAAGTGCTGACCGGCCGCGGCGAAATCCATTTCGGCTGGGTGCTCGAAGGCCGCGCGATCCAGGATGTCTGGATCCTGCCCGCCAGGGATGCCGGCTCGTCGCCCTCGCTCGGGAACTGGACGTTCTACGGCACGACTTTGCGCGTCTATGATCCCGGCCTCGACGCCTGGCACATCATCTGGAGCGACCCGCGCACCCAGTATTACAGCCGCCAACTCGGCCGCGCGGAGGGCGACAATATTGTCCAGCAGGGCGCCGACGACACCGGCGCGACCGTCCGTTGGAGCTTTACCGACATCACCGGCGACGCATTCCGCTGGATCGGCGAACGCTCGCATGACAACGGCGCCACTTGGCGGCTGGAAGTGGAATTCCTCGCCCGCCGGGCCGCCGCCTCTCAACGATAGCGATGGAGAAAAACATGCTCGACCACGTCTCGATCGGCGTTCGCGACATCGCGGCCACGAAGCGCTTCTACGACGCCGCACTCGCGCCGCTCGGCTATTTCTGCCTCAGCGCATCCGAAGGCTCGCTCGGTTATGGCAAGGACGCCGTCGGCTTCTGGATCAGCCGCGTCGAGACTCCCGTGCCCGACGATGCCGGCTCCGGCCTGCACTTTTGCTTCGCCGCACCGTCGAGGCAAGGCGTCGACGGTTTCCACAGCGCCGCACTCGCCGCCGGCGGCCGCGACAATGGCCGACCCGGCCTGCGGACCGACTACGGCGAAGGCTACTACGCAGCTTACGCCGTCGATCCCGACGGCTACAGGTTGGAGGCCTATTGCGACAAAACCGGGTGACCGGTCTGTCACCCCGATCTCTTCACTTGGAGCTGATTGGCATCTATGACTGCGCAGGACGACCCGACAGTCGGGAGGGGGCGCAGTGTTTCAATCGGTACTGTTGCGCTGGCATTGGCGGCCAGAAACTTTCGCGGCCTACATCGCGCGAGCGGGTGACGGTCGCAACAGCGCACCGCGGATTGCCGTGGGCTTTATCCTGATTGTGCTGTTCCACATCATATTTGCAGTTGCGGCATTTGTCGTCGGTCCCTTCATTCTGAAGGGCTATGATGCGCTCCTCGGAATTGATCGTCCATTGATGCTCTATTTTGACACCGTGGACACGTTTTTTGTCACGCGGTTCGGCCTTGCGCTGCTTCTCGGCGCGATTGGCTGTATGTGGCTTGGCACCTGGTTTGTGGTCCGCACTGTACACAAAAGGAAGTTATCCGGCCTGATGGGAGCGACAGCCCGGCTTTCATGGCGGGATTTCGCGGCTAGCTTCGCCGTGTGGTTCGTGGTCGGCGCGATTTCGTCGGCGGTCTTTTTCGCCATACCTCTCTCGCTGTTCATCCTGTTCCAGAGCTCAGCGGAAGAGCTCGTGTTTCGAGGCTATCTCCAGCAGTCGCTTGCGCACCGGTTTCCTCATTGGTGCGTCTGGGCGGCTTTGCCCGCCATTATGTTCACATTGCTGCATTGGGATTCCGACGCCCTGCCCCTGGATGAATGCCGCCTATTTGGCCAGCATCCTTGTTTTTTCTGTTGCCATGACGCTCCTGGTCTACGCAACCGGCAACCTGGGAGCCGCCTTTGGCGCTCATTGTGCAAACAATATAATTGCCTTGTTGTTGTTTGGCGCGGATAGCGATTACCGGTCGGCAGCCTTGTTTGTCGGCCTGCCGATGCAGGATCCAACCTGGACACCCATCGAAGCCGCCTTGCTGGTAATTTTGTCGATAGCCTTGACAGCGATCGCGCTGGCTTTTTCCCTTCATCCACGGTCTCCTTTCAAGTTAAGGGGTAGACCGCCGCACTCGGACGAGGTCGTCCAAGTAGGGTCACCAGCTGAGTGAAGCCGTCTGTAATCCGATCGGGTGTTTTTGAAGGGGCCGCCTCATGCCGAGTTACGACAGCTTCTTCAACGCCTTCGTCACTCTTCTTGTGACCATCGACCCGCCGGGCCTGGCGCCGCTCTTCCTCGCCGTCACGCGCGGAATGAACCGCGATGAGCGACGGCAGGTGTCGGTCCGCGCCTCAGTGATCGGCTTTTCGGTGATGGCGCTGTTTGCGTTGGCCGGCGCGCTGATCCTGTCGGTTTTCGGCATTACCCTGCCTGCCTTCCGCGTGGCGGGCGGCCTGCTTCTGTTCTTCATCGCCTTCGAGATGGTGTTTGAAAAACGCCAGGACCGTAAGGAGAAGATCTCCGACGTGGCGATCACCAAGGACATGATCCACAACATCGCCGCCTTCCCGCTGGCGATCCCGCTGATCGCCGGCCCCGGCGCAATCTCGGCCACGGTGCTCTTGTCGGGTTCGTTCCAGGGTTTTGCCGCCCAGGCGGCGCTGGTCGGAATCATCGCCATATGCCTGCTTTTGACCTATCTGGTTTTCATTCTGGCAGAGCGCATCGACCGGTTCCTCGGCCAGACCGGCCGCTCGATCCTGACCCGCCTCCTCGGCGTGATACTGGCAGCACTTGCCGTCCAGTTCGTCGCGGACGGCATCAGGGAATTGATGGCGGTTTGACTGAATCGTCAAGGCGCTCGCGCCTCGCCAGGGCGCTTGCCTTGACATCCCTCGCCGGGTCGCGGACAATCCCAACCATGTTCTGTGCAGCCAAAATCGCCAGCGATTTTCCCTTTCGGGTTTGTCCCATCGCGGGATCATAGCCCCCGGCTCGGCCCCTGCGCCTGCGAGCCGCGGGGAAGGCACATCACCCATCACATGACGCTTTGATCCGGATCGGGTCAGTCGGCGTGCGGCGCAACCATCCCTATTGGCCTGGAAGCAACGGCCGGCAATCCCGAGGATCGCCGCCTTCGAAAGAATGACAAGTATTGAAATGACGAAAGCTGCCAAAGCCGGCCGCAAGCCGGTCATCACCGTAGCCAGGTCGGAACACGACCGGCTCCTCGCCTTTGCCAACACCATTGCCGCGCAAAATCCGGATTCGTCTGAGGAATTGCTGCTGGAACTGGAACGCGCCCGTGTGGTGAATGACGACCGGGTTCCGCACGACGTGGTGCGTATGGGCTCTAGCGTGAAATTTGAACCCGATACCGGTGAACCGCGCACGGTCACGCTGGTCTATCCCGGCGAGGCCGACATTTCGGTCGGCAAGGTGTCGGTGCTCACGCCGATCGGCACGGCGCTGCTCGGCCTTGCGCCGGGCCAATCGATCGGCTGGACGGCGCGCGACGGGCGCCGGCACGAACTCCATATACTGAGCGTTGACGCCCCGCCGGCCGAAGCCCGGCAGCAGGACACAGGCACGGCGGCGTGATCAACATAACCGCCCTGCCCGGCCGGCAAGGCCTTCCCGACCAGAGGCGCAGACTCCTGACGGGAGCGTGACCCCTGCGCCGCGGCAGCCGCAATGGCAAGGCCTACGGTTCAGGGGAAGCGTTTCTCGATCCGGATTCCAGCTCATTTGATGCCGGCGGTCGCTGCCGCGACGGTCGGCGGGAGACTTTGCCATGCCACACAGCCCATGCCTGCTGACGACGAAGGACCACACCATTCTCGAAGTGATGCTCGAGCGCTGCCTCGGTCTCGATGACCCGCTGCGGCCCATTCTTCAGGAAAAGCTTCGCAAAGCTGTCGTCGTCTTCGCAGATGACGTGCTGCCGACGGCGGTCACCCTGAACAGCCGCGTCGCCTACAGGGTGAACGGTGGAGCGGCCGAAACCCGCATCGTCGCCCATGACGAAATCCGCGGGCTGGTCGGCCGCGTGATTTCGATCACGGTTCCACGCGGTTTGGCCCTGCTTGGCCTGGCCGAAGGCCAGTCCTTTCACGTCCGAGGGCGGGACGGAGCCGACGAAACCGTCACTGTCCAGGAAGTCGCATATCAGCCCGAAGCCGCAAAAAGGCTGGCGGAAAAGATGAACCGCACCGCTATGCCGCCGTTTCCGGGCCTACGCCTTGTACACAGCTCGGACGACGCACCGGCCGCAGCGCGGAAAACCCCGTCGCAGTACGTTCCCTCTCCGGACGATCCCGGCCCATCTGCGGCCTGAGCGGATTAGCGGGGCCGGCCGGCCGCGTTGAGCAAATGGCCGGCCCATCAAAATCCTCAGAAAGGAATCTCGTCGTCGAGGTCGCGAGACGAGCCGCCGCCGCCCCGGCTGCCACCGCCGCGCGAAACGTCGGTCGGGCCCGACTGGCCGAAATCGGACCCGCCGCTGCGCTCCTGGCCGCCGCCATAGCCGACTTGGCCGCCCTCGCCGCCGCGCGCGTCGAGCATCTGCAATTCGCCGCGGAATTTCTGCAGCACGATTTCCGTCGTGTAGCGATCCTGGCCACTCTGGTCCTGCCATTTGCGGGTCTGGAGCTGACCCTCGACATAAACCTTCATGCCCTTCTTCAGATACTGCTCGGCGACTTTGGCAAGATTGTCGTTGAAGATCACGACATTATGCCACTCGGTCTTTTCCTTGCGCTCGCCGGAATTCTTGTCGCGCCAGCTTTCCGAGGTGGCGACGCGGATGTTGACGACCGGATCGCCCGAATTCAGCCGCCGGATTTCCGGGTCCGCGCCAAGATTACCAACCAGAATGACTTTATTGACGCTACCCGCCATGACACCGCTCCGCGCTCATCCGAAACCAACAACAGGCCGCACTCTAGCCGATCGCCGCCCCGACATGCGCCGCGCGCAGCCAAAAAGGGCCTGCTGTCCACAAATAGTTTGTTCGCTTTTTGTTCCTAGCATGCAGAAACGCCGTGCGCAAGAGCCACTCGAGCAAAGCAAACCAGGCTGTTTCGCGCCGCGAATGCTGCAGGTCTGCCGGTGTGGCATTTTCCGGCTGCGCGGCTATCATGTGCGACATGATCGGAAACCTGCAAAAGCCCGTCGCCTCCGCCATACTCGTGTCCGTGGCTCTTTCGGTCTCCGCCCCGGCCCTCCGCGCAGGAGACGGCGCTTCGCCGATGGCTAACCTCCCCGGTGTCGACGGCAAGGCGTCCGACCACACCGGCATCAGGCCTCAGGGCGAGCCGCTCCTGGAAGCGCCGCTGACGGACGAAAACGGCTTCGTGCGCATGGGCGACTGGGACGTGAGGATATCCGGCAACGTCACCATCGACATCGGGACGTTCGCGCCGCGCACCGGACGATAAGTTCATCGGGGGCCGCGCGATCCGGCTCGGCAAGGAATGCCGACCCAGTCGGCCGTCCGCTTTGATGGGCTTGCCCGGCATCACCGTTCGCTCCCGCCGCACAGCCTGTTTGGGCGCTTATCAGCCGCCTGCGGGCAAAAATTAGCCCTGCCGCTTCGCCAGAAGCGCGCAGGGCTTTGTTTGGGTCATAGCCCTTTTACCGGTCGTCCTCGACCAGTTTTTAATTCGGATGCAACGCGGCATTCAGCCGACGATCCGACTCGTAGTCTCTGATTGTAAAGGGGTCAGCGGGTCAAAGTCTGCCGAGCGAACTCAGGCACTTTTGCCTGCTGCGGCTCCACACCTTAGTGGAGCCTTTCGGAACTGTCCGGTGGAGTCATGCCTCACTCCTATGTCCGTTGATCCTGTGCCTGCCGGCGCACTTATCCGCTTGTCTGCGGCGTCTCGCAGACGGGCCGAATGCCAGCGAAGAACATCCTTTGAGACGCTCGGCTCCAGCTGACGGACGTATCGTGCACCGCTCGTTCCGTTGCGTCAACCGCTCAGTAGCCGGTTACAAAAAATGTGATCGCAGGGTCCGGCATGCCTCCGCAACAACTTTGTCAGGAGCCTGTTTCCCGTTTGTTCTTTTCGCTTGCCCCGCCCCTGCAAAGGCGGCTAAACCCTCCTGACACGAGGGAGTTGGCTGCCCTCGACTGAGCGGCAAGAATACCTACATGACGGGATGGCCGGACAACCAGCCACTCCGAAACATTTGATTGAGGCGGCGGACCGGCATGGCCGATCACAAATACCTTTCCATTCGCGGCGCGCGCGAACACAATTTGAAGAATATCGATCTCGACCTGCCGCGCGACTCGCTGATCGTGATGACTGGCCTGTCGGGGTCCGGCAAATCTTCGCTCGCCTTCGACACGATCTACGCCGAGGGCCAGCGCCGCTATGTCGAGAGCCTCTCGGCCTATGCGCGCCAGTTCCTTGAAATGATGCAGAAGCCGGACGTCGACCAGATCGACGGCCTGTCGCCGGCCATCTCGATCGAGCAGAAGACCACGTCGCGCAATCCGCGCTCGACCGTCGGCACCGTCACCGAAATATACGACTACATGCGGCTGTTGTTTGCGCGCGTGGGCGTGCCCTATTCGCCGGCCACCGGCCTGCCGATCGAGAGCCAGACGGTCAGCCAGATCGTCGACCGCGTCCTGGCAATCGAGGAAGGCACGCGGCTTTATATCATGGCGCCGATCGTGCGCGGCCGCAAAGGCGAGTATCGCAAGGAACTGGCCGAACTGCAGAAGAAGGGTTTTCAGCGCGTCAAGATCGACGGCCAGTTCTACGAGATCGCCGACGCGCCGGCGCTCGACAAGAAATACAAGCACGATATCGACGTGGTGGTCGATCGCATCGTGGTGCGCGGCGACCTCGCCTCGCGGCTCGCCGATTCCGTCGAAACCGCGCTTAAGCTGGCCGAAGGGCTATGCGTCGCCGAATTCGCCGACAAGCCGTTGCCGGCCAGCGAGACTTCCGAGGACTCGGCCAACAAGTCGAAGAACGACACGCATGAGCGGATCATGTTCTCGGAAAAATTCGCCTGTCCGGTTTCCGGCTTCACCATCCCCGAGATCGAGCCGCGGCTGTTTTCGTTCAACAATCCGTTCGGCGCCTGCCCTGCCTGTGATGGCCTCGGCAGCCAGCGCGCCATAGACGCCACCCTGGTCGTTCCCGACGAAAATCTGACGCTGCGCGACGGTGCGGTCAGCCCGTGGGCGAAATCGACCTCGCCCTATTATTCGCAGACGCTGGACGCGCTGGGCAAGGTCTACGGCTTCAAGCTCGGCGACAAGTTCAAGGATCTGACCGACGAGGCGAAGGACGCGGTGCTGAACGGCACCGGCGATCGCCAGATCACCTTCAACTATGACGACGGCCTGCGCTCCTACAAGACGACTAAAACCTTCGAGGGCGTCATCCCCAATCTCGAGCGCCGCTGGAAGGAAACCGAGTCGGCCTGGATGCGCGAGGAGATCGAGCGCTTCATGTCGGCCAGTCCCTGCCCGGCCTGCAACGGCTATCGTCTCAAGCCGGAAACGCTGGCGGTGAAGATCGCCGGCCTGCACATCGGCCAGGTTTCGGAAATGTCGATCCGCAAGGCCAATTCCTGGTTCGCGGAACTGCCCGCCGCGCTCAACGCCAAGCAGAACGAGATCGCGGTGCGCGTGCTCAAGGAGATCCGCGAGCGGCTGCGCTTCCTTAACGATGTCGGCCTCGACTATCTCACAATGTCGCGCAATTCCGGCTCGCTGTCGGGCGGCGAGAGCCAGCGTATTCGCCTAGCCTCGCAGATCGGCTCGGGGCTTACCGGCGTGCTCTATGTGCTCGACGAGCCGTCGATTGGCCTGCACCAGCGCGACAATGCCCGCCTGCTCGATACGCTGAAGCATCTGCGCGACCTCGGCAACACCGTCATCGTCGTCGAGCATGACGAGGACGCGATCCTGACTGCCGACTACGTCGTCGATATCGGCCCGGCTGCCGGCATTCATGGCGGTGAGGTCATCGCCGAAGGCACGCCGGCCGAGGTGATGGCCAATCCGAATTCGATCACCGGCAAATATCTGACCGGCGCGCTCGAAATCCCGACGCCGGCGACGCGGCGTGAGCTGAAGAAAACGAGGCGCATAAAGATCGTCGGCGCGCGCGGCAACAATCTGAAGAACGTCACCGCGGAAATCCCGCTCGGCACTTTTACCGCAGTCACCGGCGTGTCCGGCGGCGGCAAGTCGACCTTCCTGATCGAGACGCTGTTCAAGGCCGCGTCGCGCCGCATCATGGGCTCGCGCGAGCACCCGGCAGATCACGACCGCATCGAGGGCCTCGAATTCCTCGACAAGGTCATCGACATCGACCAGTCGCCGATCGGCCGCACCCCGCGCTCGAACCCGGCGACTTATACCGGCGCCTTCACGCCGATCCGCGACTGGTTCGCCGGTCTTCCCGAATCCAAGGCGCGCGGCTATCAGCCGGGCCGCTTCTCCTTCAACGTCAAGGGCGGGCGCTGCGAGGCCTGCCAGGGCGACGGCCTGATCAAGATCGAGATGCATTTCCTGCCCGACGTCTTCGTCACCTGCGACGTCTGCCACGGCAAGCGCTACAACCGCGAGACGCTCGACGTCACCTTCAAGGGCAAGTCGATCGCCGACGTTCTCGACATGACGGTCGAAGAAGGCGCCGAATTCTTCGCAGCCGTACCTTCTGTGCGCGACAAGTTGCAGACGCTGGCCAAGGTCGGCCTCGGCTATATCCATGTCGGCCAGCAGGCCAACACGCTGTCGGGCGGCGAGGCGCAGCGCATAAAGCTCGCCAAGGAACTGTCGCGCAAGGCGACCGGCAAGACACTCTACATTCTCGACGAGCCGACGACGGGCTTGCATTTCCACGACGTGGCGAAACTTCTTGAAGTGCTGCACGAACTGGTCGACCAGGGCAACACGGTGGTCGTCATCGAGCACAATCTCGAAGTGATCAAGACCGCCGACTGGGTGCTCGACCTTGGCCCGGAGGGCGGCGACGGCGGCGGCGAACTCGTGGCCGCCGGCCGGCCCGAAGACATTGCCGAAGAGCCGCGCTCCTACACCGGGCATTTCCTCAAGGAACTATTGGCGCGTCGTCCGAAATCGCGGGCGGCTGAGGCGGCGGAATAAGGCGGCCGGCGCTGGCGCGCCACCCTCGTCATCCAAATTGCGCGTTTTAATTGTGCATTTTCGCCTGCATACTCGCCGGGTATCGCAGGCCGGAGGGACCGAATGAACAATATCGCAGCGTCACCGCCGCCCCAACCGACCGGCAACATGCTGGTGATGTTTCAGCCGAACCGGAAGCCGAAGGAAATCGAGAGGCTGATCTCCAACGCCGTCGGCGCCAAGGTGGTGCATTCCCGCGATTTCCGCGCCGCCGGGCCTGATGTCGCGGAAGCTTTCGCTGAGGCCGGCGCGCTCAGCCTCGATCGCCTCGGCATTGTCGTGATCAAGGCGCCCGAGGGCGACGGCATATCGGTCGCCGCAACCGTGCTTCGCGCCCGCAAGGAGGTTGTCGAGGTGCGGCCGGAATTCTGGATGCATGTGCTGGCCGGGTGGGACGAGCGCTACGCCGCCTGGGTGCGCGACGGTCTCTCGCTGCTGGCGGACCCTGCCCTGCGCGCGCTCCTGCCGCCGGGCGGCATCGCCGCGCCGTCGTTCATCCCGGTCGCCGAGCAGATTTCGGCCACCTGGGGCCTCACCGCCACGGGCGTCGACCGCTCGACCTTTTCCGGCGCGGGCATCAAACTCGCGGTGCTGGATACCGGCCTTGACCTCGTTCATCCGGATTTCGTCGGGCGCAGCATCGTTTCCGCGAGCTTCGTGCCGGGCGAGGACGTGCAGGATGTCCAGGGCCATGGCACCCACTGCATCGGCACCGCCTGCGGGCCGCTGGCGCCGGCCGAACAGGTCCGCTACGGCGTAGCCTACGAAGCGGAGATCCATGCCGGCAAAGTCCTGAACAATGCCGGTTCCGGCACCGAGCGCTGGATACTCGCCGGCATCGAATGGGCTGTCGAGAGCAAATGCGAGATCATTTCCCTGTCGCTCGGCCGCGCCGTCCAGCCCGGCGAGCCGCCGGACCCCTTCTATGAGCGCGCCGGCGAATACGCACTCGAGAATGGCTCGCTGATCATCGCGGCGGCCGGCAATGAAAGCTGGAGGCAGTACAACTCCATCAGGCCCGTCACGTCGCCGGCCAACGCCGCCTCGATCATGGCGGTCGCGGCGGTCGACGCGAAGATGAAGGTGGCGAATTTCTCTTGCGGCGGCGTCAACCCGGCTGGCGGCGAGGTGAACGTCGCCGGGCCAGGGGTGGACGTGCTCTCATCCGTGCCGGTGCCGCGCAAATATGACCGGTTCTCCGGCACGTCGATGGCAACGCCGCACGTCGCCGGCATCGCCGCCTTGCTGGCGCAGTCGGACAAGACCCTTCGCGGCAAGGCGCTGTGGACGGCGCTGGAGCGCGGGGCGCGCAATATCGGCCACCCTGCCCGCGACGTCGGCTCGGGCCTGGTGATCGCGCCGTGAAGGGCAGTGTCGATGGACTCGCAGACCGCCCGGCCTATATGATAGGGGCACGCGGCGACCGCGAGAGGACAAGGGACATGGCCACAAAAAACGTGATGGTGCTTGTCGACAAACAGCACGGGCTGGATTCCGTAACCGCCGCGGTCGAAGCCTGCGGTGTCCGCGTCGAGCGCGTCCTGCGCGGCATGAGAACCATCGTCGGCGCCGCCTCCGATGATGCGGTGATCCAGAGGGTGCAGCAGATGGACGGCGTTTCGTCGGTGCGCGAGGAAAAGAGCTTTGCGGTGCCGCCCAACCACCGCGATATTCCGCAGTAGGTCAGCCGGGCGACCGGAGGACATCGCCGAGGAACCGCGGAGCTATACGGGCCAATTTCTGAAGGAGCTGCTGGAGCGAAGGCCGGAGATGAGGAAGCGCGAGGCGGCGGAGTAACCCAGTTTAGCGTTTGAAGGATCGAACTGCGGCAGCTTTGCTGAGCCGTCGAGTTGATTTGGCCGCGTGTCCGCCTAGAAGAGATGACGTCATGCCTAATCGCTTGCGAGGAGAAAGTCTTGACATTTTGGCTGCCGAGTCACCGCGAGAGATCAGACGTATACCAGAGCGAGTTGGACAAACAGCGTGAGAGCGCGATTTGGTTTCGGCGACAAACAGGTGGGAAGAATTCTCTAAGTCAGTTAGGAGGGCTGCCTTCGCTACCCCCCAACATCAAATGGCCGCAACAACATCAAAGTGGCACGCCACTCCACTTTCTCGCCCAGATCGATTTGTCTCAGTTGCCGCCGACGCCCCTCAAGGGTTCCAACACGCCAGCTCTTCCAGATCACGGATTGCTGCTCTTTTTCGCCGATATGGTAGAAGAAATGCTGTGGGGTGAAAACGGCGGCCCTTTTGCTGCGACACGCGTGATCTCTGTTAGTCAAGCCGGTCCCGAACGTCCAATTCCAGAAGACATCCCTGCGATACTTCACGCCTTCGGCGAGCGGGGTGGCGGCTACGACACCGGGATCAGCCTCTTTCCCCGCGTGTGTCTGGAGTCTTACAAGATTCAGACATTTGCTGGGATCGAACCAGATCCCTATCCGGAGCATCGCTATTCGGAGGAGGCTCTGGCAGCCATGGTCGAGTCGATTGAAAGGGTGGGTGGTCCGATACCGGTGCTCACCGGCGAAGAGGCTTGGAATGCCAGCGATTCAAGCACTGGCCCATACATCAGGGAACTCACCTTCGCGGATGGCAGCGTTCGCCGCGAGCTACACTGCCCTTTGCACCAGATGTTCGGTCACGGAAAAAATATCCAGGGTACCGCCCGTGAGGACGGTAACATCCTGCTCTTGCAGATCGACACTGATCGATCCGTGCACGAGCACTTCATGTTTTGCGATATGGGCGTAGCTCAATTCTGGATTAAGCCTGCTGACTTGGCGGCAGGGAAGTTCGAGAATGCGTGGGGAACCACCGAGGGCGGGTGACTATCTCGAGTGAGCATCGGATGGCAGGGGATCGGTCGCTCACGCTGTGTCCAGGCATGTTGCGTTCTTCAGAGTTTCCTCAAGCGCCTCAATACGGGCTTCGGCGGCTGTTAGGGCGTCGGAGGTGTCCACATTCAACCGGCGCGCTGGCTTAGAATTGAAGCGTCATAGGCTAAGGGAGGGGTCATCATCTTGACCTTCCCTTTCTGGTGCGAGCCCGGGGTGTAGGAACAGCGGGATAATCTTGCCCCACTGTTCTGCACAGGCGCCGGATTCCGCTTCATCCGCAAAAGCCCGCCAGCGGCAATCTCACCGAAACGGCGACCTGCAAAGCCGGCGCGGTCCTTCATATGGCTGATAAGTCTCGGAGCCGATGTCGTAGGATCGGTAGCGCTGGGCGCACCGTTCCACATGCGCGGCGGTCTGTGCGCGATAGGCCGGATCACCGGCACAGGCAAGGGCCGGTGCGCCTTGTAGATCGGCACGGGATAGCCGGTCAGCCGATCCGGGTAGCTCGGCACATGGTGGGGGTAATAGCTGTAGTAGTGGCCCGGCCCCGTCCCAATCCACGGTCGCTGCCGGTACCACGGAGCTACCGGCACGGAATCGTACAGGATCAAGTCGGCGGCGGGATCATACTGCCATCCGCCCGCGCGGGCCGGAGATGCCAGCGATGTTGCGATGAGGATCGCGGCGGACACCGCGACTAAGACGCCTCTGGACATGCCAGCCTCCTTGTGCCGCACTTGAGCCGGGCGCTCAACCGGTGGCCGGGACAACGGTTCCACGCTTCCGTGCGGCAGGGTTAACAATATCGAAACGCCGCGCATCGCCGGCGGCGCGGGCATGGCCCTGAGCCCCCTACCCCCACACCACCACCGCCCCCAATCCCTTGAGCCACCCGTCCTTCGATACCAGCGCCAGTCCTTCCACCATCGCCTGCGCCACCAGCATGCGGTCGAAAGGGTCGCGGTGCGCTCCCGCAAGCAGGCCGGCGCGGATGGCGTGACGCGGTGTCACGTTCAGGATCGAGATGTTGGTCGCCGCCGCCCAACGCTCGAAGCCTTCCAGATACGGCCCCACCTCCGGCCATTTTCCGAGCCGATACTTCTGCGACATTTCGTAGGCCGAAATGGCGCTGACATAGGTCTCGCCCTCGTTCCGCTCGACGATTTCGCGAACACGCGGCCGCAGCCGCGCGTCGCCCTGCAACCACCAGAAAAAGACGTGCGTATCGAGGAGAAGGGTCACCGTTCAGGCTTGCCCGGGTCGGGTGAAGGTTCGCCCTCCCATGCCTGCAACTCCTCCTCCGGTAAGGGATCGAAGAATGCCTCGTCGGGAATCGCCGGCAGGTGCGCCAGCAGGCCGAAGCCACGGACACGTTTGGAATTTTCCTTCTCCGGCACCACCTTCGCCACCGGCTTGCCGTCTTGCACGATCGTGAACTCCTTGCCCCGCTCGACCGCCTCCGGCAGTCCCGTAAGATCGAACGGCGCCTGCTCGCTTTCCGCGAAACCCACTCGCTGGATCATGTCGTCCCATTCCTGCGGGAACCGGCGATAGTAGGCCGCGATGTCCTCCTTGCTGATAAAATCGTCGGGCGCGTGTTCCCACGGCTCCAGTTCGACCGACGGCAAGGGTTCGCCCCGCGCCCGCACCGGCACCAGTTTCACCGCCGGCTTGTTTCGGCGGGCGATGACGATCACCTCCCCGGCCTCGGCGCGGGCGACGAGGTCGGAAAGCTGCGTCTTGGCGTCATGCATGTTGATCGTGGCCATAATCCAAAATATAGCTAAGTACCTAGCTAAGTGCAAGCCATGTCGGCTCGCTCGCCAAGCGGCCAGGTCTCAATTTACAGTAGGCTTCAGGGACATTTTTCTTTATCCACCCCCTCCCCGCCGGCGCTACAATCCCCACCGCCTTGAAAGGAGGGCGGCGATGGACTGGAACGCGGCAATCGAGAAGAACAGGGAAGCGCTGAAGCGCATCCTCGCCATGCTCGTCGCCATGGCCGAACTGGCCGGCGGCGGAGCCACCCTGCCCCGCCATCTCCACCGCGCCGTGCTCAGGCTGCTGCGGCCGGCCGAATCCGCCGCGCGGCGGCTGGTCATCGTAGCCGCGCGTGGTTTGGTCGTGACCCTGCCGCCGCTGCGCCCGCGCACGGCGAAGCCAGGCCAGACGATCCTGCGCAACGGTATCGGCACCGGCATCCTGATGCCGCCCAACGTCAGCCCCTCGGCCCAAGCCGCTCCCGCCGCCCCACTTTCCCTGCCGCTGCTCGATCCGCTGCGGCCCTTTCGCCACCGGCTGCCGGCGGCGAGCGGCGTCCCGCGCATCTCATTCCCCGGTTTCAGCAAGCCCTTTCCCGTCGCTATCCGCCGCGCGCCCGCGCCCGACGACCCGATCGACGCGAGCCGCCTCACCCTCCGCCTGGCCGCGCTGGCCTCTGCGCTCGACGACCTGCCGCGACAGGCCCGGCGCTTCGCGCGCTGGCGGGCGCGGGGGGCGGATGCCGCAGGCGCGCAAAATAAAGAACATCGCGACGCCGCGGGAAAACCTTGCGACAGCGGCCGGGTTCAGCGTCTGTGGCCCATGCGCCCTGGCCGTCCGCCCGGCTTCCGCCGGCGGTCGACCCATGAAGTCGACGAAATCTTGAAAATTGTCCACGGGCTTGCCTTCTGGGCGCTGGAGCGCCGCGACACGTCGTGAGTGTCAGCAGAATTTCATTGGCGATGGACAAATCCCGCCGGGCCGCGCACTTTGCGCGTCCTGAATCGGGAGCATCGGCATGACCAAATCCGGAAAAATCCGCGCCGGCATGGGCGGCTGGACCTTCGAGCCGTGGGACATCTCCTTCTACCCCGAAAAGCTGTCGAAGGCGAAGCAACTCCAGTTCGCCAGCCGCCAGGTGCCCACCATAGAGGTCAACGGCACCTATTATTCGACCTTCAAGCCCGCCACCTTCGCCAAATGGGCGAGCGAAGCGCCGGAAGGTTTTGTCTTTTCGCTGAAAGCGATACGCTTCGCGACCAACCGCAGGGTGCTGGCGGAAGCCGGAGAATCCGTCGAGCGCTTCCTCGGCTCGGGGGTTTCCGAGCTCGGCGACAAGCTCGGCCCGATCCTCTGGCAGTTCGCGCCGACCAAAAAATTCGACGCCGACGATTTCGGCGCGTTTCTGAAGCTGCTGCCCGAAAAACAGGATGGCGTGCCGCTACGCCATGCCGTGGAGGTCCGCAACCCATCCTTCGTCGTGCCGGAATTCGTCGCCCTGCTGCGCGAGCACAATGTCACTGTGGTCTATGCCGACCACGAAAAATATCCTGCGATCGCCGACGTGACCGGCGATTTCGTTTACGCCCGGCTGCAGACCGGCGAGGACGAGGTTGAGACCTGCTACAAGCCGAGCGCGCTCGACGCCTGGGCGGCGCGTGCAAAAATATGGGCCGAAGGCGGAACGCCGGCCGACCTGCCTCGCGCCGATCCGGCGAGCGAGGCTCAGGTGAAGCCGCGCGACGTGTTCGTCTATTTCATCACCTCAGGCAAGGTGCGCGCCCCGCACGGAGCGATTGCGCTGATGCAGCGGGTGAGCGACTGAAGCCAAGCCGCATCTACCTCGGCGATCCCGCTGTCAGCGAGTCCCAAGCGGCCATGGCGCCGTCGGCGGCCGCAAGCAGCCTGGCATGCGAAGCGCCGTCGCGAGCCTGGATCGACATGCCCTGCTGGACCGTCACGTAGAACACCGCGATCGCCTCGCAATCAATACCCGCCCGCAACTCCCCTTCCCGCACCGCGGCTTCCAGCCGCGTCCGGAGTTCGGCGACGTTCGCCTCCCGCCTTTGCCGCAGATCCTCGCAGATGGCGGCGTTGTTGCCGTTGGCGTTGAGCGCGCCGAGCACGATCAGGCAGCCCGGCGGATCGCCGGCGCGTGAAAAGGCGGCCGCGGATTCGCGTAAAAAACCCTCCACTGCCTGCCTCGCCGTGGCCGACTGATGCAGGCTGCGCCATATGCCGACTCCCTCGGTCTCGCTATAGAGATCGGTAGCCTCGCGAAACAGCGCTTCCTTGCTGCCGAAGGCGGCATAAAGGCTGGGCGGATTGATACCCATCACCGCCGTCAGGTCCGCCATCGAGGCGCCGTCAAAACCCTTGGCCCAGAACAGCCGCATTGCATGCCGCAACGCCTCAGCGCGGTCGAAGCCGCGCGGCCGGCCTTTTGAACTCGCCGAAATGTTTTCTGTCATGACCGTTACATAAATCGCTTGACGACGCACCGCAAGCCTGCCACCAATATGTGTATCGATTGTTACACAAAGAGTGAAAGCAAATGCACGATAGCAATTCAGACAAATATGCCGGCGAACTTCAGGGCAAGGCGGCGCTGGTGACCGGCGGCAGCCGCGGCATTGGCGCGGCGATTGCGCTCAGGCTGGCACGCGCCGGGGCGGACGTCGCGCTGACCTATGCGCGTTCCGCGGACAAGGCCGGCGCCGTGGTGAAGCAGATCGAAGGATTGGGCCGGCGTGGATTCGCGATCAGGGCCAACAATCTCGACGCAGCCGAAGTCGATGGGGCGGTTGCCGCAGTTGTCAGGAAATTCGGACGTCTCGACATCCTGGTCAACAGCGCCGGCATCTATCACGCCGGCCCGATCGAGACGATGACGCTCGAGGCCCTGGATGAAACGATGGCCATCAATTTCCGCGCGCCTTTCGTCGCCTCCAAAGCCGCCGCGGCCGTGATGCACGACGGCGGCCGTATCATCTCGATCGGCAGCAATCTCGCCGAACGCGTGCCTGCCCCCGGCACCAGCCTCTATTCCGCCAGCAAGGCGGCGTTGGTTGGGCTGACCAAGGGCTTGGCACGCGATCTCGGCCCGCGCGGCATCACGGTCAATGTCGTGCATCCCGGCTCCACCGACACGGACATGAATCCGGCCGACGGAGAATATGCCGATGCGCAACGCAGCCTGATGGCGATCCCGCAATTCGGCGCGCCAGACGACGTCGCCGGCCTGGTCGCCTGGCTGGCGGGACCGCAGGGCCGGTTCGTGACGGGCTCGGCCCTGACCATCGATGGCGGCGCAAACGCGTGACATGATCGCGAAGCGGGAAGCGGCGGCGGTACTGCCGACCCTCCTCTCCGGGAGTGTGAATAGACTGTCTCCCCGCTTCAGCCAGATCGAAGAAATATGCCTTGCGGATCAATGGCATAAAAGCCGCTCGGAAATTTTTCCGTAGCCTGATTTGTTCACACATCCCGCTCCTCGCGCATAATCTCCTCACCGTTCTGGCGGGACCTGGTGCGCACCGGGTATCAGGCAGAATGGCGGTGACCTCCCGGCGTGGGTTCGGTATCCACGTCTCCGAGGGCGTCCGACGGGCCGGCATTCCGAGCGAAGCGCCAATGCTTCGTGAACGGAAGGCGGATCATCCGCGCGTCATTGTCCATGGAAAGAACATGGAGCGGGGCGCGTCACCGGTCGACCGTGGCGACAGACACCGGACGGGCGGGCATGGGAGTGCCTGTTCTTCCTTACGAACTCGTGCGGCGCTTTCCTGCCCGCCCGTCTTCCCGACTTTCCCACAATGGCCAGACGCGAAAGCGGGCGTGGCAAAGGAGAAGTGTATGCCGGAGAGGTCACCACGGTGTGGTGTGATTGTCGATGCGCATCTGGAAGATGAAATAGGTCGGCGAACAGAAGCCGACACCCTTCACCTTGGCGAGCCCCGGCGTGTCGGGCGGAAAAGCCTGGCACATATAGTCCTCGCGGCAAAAACTGTCGGCCGAGCAACTTGGCCGATTGCCGCGCACCACAGCGCCGCCGAGGCACTGGTCGAAATTGTTGGTCGCCACGCATATGTCGAAGGCCTTGCCGCCGGCAAGGCCGCAGATCTCGCGCGGCATCGGCTTGCCCTGCTTGAAGTCGGCGAAATTCCGGTCACTGTCATTGCAGCCCCGATAGGCGATGCCAGCCGGCACGCCGATCTTCGGTGGACGGCAATTGTAGGTCTCGCGGTTGATCGCCGGCGCAAACGCAGCGAACTGCCCGGTTATCCTGTAGCGGTCGTTGAATGGCTGGGCGGCATTGGTGGCGATCTCGCCGGTCAGGCAAGGGTGGCCGGAAAACATGCCCGCACTGTCCTTCGGCAGCAGGCATTGCGCGAGTTTCATGCGCAGGCCGGACGCCGTGGCGATGGGCGTACAGACGGTGCCACCCGCGCATCCCCAGCCTTCGCCGAAATGCGCTGCATCCTCGGCCATCATACACGGCATGGCCGCCCCTGCCTCAGCATAGTCCACGCCGTCTTCCGTCCATTCTGCCGGCGGAGCCGAAGACAGCGGCCGAAAGCGATCGGGCTCTCGATCTTCAGCGACCGCGCCGATATAGGCCGCGCGCCGCGCAAGCTCGGCGTGGAGATGCGGCGAGATGCCGACCTGCAGGCGGTTCAGCGGCGACGTCGATTTGTCGTCGAGGCCGATGAAATGAAAGCCTGCAGTCGATCCCGCCTGGTGGACATCCCTGGCACGAGCCATTGTCCAGCCGCTCGATCAGCGCCTGGGCGGAGCGCAGAAGATGCATGCCGGAGAAGTCGAGCTCCGAAAATTCTTCAGGCTGGAACAGCGGCGCGAAGGGATGATTGGCCTGGCGCACGCTGCCGAAGGTCGAATAGGAAACTACTTTGCGGGCCAGAAATTCGACGGGAATCTTGTACACGCCGCGGTCGATCGCAGGCGCATTTTCAACGACATAGCCGGCGAGTTTCGCCTTCAGCGCCGCGTCGCTTGCCAGTCTTGCCGCGTCAGGGGTGTTTTCCAGCGGCAGTTCGGTCACGGTCTCGCCATCGATGCCGAAAATCCGCATCAGATAGGCCGCTTGCCCGCCGAACTCAGTCTCCTGGCCGGAGGGAAAGCGCACCACCTGCGCGTTGAGTTCGAGTTGGCGGAAGGCGAGTTCCGAAGGATCGAGCGACCCGCCGGCAAGCCAGCCGGCGTCGGCTGTCTCGTCGATCTCGGGCGTCCAGCGCAGCGCCACGCCCGTGCAGCCGCCATCGGCGTCAGGCAGCACCGAATAGACTGCGTTGAAATTGAACGGCATGCGCGAGGAAAGCTGCTTGCCCTTGCCTTTCTTGCGAAAACTGTAGGCCAGCCGGTAGACGAACCGTACCTCCCCGCAATCGGCCCTGCCGCGCAGCGCCGAGAAATCGCGGCGGTCGAGGCGGTTGACGATCCCCACCAGCCGGAAGCGGGCGGCGTTCGTCTTCAGCCAGCGCATGTCCATGATGCGGCCGACATTGCCGTCGGTCACTTCGTAGAGCGTTCGCCCGCCGGCCTGCATCTCGCTCCGCAGCGCCGCAACATCGGCCTCGATCACCTCCACGATGGCGCGATAGGCCGGCGCGTCGCGGTAGAGCGTTTCGAGATCGCCATCATCCTCGACACCGAACAGTCCGGCAAAGCCGTAGCCGCGTTGCCCGAGTGTGGAGAGAATGGCGGGATCGTCGATCATGAGAACCGGACCTTCGGCGCGCGCCGCGGTCGCCGCAAGAACCGCGAAGAGCGCGAAAAGCCGCCTCAGCCACAGCATCATGCCTATTCCCCCGAACCGCCCGAACGTTCGGCTACAAGATCGCGGAGCACGGGGAGAAGCGCAAGCGGCAGGTCTTCGGCGATCTGCCCCGGCCCGAACCGGCGCGCTGCCTCGGCGTGCATCCACACGGCCGCACACGCAGCTTCGAAAGCCGGCATGCCTTGCGCCAGAAGGGCAGCGACGATGCCCGAAAGCACGTCCCCGGACCCGGCGGTGGCTAGTAAGGGCGTGCCGTTGACGTTGATCGCCGCCCGGCCATCAGGCGATGCGATCACCGTATCCGGGCCTTTGTAGATGATCACCCCATGCGAGCGCGCCGCCGCCTTCCGGGCCTTCTCGAGCTTCGGGAGAGCAGCCCTGGCGATATCCGGGAAAAGGCGGCCGAACTCGCCCTCATGCGGCGTCAGCACCAGCGCCGCCGCGCCCTTGGCTCCGGTTGTGATGAAGAGCGAGGCGGGCGCGTCGTGGAATGAGGTGATGCCGTCGGCGTCGAGCACGAGCGAGGCCTCCGCGCCGGCCGTTTCGAGGATCGCCAAAGCGAGTTCCCGCAACGGCTCGCCGACGCCGAAGCCCGGTCCCAGCACGAGCGCGGACGGCTTTCGATCGGAGATGAACGCGCGCGCATCGTCGGCGTCGTCGACACGCTTCAAGATGATGGAGGTCAGTTGCGCGGCGTTGATAGCCAGCGCACTGCCGGGCGACAGGACCGTCACGGCCCCCGCCCCTGCCCGCGCTGCGGCAACCGCCGCGAGCCGCGCAGCACCCGTCGCGGATGGCCCGCCCGAAAAGACAGCGACATGGCCGCGCCGGTATTTGTGGGTATCGGCCGCCGGTATCGGATAAGCGCCGCGCCATAACGCCGGATCGTTCTCGAAACATTTCGGCCCGACCGCAGCGACCGTCGCGTCTGAAATGCCGATATCTGCCACCAGGATGTAGCCGCAGGCCTCGCGTCCCGGCAGCAGCAGGTGTCCCGGTTTCTTGCGAGCGAACGTGACGGTCACGTCGGCCCGGAAAGCCGCATCCCCAACCGGATGACCGGTTTCGCCCGAAATGCCTGACGGAAGATCGACCGCGACGACCGGAATTCCCGCGTCGCGACATTTCTCGATAGCGGCGACGGCATCCGCCGACAGCGGCTTCGACAGCCCTGCCCCGTAGAGCGCATCGACGACGATATCGCCCCGCTCCGGCGTGAAGCCTGCAATCGGCTGCGCCTCGACCGGGCAATCGGCGGCAGCCAGCGCCGCGTCGCTGCCACTCCTCGGCGCGCCCTCTGCCCAGACCGAAACCCTCACTCCGGCTTCGGCGAGAAGCTTGGCCACGATACAGCCATCGCCGCCATTGTTTCCCGGCCCGCACAGCACATGGACGCGGGCGGCGGCGGGGTAGCGCAGCAAAACGGCCGCCGCTACCGCCGCGCCAGCGTTGCGCATGAGCTGGATACCGTTGAACGGCCCACCCGCTATCGCCAGCCGGTCGGCCTCGGCCATTTCACGCGGCGTCAATATCTCGTGCGACATCGCCAGCAGGCCCTCCGTTTGGGCAACGGGTAGCACATGAACGCCAGCGCCAGAATAGCCACGCCACCGTGCGTTGCGTTCGGCGATCACCATGCCTCTTTTTTAGGCTTTATGCCCAATCTTTGACCTGCCGCAAAATTCATCACCTGCGATGGCCGGTGGGATGCCCGCACGGAACAGCGGCAATCGCCATCCGCAAGCAATCTTTCGCTCATCCCACCCGTTCGGCGCTCGATTGTTGCAGCGTGGCGAGACTGGCATGGTTCGTGCTTTTTGAGCCGCAAGCGGGGCCCACAGCCCGTTTTTTGCCCTAGCGGAGGCCTCATAAGCATGAAAAAGATCGAAGCGATCATCAAACCGTTCAAACTCGACGAAGTGAAGGAGGCGCTGCAGGAAGCCGGGCTTCAAGGCATCACCGTCACGGAAGCAAAAGGTTTTGGCCGTCAGAAGGGTCACACCGAGCTCTACCGCGGCGCCGAATATGTCGTCGATTTCCTCCCCAAGGTGAAGATCGAGGTGGTACTGGGCGACGAATCCGTCGAAGGCGCCATCGAGGCGATCCGCAAGGCAGCGCAAACCGGCCGCATCGGCGACGGCAAGATTTTTGTCTCGAACATCGAGGAAGTCGTGCGCATCCGCACCGGCGAGACCGGCATCGAGGCTATTTGATCCTCGCTGTTTTCGTTTCAACGTCATCACACAGGAAAACATGACATGACTACAGCCAAAGACATTTTGAAGCAGATCAAGGACAACGACGTGAAGTTCGTCGATCTGCGCTTTACTGATCCGAAGGGCAAGCTTCAGCACGTAACTATGGACATCATCGAGGTCGAGGAGGACATGTTCGCCGACGGCGTGATGTTCGACGGCTCATCCATCGCCGGTTGGAAGGCGATCAACGAATCCGACATGGTCCTGATGCCGGACGCCGAAACGGCTCACATGGACCCGTTCTTCGCCCAGTCGACCATGGTCATCCTGTGCGACATTCTCGACCCGGTTTCGGGCGAAGCATACAACCGCGATCCGCGCGGCACGGCCAAGAAGGCCGAAGCCTACATGAAGGCCGAGGGCATCGGCGACACCATCATGGTCGGCCCGGAAGCCGAATTCTTCGTGTTCGACGACGTCAAGTACAAGGCCGATCCCTACAACACAGGCTTCAAGCTCGATTCGACCGAACTGCCGTCCAATGACGACACCGACTACGAGACCGGCAATCTCGGCCACCGCCCGCGCATCAAGGGCGGCTACTTCCCGGTTCCGCCGATCGATTCCGCCCAGGACATGCGCTCGGAAATGCTGACCGTGCTCACCGAAATGGGCGTGCGCGTCGAAAAGCATCACCACGAAGTGGCGGCCGCCCAGCACGAACTCGGCATCAAGTTCGACACGCTGGTCCGCAACGCCGACAAGATGATGATCTATAAGTACGTCGTGCACCAGGTGGCCAACGCCTATGGCAAGACCGCTACCTTCATGCCGAAGCCGGTGTTCGGCGACAACGGCTCGGGCATGCACGTCCACCAGTCGATCTGGAAAGACGGCAAGCCGACCTTCGCCGGCAACGAATATGCCGGCCTGTCGGAAACCTGCCTGTACTACATCGGCGGCATCATCAAGCACGCCAAGGCGATCAACGCCTTCACCAATCCGCTGACCAATTCCTACAAGCGCCTGGTGCCCGGCTACGAAGCGCCGGTTTTGCTCGCCTATTCGGCGCGCAATCGTTCGGCCTCGTGCCGTATTCCCTTCGGCTCGTCGCCGAAGTCGAAGCGCGTCGAGGTCCGCTTCCCCGATCCGGGCGCGAACCCCTACCTCGCCTTCGCGGCCATGCTGATGGCCGGTCTCGACGGTATCAAGAACAGGATCCATCCCGGCCAGCCGATGGACAAGGATCTTTATGATCTGCCGCCGAAGGAATTGAAGAGGATCCCGACCGTTTGCGGCTCACTGCGCGAAGCGCTGCAGAGCCTCGACAAGGACCGCGGCTTCCTCAAGGCCGGTGGCGTCTTCGACGACGACCAGATCGACAGCTACATCGAGCTGAAGATGGCCGAGGTCATGCGTTTCGAAATGACCCCGCACCCGGTCGAATACGACATGTATTATTCGGTGTGACGCAAAGGGCTTCACGAATGACAAAAACCCGGCGGAAACGCCGGGTTTTTTGTTGAAGCAAAGCGATGCAGGCACGCGGCCCGCATCGCTTTTGAATGATCAGGCTGCAGCCTTCTTCGCCGCTCCGACTTCAACGCTCGCGATCGTCTTCAATATCTGCGAGGCGATCTGGTAGGGGTCGCCCTGCGAATTCGGGCGGCGGTCCTCGAGATATCCCCTGTAGCCATTGCGGACAAAGCTGTGCGGCACGCGGATCGAGGCGCCACGATCGGCGACGCCGTAGCTGAATCTATTCCACGGGGCAGTCTCGTGCTTGCCGGTCAGGCGCTTGTCGTTGTCCGGCCCGTAGACCGCGATGTGATCCACCAGGTTCTTCTCGAAGGCTGCCATCAGTGCCTCGAAATACTCCTTGCCGCCGACTTCGCGCATGAAAGCGGTGGAGAAGTTGGCATGCATACCAGAGCCGTTCCAGTCGGTGTCGCCGAGCGGCTTGCAATGATATTCGACGTCGATGCCGTATTTCTCGGTCAGGCGCTGCATCAGGTAGCGGGCCATCCACATCTGGTCGGCCGCCTTTTTGGAACCCTTGCCGAAAATCTGGAATTCCCACTGGCCCTTCGCCACCTCGGCGTTGATGCCCTCGTGGTTGATGCCGGCGGCGAGGCAGAGATCGAGATGTTCCTCGACGATGGTGCGAGCGACGTCGCCGACGTTCGAATAGCCGACGCCGGTGTAGTACGGGCCCTGCGGCGCGGGATAACCGCTCTCGGGGAAGCCCAGCGGACGCCCGTTCTTGTAGAAGAAATATTCCTGCTCGAAGCCGAACCAGGCGCCCTCGTCATCCAGGATGGTCGCCCGCTTGTTGGACACATGCGGCGTGACGCCGTCCGGCATCATGACCTCGCACATGACGAGAACGCCATTTGTGCGCGCCGGATCCGGATAAACCGCGACCGGCTTCAGCACGCAATCCGAGCTCCTGCCTTCCGCCTGCATGGTGGAACTGCCATCGAAGCCCCACAGGGGGAGCTCCTCGAGCGTCGGAAATTCCGCGTATTCCTTGATCTGGGTCTTTCCCCGAAGATTGGGGACCGGGGTGTACCCGTCCAGCCAAATATATTCGAGCTTGTATTTCGTCATTCCGGCCTCTCGTAACAATGCGCTTGGAAGGGAGCGCGATATCCCGGCCGCCAAGGCCGATTCCAGTCGTCAACCAAGCAACAAGCATGCCACTTCCTTGCGCATTTGGAAAAATCGCTCAAAATCAAGGCTGACGGATGCGCTGCAACATGCTCCAAGAACCGGCATGACAGACTTCTGCCTAAATACTAGCCAGCTTGCTATTTTTTTGGACAGATATGTTGCACTCGTGGTATTGAGCATTATCTCCGATGGCCAATACAGCACGGAAGAAAGAACAATGAGCACGACTTTTCCTCACGAGTCGGCGAAGATCTACACCTTTCCCAAGCGGGCTCGGATCAAGGCCGACGCTCGTGGCGACCAGGCGAATTCCGTCGTGAGCCGAGCCTCGCCGAACATAGCCAACGTCGCCGTCGGCAGCGGCTGGTACCACGAGGCGGCAATCGAGGAAGCCGAACGGGACCGCAAGCGTTAGGCGAATTGACTTGGTAGCCTAGCCCCGTGATGCGCGTCGTGACGACGCCGCATCTGGTCGGGCAAGAGATGTGTCGTTCGGTGTAGGCATCCGCACTGCGAAACAGAACCCCGGCGTGAGCCTGCTTTTTCGTTACGGGCTTCGATCCTGCAATTCCTCGCCGAGCAACGACGGCACCAGCGTGTCGAAGCGCGCTGCCTGCAGGAAATCTTCGTGGAAGCGCAGGAGGTTCATGCGCAGATTGTTGCGGATATAGTCGAAATCGTGCGTGACGATCTCCTTGTGGAGCGGCAGCGCCTCGAAGATCATCCGCGCCGACGGACTGGTCATGTCCTTCACCGGCCGCGGCGGCCCTGCCTGCGTCCCCTGCAGCCGCTCCCGCACCAAGACAAGTGCATCGTCCCAGAAGGCCGGCGGCGCGCCGTCCGGTACCGGATAACGCGAAAAAACTTCGGCCGCCACCGACTCTAGCGCAGATGGCAACCGCCGCTGCCTCTGCCCGGCATGCGGCCTGGTTGCGCCTTCCACCATTTCGGCAACCATCGCGAATGCCGGCGGATAGCTCTGCCAGCGCGACTGTCGGAGCTTTTCCTGGAAATCGGCCTCACTGAACAGCTTCTGCCAATAGACCCCGGCCCTCACCCTGCAGAATTCGACGACGCATTTCTGGCACAGGAAAGCCGCACGCGAATCCATGAAGTCGGCCAGCGCCTGCCGGTCCGCCACCGTTTCGGAGGCGCCGAAGAGACCGGCCACGACCTTGTCGAACAATCCCACCGCACTCTCCCCGGATTCATCGGCGGTGCAAGCTTAGCTCCATTCCGCGCCAACCGCCAACGACCATTGAGCACGTCACGGCTGATTCTAAAGTTGTATGAACAACCGATGGCAACAAATGTTACGAATCCGTCAACATCGGATTCGCGCGCGCGCCGCACGCCGTCCTCCGATGTGTCGCTCCACCTTCGCTGAAGGTTTCGGAACGACAGGGCAACCAGGTCCGTGGGTCGAGGAGGATTGCCGGGCCTTTTTGGAGGAGGGAAGACGCGATGGCGACGCCAGACCGCGTAGGTTACTGGAACAAGACCAAACGCCTCATGTACATCATGCTGGCCCTCTGGTTCTTCTTCGGATTCGTGGTCCACATGTTCGTGGTTCCGCTCAACAACATCGTGATACCAATTTTCGGCTTCCGGCTCGGCTTCTACATGGCCTCGCAGGGTTCGCTCATTGCCTTTGTCATCATGCTGTTCTGGTTTGCCAGGAAACAGAATGAGATCGACGAAGAGCATGGCGTCGCCGAAGATTGATCGGGGGGATTTGATCAATGGCCAACACCACAGCAAGCGGTTCCGGCTCGGACTTCACGTCCAGCCTCGGCCGCATCTACACGATCTATACAGGCGGCTTCATCGCCTTCATCGTGCTCATGGCGATCCTCAGCGGGATCGGCGTTCCGAACAGGGTGATCGGATACCTGTTCATGGGTTTCACCATCGTCATCTACGCGGTGATCGGCATTCTGAGCCGCACCATGCAGGTGGGCGAATACTATGTCGCCGGACGCAGGGTCCCGGCTCTCTATAATGGCATGGCGACCGGCGCCGACTGGATGTCGGCTGCTTCCTTCATCGGCATGGCGGGTTCGCTCTACCTGCTCGGCTATGACGGCCTCGCCTTCGTGCTCGGCTGGACCGGCGGCTACGTGCTCGTCGCTATCCTGGTAGCGCCTTATCTGCGAAAGTTCGGCGCCTACACGGTTCCCGACTTCCTGTCGGCCCGCTACGGCGGCAATCTCGCGCGTTTCATTGGCGTGATCGTGCTGTTCTCCTGCTCCTTCACCTATGTGGTGGCGCAGATTTTCGGGACCGGTATCATCTCGTCGCGCTTCCTCGGCATCGACTTCAACGTCGCGGTCTATGTCGGCCTCGCCGGCATTCTCGTCTGCTCGATGCTCGGCGGCATGCGCGCCGTCACCTGGACACAGGTCGCCCAGTACATCGTGCTGATCATCGCCTACCTCATCCCGGCCATCTGGATGTCGACGGTGAAGACCGGCATTCCGATCCCGCAACTGATGCAGGGCCAGGCGCTGCAGGGCATTGCAGCACTCGAAGCCGCTCAGAACATCGTTCCGGGCCATGCGACGCCGTTCAGCCACGGCGGGTACGACGCGAAGAACTACTTCCTGCTCATCCTCTGCCTGATGGTCGGCACGGCATCGCTGCCGCACGTCCTGATGCGCTACTTCACGACGCCGTCGGTACGCGAAGCCCGCGTTTCGGTCGCCTGGTCGCTGCTCTTCATCTTCCTGCTCTACTTCACGGCGCCGGCCTATGCGGCGTTCGCCAAGTGGACGATGCTCGACCTCGTCGCCTCGGGTCTGACCCCGGACAACATCGCCGAGAAAGCGGGATGGATGCTGAACTGGGCGGCGGCGGATAACACGCTGGTGCAGATCTGCGGCAAGGCGGCGACCGATGTCGCTGCAATTGCCGCCGCCTGCGCCGAAAAGGGTGTTACCGGCAATCTCGCCTTTGCGGACATCAATCTGAACGCCGACATGATCGTGCTCGCCACGCCTGAAATGGCGGGCATGCCTTACGTCATCTCCGGTCTCGTTGCGGCCGGTGGTCTTGCCGCCGCGCTGTCGACGGCGGACGGCCTGCTGCTCGCAATCGCCAACGCGCTCAGCCACGATATCTACTACAAGATGATCGACCAGAACGCTCCGACACACCGTCGCCTTATTGTGTCGCGCGTCCTGCTCGTTCTTGTGGCGTTGCTTGCGGCCTATACCGCTTCGACGAAGCCTTCCGACATCCTGTCGATGGTTTCGTGGGCGTTCTCGCTCGCGGCGGGTGGTCTCTTCCCGGCGCTGGTGCTCGGCGTCTGGTGGAAACGCGCCAACGCTACGGGCGCCGTTGCCGGCATGATCGCGGGCTTCGGCATCACGCTGTTCTATCTCGTCATGACGCAATACGGCGCCGATCTCGACAAGACGACGCCCAACATGGAACTGTGGTGGGGTGTGAAGAACATCTCGTCCGCCACCTTCGGCCTGCCGCTCGGCTTCGCCGTCATGATCATCGTCAGCCTGCTGACCAAGGCTCCGTCCGTGGAAATGCAGAACATGATCGAGGAAATCCGCGTTCCGCGGGGCAAGCAGGTCATGGAAGAAAAGACCGCCTGATTGAAGGTATTGAAAAAAAGCAGAGCGGGGTCCGGCGACGGACCCCGCTTTCATTTCGTCAAGGCCGCTGTCATAAGCGGCCTGAGGGGCATGGATCGATCCTTGAATGAGCAGTTTCTGGACCTACTGGTATTTCCACATACCCAACTTCGTTCTCGCCGCGATCATGTACACCATGCTCGGAAGGCTGCTGCTCGGCTTCTTTGCCCCCGAAGATTGGGACAATTATATCTGGCGCTTCTTCAAGAAGGTCACGGACCCGGTCGCCAATCTCGTGCGGCTGATCACCCCGCAAGTGCTGTCGATGACGGTCGTATTCGTGTTCGGCGTCTTGTGGCTGATGACGCTGCGCGTCGCCTATCTCATCCTTCTCCTCAATCTCGGCCTCGCGCCGGTCGCCACTGCGGGAAGCTGACATGATGGATCGCAACGCGCTCGTGCCGATCATGGCGGTGGCCATCGTCAACGGCATCTTCTCACCCTGGGTGCTCGGCGTATTCCTGCTTTATCCCGTCTGGTACCCGACCTGGGCGCCGATGATGACGCAGCCCGTCTATATGGCGAGCGCGCTCATCCTCTCGACGCTGACGTTGATGGTCGCCGGCGTTCCGGCAGCCCTTTACGAGCGCCTGGCGGGAGTTGCGAAACCGGCGATCACGGCAGCGATCTGGCTCGCCGGCGTAGTGCTGCTAACGCTGCCGGCCGTTCCGAACGTCCTGCGGGCGCTCGGCGTCTCGCCGTAACTTATTTTTAAAGCGCGTCCAGCAACCGCACGGCGGCCATCATGTCGCGTTTGCGGTAGGCCCGGCGCGCCATCGCTTCGGAATCCTGGCCCCATTGTTCGGCCTGCCAGTCCTCGTCGATATGGGCGGCCGACCAGGCGGTCTCGGCGTCGATCGCGCCGGCCTCGACCGCAATCGCCAGAAGCGCAGATCCGGTGAGCGTCGTCATCAGGTGCATCGCCGCGAGCCGCAGCGGCTCCCGGCGCAGCGCAAGATGTTCGCGGACTGCATCCATGGCCCGCCGCGGCTGCTCGACATGGATAACGCCCTGCGCCAGCATCAGATGCGCACCAAGCGCGCTGCGGGCCCAGTCCAGCACCGGATCCCAAGCCTGGGCCTGGTGCTCGACCAAAGCGGCCGGCGCGTCGGCGCGGTAGCAGAGAAGATCGGACGACGCGAATTTGGCAATATCGTCTCGTACGGCCGCCGGATCGGCTGCGACACCGTCGATCGCGGTGTTGGCGAGGCGGTAGACGGGCATGGTCCAGGGATCGATCTTTTCGCCCTGCGCGGCAAACTCTTCCGCCACCAGCTCGGCTGCCTTCTCGGTGGGCACCGCCAGTATCGCCTTGCCCGGCGTGCGCACCGGCTTTCCGTCCAGATGAACGGCAAATCCCTCCTCAACCGGCGCGACCGAAACGTCCTTGTAAAAGCGCTTCGGCAACTGGGTCTTCATCTGGCTCTGCGCGCGGCGGATCGGGTCCGGGTCGGACAGGTATTTCTGGGCTTCAAGGTCGTTCAGGAGATCGCGCATCATAGCCTCACGAAAGCTGGCGGCGCGGCGGGCGGTTGACGATGATCAGCCCTGCCGCGATCAGGCCGAGGGCGGCGAATATTCGGGCGCTGAGCGGTTCGCCCAGCAGAAAGCCGCCGCACAGAACGCCGAATGCCGGCGTCAGGAAGGCGAAACTCGACAGCCCCGCCGCGGGATAGCGCCGCATCAGCCAGAACCACAGAATATAGGTGAAGGCTACGATATAGACAGCCTGGAACAGCAGCGCCCCGGTAGCGAGCGGCGAGATTTCGCGCAAGGCCGGGCCGGCCAGCGGCAAAAGCGGCAGTGTCATGACGGCGGAGACCGCCAGTTGGTAGAGGAGCAGTTTCTCGGCGCTGACCACGGCAAGCCTGCTTTTCTTGATGACCAGCGTTGTCGCCGCCCACAGAATGCCTGCGCCGAGACTCATTATGTCGCCGGTGATCGCTTCCGGGCCGGGCAGGCTGAGCTTATCGGAAAACACCAGGACGACGCCGGCGAAAGCCATGGCGAGGCCCATCCACTTGCGCAGCGTCATGTGTTCGCCGAGCAGGAAATGCGCGCCCACGAGAACCCAGAACGGCATCGTGTTGACCATCAGGGCGCTGCGCGCCACGGTGGTGAACTCGAGGCCGACGAAGATCAGCACGAATTCCGCCCCGAAAAGCAGGCCGGCGAGCAAGCCCGGCCAAAGCGTGCCGTCGCTTTCGAACAGCCGAATGCCGCGATAGCGGCACCACAGAAGCACTACAAGGCCGGCGAGCGCCGAGCGTACCACGGAGACGAAGACCGGGCTGAAGCCGGCATAAGAGAGCTTCGCGGCGACGCCGTTCAGCCCCCACGAGAAAGTCAGGCCGACCATGATCGCGGCGGCGGCCATGTCGACCGCGTCGCGCCGGTCGAATGCTCCGGCCGCGCCGTTCAACTGTTCTCCTCGCCGCTTGCCTCGTCGAAGCCGATCAGATTCCAGCTCTGGCGCATATGCGGCGGCATCGGCGCGGTGACGTCGATCACGCCCTTGTCGGGATGGGGAATGCGGATGCGCCTGGCGTGGAGATGCAGCCGGTTCTGGATGCCGCCGGGAAAATCCCAATTGGTGTCGGCCTCGAAATATTTCGGATCGCCGATGATCGGGCAGCCAATATGGGCCGCATGGACGCGCAATTGGTGCGTGCGGCCGGTGTGAGGCTCCATTTCCAGCCACGATAGCGTCTGCCCGGCCTGCTCTAGAATGCGGTAGTAGGAAACGGCATGGTCCGCGCCCTTTTCGCCGTGCTGCGCCACCCGCACGCGGTCGCCGTCCGGCGTCGGCTCCTTGACCAGCCAGGTCGAGATTTTGTCCTCGCGCTTCTTCGGCACGCCCTTGACCAGCGCCCAGTAGGTCTTCTTGGCGTCGCGCCCGCGAAAAGCCTCAGCGAGCTTCATCGCCGCAAGTCGGGTGCGGGCGACGACCAGCACCCCGGACGTGTCGCGGTCCAGCCGATGCACGAGCCTCGGCTTCTCGCCCTTGGAATTGCGCCAAGCCTCCAGCATGTCGTCGACATGGCGCACCACACCCGAGCCGCCCTGTACGGCAAGCCCCGCCGGCTTGTTGAAGACGAAGACTTTTGGATCCTCGTAGATCAGCATCTGTGAGAGAACGTCGCCATCGTCCTGATTGCGCATAGTTTTTGCAGTCAGCGGGCCAGCGCCCTTCTGATCGACGCCAAGCGGCGGGATGCGGATCATCTGGCCGGGCTCGATGCGCGTGTCGGCCTTGGCGCGCCCGCCATCGACGCGGATCTGGCCAGAACGCAGCAATTTCTGGAGGTGGCCGAACCCGAGCCCGGGAAAATGCGTCTTGAACCAGCGGTCGAGCCGCATGCCCGTCTCGCCGGCCTCCACCTTGATCTGCTCTACGCCTGCCATCGTGCCTTATCCATTTCCAATCGGGCGCAATAGCATCAGCCGAGGCTCCTTACGAGCCATAAAACCCAAAAACAGGGCGAGGATGGCGGCCAGCACACTGGCCGCGGCGTAGGCGGAGCGTTGCGCCGGCTTCGCCCCTCTCCCTCAGCGTCGCGACATCAGCGAAAGGCCGAGGTGGTGAAGCCGCCTAGCACGCCGGTGGCGACGAATCGCGGCGCTTCGCGACTACCCGGTGATGCGGAAGCCAACGGGCGCTTCGCCGGCATCGGCGCTTTCGGTGGCAACATCGGAAACCATGGCGCCGACAGGCCCTTCCCAGAACCGGCCGAGCATCGCCGCGACCGCAGCCTCCGGTCCGGCGATCAGCGCCTTCACCGAGCCGTCATCCTCGTTGCGCACCCAACCGGACAGTCCGAGCTTCTCGGCCTCCTCAAGTGTCCATATGCGAAAACTGACGCCCTGCACCCTGCCCGAGACCCGCACCAGCATCGCCTTGCGTTCGCCCTGCATCGCCACCTCCAAACACCTCCTCGCCCGAATCTGGCGCATGGTCGGCGGAATGCAACCGGCGCGGCCGCGGTTGCCGGTTCTGGTCAGGGGGTGTATCCTTTCTCCACCAATCGGCCTGCCCGTGAGAGGGCCGGCCGCGCGACCAGCCGGCGATGGCGAGGAGCTGGTCTACGCGCACTGCGCCTTTGCGGCTGTTTCCGCGCGCAATCCCCGCCGTCCGCTTTCGTCCGCTGGCAGCGATGCTACTGGGAAAGGAAACGGCCATGGGTATTGCGCTGACAATGCAGGAATATCTCGAAGACAACCACGTCACCTATGATGTCGCCAGACACAGCAAGACCGCGTCGTCGGCAATGACGGCCGAGGCCAGCCACGTGCCCGGCAACGAACTCGCCAAGGGCGTCGTGCTGCGCTGGGACGGCAGCTATCTGCTTGCGGTTGTGCCCGCCTCGCGCCAGGTCGACCTCGAAAAGGTCCGCGAACTGGTCGGCGAGCCGGTGGAACTCGCCACCGAGGACGAAGCGAGCGCGCTGTTTCCCGACTGCGACACCGGCGCGGTGCCGATCTTTGGCGCGCCCTACAGGATCGCCAGCGTGGTCGATGACGGGCTTGAGCGCCGCGACGACATCTATTTCGAGGGCGGCGACCACCGCACGCTGGTGCATGTCTCGGGCGACGGCTTTGAACGGCTGATGTACGGAATGCCGCACGGGCGCATCAGCGGCTGACCCCGAATTTTTTCGGCCGCGACATCGGATCGTCATCGAAGCGACATTGGCGCGCCATCATCCTCACCCTATCTAAGGGTGCGGGCGGCATTCGAGGAGACGGCAGATGACGGAGACCAGGAACACACTGGACGAGCTGTTGAGCGATCCGCTGATCCAGCTCGTCATGAAGCGCGACCGCGTGCATCCGGACGAGGTGCGCACGCTGCTCGAACGGGCACGCGACCGCGCCGAGGCGGCATTCGTTCCGCCCCCGCACATTATCGCTCAGACATCCGGACGGCAGGGATGGTGCGCGTAAGGGTGGTGCAGTCCAACTCCTCCCTTACGATTTGAATTCACAACCTTCACTTCCTTTCTAAAAATCGCCCCTCACCGGCTCGTTTCACCCGCTACCCTTCCCCCTGCCCGGAGGAGAGAAGCCCGCTGAAACCGCGCCGACGCCTCCCTCCCTCTTGCGGGGAGGCTCGGCGCGAAGCGTCGGGGGTGGGGTCGGTGCGGCGGTACGCGGCGCTTCTTTGGCTGCGTAAACAGGTCGAGCACTTCATCGGCTACCCCACCCTGATCCGCTTCGCGGCCACCCTCCCATCAAGGAGGAGGGAAAGTCGGCGCTATCGTTAACCGGCGCGGAAACTTTGGATTCAATCTTTCTTGGTAATCTCCCGTTAGTGAAATCGTCTCCGGTGGCGTCCGCCGTCGGCCTCAATTGTTTTGCGTACGGGTCCCAATGCGTTCGACAGCCATCGTCGTTACCCTCCTCGCATGCCTTGGCATCGCGGGGTGCACATCGAGTTCCGGCGTCGACGGCCTGGCGCCGTCGCTCGAAACCACCAGTTCGATCCCGAGACCCGACGCGGCCGTGCCGCAGGCCGCTGTGGGCGCAGCCGCCCCGGCGGAGGCTGTTGTGCAGGCCGCGCAGGGGGAAGAGACAGCCGAGCCCGACGTGACGCCGATCGCGCTGGTAGCACCGCCGAAGCCGGCGCTGCGTGAAGCGCCCTATGCAGGCGGGACGATCCAGCGGCACCGGTTCCGCGACGCCAAGCCGATCAATTTCGGCAAGAGATCACCGACGAAGCTCGCAGTGCACGGCGTCGATGTCTCGCGCTGGCAGGGCGAGATCGACTGGGCGAAGCTCCGGTCGCAGGGGGCGAATTTCGCCTACATCAAGGCGACCGACGGCGGTGATCATCTCGACCCGATGTTCCGGAAGAACTGGCGCGCGGCAGGCCAAGCAGGCCTTAGACGCGGCGCCTATCATTTCTTCTACTGGTGCCGCACAGCCGGCGAGCAAGCCGACTGGTTCATCCGCAATGTGCCGAAGGTGGCGGGCGCGCTGCCGCCGGTGATCGACGTCGAATGGAACGGCGATTCCAGGAATTGCCGCAAGCGCCCGTCGCGCGCGCGTGTGCTGGAGAAGATGCAAGTCTTCATGGACCGGCTCGAGGCGCATTACGGCCAGCGTCCGATCATCTACACCGCGCCCGATTTCTACCGCGATAATCTGAAGGGCGCGTTTCCGAACCATCCGTTCTGGCTGCGTTCGGTGGCGGCGCACCCGGCGAAAGTCTATCCCGGCCGCAAATGGGTGTTCTGGCAATATTCCGGATCCGGGCTTTCCCATGGCGTCGAGGGCCGCATCGATCTCAACGTGTTCCATGGCGACGAGAGCGAGTGGCGGGCCTGGGTGGGCAGCGTGGCCGGCTAGCCGGTGGTCGCGGCGGCAGCCGCCGCACCCGCGTGTCAGGCTGCGCGGCGCTGGTGGACGCCTTCGCCGATCTCCTCGATCAGCTTCTGCGAAAAGGCGTCGAGATCGCCGGGGTTGCGGCTGGTGACCAGGCCTTGGTCGGTGACGACCTCGGAATCCTCCCACCGGCCGCCGGCATTGATCACGTCGGTCTTGATCGAGTGGTACGATGTGACCCGCCGGCCTTTGACGATTTCCGCCTCGATCAACAGCCAGGGCGCATGACAGATCGCGCCGACGACTTTGTTGTCGCGCCAGAACGAAGCCATGGGTGGCGAGAATCGCTATTTTCTTTCCTGCAATGCTCATCCTGGTCTCCTCTGTTTGGGGATGTCCGGGGAACGGCAAAGGCGAGGAGGGGTTCCCGACACCGGCAAAGTCTTGGTCCAGAGGCGTCATCCCTTTGAAACGGCGACGGTGCACCAATATGTTGAGGTTCCCCCGCCGAACCAACCGCTAGCGCAATAGCACCTGAGAGGCTTTGAATATGACCGATACCGCCCCATACACCCCTCCAAAAGTCTGGACCTGGAACAAGCCGAGCGGCGGCGCCTTCGCCAGCATCAACCGCCCGATCGCCGGGGCCACGCATGAGAAGGAACTGCCCGTGGGCAAGCACCCGCTGCAGCTTTATTCGCTCGGCACGCCCAACGGCCAGAAAGTCACCATCATGCTGGAGGAGCTTCTGGAAGCTGGCCATAGCGGAGCGGAGTACGACGCCTGGCTGATCAAGATCGGCGACGGCGACCAGTTCGGCAGCGGCTTCGTCGAAATCAATCCGAACTCGAAGATCCCGGCGCTGATGGACCGCAGCGGGAAAACGCCGATCCGCGTCTTCGAATCGGGCGCGATCCTCGTCCATCTCGCGGAAAAGTTCGGCGCCTTCCTGCCGACCGAGCAGCCCGCCCGCGCCGAAACGCTCTCCTGGCTGTTCTGGCAGATGGGCAGCACGCCCTTTCTCGGCGGCGGCTTCGGCCATTTCTATGCCTATGCGCCGGAGAAGATCGAATACGCCATCGACCGCTATGCGATGGAGACCAAGCGCCAGCTCGACGTGCTCGATCGGCGGCTGGCCGAGACGGAATATGTCGCGGGCAGCGAATACACCATCGCCGACATGGCGATCTGGCCCTGGTATGGCGGCATGGTGAAGGGCTGGAACTACGAAGCCGGCGAGTTCCTGTCGGTGCACGAATACAAGAACCTGCTGCGCTGGGCCGACCGGCTCCATGCACGGCCGGCGGTGAAGCGCGGCCGTATGGTCAACCGCACCAGCGGCGACCCGGCGAGCCAGTTGCACGAGCGCCACGACGCCAGCGATTTCGTGACAAAGACGCAGGACAAGATCGCGGCGGAGTGAGGACCGCTTTTGCCCGACGAGGAAAGGTGGCGCGCCCGCGATCGCTTGGATAGGAACTTTAGGTGGCCAAGGGGCCTATCGAAAGGAACCTTGGGTGCATTGTTCCAAGTGGGTGGAAGTCTAAGTGTCGCGCTTTGACGGCGCGGCGATATGACGACTTCGCGAAAACCTGACGAGCATGACAAGGCCCAAGGCCGGGAACTGGCGCGGCTGCGGAGAGCGGCCGGCCTTACCCAGGAACAGCTTGGGCTGCTGCTCGGCGTTTCGCTAAAGCAGATTGGCAAATACGAGCGAGGGCAGAGCCGCGTCCCGCTGGCCGCTTCAAAGCGGCGATGGCCATCCTGCGCGGGGAGAGTGAGGTGAATGGTGGTTTCTCCGAAAGCCAAGCTCCCTATAGCGTGCCAGACTCGATGAAAAATGCTCTGCTGCGGACGTTGCGCGGGCTTCTGGATGATGTGAAGCTTTGGATCGATGTTGTTGAGAGGCTTCAGTGCCGATGGAACAGCCGATCATCTATGTCGACGCCGATGCCTGCCCGGTGAAGGCGGAGGTGGAGAAGGTGGCCGAGCGGCTTGAGCTGATCGTCACCTTCGTGTCGAATGGTGGCCTGAGGCCTTCGCGCGACCCGATGGTCCGGCATGTCGTCGTGCCGAAGACCGCCGCCGACGCCGCCGACGACTGGATCGTCGAGAATGCGAAGGCCAATGACATCGTCATTACGGCCGATATTCCCTTGGCGGCGCGCGCGGTGGCGCTGGGCGCGCATGCGCTCGGCCCTACCGGAAAGCCGTTCACGCCCGAGACGATCGGCATGGCGGTGGCCATGCGCGACCTGAAGCAGCATCTGCGCGAGACCGGCGAGAGCAAGGGCTACAATGCCGGCTTCACGCCCGCCGATCGCTCGCGCTTTCTGGGCGCGCTGGACCAGATGGCGCGCAAGGCGATCAAGGCTACGGAATAGTTCCCCGGGCTGGCGCATCGCTCTGGTTGCAAAGAATCCTCCACGCCGCCCGCGATCCGGATTAAGCTCATCGGCGCTTGTAATTCGAGCGACGAGGAGGACGTTTCATGCCAGTGCATTTCAGAGGAACAGTCTCCGTTTCCTGGCTCACGCAGCCCGGCGCCGACCGCGACGTGAAGCTGGAGCAGGATTTCGGGTTCGAGGATTCCGGTGGACTTGTCTGGACCGCCAAGAAGAACGCGGTCGTCAACGGCGCGTCGATACCGCAGATCTTCTGGTCGACTTTCGGATCGCCCTTCATCGGCGACTACCGCCGCGCTTCGGTGCTGCACGACTATTATTGCGAGGTGCGGACCCGGCCGTCGGCGGCGACGCATCGCATGTTCTACGAAGCGTGCCTGGCGGGCGGCGTCGGGCCGGTGAAGGCGAAGACCATGTATACAATGGTCAAGACATTTGGGCCAAGTTGGACGGTGGTGGCTGAGAGCATCGTGGTCAACGGCCGCACCGTGATCGAGAAAGGCGGCACGCTAACCTTCTCGCGGACCATGCCGCGAGCCGAATTTTCCGAACTGGTCCGGTGGATTGAGGCCGACAATCCGCCAATCGAGGAGCTCGATGCAGAAATCGCCAAGCGCTCGACGATAGTGCCGTTCCTGCCGATCAGCGGCCTCGGAATTGCGGCTGATTGAGTTGCCGCTAATTGCCTTCTCGAACTCTAATTGATATCATTGTGATATCAAAACGAGTTCTTGCTATGGGGCAGATGCTGGTGAGAAAAATTGACGACGTGGTGCTGCAAGGCATCAGGTCGAAAGCGAAAGCCGATGGAAATCGGCTGAACAGATCGCGCGAGAGACGCTTGCTGCGGCGTTCAAGCCGGACCGAGTTGATCAGGCAAATGGACGCGATACGCGCGAGTTCCAAACCTGTGTCAGGGCAGCAAATCATCGATGAGATCCGCTGGGACCGCGACCACAATCTGGGAAAGCGATAACGACATAAGTGGAGACCCCCCATGGCCAGCATGGTGGTCAGAAATATCCCCGACGACGTCATGGAGCGTTTTAAGGCGCGAGCGAAGGCGATGGATAAATCGGCTGAACAGATGGCTCGCGAGGTCATCGCCAAAGAGGTCGGAATGACGCGCGAGGAAGCATGGGCCGCGATGGACGAAATCCGGTCGCGGTCCAAGCCGGTAGACCTGGAAACCGCGCTTCGCATCATGGAGGAGGCCCGCCGAGAACGAGACGAAGGACCTTTCGTGCCTGGACTACATGATGATTATTGACGCCAGTGTCGCGGTTCCCTGGCTTATCGCCACGCGCCATTCACGCCAGCGGCGCGAGGCCTGAAATCGCAACCCGGCAGAGCGCCGTCCCTTATCCTTATCGAAACGACCAATTCGCTTCTGAAATACTTTCGGACCGGCCAGATCACCGAAGCCGACATAGAGTATGCCATCAACAGCCTTTCGGTCGCATTGGACGAAATCGTTGACGATGGTACGCGCTTCTCCAAGCTGCAACGAGAATTGCCGCCTCCAACAGCCACAATATCTACGACTGCCTCTACCTCGCACTGGCGCTGGATCGGCATGAGCCGCTGGCCACCGCAGATCGACGGTTGGCCTCGCTGGCGCGAAGCCTCAACATCGAAACGCAACTGATCGGGCCTGAACCTTGAAACCAATCTCTCTCGCAAAATCCCATCGCGGTATCCAGGGCGTCTATTCGCATGCGTCGGAGGCCTGCGCCTGCGACATGACTTTCGCGGTATTCGCGCCGCCGCAAGCGGTGGAACAGCGCTGCCCGGTCGTCTGGTACCTTTCCGGCCTTACCTGCACGCACCAGAACGTCATGGACAAGGGCGAATACCGGCGCATGGCCGCCGAACTCGGGCTGATCATCGTCTGCCCCGACACCAGCCCGCGCGGCGCCGACGTGCCCGACGAGAAGGACAACTGGCAGTTCGGCAGCGGCGCCGGCTTCTATGTCGATGCGACGCAGGCGCCCTTTGCGAAGAATTACCGCATGTATTCCTACGTCATGGAGGAGCTTCCGGCGCTGATCGGCGAAAACTTCCCGGTCGACATGGACCGGCAGGCAATTTTCGGCCACTCCATGGGCGGACACGGCGCGCTGACGATGGCGCTGAGGAATCCGGATCGCTTCAAAAGCTGCTCGGCCTTCGCGCCGATCGTCAATCCGATGACTGCCGGATGGTCGAAGCCGGCGCTCGAAAAATATCTCGGACCGGACGAGGCCGCGTGGCGGGCATACGACGCCTGCGCTCTGGTCGAGGACGGCCATCGTTTTCCCGAATTCCTGGTCGACCAGGGAACGGCCGACGGTTTTCTCGATGACGGGCTGCGGCCATGGCTGTTCGAGGCGGCGTGCGAGAAGGCCGGCATTCCGCTGACGTTGCACATGCAGGAAGGTTACGACCATTCCTATTTCTTCATCTCGACCTTCATGGAAGATCACCTCAAGTGGCATGCTGCGAGGCTTGGCGCATAACGGCAGGCTCGCGAAAATTTCACTTCCCGGCTGAAACACGTCATTAGGGCGGAACGTATCTTAGCGGTAATCTCGCAAATGTTGCGGCCGCCGGGCCGCGGGAAGCACCGCATGGACGACGCGCATATCAGCGAAATACCTGACGCAGCTTCCGCGTCCGCGAAGGCCGGAACGCTGGTCTACCGGCAATCGGCCTGGACCCGCCTCACCCACGGCGTCTGGGCGGTCTCGCTGTTTTTCCTGCTGCTCAGCGGCCTGCAGATCTTCAACGCGCACCCTACGCTCTATCTCGGCGACCAGTCCGGATTTGGATTCGACAATGAAATCCTCGCCATGCGCGCAGAAAACACGCCGGAAGGTCCGGTCGGCTACACGCGGGTGTTCGGTCAGAGCTTCGACACGAGCGGGGTACTCGGCCTCTCCTGGGTCGACGACACACCGGTCGGGCGCGGTTTTCCGGCTTGGGCGACGATCCCGTCCTACCAGGATCTGGCGACCGGACGTGTCGTGCATTTTTTCTTCGCGTGGATACTGGTCGTCACGCTGGTCGTGTGGCTGGCGGCCAGTACCGCCAATGGCCATCTGCGCCGCGATCTCGCCCCGCGTCTCGACGATCTCAAGCGGCTGCCGGGCGACATAGGCAGCCATGTGCGGCTGCGCTTTCACCGCACCCGCGAATACAACACGCTGCAGAAGCTCGCCTATGGCGGCGTGCTCTTCATTCTCCTGCCGCTGATGATCCTGACGGGGCTGGCGATGTCGCCGACGATGGACGCCGCTATCCCGTTCCTGGCGGATGCGCTGGGCGGACGCCAGACGGCGCGCACCATCCATTTCGCCGCGATGCTGCTCCTGGTCGGCTTCTTCATCATCCACATGCTGATGATCCTGGCCGCCGGGCCCATCAACGAACTGCGCTCGATCGTCACCGGCTGGTACCGCACCGACCCGCCCACGGATAGCGAAACCAATTCTGGAAGGAGCGCGTGACCATGCAGAAATTCCAGCTCAGCCGCCGCAAATTCCTGTCCGCCGCCGGCATCGGCGCTTCCGGCCTGGCGCTGTCGGGATGCGACGTGTTCGACGGGCTCGCCCGCGACAGCGCTGTGCGCGGTTTCATGGAAGGCGCCAATGGCCTCACCTACCGGGTTCATCGGCTAATCACCGGCCGTGATGCGCTGGCGCAAGAATTCACCGAGGCCGACATCCGCCAGCCGCAACGGCCCAACGGCGTGACCGCGCCCGATGACGATTTCTACAGGAGTCTCTTGCGCAACGACTTTGCCGATTGGCGGCTGGAGGTCACGGGTCTCGTGGAAAAGCCGCTGTCGCTGTCGCGCGATCAGTTGCTCGCAATGCCATCGCGGACGCAGATCACCCGGCATGATTGCGTCGAGGGCTGGAGTTGCATCGCCAAATGGACGGGCGTGCCGCTGTCACTGGTTCTCGACGAGGCGAAGGTGAAGCCGCAGGCGCGCTACGCCGTCTTCCATTGCATGGATCCGATCGAGCGAGGTCTCGCCGGCGACATCAAATATTACGGCTCGGTCGACCTGATCGATGCGCGTCATCCGCAGACAATCCTCGCCTACGGCCTCAACGGCAAGCAGCTGCCCGTCGAGAACGGCGCGCCGCTGCGGATCCGGGTCGAGCGGCAGCTCGGCTACAAGATGCCGAAATATCTGCACCGGATCGAGCTGGTCGACAGTTTCGGCGCGATCGGCCGCGGCAAGGGCGGCTATTGGGAGGACAATGGCTATGACTGGTACGGCGGGATTTAAAAATTCAGGTGATGCCGGCCTGCAAATGCCGGCTTTCTGCGCTTCCGATGCTCACCTACCCAAAAGTACGCTCCGCTGCGGTTCTCGAAATCCGCCATTTTGGTCGCTGCGCGCCCATCTTCGATTCCGGCGCGGCCTGACCTGAATCAGCTGGCCGCAAGTCGAAGAATTCCCCTTAAATACAAGCGTTTGCTCGATAATTCGTTCGAATGGGTTGTGCTGCCAACTCCTGTCCTCCATGCTTGGCCGAGCCACGCTCAATTCCGGGCGCGGCGATTCCAGCCACCACAGGAGGTATATCGGGTGTCCGACACCACGAACATTTACGAAGAAACGCCGGATCTCGACACGATCGGCGGCCGTCTGTCCCGGGCCCGCGAGGCCAGCGGCTTGAGCGTCAAACACCTTGCCCTGCGGCTTGGGGTGAAGATGGCGACAATCCAAGCTTGGGAAAGCGACCGCTCGCAGCCCGGTTCGCACCGGCTGACGACCTTGTCCGGCCTGCTCGGCGTCAGCCTTTCATGGATACTCCACGGCGTCGGTATCGCGCCCTCCGAGGAGATGGGAGCGTCGCAAAGGGCCGACCTGCTCAACGCGCAACTTGACCGGCTGGTGCTGCTGCACGCCGAAACCGGCCAACTGATCAGCCGCCTTCAAATCGATATGGAACGGATGGGCGCCGCCCGCTAATTCCGCCTACTCAGGCCACCCTGTCGATCAGCGGCAGGAGGTCGGGGTGGATCGACGGCGACATCTGCTTGATGAACTTCAGCAAAGCGCGCTCGTTTTCGTGCAGCGTGGGCTTGCCGCCGATCCGCTCGACCAGCCACCGGGCTTCGCCGGCGTCGATCGATTCGGCGCGGCGGGCCTGCGCCTCACGCGACAGATTGTGGGCTTCCCAATCGGTGTCGACATTCGCGGAAGGGCTGTAGGCGTCAAGGATTCCAGCAACGCCGCCTGAGGCCATGCGGACGAAAAAGCCGCCGATTCCGACGTCGGAAGCATCAATGAAGGCATCCTGGCGTAGCGCCTTCTCGCGCGTCGGCGCCTCGTAGCCCGATCCACACATGACGAAATTGGCCATCGCCTTCACGAAAAGGTCATTCCACGACGGATCGTTCGGCGCGTTGGCGGCGCGCTCGTTGATCGTCAGCAGCACCTCGGCCTCGGCGCGGGTGACGGCGACATTGCCGTCGCCGCCGAAGGCGTAGAGTATCCGGCGCAGCAGCTCGACCTCCGCTTTGGTGATGCGCCCCGGCTCGAGTTCGCCACCTTTCGCCAATGGGCCTTTGCCGTCCACCACCGCATGCATGACCTGCTGCAGCGCGTAAGCCGAAAGCTTCGCTGGCGAGAACTTCGCCTTTTCCAGCCCCGTCACCAGCAGTTCAAGTTCGGTCCGCGTGTCGACCATGCCGTCGCGCGAGACGACGCCGATCAGCCACTCGGCATTGGCGGCCGAGATGTAGCCGGACGGCTTTTCCTGATGGACGATGTAGTCGGTTATCGCCTCGATGAAGAAGACCGGCCATTCCGGGCATTTCTTGATCGCGGAAGTGTCGAGCGCGAACAGTGATTCGGCCTCTTCGGGTGTGACCACGCCATCGCGGAACACCTGGCCGCGCAGCAGAAGCACGTCCTCGGCTGTGATTCGATCCTTCGCTGCAAGTCCGCCAACAGGTGCAGACACGATGCCTTCGCCCATTTTCCCGCCCCCAAAACCAACGAAAGCGGTCATTGCCGCCTCCAAGCCCAGAGCAAGACTAGCAGCATGGATTTGAAGAACCGGTAAGGGGGCGTGGTTAGCAAAGGGTTGTCGAAAGCCATGTCGCAGCCACGTGACAAAGTGTCGGGCATAGGCTACACACGGGCCGTCGAGGGGCTTTCGAGTCCCTACCTGTTTGCGGGAGAGAGCAGCGAGAGCTGCCGCCGAAGGGGAAATCGCCCGAAATCTCTCAGGCAAAAGAACCGTAGACGGGAAAGACACTCTGGAAAGTCGGGGCTGGACCCCGCGCCGAAGGTGTAAGCGTCGCCGACAGAGTTCCGGTTGCGCGAGTCTCTCAGGCTTCAGACAGAGGGGCACGGAATGGCCGCCATAGCGGCCGCTTACGTGCGCTCTGGAGAAGTCATGACCGACGGATCGACAAGAACACTCCCCCTAGAGGATCTGCACAGGTCGGCAGGCGCGCGCTTTGGAGCGTTTGCGGGCTGGTCGATGCCGCTGACCTATCCTGCCGGCGTGATGAAGGAGCACCTTCACACACGCGAACATGCCGGACTGTTCGATATTTCGCACATGAAGCTGTTTGAGGTGTCCGGGCCGGACGCCGCCGCACTGCTGTCGAAGGCCTGCCCGCTCGACGCCAATGGCCTCGAAGTTTCGCAGTCGAAGCTGACTTTCTTCCTGAACGATCAGGCCGGCATCCTCGACGACCTGATCGCAACCAGGCTTGGCGCAGACCGCTTCATGGTCGTGGCCAATGCCGGGAATGCGGCAGCCGACGAAGCGCATCTGCGCAATCTGGCCAAGGACTTCGACTGCAAGGTCGATCCGCTCGACCGGGTGTTCCTGGCCATCCAGGGGCCGGAAGCCTGGGCAGTGCTTTCCCGCGCCGGGATCGAAACGGGATCGCTGACCTTCATGCACGGCATCGAGCCGCGTAAGAACTGGTTCATGAGCCGGTCGGGCTATACCGGCGAGGACGGCTTCGAGATCGGCCTGCCTGAAGCCGACGCGCGTGCGCTGGTGGAGAAACTGCTTGCCGACGAGCGCGTGATGTGGATAGGGCTTGCCGCGCGCGACAGCCTGCGGCTCGAAGCCGGCCTCTGCCTGCATGGGCAGGACATCACGCCAGAAACCGATCCGGCGAACGCGGCGCTGATGTGGGCCATTCCCAGGGAACTTCGCGCTACCGGCGCGTTCGTCGGCGCGGAAGCGCTACGCAAGATCGTAGCGCGCGGACCGGCCAAGAAGCGCGTCGGCCTGAAGCCGGAGGGTCGCCAGCCGGTGCGCGCCGGGGCGCAGCTTTTCGACGAGGCCGGCAATCCGGCCGGCAAGATCACCTCGGGCGGCTTCGGCCCTTCGGTCGGGCACCCCGTCGCCATGGGCTATGTCCCGGCCGCTTTAGCCAAGCTCGGCACGAAACTCTTCGCAGATGTGCGCGGCACAAAGATCGCCGTCGACACGCATCCCCTTCCCTTCACGCAGCATCGCTACCGCAAAGGATAGATTTTCATGGCGACCACCTATTTCACCGAAGACCACGAATGGATCCGCGTCGAGGGCGGCGTCGCGACCGTCGGTATTACCGACTATGCGCAGGAGCAACTGGGCGACCTCGTGTTCGTGGAACTGCCGGAGGTCGGGCGCAAGGTCGCCAAGGGCGACGTCGCAGTCGTCGTCGAATCCGTGAAGGCGGCGTCCGACGTCTATGCGCCGGCCGACGGCGAGATCGTCGAGGCCAATACCGCGCTCTCCTCCAATCCGGCGCTGGTCAATTCGGCGCCTGCCGGCGAAGGCTGGCTGTGGAAGATGAAGCTGTCGGACGACAGCCAACTGTCCGGCCTGATGGACGAGGCCGGCTACAAGGCAATGATCGGCTGAGGAATTTTTGACATGACCGACAATCGCGCTGAATTCGCCGGCCGCCATATCGGCCCCGGCCCCGCCGACACGAGGGCGATGCTGGCCGCACTTGGCCTGCCCTCCGTGGAGACGCTGATTTCGCAGACCGTGCCGAAATCGATCCGGCTCGACCGGCCGCTGCACCTGCCCGGTCCTGCGACCGAGGCCGAGGCGTTGGCCGAGCTTTCCGAGAAGATGGGCCGCAACCATGTGCTGAAGAGTTTTATCGGCCAGGGCTATCACGGCTGCCGCGTGCCGCCGGTGATCCAGCGCAATCTGTTCGAGAACCCGGCCTGGTACACGGCCTACACGCCCTACCAGGCCGAGATCAGCCAGGGGCGGCTCGAACTCCTGTTCAATTTCCAGACGCTTGTCGCGGAACTGACCGGCCTGCCCGTCGCATCGGCCTCGCTGCTGGACGAGGCGACGGCGGTGGCCGAAGCGGTCGGCATCGCGTTCCGACATCATCGCGAGAAGCGCAGCCGCGTCGTCCTGGCCGGAGAGTTGCACCCGCAGATAGTGGACGTGGTGAAGACGCGCGCCGAGCCGCTGGGGATCGAGGTCAACGGTGGCGAGATCGACGCCGACACGGCGGCGGTCATCGTGCCGTGGCCCGACACGTTCGGCGTCTTCCGCGACCATTCGGCCGTGATCGCGAAAGCAAAGGCCGCGGATGCGCTGGTCATCGCGGTTGCCGACCCGTTGGCGCTGACGCTGCTTGAAGCGCCGGGAAAACGGGGCGCCGACATCGCCGTCGGCGCCATGCAACGCTTCGGCGTTCCCATGGGTTACGGCGGTCCGCATGCAGCCTATCTCGCGGTGTCGGACAGGCTGACGCGGCTGATCCCCGGGCGCCTGATCGGCCAGTCGATCGACACCAAAGGCCGGCCGGGCTACCGGCTGGCGCTGCAGACACGCGAGCAGCACATCCGGCGCGACAAGGCGACCTCGAACATCTGCACGGCGCAGGCGCTGCTCGCCAATATGGCGGCGGCTTTCGCGATCTGGCACGGGCCGCAGGGCCTGCAGATCCTGGCGCGGCGCGTCCATGCGTTGGCGGCGCGGTTTTCGGCCGGGCTCGCGGCAGCCGGATTTGCCATCGCCGGCAAGGAGATATTCGACACCGTTACAGTGACCGTCGAAGGCCGGGCCAGGAGAATCGCCGCCGAGGCCGAACTTACCGGCCGGCTGATCCGTGTGATCGACGAAGACCGCGTCGGCATCAGCTTCGACCAGACTTCGGTAGAGGAAGACCTGCTGGCGCTGTCGGGCCTGTTCGGTGCGACGCCTCCTTCGGAGGCGGAGTTGATGCTGCCGGAACGGCGGCGCGGCGAGAACTTCATGACGCAGCCGGTGTTCCACGAGATCCGTTCGGAAACGGAGATGATGCGCTATCTCAGGCGGCTGGCCGACAAGGATCTGGCCCTCGACCGCACCATGATCCCGCTCGGCTCCTGCACGATGAAGCTGAACGCCGCGGCCGAGATGATGCCGGTAAGCTGGCCGGAAGTGGCGAATATGCACCCGTTCGCGCCGGCGGAGCATGCCGAGGGCTATCGCGCCATGACCGACGAATTGGAGGGCTGGCTCGCCGAAATAACCGGCTTTGATGCGGTTTCCCTGCAGCCGAACGCCGGCAGCCAGGGCGAATATGCGGGTCTGCTCGCCATCCGCCGCTACCACCAGTCGCGCGGAGAAGCGCACCGCAATATCTGCCTGATCCCGTCCTCGGCGCACGGCACCAATCCCGCGAGCGCTCACATGGCAGGCATGGACGTCGTCGTCGTGCGCTGCACGGATGAAGGCGATATCGACACCGCCGATTTGAAGGCGAAGGTGGAGCAGCATTCGCAGAACCTCGCGGCGCTGATGATCACCTATCCTTCGACGCATGGCGTGTTCGAGGAAGGCGTGAAGGACATCTGCGCGCTGGTGCACGAGCATGGCGGCCAAGTCTATCTCGACGGCGCCAATTTGAACGCGCTGGTCGGGCTGGCGCGGTTGGGCGACATTGGCGGCGACGTCTGCCACATGAATTTGCACAAGACCTTCTGCATTCCGCATGGCGGCGGCGGACCGGGCGTCGGGCCGATCGGCGTCAAGTCGCATCTGGCGGCGTTCCTGCCCGGCCATGTCGAGGCGGGAACGGAACATGCGGTGTCGGCCGCGCCCTATGGCAGCGCGTCGATCCTGCCGATCACCTGGATGTACATCCGCATGATGGGCGGCACGGGCCTCAAGCAGGCGACGGAACTGGCGATCCTCAGCGCCAACTACATAGCCGAGCGGCTGAAGGCGCACTACCCGGTGCTGTTCAAGGGCCGCAACGGACGCGTCGCGCATGAGTGCATTCTCGATACGCGCGTTTTGAAGGAAAATGCAGGCATCGGTGTAGAAGACGTCGCCAAACGTTTGATCGACTACGGTTTCCACGCGCCGACCATGTCGTGGCCAGTAGCCGGGACACTGATGGTGGAGCCGACCGAATCCGAGCCGAAGCGCGAGATCGACCGGTTCTGCGAGGCGATGATCTCGATCGCGAAGGAAGCGGATCGGGTGACGAAAGGCGAGTGGCCAGCCGGCGACAACCCGCTGGTCAACGCGCCGCACACCGCCGCCGAAACACTCGCAGCCGACTGGACGCATCCCTATACGCGGCTCGAAGCCGCCTATCCGGGAGGCGATCCGGACAGTTCGGCCAAATACTGGCCGCCTGTCTCGCGCATCGACAATGTCGCCGGCGATCGCAACTTGGTCTGCTCGTGCCCGCCGGTCAGCGAGTACCTGGGCGCGGCGGAGTAGTAGGCGAGCCGCCCTCCCCCTCCGTTGTGTAAGCTATCCGTTGACACATGTCAGCGAATAGCCTACGAACTTGCGCGTGATCAAAAGCTTCAGGAACAAGGCTCTGGCGGATCATTTCGCTAGAGGCAAGCGGCGAAGATTGACGCCAAGCTCCACAAGCGCATCACCGTTCGCCTCGACGTTCTCAACGACGCGAAGTCAATCGAGGGCCTGAACTTGCCGGGCTACAATTTTCATGCGCTCAAGGATTCAGGCCGACACGGTACACAATCCATTTAAATGGACCCGTGATGTATCACATTCGAGTTCGCTGGCGAAAATGCCTGTCATGTCGACTTCGAGCAGTACCATTGAGGAAGAGATCGATGGCAGAGTATGAAGCGAAAAGGGACCAAATCCGCTGCCCGAGCCACCCCGGAGCTGTGTTGGCCGACATCATTCCCGATTTGGGTAAGCCAAAAGCAGAGATTGCGCGGTTGCTCGGGATCTCCCGCCAGATGCTTTACGATATCACCGCCGAAAGGAAGCCGGTGAGCCCGACGGTAGCCGCAAAGCTCGGCAAGTTGCTGGGCAACGGACCCGAAACCTGGCTTCGGATGCAGGCCTCATATGATGCTTGGCATGCCGAGCGGGAAGTGGACGTCAGCGGCATCCCGACGATCCGCGCTGCATAATCGAAGACGAGCATTTCACTAGTTCAGGCGCAGGCTTTGCCGGAACATCATAGGAACCGCTGCCCGTGCGGGCCAAAGCATGGCAGTATCTGAGCCTGATTCGCCTACTCAACCGATCTAGGAATTCATGGACGACAACAACGACCTTTTCGCCAATCTGGACCAGCCGCCGGCGAAAGCTACGACCCGCGCGCGTCCCGCCAATCCGCTCGTGCAGGCTGCCGCCGCCAAGCGCGGGGCGACGCCGCAGGTGAAGGACGGCAGCGAAGGCTACAGCGCCGCCGACATCGAGGTGCTGGAGGGGCTGGAGCCGGTGCGCCGGCGGCCGGGCATGTATATTGGCGGCACCGACGAAAAGGCGCTGCATCATCTCTTTGCCGAAGTCATCGACAATTCGATGGACGAGGCGGTGGCCGGCCACGCCACATTTATCGATGTGGAGCTTGGCGCCGACGGGTTTTTGACCGTCACCGACAATGGCCGCGGCATTCCGGTCGACCCGCACCCGAAATTTCCAAAGAAATCCGCGCTCGAAGTGATCATGTGCACGCTGCATGCCGGCGGCAAATTCGATTCCAAGGTCTACGAGACTTCGGGCGGCCTGCACGGGGTCGGCGTTTCCGTGGTCAACGCGCTGTCGGACCTTCTCGAGGTCGAGGTGGCGCGCGGCCGCCAGCTCTACCGCCAGCGCTTTTCGCGCGGCATTCCGCAGGGCGGGCTGGAATCGCTCGGCGACGTGCACAACCGGCGCGGCACAAAAATCCGTTTCCATCCCGACCCCGACATCTTCGGCAAGGGCGCGCATTTCGAGCCGGCGCGGCTCTACCGCATGGCGCGATCGAAGGCCTATCTGTTCGGCGGCGTCGAGATCCGCTGGTCCTGCGACCCGCTGCTGATCAAGGAGAAGGACCCGACCCCCGCCAAGGCGGTGCTGCACTTCCCCGGCGGCCTGAAGGATTACCTGAAGGCCTCGCTCGGCGACGAATTCCAGGTCACGCGCGAAATCTTTGCCGGCAAAAGCGAAAAGCAGGGCGGGCACGGCTCGATCGAATGGGCCGTCACCTGGTTCGGCGGCGACGGCTTCGTCAATTCCTACTGCAACACCATCCCGACTGGTGAAGGCGGCACGCACGAGACCGGCTTCCGCAATGTGCTCACCCGAGGCCTGCGCGCCTATGCCGATCTCACCGGCAACAAGCGCGCCTCGGTGGTGACCAGCGAGGACGTGATGATCTCGGCGGCGGGCATGCTGTCGGTGTTCATCCGCGAGCCGGAATTCGTCGGCCAGACCAAGGACAAGTTGGCGTCTGTCGAGGCTATCCGGCTTGTCGAGACGGCGATCCGCGATCCGTTCGACCATTGGCTCGCCGACAATCCGCAGGAGGCTTCGAAGCTTCTCGAATGGGTGATCGCGCGCGCCGACGAGCGGGTGCGGCGGCGTCAGGAAAAGGAAGTGTCGCGCAAGAGTGCGGTTCGCAAGCTGCGACTGCCGGGAAAACTTGCCGACTGCACGCAGAATGCGGCGGCCGGCGCTGAACTCTTTATAGTCGAGGGCGATTCGGCAGGCGGTTCGGCCAAGCAGGCGCGCGACCGGCAGATGCAGGCTATTCTTCCGCTGCGCGGGAAAATCCTCAACGTTGCCAGCGCCGGCCATGACAAGCTGACCGCCAACCAGCAGATTTCGGACCTGATCCAGGCGCTGGGCTGCGGCACGCGCTCAAAATACCGTGACGAGGATCTGCGCTACGACCGCGTCATCATCATGACCGACGCCGATGTCGACGGCGCGCATATCGCATCGCTGCTGATCACCTTCTTCTACCAGGAGATGCCCGATCTCATTCGCGGCGGCCATCTCTACATGGCGGTGCCGCCGCTCTACCGCATCAGCCAGGGCGGCAAGGTCGCTTATGCGCGAAACGACGCTCACAAGGACGAACTGCTGCGCACGGAATTCACCGGCCGCGGCAAGATTGAGATCGGTCGCTTCAAGGGGCTCGGCGAGATGATGGCCGCACAGCTCAAGGAAACCACGATGGACCCGAGAAAGCGCATGCTGCTTCGGGTCGACCTGGAGGACGACGAGGCCGCGACGAAATTGTCCGTCGACGCGCTGATGGGGACGAAACCCGAGGCGCGCTTCCGCTTCATTCAGGAACGAGCAGAGTTCGCCGACGCTGAAGAACTCGATATTTGAGGGCCGCAAGGTGGGCATCCCGTGAGCGCCACCAAACTCCTGCTGGTCCTGCCGCTCGTTGCGGCTCTAGGCTACCTGGCGCTGGTCGGGCTAATGTATTTCTCCCAGCGTGCGCTGCTTTATCCCGGGGCCGGCGCAGCCTTCGCGCCGGCGTCACGCGCCGAATGGGGCGAGAAGGTTTCCATCCCGACGCCCGACGGCGAGACGCTGCATGGCCTCTTCAGCAACGGCGAAACCAGCAAGCCGTCGGTGCTTTTCTTCCTCGGCAATGCCGACCGGGTCGGCAACTACGGCTTCCTGGCGCAGTCGCTGGCCACTCGCGGAATAGGCCTCCTCGCGATTTCCTATCGCGGCTACGCCGGCTCGAGCGGCTCGCCGAGCGAGGAAGGATTGCTGACGGACGGCCTGGCGGCGTTCGACTGGCTTTCGGCGCAAAGCGACGGCGGGATCGTCTTGCTCGGCCAGTCGCTGGGCAGCGGCGTCGCCGTCAACACGGCTACGCAAAGGCCGGCGGCAGGCGTCGTCCTGGTGTCGGCCTATCTGTCGGTGCTGTCGCTTGCGCAGACGCACTATCCGTATCTGCCTATCGCGCCACTGATCAAAGACCCGTTCCGCTCCGATCTCAGAATAGCGAAGGTACGGCAGCCAAAACTGTTCATCCATGGCCGGCGCGACGACATCATCCCGCTGTCATCCGGCGAGGCGCTCTACGCCATCGCTCCCGAGCCCAAGCAGATGCTGGTTTATGACGCTTACAACCACAACGATCTCTGGAACGAAGGCATGACCGCCGAGATCATCCGGTTTGTTGAGGCGCTGAGCAGGGATGGCGGCTAGGAGCGCACTCGCGGCGCGGCGCTATGCTCCCTGCGCACAGATTCTCGCCATCGCAAAACTTTTTCCTCTTTGAAATCAATAGCTTACACGATTTCTTCGCTTTTCCAACCCGCGATTTATCCACACCCCCTGCCACCTCCCTCATATTCAGTCCCGGCAGCTTGCTGGTGGGAACGGGTGTACACGACCGGCATCCAGGCAAGTGTGGCGCCGGAGATGACTCCCGCATGGTCGCGCGGGGCGCTCCGGTCCCGGGTCGAACCTGTGCGCCCGCGCTCCGTCCCAGATTACCGGGACAGGGCATGGGCCGGGGGCGGCAAGGGGAGAAAACGCCGGCGGCGCATGGCAGCGCGTCAAATAATAAAAATTGATCCGGCGTGGTTGCCATGCGCCGCTTCCCACAATGGCCAGACGCGAAAGCGGGCGTGGCGACGGAGAAGTGCGCCGTTAAACAAGGAGCGGATGTCACATGACGAAATGGGTCTGGATGGAAACGCGCATCCTCCCGCTTCATAGCAGGCAAGCGCCGCCGTGCTATCCTCAAGCCGCCGCTATCGCCAGTGCGTGGCCGCGGGCGTTTTCGCGCAGCGCGTCGAGGTGGATGGATTTCAAGAGGCCGGCAAGATCGCCGGTCGCCGCCTGCCCGCCAAGCTCTTTCAGCATCAGCCAAGTGACCTCCTGCGCCCCGGCAATACGCTTGCCGTTGGCGACCTCCCGCCAGACTTTCAGCGCGCGCAGGATGACGGCATGGGTGCTCGCGGCAAGCCCGGCGCTGCAGAACAGCGCCGACAGCGCCCCATCGTGACCGCCGGAGAGCAGCGCCCTCACCCGGTGCTCGGCCTGTCCGGTCAGCGCCACCAAGGCCGAGCCGAAGAAATCGACCTTGCCGTGGGCGATGGCGCGGATGATGAAGCTCGACGTCAGGTCGCCGCGCAGGCGCAGATGCTCGATCAACGCGCCATGTTCCTCGGCACGGGTATTTTCGATGACGGTGAGGGAGGCTTTCACGCAGGCGTCGCGCATGACGCGGTCGGCGCGCGCCGCGCCCATCAGGGCAGCAACCAGCGGCGTCTGCTTAAGCGCGTCGCCGAGCTTGACCAGCAGCATGTGCCGGCAGTCGGCAGGCAGGCGCGGATCGGCGATCATCGCCTCGCGCACCGAAGGCAGATGGCCGTGGCGCTCGGCCATGCGGCGGAAGCTGAGCGCCGCGATCGCGGCCCCGGAATTGGCGATGAGTTCGACGCAGGCCTCCGGCTCGCCGATCTCGGCGACGGCCGCGGCAAGCGCCATCGACACCGAGGGACGCCCGGCGACGAGCTTCTGTACGGCTTTGGAACCGGTGGCGACGCGGTCGATCAGGTCGGCATCGGTAAGAAGCGGCGAGCGCGCCAGCACAAAGGCGGCGACTTCAGGCTGGTCGGAAGCGAGCGCTGCAATGATCTGGATCGGCGCGTGATGGCTCATCGACAGCGCTTCGGCCATAGCCAGGCGGACTTTGGCGGAAGGATCGTCAAGCAGCAGCGTGAGTGCGGCTTCCGCGGCGCAGCGGTCCTCGAACGGCAGGTCGCGTTCGACATAGGCGCGGGCGAGAGCGCTCACGGCCGCAACCCTTTCGGAGACGCGGGCCGTGCCGATCCATTTCAGGAAATGCCCCACTACCATGAATGTTCACTCGCTGCCCTGCCGGATACGACTCCGACCCCCAGAAGGACGCTAGGCAGAAATGGTTTATGAAGCGTTCACCATGTTTCTTAACCGGCTTGCCCGCAGGGACGGCAGCGCCTATCAAACGGGCGTGCAACGGAGGAACACGGCATGGCTGGATTGTATCTCGAGGAGTTCGAGCCCGGCCGTACGTTCAAGCACACGCTGCGCAAGACCGTCACCGAAAGCGACAATATGCTGTTTTCGGTGATGACGCTGAACCCGCAGCCGCTGCATATCGATTTCGATTTCGCCGCCAAGAGCGAATGGGGCAAGCCGCTGGTCAATTCGCTGTTCACGCTCGGCCTGATGATCGGCATCTCGGTAAACGACATAACCGTGGGCACTACCGTCGCAAATCTCGGCATGCGCGAAACGGTGTTTCCGCATCCGGTGTTTCATGGCGACACGATAAGCGTCGAGACGGAGGTGCTGTCGGTGCGGGAATCGAAGTCGAAGCCCGACCGCGGCATCGTCGAATTCGAGCATCGCGCCTTCAACCAGCACGGCGTGCTGGTGGCGAAATGCACCCGCCAGGCGATGATGCTGAAAAGGCCGGCCTGATGCGCTCGCTGCTGTTCGTTCCTGGCGATTCAGAAAGGAAGCTGGAGAAAGGCTTTTCGGCGGGCGCCGACGTGGTGATCGTCGACCTCGAGGATTCGGTCGCCGTGGGCAATAAGGAAACGGCGCGGAAGATCGCGGCGGATTTCATTCGCGACAACCGCGCGCGAACATCTGCCGCGATCTATGTGAGAATAAACGATCTTTCGTCCGGCCTCACCGACGACGACCTCGCTTCGCTGATGCCGGCAAAGCCGGACGGCATCATGCTGCCAAAGTCGAACGGCCTTGCCGATGTGCAGCAGCTTTCAGCCAAATTGCGCATTCGCGAGGCTGAAAACGGGCTTTCGGATGGTGGCGTAAAAATCATCCCGATCGTCACCGAAACGGCTGCCGGCCTGCTGGCGGCGGGAAGCTACAGCGCAAGCCCCCGCCTCTCCGGCCTGACCTGGGGCGCGGAAGACCTTTCCGCCGCCATCGACGCGCGAGCTACCCGAGACCAGAGCGGGCGCTACACCGACGTGTTCCGGCTGGCGCGGGCGATGACGGTGCTTGCCGCCTCGGCGGCCGAAACGGCGGCGATCGATACGGTGTTCGTGAATTTCCGCGACATCGACGGCCTGCGCGCCGAATGCCTCGAGGCCGAGCGCGACGGATTTACCGGCAAGATGGCGATCCATCCGGACCAGGTGCCGGTCATCAACGAGGCGTTCACCCCCTCGCCGGAGGCGGTGGCGCATGCACAGGCCGTGGTCGAGGCGTTCCAGGCGGCAGGTGATCCCGGCGTGGTCGGGATCGACGGCCAGATGTACGACCGGCCGCATTTGCGCCGCGCCGAGCGGCTGCTGGCAAGGGCTAAGGCTGCCAGATTGGCGCCGGCAAATCCCTAGGGAATTCGGTGCCCCTTCACGAATATCTGTTGCGGATTGGCCGCGTCCTCGATCCAGATGTCGATTTCAACATCCGTGGGATCTACCCCGCTTGACCAGATCGGCAAGCCCACGCCGATTCCATCGCCGGAGGAATTGCCTCTATCCAAGTGGATAAACAGGTGAAAATTCTCGGGAGGATAAGAGAATTTCTCTCCGTAACTGCCAAGGAAATGAACAAATTTGTCAAGGTCGTAAACAAATGAGACATTAGGCAGCTTCTTCAGTCCATCAATGTCCTTGTCCGCCACACATTGCAGGATGTGCTTCAAAGTAGAGATGGTTTGCGGGGTCAGCACTAAATTTTGGTTCAATTGCCTAACCAGCCTCAGCTATTCCTTGCCCCAGCGTGGTCGGCGCATCTGAAAGGTCTCGTTGACCGTGGAATAGTCCATGTAGCCGAGGCGGGCGACATTGCCGGCCTTGACCGCATCGAACAGGCCGTCGGTGAGCATCGCGTCGTCGATATGGACGCCGACGACCTCGCCGACGACCACGAAGACTCCGGCATCGCTGCCGTCGAGCGCCTTGGGGCGTAAAATCTCTGTCACCTTGCATTCGAGCGCTGCTGGAGCTTCGGCCACGCGCGGCGGCGCGACCAGCCGCGACGGCGCGGGGGTCAGCCCGGCATAGGCGAACTCGTTGACGCCGCGCGGCGCGTCGACCGCTGTGCGGCTCATCTTCTCGGCAAGGTCGCGCCCGACCAGATTGGCGACGAACTCGCCGGTCTCGCCGGCGAAGGTGGCGCTGTCCTTGGCGCCTTCCGACGAGAACCAGACCAGGAAGGGGTTCGTCGAGAAGGCGTTGAAGAAGGAATAGGGCGCGAGGTTTACGTCGCCATTGAGGGCGACAGTCGAGATCCAGCCGATCGGGCGCGGCGACACGATCGCCTTGAACGGATCGTGCGGCAGGCCGTGGCCCTTGGCCGGTTCGTAGAACACGCTATCCCTCCCAGGGGCCGGCATAATCGGCGTAGAGCGCCGCAACGTCAGGGCGCGGCCGCTCCGGGGCGGGGCCTTCGTAAGAGCCGATATGGATGAAGCCGACCACACGTTCGTGCGGCGCGAGGCCTAGTATGCGCCTGCCCTCCTCGACATCGGAATACCAGTTGGTTATCCAGTTGGTGCCGTAGCCGAGCGCATTTGCGGCGAGCACCAGACTCATCGCGGCCGCGCCGCCGGACAAAAACATCTCCCATTGCGGGATTTTCGGGTTCTCCTTCGGGCTCGAAATCACGCCGATGACCAACGGCGCGCGCGAGAACCGCGTCAGTTCCTGGTTGCGGCGGGCTTCCGTCAGCGGGCCTTCGCGCTTCTCGGCGAGTTCGGCGAGCTTTTCGCCGATCTCCTCGCGCGCTTTGCCGCGATAGAGGACGAAGCGCCACGGGGCGAGCCTGCCATGGTCGGGCACGCGAGTGGCGATCCTGATCATCGTCGCGATTTCATCGTCGCCGGGCGCCGGTTCGCGCAATTCCGGAATGGGTGCTGAATTGCGCTTCAGCATGAAGTCGATGATCGGCGATGTCATGTAGCACTTCCCTGATTGGCAAGGCTTGCAACGGTCGCGCCAGCCGCGGCGATCAATGCGCCGGGTTCGGCAGCGAATACCGCGTCATGCGCTCCGGCGGCGGCCCAGACGCGGTCAAAGCGCAGGAGCGTCTCGTCGGCGAAAGCGGGAATGGCGGCGAGATGGCCGATCGGCGAGACGCCGCCTATGGCAAAACCGGTGACCTCACGGATATGGCGCGGGTCGGCGCGTTTCAGCGGCTCGGCAGCCAGTGCTTCCGCCTTGGCGAGGTCGAGCTGGTGTTCACCCGAGAGCATGAACAGATAGAGCCTGCCGCTGCGTTCGCCCTGGAAGATCAGCGATTTGACGATCTGCGCAACCGCGCAGCCGCATTGCTCAGCCGCCTCGGCGGCGGTGCGGGTCGATGCGCCCATACGGCGGATCTCGATGTCTAGACCGGTGACGCGCGCGGCCTCCGCAACCCGCGCAATGCTGCCGCTTGCGTTAGATTTGTCGTCCATCATTCTGATTCCAATGGTATTTCAACCACCATGCCGTCATATGCCGGTTCGACATTGTCCGGCGTCTGGCGCGTCACCGTCGCATAGTCGAGCGGCACGTGCATGTGGGTCAGGACCGCGCGTTTCGGCGCCAGGCGCTCGATCCATTCGAGTGCCTCCGAAAGCGACAGATGGCTCGGGTGCGGGCGGTATTGCAGCGCGTCGATGACCAATACGTCGAGGCCGGTCAGCCGGGCCGCGGTCGCTTCGGGAAAACCGCTGACATCGGGGCAATAGGCAAGCGGGCCGATGCGAAGGCCGAGCGAAACCGTGTCGCCATGCATTTGCGGCAGCGGCTCGAAGGGAAGCGCGCCGCCCTCGCCGTCGATGGTGAACGGAGTGCCATGCTCAATGAGATTGGCGCTGACGATCGGCGGATAGGAGCTTCCCGGCGGCGTGGCGAAGCAGTAGGCGAAGGCTTCCTTCAACCGCGCCACGGTTGGCGCGTCGCCATAGACCGGAATCAGCCGGCGCTGCTCCAGCCAGTAACTCCGCAGGTCGTCGATGCCATGAATGTGGTCGGCATGGGCGTGGGTGTAGACGACGGCATCGACGCGGCGCACCTTCGTCATCAGCATCTGCTCGCGGAAATCGGGCCCGGTGTCGATGACGACGGTTGTCTTCGCGCCGTCCGGCGCAATGCGCTCCACAAGCGCCGCCGCGCGCAAGCGGCGGTTCTTCGGCTCCAGCGGGTCGCAGTCGCCCCAGTCGCCGGTGATGCGCGGCGTGCCCGGCGAGGAGCCGCAGCCAAGAATGGTGAAGCGCAGCAGGCCCGCCACGCTCAGGCGTTCCCAACCGGACGCGGCATCTTGGTGAACAGCCGGAAGAAATTGTCGGTGGTGATCTTCGCGATCTCGTCGGCGCTGACACCCACGGTTTCGGCAAGCACCGCAGCGGTGTTGGCCACATAGGCGGGCTCGTTGCGCTTGCCGCGAAACGGCATCGGCGCGAGATAGGGCGCGTCGGTCTCGACCAGCAGGCGGTGGTGCGGCACCGAGGCAGCGATGTCGCGCAGTTCGCCGGAGTTCTTGAAGGTCAGTATGCCCGAGAAAGAAACATAGCCGCCGAGCCTGACGCCGGTTTCGGCGAGTTCGCGGCCCGAGGAGAAGCAGTGCAGGATGAAGGGGAAGGCACCCTTCTGCGTCTCCTCCTCGAGGATAGCGGCCATGTCGGCATCGGCGCTGCGCGCATGGATGACCAGCGGCAGGTCCGTCTGCCGCGCCGCAGCGATGTGGGTGCGGAAGCCCTGTGCCTGCGCATCGCGCGGGGATTTGTCGTAATGGTAGTCGAGGCCGGCCTCGCCGATCGCCACCACCTTCGGATGGGCCGAAAGCCGAACCAGTTCCTCGGCCGTCACGTCGGGTTCCTCGGCGGCATTGTGTGGATGCGTGCCGACCGAGCAGTAGACCGCATCGAAAGCCTCGGCGATGGCCAGCACGTCGGGAAAGCGCCTGACGCGGGTCGAGATCGTGACCATGCGCGCCACGCCCGCCTTGCCCGCGCGCTCGACGATCGCCGCGCGGTCGTCGGCGAAGTCCGGGAAATCGAGGTGGCAGTGGCTGTCGACAAGCATCCTCTCGAAAACCCTACTGTTCCGCCGCCGCCGGCTCGACATAACGGGGGAACACAGCCGCCGGCGCGGGCAGCGGGGTACCCGGCTTCAGCGTATGGGCCTCACCGGCATGTTCGAATGCGCGCTCATCGGCCGGCACGGCCAGAAGGTCGAGCAGCTTTGCCGCCGATGTCGGCATGAAGGGCTGGCACATCAGCGCGACCCGCCGGATGGTTTCGGCGGTCGTGTGCAGCACCGTCTCCATGCGCGCCGGATCGGTCTTCTTCAGCGCCCACGGCTCCTGCCCGGCGAAGTAGCGGTTCGCTTCGGCCACGACGCCGAAGATCGCCGCCAGCGCCTGATGAACCGACTGCTCGGCCATGGTTTTCCGCGCGGTGGCCAGCGCCTCGTCGGCCATCGCCAGGATGGTGCGGTCGGCATCGGCAAGCACGCCGCGCGCCGGCACAACGGCGCCGCGGTTCTTAGCGATCATTGACAGCGAGCGCTGCGCCAGATTGCCGAGATCGTTGGCAAGGTCGGCATTGGTGCGGTTGACGATAGCGTCGTGGCTGTAGCTGCCGTCCTGACCGAACGGCACCTCGCGCAGGAAGAAATAGCGCACCTGGTCGAGGCCGTAATGCTCGATCATCGCGAAGGGATCGACGACGTTGCCGACCGACTTCGACATCTTCTCGCCGCGGTTGAACAGGAAGCCATGCGCGAACACCCGCTTCGGCAATTCGATGCCGGCTGACATCAGGAAGGCCGGCCAGTAGACGGCGTGGAACCGCACGATGTCCTTGCCGATGATGTGCGTCGCCGGCCAGAAATCCCATTTGTCGCCGGTCGTATCGGGAAAGCCGGCGGCGGTGATGTAGTTGGTCAGCGCGTCGACCCACACATACATGACGTGCTTCGGATCGCCCGGCACCGGCACGCCCCAGTTGAAGGTGGTGCGCGAGATCGATATATCCTTCAGCCCTGATTTGACGAAGCTCATCACCTCGTTGCGGCGATCGGCAGGCGCGACAAAGTCCGGCCGCTTCTCGTAAAGCGCGAGAAGCTTGTCCTGGTAGGCCGAGAGCCGGAAGAAATAGGTCTCTTCCTCGTTCCATTCGACCGGCGAACCGAGCGGTTCGCGGCGCACGCCATCCTCGCCGACGGTGGTTTCCGCCTCGTCGAAATAAGCTTCCTGCCGCACCGAATACCAGCCGCTATAGCGGTCGAGGTAGATGTCGCCATTCGCCGCCATGCGCTCCCAGATCGCCTGGCAGGCCTTGTAGTGGCGCGGCTCGGTGGTGCGGATGAACTCGTCATTGGAGGCGCCGACGGCTTGCTCCATTTCGCGGAAGATCGCCGAATTGCGGTCGGCCAACGCCTTCGGCGCCACCCCCTCCTGGTCGGCGGTCTGCTGCATCTTCAGCCCGTGCTCGTCGGTTCCCGACAGGAAAAACACGTCCTTGCCGTCGAGCCGCTGGAACCGCGCCATCGCGTCGGTGGCAATCACATTATAGGCGTGGCCGATATGCGGCTTGCCGTTCGGATAGAAGATCGGGGTCGTGATGTAGAATTTTTCGCGTGACATGAAAGGCCGTTCAAAATGGCGACTTGGGAAGCGTCGCGGTGATAACGCATCGGGCCGGCGATTGCCATACGGCAAGGCGACAGCGTCACATTCGAAGCGCTTCGTTGAGCCGGATGATCATGCCGAGCGCATGCTGCTTCTTGTCGAGATTGTAGGTCTCGGTCTCGGTCACCGAAGTCAGCGCCTCGTGCCAGCTCTCGGTCAGCCGGTTCGCACGCGACCCCTGGCCCTCGAGTGCAGCCCGGCTCGCCGCATCCGCCAGAAGGTCGAGCGCATGGCGGTTGAAGATATCGAACGGAATGTCCTGGCCACGACCGCCGGCGACTTCGGCGAGCTTGTGGGCGGCGGCGATGTCCAGCTTCGGCGCGACCACTATCCGGTCCATCGCCTCCGCGATTTCCAGCCCGCCATACTGCGTCAGGAGGATCGCTTCGCGCACGCTGCCCGCCGCCCGTTCAGCGAGAACTGCGCGGGCGCGCACCTCCTGCGGCGGCTCCTGGCCGGCATCTTCCAGCGCAGTCATGAGTTCGCCCGCCTCGAGCGATCCCAATCGGACGATCTGACAGCGCGAACGGATGGTCGGCAGCAGACTTCCGAGAGCATGCACGATCAGCACGAAGACCGTGCGCGCCGGCGGTTCCTCAAGATTCTTCAGCAAAGCATTGGCGGCATTGACGTTCATGTCGTCGGCGGGATCGACGATGACGACGCGGTAGCTGCCGTCATGGGAGGTCATCGACAGAAACCGATTAACGCGGCGGATCTCGTCGACCGTCACCACGGTCTTGAAGGTTTTCGTCTTTTCGTTGAACGGGCGTGTCAGGTGCAGGACGGAAGGATGCGCGCCCATCGCCACCTGCCGAAACAGCGGCGAAGCTGGGTCGGGAGCCGCGATCTCCGTTGGGGCATCGCCATGCGAAGGATGGCGAAGGAGGTGGTTGGCCAGGTGAAAGGCCAGCGTAGCCTTGCCGACGCCCTTCGGTCCGGCAAACAGCAGCGCGTGCGGCAGCTTGCCGGCGCGATATGCTGCGGCCAACATATTCGACGCCGCCCGATGGCCATGCAGACGCGGGGTTTCCGAAGGCTCGGGTACGCCTTCGAGCGTGTCGTGCTGTTCCGGCGCGATACGTTCGAACATCAGCCCTCCTTCGCCCGGCGCGGCGCGGCCCGCGCTTCGAGGGCGGCAAAGACCGCGGCGGTCACCGCATCTTCGACTTCGTCCGGGCTCACGGAAGCGTCGATGACGACGCAGCGCTCCGGCTCGCTGCGCGCTATGGCGAGATAGACTTCGCGGCGGCGCTGGTGGACCGCCAACGTCTCCTTTTCGAAGCGGTCGGGCGTGTCGTCGCCGCGGCGGGCGCTTGCGCGCCTCAGCCCCTCGGCAGGGTCGATGTCGAAGATCAGTGTCATGTCCGGGATCGTGCCGTTGACGGCCACCCGCTCCAGCGCGGTCATGAAGCCGGGATCGAGATCGCCTGCGCCGCCCTGATAGACACGCGATGAATCGAGAAAGCGGTCGCACAGAACGATGCTGCCCCGCGCGATCGCCGGCGCGATGAGCTGTTCGACATGGTCGGAGCGGGCGGCGGCGAAAAGCACCGCCTCCATCGCCGGCCCAAACGGCTCGGCGGCGCCAGACAGGATTACGTGGCGAACGGCCTCGGCGCCCGGGGAGCCGCCGGGTTCGCGGGTGACGACGAGATCATAGCCCTTGGCGCGCAGCTTCGCGGCAAGCCGGGTGATCTGCGTCGACTTGCCGGCCCCTTCCCCGCCTTCGAAGCTTATGAAAAATCCGCGCGCCAACTGGCTCGATCCTCTGCATATGTTTTGAGAACACCGGTAATAGCCCCCGATGGAAAAAAGTCCACGCCGAAGGCAGTTAGCGCAGCCAGCCGACCAGCAATTCGCCGACCGCGTCGAGGGCGCGCTGGTGCAACGCGCCCGTCTCGACATTTTCGGCGGCGTAGAGCAGGGTTTCCTGGCTCAGAGTGTCGCCGATGAAGACGCGGAGCGCCCCGATCTGCGTACCTTCCTCCACCGGCGCGATGACCGGGCCTTCATAGACGATGCGCGCGGTCAGCCGGTCGCGGTTGGTGATCGGCACGAAAATGGAAATCGGCCCCTCCGCCTTCAGCGCCACACCGGATTTTACGCCGCCATAGACCTGCGCCTCGCCAACCGTTTCGCCTTCGGCGAATAGTTCGCTCTTCTCGAAGGACCGCATCCCCCAATCGAGGATCTTGCGGGCTTCTTCGGCGCGCTCGCGCTCGGAAGCCATGCCGCTCAAGGCGACGAACAGGCGCTTGCCCTCACGGGCGACGGAGCCGACGATCGCATAGCCGGATTCCTCGGTGGAGCCGGTCTTCATGCCGTCGGCACCGATGTTCATGGTAAGCAGCGGGTTGCGGTTGCGCTGGGTGATCTTGTTCCAGGTGAAATCCGGCTGGGAATAATATCGGTAGAAGTCCGGATATTCGTTGAATATGTGCAGCGCCAGCTTGACCAGTTCGCGCACCGTCACGACCTGGCCCTCGGCAGGCAGACCGGTCGAATTCTTGAACACCGATTGTGTAAGGCCGAGTTCGCGTGCGCGCTCGGTCATCATCGCAGCGAAATTCTCTTCGCTGCCTGCCATGCCCTCCGCGATGACGATGCAGCCATCATTGGCCGACTGCACGATCACGCCCTGGATCAGATCTTCCAGCCTGATCTCGGAATTGAGTTCGGCGAACATGGTCGAACCGCCCGAACCCGCCCCGCCGGTGCGCCAGGCGTTCTCGCTGACCACGAATGTGTCGTCGAGCGAGTCGCGCCCGGCCTTGATAGCGTTGAACACCACCTCCATGGTCATCAGCTTCGCGAGTGAGGCCGGCGGAATAGGTTGGTCGGGATTTTTCGAAAACAGGATCGTGCCGGTTTCGGCGTCGATCATGAAGGCCTGTGCGGCTTTCGTCTCGAACAGTTGCGCCTGCACCGGGGCGGCGGTGAGCGCAGCCACGAAGCCGATGACCAATGCGAGCGTCGCCCGGCGGAATTCCATCAACATCGCTGCCCTGCCCTTTGTGCATGCCATGCACGACGGCAAGGCTAGCAGGGATTTAGACGCCGGATCAACATCGACAAGGTCGCGCTATACGCGCGGCCGGGGTTGGCAGCCTCAATCGCGGATTGTCATGGCGTCGGGTGCGCCGTTCGCCCATGCCGCTTCGAGCATGGCGTCCAGCCCGTTGCGGCCGTCGGAATAGAGGTTGACCGAATGGAGCACGGCGCCGTCGATCTCGGCTGTTTCCAGCGTGGCGCGGCCGAATCCCGACAGCGCGTCGGCGACTTGTTCGGCCTCGGCCAGCGTGGCGAACGAACCCGCGGCCACGTAAGGCTGCACTGCTGCGCCCGCCCCTGCCGGGTTGAGCCGTTTCCAGGATTGCGCGACATCGTCCGGCGACATGGCGCCGCGTTCGAGTGCCGCGAAGGCGCTCGCCGCCCTCTGCAGCCGGTGGTCGGGCGCGTAGGACATGGTCGCCAGCGCGACCTGTGTCTCGAAGATCATGTCGACGCCAGGTCGGTCCGGCGCGATCGGGCCGAAGGCCGGCAGAGCGAGATCGCCGAATGTTCCGGCGTCTGCCGCCATCACCGGCTGGACCTGCGGCTGCGCGGCAGGCGCGCTGTCGGACATCACGCCCGGAAACGCCGCGCCGGCGTTGGCGCTGGGTGTCGGACCGTTCATCGCGATCATGACGCCGGTGGCGAGGCCGTCGGACGGGTCGGGAGCACGGTTGCCAGGCCGGTAAGAGGCCATCAGGAACTGCTCGTCGCGGCCGTGCAGCGGCGCGCGGCCGACATATTCCACCTGAACTTTCGCAGTGCCGCTATGGGTGTAGTCGAGCATTTCGGCGGCGCGTTTCGACAGGTCGATCAGCCGGCCGTGCGAATAGGGGCCGCGATCGTTGACACGCACGATGACGGAGTTGCCGTTCTTCAGGTTGGTGACGCGGGCATAGCTCGGCAGCGGCATGGTGGGATGCGCAGCCGTCAGATGCGTCATGTCGTAGATTTCGCCATTGGCGGTGAGCCGCCCGTGGAAGGCGTCGCCGTACCAGGACGCGGCGCCGACCTTTTTGTAGTTCTTGTCTTCCTTGGGGTAGTACATCTTGCCGCGCACCTTGTAGGGCCGGCCGACCTGGTCGCGGCCGCCGCCGCGCTGCAGGTTCGCGAGCTTGGCGGTGACGCGCGGGCTTGCCTTCACGCCGTATTCGGACTCGGCAAAGTATTCCTTGGAGCGCTTGTTCTTGTTGACCATGCTTTTCGCCTGCGGGGCCGCGCATGCGGCGAGGAAAGCCGCGGCGATGGCCAACGCGGCTACAGCGGAAGCGCGACCAGGACGCGTCAGCGCCAGATTCAGCATATGCGATTTATCCCCGACTTTTTCAGAATTGCCCGCCGCCCACCGAGCGGATCGGCGGCGATTGGCGCATGCGAACTCTTCCGGCACCCCTGCCCCGGCCTCTCACTGTAAGCCGGAATAGTTTGACACGCTATTAACCGATTATGTCGGGAAACGGGCGGGAATGTGGCGCGTAGCGCAGGAAAAGTCTGTCGCCAGCACGCAGCGCCAGGTTTCAAACCCGCGACCAAAGACCGGCAAAATCCGGCCTGCCACATGCGCGAAAACCTAATTCTTGAAAAGCTGGGCGTCTTCGCGCATAGAGCGGCTTGCCGCTGGAGGGATGGCCGAGCGGTTTAAGGCACCGGTCTTGAAATTCGCTCGCGGCCATCCTGCATGGTCCCCCCTCGTTCCGCTAAGTGCCGGATTATCAACGTGTTCGGCGCTATACCGAACCTGGCGTCCCGCCCTATCCCACCTCCTGCTACGCAGTTGAGTTGCAAAAAGCGTAGCAAATCGTTCCCCACCCGTTCGCTTCTATTGCGGCAGGGTTTTCCTGCGACACTCGGCAATCCATGCGACATGAGAGAGTGAGCGGACTGGAGAAGTGCCCTCAGCGCAGTCGCGACGGCAGTTGGCATTGTAAAGGATTTGCGCGACGAAGACCGCGAGTTGTATCCGCAACCTCGCCGACGTTCGAATGGCGCTTGTGAATGCGCGGGAAGATGCGAGGCGAGGCTAATCTGCGTTAACACCTGCGTTAACATAACATTGATGAGCCGGGAGGAGTATCAAGCGTGGAGCGCGGTCATCGTCGAAGGGAAGCTTCCCATGAGTCTGCCTAAGGCTTGGTTCAGCCTGGAACCGCATCAACGTTTCAAAGAGTTGCTTGACGCGGCCGCGCTCCAGATCCAGGAGCGTGAGGAGGCAAGTCGTGCCGGCACACCAGAAGAACCCGAATTTGATGAAGAAGGCGGGATCGAACCTGCTGGGCCGCAAGTCTTTGCCGTGAACGGCTGAGGTGACGGCATATACTCACTTCGCTAGAGGCGACAATCACTGCAATTCGCTGATGAAGGCGAGCCTCGAGGCGACATGCCGCCGGTGGCCGAATCCGCTGCGCCCCGACAGAGACCTGCCGACCGCTGCCGTCTCGACGGTGTGGATTTCGGAATTGCTGCTGGTTTTACCGGCGCTTTGTTGCGGCATCTTGATGAACTGGCTTGTGCAGTTCCATACGCGCGCCAAACCATTGCGGCACTTTGCCTTGCCGGATTGGATTAGTTCCCGCCGCCCAGCTGGGGTGCTTGCCGCAAGCGTACAGTTTCCTCGTAGCTTATCCGCTCATATGGCTTGGCGCCGCGCCTTCAACCCGCGTGGCGGGGCGTTCTCGACGCCCCGCCATATGGGTGGGAGTGGAGATAACCATCGCCGCGGCCGCCCCAGCTCCCATTGCCCATACTGTTTCGAAGATATGGGAAGATCGATGCTGACTTAGGATTGCGACGCTTCTCTACGCGGACACAGAACTTCGAACTCTTAGTCTTTTTGTTCATGATTGCCTCCTTGATCAGCTCACCGAGAAACCGGAAAGCCGCTAAAAGGACAACGAGAACTAGCGCAGCCGTGGGATTCGAACCCACCCCGACCCCCGAAGAGGAAGACAGGGGCGAATGTTGGACAGCCGCCGCCCAATTGCAAGCTTCGACAGGAAAAAATCATTACGCAACTCTCGGACCCGAACGGCTCCTTTCGGGCATGCACGGCATCCAGGGAGCCGCGTGAAAGCGGCGCATTTGCGACTTTCGTGTTTCACCGCCATGAGACGTTGCAGAATATAAGACCTTGCACTCTTCACCCAGCGGGCGCGATCGATTGTGTTCGGTTCTCAGTTTGCGCCTGGCCGAGAGCAGGCCAGCAGCCAATTGTGGGCAGTTTGAGCAACATAGCGAAGAAAAGCGAAACAATTTCATCGAGCAAATTTCATTGGAAAAAATCGGATTGTGGATCCGGAGGTCGGTGGTTCGAGCCCACCCAACCTGACCTGAGACCCTGAACTTCCTCCAGATTTGGGTAGAGTCCGTCGATCACGGAGACGGACGATGCGACCCTCGCGGTTCACGGAAGAGCAGATCATCGGGATGCTGAAGGAGCAGGAGGCCGGTGCGAAGACGGCGGAT
>DASZDZ010000115.1:0-40749 GCA_035941355.1 Pseudaminobacter sp.
AAAACCTGGCTCCAAGGGGGTAATACGGCCCCTGTGTGTCGAGAGGAGGCACGGAGGCGGGAAGTGGCCGCGAAGACGACCGGCGCCAATGCCGGCGGCCTCCACCATTTCCCGAGCAAACGGAGCGGGCGGAACCAAAAAATGCCGGATGGGCGGCCGCAAGGTCGCATATAATTTAACTTTGATGCGCGATCGGACGGCCGCCCATCATCCCACCTCGCAAGGGGTGACTTCTCAAACAATAGCCAGGGCGGAAACGCAGCGTGGCAAAGGAGAAGCTTGTGCCGAACGCCCCTCGCCTCCCCGCCCCATCTGGCCCAACCGAAGCGCGGCAAAAATCGACGACAGCGAGCAGCATTCGTGATACCCGCCCTGATTGCCGGCAGCCCCACCGGCCAGCCGGCAATCACATCCGGAATAAGCCTTGAAACGCACCATCCCGCTCATCCTCGCGGTCGCCCTGTTCATGGAGAACATGGATTCGACGGTGATCTCGACATCGTTGCCGGCGATCGCCGCCGATATCGGAACCAGCCCGATCGCGCTCAAGCTGGCTCTGACCGCCTACCTCGTATCGCTCGCGATCTTCATCCCGATCAGCGGCTGGATGGGCGACAAATTCGGCGCAAAACGTATCTTCCGCATCGCCATCGCGGTGTTCGTCCTGGGCTCCGTGGCATGTGCCGTGGCGGGTTCTCTCGGCGCATTCGTCGGCGCGCGCTTCCTGCAGGGCATGGGCGGCGCGATGATGACGCCGCTCGCCCGCCTTGTCCTGGTGCGCGCCACGCCGCGGCGCGAGCTGGTTTCGGCGATGGCGTGGCTCACAATACCTGGCCTGATCGGGCCGCTGGTCGGACCGCCGATTGGGGGCTTCATCACCACCTATTTCAGCTGGCACTGGATCTTTCTGATCAACGTGCCGATCGGGCTTGCCGGCATCTGGCTGGCGGGGCGGTTCCTCCCCGATGTCGAGCTTGCAGGCAGCCCTCCCCTCGACTTTCTTGGCTTCCTCCTCTCGGCGGTCGCCGCCTCGGGAATCGTCTTCGGCCTGTCGGTGGTGAGCCTGCCGGCGCTGCCGCCCATCGTCGGCATCGTAACGCTGCTCATAGGTGTCGCCGCAGGCCTTCTCTACGTCCGCCATGCGCGCCGCACGGCCCACCCGATCCTGGACCTCAGCCTTTTCCGGATACCGGTCTTCCGCGCCGCCATCAGCGGCGGCTCGATCTTCCGCATCGGCAATGGCGCCGTGCCGTTCCTGCTGCCGCTGATGTTCCAGCTCGGCTTCGGCATGACGCCCTTCCAGTCCGGCATGCTGACCTTCGCTTCCGCGCTCGGCGCGATCGCGATGAAATTCCTGGCCTCGGCGATGCTCAGAATTGGCGGCTTCCGCACCGTGCTGATCGCGGCCGTGCTGCTCGCCGCCTGCTTCGTCGCCGCCAACGGGCTGTTCACGCCGCAGACTTCGCCTGCGATCATCATACCCGTCCTGATCGGCGCCGGCTTCCTGCGCTCGCTGTTCTTCACCGCGGCCAACGCCCTGGTGTTCGCCGATATCGAGGATCGCGACGCCAGCCAGGCGACCGCAATCGCGGCCGCCTCGCAGCAGATCAGCATTGCGCTCGGTGTGGCGGTCGGCGGCGGGATATTGGAGGCGACCGCCATGCTGACCGGCGAGCCGGTCGGCCTTTCCGCCTTTTCGATGGCGTTCTTCATCGTCGCTGCAATCACGATATTGTCGGTGATACCGTTCATGCGGCTGAGCGCGGAAGCCGGCAATTCGGTGTCGGGGCATCGCCTGCGCGATCCCGACGCCGGCGAGTCGCCGCAGCCCTGATCACCCCGCCTCGCAGAGTGAGCGGACCTCCTCCGCATGATCAAGCGGATTGGAACCAAGTCCGAAACATACCGATGCATGGCCGTCCGGCAGGTCGACCACAAGCTGGTAAAAATTGCCGTAGCGGACAACCACGAACTCGGCTCCGCCGCAATCGATGTTACCGCGCTGGCGCACTAGCGTCAGCAGGGTCGGGTTGACCAGCAGTTCTTCGTATCTGTCGGATTCCGAGGACGATGCGCCCTCCGCACCGTCGCGCTGGCGTGAAACCAGCTCGCCGTTGCGGTAGAGGGCGACATAGCGGACCGCAGGGGAGACGGCGAATATTTTGTCGACGACGTTCATGTGTCGCTGCGTCCCTTGAAATCCTTGGCGAGCAGGTAGAGCTCTGCCGATTCCTCGCGCGAGGCCGGCGGCTTGACGTGATGCACCGAGCGGAAATTCTGCTTCAGCATGGTGAGAACGCTGTTTTCGGTGCCGCCCTGAAAAGTCTTGGCCAGGAAATGGCCGCCCGGCTTCAGCACCGAAACGGCGAAATCGGCGGCCACCTCGCACAAATGCATGGTGCGGATATGGTCGGTCTGGCGATGGCCGGTGGTCGGCGCGGCCATGTCGGAGAGCACAATATCCGGCGGCCCGCCGAGCGCTTCGGCGAGCTTCTCCGGCGCATCCTCGTCCAGGAAATCCATCAGCAGCACCGGCGCGCCGGGCACCGCGTCCATCTCCAGATAGTCGATGCCGACGACATTGGGATGCTCCGGCGTCGATTTCGTCCGCGCCGCGGCGATCTGGCACCAGCCGCCGGGCGCCGCGCCCAGGTCGATGACCCGCATGCCCGGTTTCAGGAGATGATGCTTGTCGTCGATCTCGATCAGCTTGTAGGCGGCGCGCGAGCGATAGCCGGCAGCCTTCGAGCGCTGCACATAGGGGTCGTTCATGTGGCGCTCGAGCCAGCGACGCGACGATTCCTTCAGCCCACTCTTCTTTTTGACCCGCGTCTTCAGGACGCGGATGCCGCCCGGACCGGATTTTCCCGGTGTCTTGGTCATGGTCGCGTTCCGTTCCGCCAGTTGCGCCGCCACACCCCGTCGTCGGCCATCAGCTCGCTCAAAATGCCCTCACGCAGGCCGCGGTCGGCGACGCGCAGGCGTTCCGACGGCCAGACGCGGCGGATCGCCTCGAGGATGGCGCAGCCGGCCAGCACCAGATCGGCGCGATCGGCCCCGATGCAGGCGTTGGCCACGCGCGCCTGGAAATCCCAGCCGAGCAGCTTTTCGATCATCAAATCGACATTGGCATTGTCCATCCACAGCCCGTCGACGCGGCGGCGGTCGTATCTTTCAAGGCCGAGATGCACGCCGGCCAAGGTCGTCACCGTTCCGGATGTCCCCAGCAGATGGAAGCGCGACGCCTTCATCAGATGGTTGATCCTGTCGCGGCCCTCGAAAGCCTGCAGCATGCCGGTCACGTCGGCAACCATCGCCTCGAAAACCTGCCGCGTCACGTCGCGGCCGCCGAATCGCTCCGCGAGCGAGACCACGCCTACCGGCAGCGAAGTCCACGACACGATATGGTTGGCGAGCCGCGGCGACCTCTGCCCGGAAATGTCGATCAGCGCGATCTCGGACGAGCCACCGCCAATGTCGAACAGCACGACCGCGTCCGTGTCGCGCTCGACCAGTGAGCCGCAGCCCGACACGGCGAGCCGCGCCTCGGTGCGGCGATCGATGATCTCCAGTTTCAGAGCGGCCTCCGCCTCGACGCGCGCCAAGAACTCGACGCCGTTTTCGGCGGAGCGGCAGGCCTCGGTGGCGATCAGCCTCGCACGCCTGATCGAGCGGCTGGCAAGCTTTTCGCTGCAGATCTTCAGCGCCTCGACGGCGCGGTCCATTGCCGGCCGGCTCAGCCGCCCGGTCGACGAAAGCCCCTCGCCCAGCCGCACGATGCGCGAAAAGGCGTCGATGACGCGGAACTGGCCCGGCTTCGTCGGCACCGCGACCAGCAGACGGCAATTGTTTGTGCCGAGATCGAGCGCGGCAAAAACCGGCAGGTCGTCGTTGAAGCGCCTGCGCGGCGGCGGCACAGCCTCCTTGACGGGCGGCGCGACGCTCGCCGCGCCGTTCGGACGCAACTCGATCCGTTCGGCGGGCGCGGCCGTTTCAGTCAGGTTCGGGCGCACGCCGTCGCGCGCAAAAACCTTGCGCCCGCGCTTGCGCTTGCGCCGCTTCTTCCCCTTGCCTGGCTGCTGCTGGGCGCCGCCGCCCGCCTGTCCGTCACCGGATCCGGCGCCCGCCAAGGGGCGATGTTTCCGCTTGGCGGTGAAGCCGTTCATGCCGCCACGCTGCGGCCGAAAGCTTCTGGACGCGCCCGCTTCCGGCGCATCTGCGCCGTCGTCGGGATCTTTCACCTTCAATGTCCTTCCCGCGCCGCGCGAACCGTTTCCGGACGCCGCAGGCCCTTCGAGATTTTCCGTTGCCAGCAGGATAGCAGCGCAAGACGCGTTCACCAAGGCCTGTCGGCAAGGAATTCCAGCCGCATCCTCCAGCAGGCGCGCCGGCGGGTTGAACGAACCGCTTCGATAAGGCATTGCTGAAATGAGAAACTGTTCGGGCGCGGGGGATGCGCCGACCCCAAATGAAAGGAACCAGATAGGCATGGCCGTCGCGCAATGAAGCTGAAATCCTATGTGTGGCCCGCCATCGGACTGTGCGCCGTCGGATGTTCGCTCTGGCTGCTCTATCATGAGCTGCGAGGCATCTCGCTCGCCGACGTGGGCGATGGCCTTGCCGCCATTCCGCTGCGCGGATGGCTGCTCGCCGCCTGCAGCTCTGTCGTCGCCTACGTCGCACTGGCCGGATACGACCACATCGCACTCACGCATCTCGGCAGGAAGGTGCCGTTCGGCTTCATCACCGTCTGCTCCTTCACCACCTATGCCCTGTCCCACAACATAGGCGGCTCTGTGCTGTCGGGAGCCGTCATCCGCTATCGCGCCTATGGGTCAAAAGGCCTGAGCGGCCAGGAAGTCGGCGTGCTGGTCGCGCTCTGCTCGTTCACCTTCGTGCTTGGCGCCGCCCTGCTCGCCGCCCTGCTGCTCATCTTCGAGCCGCACGTGCTCGATCGCTTCGTCGACCTGCCGCCTATTTCGGCCTCGAGGCTGACCGGCGTCGCCATTCTCGGGCTGATCGCCCTCTACGTCTTCGGAAGCTGGCTGCATCTGAAGCCGATCCGCATCGGCTCGCTGCAGATCCACTATCCGCGGCTGCCGATCGTGGCGCGCCAGATGATCATTGGCCCGGTCGAGCTGATGGCGGCGGCCGCGATCATCTATTTCGCCCTGCCGGAAGCGGGATATCCCGGTTATTTCGTGGTGCTCGGCGTTTTTGTCATCTCCTTCTCGGCGGCCTTGATCTCCCATGCCCCGGGCGGCCTCGGCGTCCTGGAGATCGTCTTTCTCGCCGGCCGTCCGACATGGATCCGGCGGCAGTGCTCGCCGCCCTCCTCGTCTTCCGGCTGTTTTATCTGGTCATCCCGCTGATCCTCGCTTTGTTCGTCGTGGTGGTCTTCGAGCGGGCGCAGTTCCAGCGCGGCTGAGGTATAGGTGCGGTCCGCTTGCGCTAGTTTCGTGCCCAGCAGTGCCGTGGCCCGGGCGATATGCCCGAAGCCTCGCGAATTTGCCCGCCCCCGGACTTGACTATTTCGCGACCGCAGCTACAAGGCAGCCGGTATCCAAGCAGCCGACTGCGCAGCGGTTTCGTCGCTGCCTGCTGGGGAATAGGTTAACGGTAGACCCACGGACTCTGACTCCGTTAGTCCTGGTTCGAATCCAGGTTCCCCAGCCACTTGATTTCCTTAGATAATTTGACTTCGCAGACACCCACTGAAAAATGGCGTGTCTCCAGCATGTACCCAACTTCCCCGCCCCCGCCTGCTGTGGCATATTTCATCCCGCCATGCCGCAAGCCGCCTCGTCCTCCGCACGCAAGGCCGCAATGCCGACCGTCTCCCTGCGCGTGGCGGTTCCGCTGCCGCTCTACGAGAAAATCAGCACGTTCCGGCACGAAAGCCGGCACGAGACCCGAAATCGGGCACTGGTCTGCCTGATCAATGCCGGGTTGGCCGCTTTGGCCCGTCCAGCCAGCCTGCCACCGCAGCCCGGTCAGGCGAAGCGGCTCGTCAGCTATGCCGGGCATGAAGGCGGCAACGGACGCACCGCCTGACATGGCGCACGCGAGCGATCAGATCAGATCAGATCACTGCTGCAAGGCTTAGCGTGACCCGCTCGCCGTCGCTGGACAGCTATCTGCGGATCGCCTCGACCTTTACGCGCCACACCGGCCTGCCGCTGCCGCCGCTGAAGCTGCGCTGATCAGCCCGGTGCCGAAGCTGTCAGCAATGGCTGTCGCCGCCTGCTTGGACTCGCCCATCAGGCGCTGCAGCGCGCGGCGGACGTTGGTCACGTCGGCGCTGATCGACAGGACGAGGTTTTCGGTATCGGTCGGCATTGGTCGATCCTTTCAAATGCGGGCGGCGACACGCTGAAAGGAGGGGGCCATGTGCCCTCGTGTCGCCGCCCCATCCGCTGCCCGCACCCAAGGTCGCTTTGCCACGGGCAACGAAATTTCACACGAGCGCGAGTGGTGCGCGCCGCGATTTCAGTTTCGCCTCCTTGGCGATCAGCGCCTCGAATTCGGCTTCGATCTGCTCGATGCTTGCGAAGTCGCTGGCGGCCGTCCGGTTCAGCCGCTCACAGAGGTCGGCCAGCGCGGCGGTGATGCTCGCCATCTCCGTGGCGTTGCTTGCCATCTCGGAATATCCAGCCGCCATGCGGTTGAAGGCCGCAATGTCGTCGCTCATTGTCATGCCGCATCCTCCTTGCCGCCCTTGATGGCGCGGATCGGCCGCCCGCCGCGCAGCGCCTCGGTCTCGGTAGGCAGTGCACGGACCGCCGCCGCCCTTTTCAGCCTCGCCGCGACCTCTTGCTCGTGCGCCTGGACGAGCAGACCCAACTGGCGGCCGACCGCGTAGGTGACCGATTCCATCAGGGCCGCCGTGAATTGCCTCGTCGCTTCTCCCGCCCGCGCCGCCCGCATGTCGGCCCGATGCGCTTTGTACAGCCGCCTCACTTCAGCACAGATCGGGTGGCCAGCCGCCTTGGCCTTCGCCATGAAACCATCGGCCACGGCGGCGATCTCGTCGATTTCCGCCTCGCTCGGCACGCAACCCGCGAAGTCGTCGGCGAAGACGATCCGCTTGTTGCTGTCCCAGCGCTGGTTGCCCTCCGCATCGGTCCAATAGATCGTGTCCGCGATGACGGTTCGCGCTACCATTGCGCATCCTCCAGCCATGCGACGCGTCCGCCAGCGATGCCCCAGCCGCAATCGACGCTGACGCGCAAGCCGACCAAATCCTGTTGCAGCGTGCTGACGACCGGCGGGCTGTCCATCAACGAGCCGGTCGGCGGCGGATCGTCCAGCAGCATGAGCGTCGATTCGCTGCTCTTCTCGATCGACGCGGCGTTGAGCCACGCGGCGAAGCTGCCCGCATCGACGGCGAGGATCATTCCCGGCGCGATGTTGACGCTGGACAACACCGGCATGTCGATCGATCCGCCTGAAAGGCCGATGGCGAGCGCCTGCAGCGGATTGACGCAGAAAACGATGTTTTCGCCGCCCGCGTCGAGGATCGCACGGACCAGCGCCTGAAGATCCTCCGTCATCGATGCCCCGGCGGCGATCGGCGGGATGCCGTACCGGAGTCCGCCCGGTCTGACGGCCGATGGCGGTTGATCGTCGGTCAAGCTGCGATCGATCAGCTTGTTCAGGGACTGGCGCAGGATCGCGGCGATGGTGATTTCGATTTGGATGGTTGAGCGCCTCAGCAACTCGTTGGAAAAAACCGAGATCGAGATCAGCTTGCTGGCCTCCAACGGCCGGCTGGCCAGCACCCGTTTGGCGAGCGGGATCGACTGGCCTTCGCCGATCCACGCGCCGCTCACTTCGGTCGGGTTTGCGTCGTAGACAATCCTGGTCAGTTTGGTGACGCTCTGGCTCAGCGCGCCCAGCCTTGCCAGCAGCGATGCGCCCGGCTGGGCGCTGAGGAAGGCGATGCTGGTCTCCGCCGGGATCAGTTCGGCCGCCCATCCCGGCACGGTCGTCATCGCCGGGTTGGTGACGGATTTTTCGACGAGACGCGGATATCTCTGCGCGAACACCTCGCCGGTGTCCTCGCCGTTGCGGGCGACCAGCTTGACGACGGCGTGCTTGACGAAACGGTCGGCGAGTTCGCGCTGCTGACGATCGGGATCGTCGCGGCTGCGAACCTCGCGCTGCAAATCGCGCAGCCCCCTCGACGCGGCGACGGCCGTTTGCTTGGCTTCGTCGGCGCGCCGCACGGCCAGTTCGTAGCCAGACATGAAAAAACCCTCCACCGGGATCGGCGAGGGCGGTCGGCTTCTTGTCGCTCACGCTCGCCGGTAAGCATTTCCACGGCTTCGGCAATGATACTATTTCCTCGAGATATCAACAACATACGCCAAATTGGCGTTCTCTATATATGGCGCTATATAGGCCTCGTCGCCCCGTAGCAGCCCGCAGGGAGGCACGAGTGTCCGGCGGGTGTTCTGGTCGGGAAACGGATCGTGACCTTGCCCACGGGCAACGGCGAACGGAGCGGGACGATTTCGCGAACGGATCGAGGCCGAACAAAAGGTCGTCAGCGTTCTTTTGTTTCCGGCTCGCCGCCGATCCGCTCGAGGTCGCGACGTCGCTACCCACTGGGCAAGATTTTGCCAGCCGGCCGGTCTCGGCGCAGGCGGAACGGAGGAAAGTGGGCCAAAAACGACACGATGGCGGAAATGGCCCACCTTCGCCGGAATCGCCGTTGCCGGATGCGGCGGAACAGCGGTGCACGAGCGCAGATTTGCGCCGGTCCGCGCCGGGTCGCCGCCGGTCGCCTCGCGGTCGCGGTCGATGGGAACCCATTCCTAAGCGGGCGTCTGAAGCCCGGAAAGACGGGCGTTATATCCAAAGGGCCATAACGCCCGTCCGGAACCGTGCGCGCGCTCGCCCCGCCGGTCGGGCGCGGCCAGGATAGATTTTGCGTCCTCCCCCCGCCATGCCCCCGCTGGTTGCGCAAGGTTTCGTCAACGCATCAAGCCTATCGTCTCACCGATTTGGATCGAGGGTGCAGTATGAAACTGCTCAATGACATTATTCGCAGCGTGACCGAGGAAGAAGAACCTCTCGCGCGAACGCTACGTCGTGCGCTGGTCCTCGCCCATAAACTCAAGAACGAAACGTTCAAAACTTGGGTTGACAAAGAGCTAAACGGCTATGGCGATGATGATGAACTGCCCGACTATCGATCGCACAATGGAACAGCCAAGGGACTATTGTTCGGTCCCCTTAACCAGCAAATCCCCGATCAGCCCTTGGCTCCTGCGCTTATGAGGCCTGAACACCGGCATTTCGCAACCTCAATCCGTTTGCGACAGCCCATCGCCTCCTATGACGGACGACAAGGCGACAAGACGGCAATCCTTCAATGGCCCGCCGATATTGTTGGGCTGTATCAATCCACCTTTATCGAGGGCTGGGCTCTCAATCGGGCATGGCTGGAAATACCCGACTCCGTCATTAGAGGCCTTGTTGATACGGTGCGCACCCGAATCCTACAGTTCGTGCTGCAAATCCAAGACGAATTGCCCAACGACGAGGAGGAAGCCCTCGAAACACTTCCGCCGGCGGTGGTGGATCGCGTCGTGAATGTCACGATCATGGGCGGCCATAACGTTGTTGGTAACGTGCACCATTTCCAAGCGCCGACGGTGATTGCCGGAGATATTGGCAGCCTCAAGAACGCCTTGGATCGGCTGGGCGTTACTCAGAAGGAGTTCGCCAAACTGGAGGCCACGCTGAAAGCGGACGGCACCTATGCTGTCGGGGAGGAAGGTCAGAAAGCGATAGGCGACAAAACGTCGAAATGGATCGCCGCGACAGCGAAGAAGATGGGCGCGGCTGGGCTAAAGGTCGGCGGCGCGGTCGCCGAGGAAGTCGTTAAGGGCGTCGTAAAGAGCTATCTCGGAATACCGTGACGCCAGCATGAAAGACGGCAACCGCTCGCCACCGAATTCGTCGATCAGACATGGCGAGCGGGCCGACGCCGCACCTATCATGTCCTTGCCGCCTGCGTCACCGCCTGCCAGACGTCCACAAACCTCTTGACAACCGCTGTGGGGATGGGGATCAAATGGGGCAGGGGCAGGGGCATTTTTCTTTTTTCTTTTTGTTGAGAACTGTGTCTTTCGCTTGGACCGTCGAATTCAAGCCGTTTCCAATCTGACAACCTCTCCCAACAGTCTGGACACCTTCTCGAACAAGGCCTTCCCGCGTCCGTCATGGTAGCGGTCGGGATATCTGATAATCTTGACGTCGACCTTTACCGCCAACCCGTTCAAGACGATCCTCGACGCCTCGTCCATGCATTCGCGAACGTCGTTTACCGCTCGACCTATCCTGTCGGCGGAGTCTTCAATAAGCAGCGCATCGTGAACGGGGCCGCAAACATTGATGTTGCGCTCTGTCGCCAAACAACAGGCCAGCCGCAAAATCTCGGCGCCCGTAGCCTGAATGGGAAAATTCCGCAGCGTGGTCGGTTTGGTGGCGGCTGTTACAATCAGAGGCCAGCCGAACACTGTTTCGGTTCGTCCTGCCAATGTTGCACGGTCGCACTGCCGTTCCGTCCAAGCTGTCAGGCCAGCAAACGTTTCGCGATAGAGCCGCAGCAACTGGCGCGCCTCTGCGGTGCTTCGGCCGAGATGCCCTGCAAGCGTTTCCTCTCCCATGCCGTAGCTGACGCCGAGAAACAGCATCTTGCAGAAATCCCGGACCTTTCCGTGCGTGGCCTTGGTGGCATCCTCGGGGGCCAGCCCGGCCAAGCGCGCGAACCCTAAATAAGGATCGCCATCCCGCACGACCTTCAAAAGCCGTTCGTCACCCGAAAGCACGGCGGCAATCGCGACCTCTTGGCTCGTCCAGTCGCAATAGGCGATCGCCCGTCCTGGCGCGGGCTTGATCAGGCTTCGCATCCATGTCGCCGGACCGAAAATGTATTTTTTCGACGATGGCGTGTTCCGCCCCGTGATCGCGCCGAAAGGCGACAACAGACACCGGTTGCGGCCATCTCGACCAACCGGGAGTTCGAACAGGCGCATCTGGCCAAGCGTCACCAGCAATTCCCGCAATTCGTCGAGTTCGGGATGCTTTCTTGTCATCTCGCGGAAAACGTTTTCTTCCACGGACAGACGCCCGGTTTCGGTTCGCGGCCAAGCGATCCGCATGCGCTCGACCAGGGCTTCAAGCTTGGCCTGCTTGAACGTCTCGCCTTCGAAAACGCCATACCGGCTGTCGACTTCGGCGATCAGCGTCCGCTTGATCGTGTTCCAATGCGTGTTGAGCGCCGAAAGAAGATCAACGTCGACCGGAATGCCGGTGCGTTCCATGCGCGCAACCGCCTGCATATAACGACCCCTGAACAGCGCCCGGCCCAAACCCTTCTCCCGTCCGACAATGCCCGGCAGCATCTTCGGCAGCAGCGCAACCAACAGGTCCACGTCAGCCGCGCAATAATTCAAGATCGCTACTTTTTCGGCAGGCGTGAAAGGCGGCCCCGCGAGTATCCGGTCCCGCATGGCGGTTTTTTCCGCGCTTGCCATATGCGCCAGACCAAATGCCGCCGCGACATCGAGCAAGCCGCGCTTCACCGCCTGGCGGCCGTTCGCCAGCACTCTGTACTCGGTATAGAGGTCGAGCAACCGGCGCGGCAAAGGCCAGTGAAGCGACAAAAAAGCGCTCATTTCGGCGCAAGCGAAATAACTCAAAAAGAGCACCCGGTCGTCTGTCCGGAACGGTGGTGACGCGGTCAGTTCGTCGGCCCACATCCTGAGCCGACGACCGCTGATAACCTCATGGGCCACCATGCAGACGACTTCCGGATTTGATCCATCGAGCGCCCGATACTCGAAGTCGATCGCCCACACCTCCTCGAAGGCGGACACCGGTCACACCTCGCCGAGGAACTGCTTCACCATGAGATCGTCACGGTTCTTGATGACGGAGTTCTTGAACGCCAGTTCGAGGATTTCCGGCAGGGGTAATTCCGGCCAGACCGGAGGCGGCAGTTCGCCCAGGGCAAGCGCGAGGCTGTAATTCTTGGCCGCCTGATTGGCTTCGATCCGCACCCACGAGGTCTCGGCGCGCTTTGCCGCGTCCCTTGCCGTCTGCCAGTAACTGTTGTCGCGCCCGTCGTCGCCCGGCAGCCGGATCGGCCACAGAAAAGGATCGCCGTATCTGGACACGCAAAAGTACAGACAAACGGGAACGACCTGACGACCAAACACATCCTGCAGGCCGGGAGAGACGATGAAGCTTTCCCCGTCATCATTTTTGTAAAGCTTGGTGACGATATGCATGTCGGGATCGGTGTGTGTGCGAAAAAATTCGCCCTTCTTCGGCTTGCGCACCGAAACCGACAGCAACACTTTCTGGACGCCAATCTCCTCGTCGCGGCCTTGCGCTCTCAGGCTCTCGGGGTTGAAAGGATCCCAGTCGTTTTCGTTTCCCTTGGTGAAATTGACGACCTTGGCGGCGTCGGCTTGCTCGCCCATGGCTATCTCCATTGCTGGCTGAGTTGCAGCGGCAGGGCTCTGCCGCCGATGCGGTGGTGAAGATCGGAAAGAGTTTGAAGGTCCCCGATCGAGAGGAACCGGCCCTGCTTGATGCCGAACAGGAAAGTCCGTTCCCGGCGCGTGAGACGCTGCGTGCCGTGTTCGAGAACCCATGCGGCCACGGAACCCGGTTGCATGCCCGTAGCATCGTGGGTCGGCGCGGCTGGCTCCATGTCCAGCGGAAACAGCGGCAACTGACCGGGAAGTGCTTTGCGTGTGTAGCGTGCCGTGCGCGCCATAGGCCGATCCTCTCTCGTTGTGTCAGGGTTGGTGCTCGAGACGCCAGCGGACCATCGCCCGCGCCTGAGAGGTGCGACCGGCGTCAAGATGACGAAGCAAGCGGCGGCAGAACCGGCCGTCGCTGTCGAGCAGTTTGTCGATGTCGTGGTGCGCAAGTTCGAGTTGGTCGAACAGGTCCGCGATGCGCCCCTTCAGGATTGCGAGCTCGTCGACGATCATTGCCGCGCCTTTTCCGAAAAAGGCTCGACCGGCGGAAAAGCGCCAGATTGGCGCTTGGCCGATACTGATTTCATTGAGTTTTTCGGCGAGTTAGCGTTTCGGATTTCAGACCTAGGTATTCGGGGTCGCACCTTTGCGTTCGCGCTCGCTGGGACCGCCTGCTTGAAGTCGAGAAAGCCTTGCGATTTCAGGGCTTCCCCGACTTCGTCTGCGGTGACCGGCGACACGCTCCAAAAAACGTTAATCTCGCAAGCCGCAATGCTGCGCGGGATCATCAACGCGAACGTCGGCGGCGTTGGATCATTGTGATAGGACGGCGCGACCTGGCCGAAGAGGTCGAGTTTTCTCAACACCCTTATGATCGAGGCGGATCGATCTTCCGGCTTAGGGTTGTGCTTCGCCTTGAAGGCGCGCAGGCGGCAGAGGTTCGAGCAGTAAACGGCTGTGCTGCGGCTGGCGAGGAAGCGCGTTCCGCAGGCGGCGCAAACGATAGGCCGCACGATTGCGCGCGGCCGGAGCAGATGTTTTGAAACTTGGCGATGCATGGCTCCAAACCTTTCATCGGGTTGGGGCCGCGTCGGGCGTCTTGTGTGCTGGGATGTCGAGGATTATATTCCGGCCTGTTCCCTAGACCGCCTTCCCGACAATTCCCGGCCGCGCTTCGCCCGCGCGGTCGGTTCAGGCGGCGTCCTCCGGAACCATCATGGAACGCCGCTCCACGGCCTCGATCTGGTCGAGCGGGAAAAGCAGACGCTTGCCGATCTTGATCGGACGAAGCCCCCATTTCTGGTAATTGCCGGACAACGTGAACACGGTGACGCGCCAGCGCGCGGCAAGTTCCTGGGTAGTCAGATGCGGAAATTCATGCGGTGGCGCACGAGGGGCCGACGGAGTTCCGGCGAGCGGTTGCGGCGCAGCAGCGCCCTGTTCGGTCGAAGGACTCGCGGGTGCCCGGTTTAGAAGCTGGTAGAAGAGCGACATGGTGCTGACCTCAATTTCGGATCAGCAGCCAAACAATAGACAACCTCCACCATTCGCAACAGATTTAGGTTTCAGAAATTGGCTCAAATATTCCAGAAATTCAGTAGCGGAAGCTCAGGCGGCCGGTAGCGAGCCACTCGCGCAGTCGGATGAGTTCGGTCCGTACATATTCGTTGTCGGGCCCGTTCGGATAGAGGGCCAGATAGTTCTCGCATTCCATGATCTGGCGATCGACAGCCGATCGTGATGGCGGCATGAAGGGATTAACAATTAGCGGCGTCGGTCGTCGGGGTGGAGGGAGCTTTGGCGATGCTCGCCTTTCGGCGCGGACCTCGTCCCTGAGCCGTTTTGCCGTCGACCGACCCAAGTTGAGCCCTGCCATGATCGCATCAAGCGAGCTTTCGGTGAGCTCCCGATTTTCACGAAGACGCTTCTTAGCATCCTCTACCTTGGGCGTGTGCCCTGGTGTCCTGCCTCGCCTACCCACCGTTGCGCGCCTTCGTGACGCGCTCAAGAGCCGCGCGCGCCACGTCATGCTCAAGGTGCGCGTAACGTTGTGTCGTGTTCGCTTGCCGGTGACCCAGCAGCTTGCCAGTGACGTAGAGCGAATTGCCGCCCTTGATTGACGCGCTGGCGAAGCTGTGGCGAAGGTCGTGGATGCGAACCCGCCGCAGCCCTGCCCGCTCGACGGCCTCGCGGAAATTCTTCTCTATGTAGAGCGTGTGGCCGGCCGCCGAGTCGGCGAAGAACACGAACGGCGATGTCGACAGCCGTGGCATGGCTTCCAGCACCGCGACCGCATCGGGCGACAACAAGATGTCACGCCGATTGTCGCTGATCTTGTCTTTTTCCAACTGAAGCACGCCAGCCTTCAGGTCGACAGCCGTCCAGCGCAGCGACAGAATTTCACCGCGCCGTGCGCCGGTCATCAGCAACAGGCGAAGCGCCGCAAAACCCATCAGGCGATGGGGCTGTTCTCGGATCAGGTCGACAATGGCCACGTCGAGGCGGGCCAATTCGTCGGCCGTATAGAAGTTTTGCACTTCCTTGGATTTCGTCGCCTTGATGGCGATCGGCTGCGACGCGGCAAGGTTGCGGGACTGGGCGAAGGACAGAAGGCTTTTCAGCATCACCAGACATTGGTTGCGCTGGCCATCGCTGCCGATCTTGTCCAGCCAGCGCTGCACGCGACCGGTGTTGAGTGCGGCGGCTTCTTCCTTGCCGATGTCCTTCCTGAAATACAGTGCATAGCGGTCCTTATCGGCCTTAATGGTCGACGGGCGCTTGCGACCGGTGCCACGAAGTTTCGGAAAGCCTGCCGCCTCGTAGGCGTCCCAGATATCGTTGAGTGTCGGTCCCCTCGCCTGCCCGTCTGCTTCCGGTGTCTTGGCGCGGCCTATTGCAGTGCGCGGGTCTTCACCGCGACGGGATGCATTGAGCACGGCCAGCGCCAGATCACGAGCGCCGGGTGCATGCGGCGGTCCCTCAAAGGGGAAAGTCCCAACTGGACCAAGCGTCAGCCGGAACTTCTCGCCGTTGTGCCGGCCTTGCACGATGTAGGAACGGGCGCCGGGCGTCAGCCGCACGCCGAAGCCCTTGACCTCGCTGCACCACTCGAAAGCCTGTCCTTTTTCCGGTAGCTTGGTGCGCTCGGCGCGTGTTTCCGTCAGTCTCGGCATTTGCGGTCTCTGTCTCCGTTGGCCTGCCGTGTACCCACCATGTACCCAGCAAGTCGCAATTAACCGCAAACAAGAGCAATTATCAAGGCGAAAAAGCTAGTAAAAACAAGTATCCGCAAATATACCAATACCAAGCATGGCGCACTCTGACTCCGTTAGTCCTGGTTCGAATCCAGGTTCCCCAGCCATTCTCATTTTATTTAACTAAATCAAAGCCTTAGGCTGATTTCAATTTTCTGGTGTGAGCCGTTCTAGGTCAGTTTCTTAGGTGCCCTAACCTGTGGAAAGCACGCCGCTTTAGCCTCTGGCAATCAGATCGGCCAGCTCAAGCCCCTTCTGTATGTCGCACCGCAACTGGTGCCAGTCATTCACGAGCAGCTTGGTTGTCTCGTTGATTTCTTCCAAAGCCCCAGGGCCGAGCTTAATGCCGCTGCCCAACATTCCACCTTTGCGCGCACGAAATTGCGTCCAAAACCAAACCACTTCACCGCCAAATCCCTCCATATCTACCGGCATTGGCTTGCCGTGTGCGATGAAATTACGAGAATCGCCAGCGGCCTTGTTCGTGCGCGCGACCAACTTATCTGCCCTCAACACGAGACCCTCACCCAACACATCGTTACGAACATGCATCAGGCCTTGTGCTAGGTCGAGCTTTGCCTTGGCGGCGAGATGCGCGGCAACGGCCCGTCCGATCAGGTCATCACCTCTGACAAGATCCTCGATAAATAGGTCGATCTGCAGTTCTAGGATGGCCCAAGAGATTACAAACTTTCCGATTGCCCGCTCAAGCTCCAATGATTCTGGGGGCCATTCGGGCGCTGTAGGAGACGTTCGTTTTTTCATGAGCTACTAGCCGCAAAATTCCGGCCATCCCAGCCGATGTCTGGATTGTGTTCAGGCCATTTGTCGCCGGGCATCGCTAAAAGACCCTCTCGGCGGTCCTTTTTACAATTGCAGGTCGTTCTTCTTGACGAAGAACCGATATTCCTGGCCCTCGACGGCTACGGCGATCTCAATGATGTCATCGTAGCCTAGCTCGCGCAGGACGACGACCTTCATGCCGGCGTCGAATGGCAGGCATTTCGTGATGTCGTATATCTGCCTGTTGGTCTTGATCTGCGGCGAGAGCTGCAGATTGACCACGACTTCCAGTTCCGATGGGTCCGGGCACGCCCAGGTTCCGGTTTTCAGGGTCGGGTCGTAGCTGAACCCAGGCGTTGCAACCATGGTCATCGCAGTCGCCAGCAGACAAGCCTTCATCGGCATTTTTGACCCCCCCAATTTGGTTGCAAGCTATGCTATCGCTCCCGCAAAAGGAAGCTAGCGGCTAGAGCGAGAGTTAGAATTGGCGCTGGTTGCGGGGTCGAAAGGCCATTCGCGGGGCTGGCATACGAAGCGGCGGAATGCTTAGTTGAGAGTAGTCTGAAGGGGGCAAACATGGAACTAAAGTCATTCGTCAAGCTCGCTCTTAACGAGATTATGGACGCAATTGAAGAGACTATCGTCGACAGAAAGACAATAAAAAGCACGGCTACGTTAACCCAAAAGTTCACTCGGCAGATGAGATGGAAATAGACACCATCAAGTTTGATATTGCTGTTTCGGCATCGTCCAAGAAACAGGGAGAACTAGGCGGTTCTCTCAATGTATTTTCTGCAAAACTCGGCACGCGCGGGCAGGCCGAAAAGGAGAACTCTGAAATAAGCCGAATCGAGTTCACCCTTGGGGTTGCTTGGCCACATACGAGCATTGAAGATGCGAAACGATTGCGACGTGCTAGCGCGCTTTAGCTAAAAGCCGGCCGTCATGTATGCCAGTCAACTATCCTGCGGTGATTTTTCTCGGATGCAAAGTTGTGCTGCTCAGCGCCAGCTTCACGACGCTGATCCAGGCGCAGTTGATCGGGGAGGAGTTGAAGCTCGGTGGCTCCCGATCTAGCTCCCATCGAGGCATTCTCCTCCAGGCGGCTGTTGCGGCGCAGCACCTTCGGAGCCACTACGGGAAGTCTGCAATCACGTCCCTGTCATCGTGAGGCATCGAATAATAAGCTTCAGACGATCGCTTCGGCCTCGATCTCGACTTCATAATTGCCGATCAGGTTGCCGGCTTCGATAAGCGTATTGGCCGGAAGTATCTCCCCGAACACGCGCCCATGCGCGCGCGATACCGGTTCCCACTGAGAGGCGTCGCGGAGATAGATCCGGGTGCGCACCACATCTTCCATTTTGCCGCCGAGGGCGGTGATCGAAGCGGCGATCTTGTCGAGGATGTAGGTGGTCTGCGCGCCGGGGTCGCCGGGTGCTACACAGCGATCGGAAGCATGGGTTGCCGTGGTACCGGAAACCCGGATCGTGTCCTTGACCCGGACGGCGCGGCTGTATCCGGCGATCGGTTCCCAGACACTGCCCGACGAGACGCGAAGACGATCAGGGCGGCCCGGCATCGGCTCTGCGACAAAGACCGACGGAATGGCGTCGAGATGGTGGCTGAGATCACCGGAGGCGGTCAGATAGGGCGGCCGCCGGTATTCGTCGCCGCAATCGCCGGGGATCGGTTTTGTTGCAGCGAAGGCTTCTTCGAGCGCGGCCTTATCTTCAGCGTCGAGCGCGAAGCTGAAAACATTGAGATTGTCGGAGCGGTGCTCGCTCTCGCCGATGCGCGCGCCGACGATCGCCGCCGCCACGGCCTCGTGTTCCAGCACCCACCGCATCGCGACGTTGGAAATCGAGACGCCATGCTTCCGCGCGATATTGCCCGCCGCCGCCAGTATGTCCTGGAAGGCGTCCCAGCCGCCTGCAGTGTCGATGAAGCGCTTGTATTTCGAGCGGCTCCAGTCAGCCATTGAGAGGGGTTCATCCTTCCCAAGCCATTTGTCGGATAGAAAGCCGCCGCACAGCGTTCCGTAAGCCAGGAGCTTGACGCCGGTCTTTCTGCAAAGCTGAGACAGCGGGCCGGCGGCGCGACGATCGACCAACGAGAACGAAACCTGGTTGGTGGCGATCGGCACACCGTCGGCCAGCGCCAGCGCCAGATGCGCGGCGTCGAAATTGGTGACTCCGAGCGCGCCGATCAGGCCTTCGTCGATAAGCCGCGCCATTTCATGCAGCGCGTCGAGCCAGGCCGGATGCTCGAACGTCCACCAGTGGAACTGCAGCAGGTCGATTTTTTCGACGTCAAGCCGGTCTAGCCGCTCCTGCACGCCCCTTCGGACGATTTCTGCGGTCATCGGGCCGGGCTCCGGGCACCATTTGGTGAAGGCCGCCGGCCGGCGCGAGGCATCGGGGTAGCGCGCGAGCAGCCGCCCGGTGATCAGTTCGGCGCTGCCATAGTGATCGGCCATGTCGAACGTGTCGAAACCAGCCTCGGCATAGGCCTGGAGCGCATCGGCGGCGCGTTCGGGATCGAGCAGCGTGCCGCCCTTTTCGAGGTCCGCGACTTGCCAGAGGCCGCAGATCAGGCGGCTGATGTTGTTGTTGTCGCCAAGGGCGATGCGATCGGGACGTCTCTGCATGGAAGGCTCGCTCATGGTTCGGATACCGGTTTGCCGGCCAGCCGCCCGATATGGCGGGAGACGGTTCTCACCTCGCCCAGAATGCCGCGCGGGCGCAAAAGCAGGATTGCGCATAGCCCGACGCCGATCATCACGATCTGCAGCGAGGCCGCGCGGGCCTGCTCACCAGGCGGGAACAGCGACGCGATCGCGCCGGCCGAGCCTGCCCAGATGCCCCAGACCAGGATCGCGCCGAGGATCGCGCCGCGATTGTTGCCGGAGCCGCCGACGATCAGCATCGCCCACACCTGGAAGGTCAGCATCGGCATGTAATTGTCGGGCGCGATGAAGCCGATGAAATGCGCCTGCGCGGCGCCGGCCAGGCCCAGGATCGCGCCGCCTATGGCAAATGCCTGCAGCCGGAATCTCGTCGCGCTTTTGCCGAGCGCAAGTGCGGCCGTCTCGTCCTCGCGAATGGCGCGCAACACCCTGCCCCACGGGCTGCGCAGCAACCGCTCCAGCGCCAGATAGAGCGCAAGCACAACCAGGACGAGGACGCCGAGATTGGCGAGGCTGAAGGCCAGCGGGTCACCTGCCAGGCTGGCGAACGGCCGCGGAATGAAGCCGATGCCGAACGGCCCGCCGGTGACCGGCTCCAGATTGAGTGCGCAAAGCTGCACGGCGACGGCTACGCCGAACGTCGCGATGGCGAGATAATCGGCACGAAGCCTGATCGTCAGCGCGCCGATCAGGAAGGCGACGAGCCCCGCCGCCAGCGCAGCGCCCAGCCAGCCGGCGACGATGGGCAGGCCGAAGCCGCCGAAACGGCCGGCCGCGTCCGGCGTGGTCAGGAGAGCCGAGACATAGGCACCGATCGCGACGAAACCGGCAATGCCGACATTGAACAGGCCGGTCTGGCCCCACTGGACGTTGAGACCGAGGCACATGATGGCGTAGGTCAGCGCCATGGTCAGGAAGAAGGCGCCGTAGGCGATAAGTTCGACGTTCATTCCGGCCTCCCGAAAATACCCTGCGGCCGGAAGAGCAGGACGGCGACAAGGATGACGAAGGCGATGGCGGCGCGCCATTCGGCGCCGACGAATTGTACGGCAAATGCTTCGGTAAGACCGACGATCAGCCCGGCGAGCATCGCGCCCGGCACGCTGCCTATGCCGCCAAGGATCGCTGCCGCGAACAGTGGAAGCAGCAGGTCGAGGCCCATATAGGGGCGGACCTGCACCAGCAAACCGGCCATGATTCCGGCGACCGCGGCCAGTCCCGCCCCAAGCAGCCAGACCGTGCGGATCACCTTGCGGACATCGACGCCGACGACGCTGGCAAGCTGCTGGTTTTCGCTCACCGCCCGCATCGAGCGGCCGATGGCGGTGCGGGTAAGCAGCACATGGATGGCGACGACCAGAATTGCGGCAAGCCCAAGCGACAGCAACTGGTCCGGGGTCGCCCTCAATCCGCCGCCGAGCGGCAGCGCGATCTGCAGCGCCTTGGTGTAGTAGGCGGGTTTTGCCGTGAAGATGAATTCGAGCAGGCTGCGCAGCGTCAGCGCAGCGCCGAAGCTCGCCATGACCATGATGATGACCGTACTGCGCTTCGCGCGCAGGCGGCCGAACAGCATTGCGTCAACCAAGAGCGCAAGCCCGCCGGTCAATGTGATTGCCGCGATCGCCGCAATCGGCAGCGACCAGCCGAAGGAGAACGGGCCAATCGGCGCCAGCAGCGAAGGAGCCAGCCAGCCGAGTGCGCCGCTTACCGCAAGCGCGATGTAGGCTCCCCACGCCAGGAATTCGCCATGCGCGAAATTGGCGAAGCGGAGGATCGAATAAGTCAGCGTGACGCCGATCGCGCCGAGCCCTATCATGGAGCCGGTGACCAGCCCGTCCATCAGCGCCTGCGGGTTCATTGGCCGGCCGCCTTCGGCACGTGCCGCGCGCCGAGATAGAGTTCCGCCACGATCGGATCGTCGGCGAGCGTCGCCGCCGGACCCTCATGGCGCAGCAGCCCCTCGACAAGGATAACCGCGCGGTCGGCGATAGCGAGCGCCGCCTTAACGTTCTGCTCGACCAGGACGATGGTGACTCCCGTTTTGTTGATCACCTTGAGCGTCGAGAAAACCTCGGCGACAATCTTCGGCGACAGCCCGGCCGAAGGCTCGTCCAGGATCAGGACCGACGGCTCGACGACCAGCGCCCGGGCCACGGCCAGCATCTGCCGCTGGCCGCCCGAAAGCTGACCGGCGCGCAGCGACGGCCGTACAGCGAGATCGGGAAACATTCCATAAAGCGCGGCGATGCGCTGCTGCCGCCGCTCCTTGGGCAGGACGTTCGCCGCCAGAAGCAGGTTCTCATGGATGGAAAGCGTCGCGAAGATGTTCTCGGTCTGCGGCACGAAGGCCAGTCCGTGGCGGATTTTTTCATGCGCCGGCACGGAAGTGATGTCGGCATCGCCCAGCGATGCCGTTCCTGAATGGACCGGCACCAGCCCGGCTATCGCCTTGACGAAGGTCGACTTGCCGGCCCCGTTCGGCCCGAGCACCACAACGAGTTCCCCCTGGCGGATCGCAAAATCAACGCCGCGCACGATCGGCAGGTCGCGTTCGTAGCCGGCAACGAGCTTCTTTGTCGAAAGCGCTATGGGCCGGTCAGACAGCGTCACGCCGCGACCCCGCCGAGATAGGCTTCGATGACCGCCGGGTTGCGCGCGACCTCGGCCGGCGGCCCCTCCGCCAGGTGCCGCCCCGCCGCCATCACCACGACGCGCCCGCAAAGCCGCGCCACCATTTCCATATTGTGCTCGATCAGCAGCACCGACTTCCCCCGCGCATTGAGTTCGAGAACGCGGTCGATGATAATCTCGAGCAGCGTCGGGTTAACGCCGGCCGCCGGCTCGTCGAGCAGGACGGTTTCTGGATCGGCCATCAATATGCGGGCGAGTTCGAGCAACTTGCGCTGCCCGCCCGAAAGCACCCGCGCCGGCTCATTTTCGAGCCCGGAAAGCGTGACAAAGTCGAGCAGCGACCGCGCCCGGTCGACGGCCGCCTTCTCCTCGGCGGCGACACGGCCCGGCTGCAGGAAATTTTTCCAGATGTGTTCGCCGGCCTGGCTCTGGCCGCCGGTCAGCACGTTCTCGAGCACCGTCATTTCCGGAAACGGACGCGGTATCTGGAACGTGCGCCCCAGCCCGCGCGCGATGCGCCGCTCAGGCCCTTCCGCCGACACCTCCTCGCCCGAAATCCGGATCGAGCCGGAAGTTGGCTTCAGGCTTCCGGCGATCAGGTTGAACAGCGTGGTCTTGCCGGCGCCATTTGGTCCGATAAGGCCCAGCATCTCGCCCCGTTGCAGCACGATCGACATGCCGTCGACGGCGCGCAGTCCGCCGAACCGCCTCACCAGATCGCGCGCCTCGACAGGCGCGGCCGCTGCGGAACTCGTCGGTTTTGTTGCGTCGGCGACAGGCGGCATCGCGGCTTCCGTACGTCAAAATTGTGATCGCTGATGTTTGATCAAACTTTACATCGATCCCAAACGCAACTAAAAAATCCGAACGGCCGCACCCGCGGCGCGAAGTCGAACGGCGGTCACAATGCCCGGACGGGAATGTCAGCGCGCAGTCGAATACGCCCATCCGGCGTTAGCCGGAGACCTTTTCAACTTTGATAAGACAAGCGCTCGATTGAGCCGAGGCCAGGGGCTTTTCGCATGAGCCGCCGCGCGCTCTCCCCGGTCGGCCGCGAAACCCTGCATGATCGCGTCTATGCCGAATTGCGCCGTTCGCTGATCCACGGCATGTTCGACGCCGGCGACATGTTGCGCATCCAGGACGTCGCCGAGACGCTGCAAACCAGCACCATGCCGGTTCGCGAGGCGCTGGGCCGGCTCGTGTCCGAGCAGGCGCTGGAGGCGCTGCCCAACCGCTCGGTGCGCGTGCCCGTCATCACCCGCGAAAGGCTCGATGACCTCGCCCGCGCGCGCTGCCTGATTGAAGGGCAGATCACCGCGCTCGCATTGTCCAATCTTTCGGGTGAGGATTTCGCAAAACTGCGGCAGCTCACGATCGAATGCGAGACGGCGTTCCGCGGCGATGAAAAGGACAAGGCGCAAACAACGTCCGAACTCAACCACGCGTTCCACTTCTACATCTACCGCGCCGCAGGCTCGGCGGTGCTCATCCCGATCGTGGAGAGCCTGTGGCTGCAGTCGGGACCGTATGTGCGCGCCGCCGCCCATATCCACGACGAACGGCGCGACATCCCCGCCACCCATCATCACTGGGCGCTGATCGAGGCGTTGGAACGCGGCGACGTCGCCGGCTCCATCAAGGCGCTGACCGACGACATCACTCGCTCCTTCAATCTCATCCGGTCCCGCCTCGATGAGCAGGACATGCCGGAAAAGGCGGTGAGCTATGCCTGACGCCCGCGACGATTCCTTCGAGCTTTACGATCTCCGCGTCGAGGTGACCGCGGCCGAAGGCGGCCCGATCTATTGCGGCGCCAAGGTCGGTGACCATTTCGAGTTGCGCGGCGAGATGCTGTATTTGCCGCCGGGCCAGGGCTTTTCGATCTACTCGCTGGCTGCGCTCTTGCCGCTGCTGCCGGCCAAGCAGCGGCCGACCCACAAGAACGACTGGATGACCACCGACGCGGAAGTGGCTTGCCCCGACCCGAACTGCTCGTCGCGCTTCCGCATAACCAGGCTCGGCCTTCGCCGCTTCAGCCATGCCCAGGCAACGGCGGTACCGCTCGATGACTGACCAGAAATCCATGCAGCGCATCCAACTGGCCCCGGGCTACGAAATTTCGCGCGTCATTCGCGGCGGCTGGCAGCTCGCCGGCGGCCATGGCGCTGTCCGCAGCGATGACCCGATCGCCGACATGATCGCGTTCGCCGATGCCGGCATCACCACCTTCGACTGCGCCGACATCTACACCGGCGTCGAGGAACTGATCGGCCGCTTCCGCCTGCGCTATCGCGAGTTGCGCGGACAGGAAGCGCTCGACCGCGTCCGGGTGCACACCAAATTCGTGCCCGATCTCGACGTGCTGCCGCGCATAACCAAAGCCTATGTGGAAGGCGTCATCGACCAGTCACTGCGCCGGCTCAATCTCGAATGCCTCGACCTCGTTCAGTTCCATTGGTGGGACTACGACGCGCCGCGCTGGCTCGAAGCCGCGCAATGGCTCGGCGAATTGCGTCGGGAAGGCAAGATCCGCCAGATCGGCGGCACCAATTTCGACACCGACCACATGCTCGCCATCATCGAAGGAGGCGTGCCGTTGGTCTCGATGCAGGTGCAATATTCGCTGCTCGACGCCCGGCCAGCCAAGCGCATGGCGGCCGAGGCCGCCCGCCACGGCGTATCGCTGCTGTGCTACGGCACGGTGGCCGGCGGTTTCCTTGGCGACAAATGGCTGGGCGCCGCCGAGCCAACCGAGCCGCTCGAGAACCGCTCGCTCGTCAAATACAAGCTCATCATCGACGATTTCGGCGGCTGGGACCTGTTCCAGGCCCTGCTCAAGACCCTGCGCGGGATAGCCGATCGGCACGGCGTCGACATCGCGACCGTGGCGAGCGCGGCCATGCTCTCGCGGCCAGGCGTTGCCGGCGTCATCGTCGGCGCTCGCAACCGCTCGCACCTCGCCTCCAACCTGGCGATTTCCAGCCTGGCCCTGACTGATGACGACAATGGCCGGATCGAGGCCGTCCTGGCTATGGCGAGCCCGCTCTCCGGCGATGTCTACGAGTTGGAGCGCGACCGCGGCGGACGCCACGGCATGATTATGAAATACAATCTCAACAAGGGAGCCGCCTGAAGCCGCGCCGTGGGAGACGGCGTGAAAATACCGGAAACAAGAATGAACCAGCGGCCGCGCGCATGCCGGCCAGACAAAAAGGGGAATGCGACATGAAGAAGATGCTTCTGATCACCACGCTGCTGACCGCCATAGGCGCGTCGGCCGCGCCGGTTCTCGCGGCCGACTGTGACATAACCATCGGCGTTGTCATGGAACTGACAGGCCCGGCCGGCGCATACGGCCAAGCCGGCGCGAAATCCGTCGAGATGGCTTTTCGCGATTTCAACGAAGCCGGCGGCGTCGACGGCTGCAATCTCGTCACTGATACGCGCGACAGCCAGAGCCAGGGTACCGTCGCGGTCGACCAGGCGACGCAGCTGGTCAATATCAAGAAGGTGCCGGTCATCATCGGCGGCATCATCTCGTCGGTGTCAATCCCGATCCTGACCTCGGTCACCGCACCCGCCGGCGTCGTGCAGGTCTCGCCGGCCTCGTCCTCGCCGACGCTGACCCAGCTTGCTCGCGACGGCAAGACCAATGGCGTGTTCTTCCGCACCATCACCTCGGATGCGCTGCAGGGCACGGCAGCGGCCAAATACGCGCTCGACCAGGGCCTGAAGAAGATCGCCGTCATCCACGTCAACAATGATTTCGGCGTCAACATGGTGCGCGAATTCACCGCCGCTTACGAAAAGCTCGGCGGCTCGATCACGTCGGTCACACCCTACAACGAGAAGCAGGCGAGCTACTCGTCCGAAGCGAGCACGGCCATGGCCGGCGAGCCGGAAGCGCTGTACCTCGTCAGCTACCCCGTCGACGGCGCGACCATCGCCCGCGCCTGGATCTCGGGCGGCGGCGCGCCGAAATTCCTGCTCAATGACGGCATGAACTCGGCCGAATTCATCGAAGCCGTCGGCGCGCAATATCTGAACGACGCCTACGGCACCTCATCGGGCACCAGCCCGACCGCCTCGACCGAATATTTCAACGGCGCCTATGAGGCATTTTCGGGTGGCATCAAGCCCGACGCTCCGGCGGCTGACCGCTCCTACGACGCCGGCGCCATCGTGGCGCTTGCGGTGGCCAAGGCCGGCAAGGGCGACGCCGCCGCGATCAAGGCGGCGCTCCCGCAAGTGGTGGCGCCCGGCGGCGAGCCGATCCACGCCGGCAAGGAGGAGTTCGCCAAAGCGCTCGGCCTTATCAAGGAAGGCAAGCCGATCAAGTATGAAGGCGTCATCGGCCCGGTCAGCTTCGACGAATATGGCGACATTAACGGCCCGTTCCGCCTGTGGCGCATCCAGAACGGCGAAATCACCACGGTCGGCGAGATCGGGGCCGACGAGGTCGGCAAGATCAAGAGCGGGCTCGCTCAGTGATTGTCAGACTGCCAGCATAGCAAACCTTACCGCGACCGTTTGGCGACATGGAAGCATGCTTCGGCGGGCCGCATCGGGCCCGCCGAACATGGTGCTGGTGTTGTCCTCTCGTCGTACGGACACCACTCGGCACGAGTCCAAGCGCAGCGCGCCAGCGTCGGGTTACCGAGAGCCTCGAGCTGGGATGCTGCTTTTTCGAGTTTCATACAATTAAACCCAAGCGTCCTGGAACTTGGGGTCAATCGGAATTTCGAGTCTTATCGAAATTCATCTGCATGAACTCGCCTCACTGCGAGCGCTGGCTGACCCGCTTGGAGACTTCCTCGGCGCTTTCCACGCGCTCCGAATAGCGGTCCGTCAGGTAGTCGGCACGGTCGCGCAGCAGCAGAGTGAACTTCATCAGCTCCTCCATCACGTCGACGATGCGGATGTAGTAGGACGAGGGCTTCATCCGCCCAGCCTCATCGAACTCGTTGAACGCCTTGGCGACCGAGCTCTGGTTGGGGATCGTGAACATGCGCATCCAGCGGCCGAGCACACGCAACTGGTTGACGGCGTTGAAACTCTGGGAGCCACCGCAGACCTGCATGACCGCCAGCGTGCGCCCTTGGGTGGGGCGTACGCCGCCGAGCGACAGCGGCAGCCAGTCAATCTGCGCCTTCATGATGCCCGTCATGGAGCCGTGGCGCTCCGGTGAGCACCAGACCTGGCCCTCCGACCACAATGACAGATCGCGCAGTTCCTTGACCTTGGGATGATCGGGCGACGTCGAATCCGGAAGCGGCAGTCCGGAAGGGTTGAAGATCCGCACTTCGGCTCCGAGCCTGCGAAGGATTCGCGCCGCCTCCTCGGTCGCCAGCCTCGAATAGGAGCGCTCCCGTAGAGATCCGTAGAGCATTAAAATTCGGGGCGGGTGCGAGGCGCGCGGCGCGTCGAAGAGCGCGACCGCGTCGATGGGCTGGAACTGGTCCTCGTCGATGTTCGGGAAGGTGTCCATGGGACGAGCGGCGTCGGTCATTGCAGAACTCCGGGTACTTGCGCGTGATGCCGCGATATAATTCGATATACTTGGAAATATAGATAGCACCGAGGGCGCAGGTCAACCCGGTTCCAAAGAAAACAGAAATCGCGTCAGCGCACGCGCTTTCCCGATGCGTCGATCACGACCTCTCCGTCGTCCTTGATGAAAGGACCGATATCCGGATTGGGCAGGATGTCGAGGACAGCTTCCGATGGCCGGCACAGCCTCGTGCCCTTGGGCGTCACCACGATCGGTCTGTTGATCAGGATCGGATGCGCGATCATGAAGTCGAGCAGTTCGTCGTCCGTCCACTTTGGATCGCCGAGACCGAACTGCGCATAGGGCGTGCCCTTTTCCCTCAGAAGGTCGCGCGGCGTGATGCCCATGGCCACGATCAGCTCGACCAGTTTCTCACGCGAAGGCGGCGTCTTCAGATATTCGATCACTTCCGGCTCCTCGCCGGACTGTCGGATCATGGCGAGCGTGTTGCGCGAGGTCCCGCATTCCGGGTTGTGGTAGATGGTGAACGTCATTCTGCGGGCCTTGGCCGTTGTATAGGTTTCGGTTCGGAAAGCATCCAGCTGACCAGAGCGAGCGCCAAAACCGCACCAAGAAGTTCGGCAAGGACAAACCCCGGCACGTCGATCGGGCGAATGCCCGCAAATGTGTCAGAGAAGGCGCGGGCAATGGCGACCGCCGGATTGGCGAAGGAGGTTGAGGCCGTGAACCAGTAAGCGGCGGTAATGTAGAGCCCGACCAGCAAAGGGATCGCGTCGGAGCGGAAGCGCAGGCCCGCCAGAATGGTGAAGACGAGGCCGAAAGCGGCGACCGCTTCGGCGATCCATTGCCCAGTTCCGGTTCGGGCAGTGGCGGAGAATTGGAGGATCGGCAGCTCAAACATGGCGTGCGCCAGAAACGTCCCGGCAACGCCGCCGGCGACCTGGGCGGCGACATAGGCCAGCGCGGCACTCGCGACAATCTCCCGTCGCAGCGAAAAGACCAATGTGACCGCCGGGTTGAAATGCGCCCCCGAGATCGGGCCGAGGATGGTGATCAGCACGACCAGGATCGCGCCCGCCGGCAAGGTATTGCCGAGCAGTGCGACGGCGACGTCGTCAGTCAGCCTGTCGGCCATGATGCCCGAGCCGACCACCGTCGCCACGAGGAGCCCGGTTCCCAACGCTTCCGCAACGATGCGGCGTGGCAGATCAGCCGCCGCCACGATGCTCAGCCGGCCTTCGGCAGGTTGTTGCCGATCTCGTCGAGCCGCCGCTGCAGCGCAAGCTTGTCGATTGACGCCATCGGGAGGCTGGTAAAAATCGAAATGCGGCTGTTGAGCATCCGGTATGCCTCGGCGAATGCGAGGTGTTTCTCGGCGTCGGTGCCTTCGGCCGCTGCCGGGTCAGGAATGCCCCAGTGCGCCGTCATCGGCTGCCCCGGCCATACCGGACAGGCTTCATTTGCCGCATTATCGCAGACGGTGAAGACGAAATTCAACTCGGGAGAACCCGGCGCCGCAAACTCTTCCCAGCTTTTCGAGCGCGCGAAGGAAATATCGAAATTGAGACTCTTGAGGAGCTGTAGCGCGTAGGAATGCACCTCACCTTTCGGCTGCGATCCGGCTGAGAACGCCTTGAAGCGGCCTTGACCGACCCGGTTCAGTATCGCCTCGGCGAGGATAGATCGCGCCGAATTCCCTGTGCACAAGAAAAGTACGTTGAATGGTTGATCGCTCATTGGCAGACTCCTCCTAGCATTCGCAGGTGACGGCGTTGATGACGGGACGGCAAAGCTCCGGCGAACCGTTGCAGCAGTCCTCCATGAGGTAGGCGAGCAAGTCGCGGAATCCGGTCATGTCGGCGACGTAGCGCACGACGCGGCCGTCCCGCTCGGCACGGATCAGCCCTGCGTGATGGAGGATCTTCAGATGCGCCGACGTGGTGTTCTGGACTGCGCCGAGCCGGGATGCGATCTCGCCGGCAGGTACACCCTCCGCGCCCGCCTTTACGAGAAGCCGGAAAACATCCAGGCGCGTTTCCTGTCCGAGCGCCGCCAGCGCGGCCAATGCAAGCTTCTTATCCATATATCCATGATAACCGATATTTGAGACGGCATTATGACATTGCGACAGCACTATGAAGAGAGGGCGATGGCGGTTTTCATGTAAGCCTCCCGCCGCGTCGCGCCGTCCTGGACAAGACGATCCCGCCGAAGCTTTCGAGCCGCGGCGGGATCGCGGGAGACGGTCTCAGGCCGCCGGGTATTCCTGCGACTTGAACGAGAGATGCTTCACGCCATCCGGAGCATCGGAGATTTTCCGGATGTTCGCCCATGTCTGCTTGTAGTTCGGGATGATGAACTCGTTCACCCCAGCCGACACGACGTTGCCTTGCACGCCAGTGGGATAAGCGAACAGCATGGAAGAAGGGCCGCATCTGGCCGCAGACCTATATGGAGAGCGGCCCGTTCGAAATGTACGACGCCGAGGAACTGGCCTTCCAGAAGCGCTACGCCTTCTCGCGCCTGATCCGCGGCGGCATCACGACGGCGCTGCCCATCGCCTCGTTGTTCTATCGCGAATGGGGTGAGACAGTCGCCGAGTTCGAGGCCGCCGCCGATGCAGCCCGCGATCTCGGCCTGCGGGTCTATCTCGGCCCGGCCTATCGCTCCGGAAACTCCGTCGTGCGCAATGATTCGACGATCGACTATTTCTTCGACGAAGAGCGAGGCCTCAAGGGACTGGCCGACGCGATCGATTTCTGTCGCGGGCTCGAAGGCAGGGACGGCGGACTGATCCGGACCATGCTCGCCCCCGACCGCATCGAGACCTGCACACCGGAGCTCCTGAGGCGTTCGGCGGCGGCCGCCGAAGATCTCGACGTACCGATACGGCTTCACTCGAACCAGTCGCGTTTCGAATACGACAGCGTGTTGAAGCTGCGCGGCATGAGCCCGACCGAATGGATGCACACTCTCGGCTTCCTCAGCCCGCGCGCGCTCTTGCCCCATGGTACCTATGTCTCGGGTCGAAACGGCATCGACCGGCCGGGCAACGACCTCGAAATCCTGCGCGATGCGGGCGTCACGATCGTCCACTGCCCGCTCGCCTCGGGGAGGCATGGCACGGCGCTTCAATCGTTCCGTTCGTTCAGCGACATGGGAATACGGATTGGGCTCGGAACCGACACCTACCCGCCTGACATGTTCCTCAACATGCAGGTCGGCATGTTGCTGTGCCGCGTCGCCGAGGCGAGCGCGACCGCATGCCGCTCGGCAGAGTTCTACGACGCCGCGACCATTGCCGGCGCCGACGCATTGGGCCGGCCCGATCTCGGTCGCCTGCAGCCTGGTTCGAAGGCGGACCTGATGGTCGTCGATCTCGATGATCCCTTCATCGGCCAGGTGATCGACCCGATCCAGACGCTGATGCTGAATGCGTCTGCATCCATGGTCCGCAGCGTCATGATAGACGGCCGCTTCGTGATGGAGGACGGCGTCATTCCTGGAATCGACGACCGGGATTATCGCCGCCGCGCCCAAAGCCAATTCAACGGCGTCATGTCGAAGTATCCGCTCAGGACCTTCGGCCATCCTAAAGTGGAAGAAATCTTCCCCCCAAGCTACCCAGTCATCAGTGCTGCCGGATTTATCACAGCCGCATAAACACTCGCTCGAAAATGCCGGGATGACGAGGGCAGCCTGTCCAGATCGACGATCCACCGGTTCAGAAAAATTGCCGTTGTAGGTACAGACGCGAAAGCGCCACTTTTATCGAGGTTATGTCCTGACTAGCGACGGCGGCGCTCCGGAGGCCATATGAAGACTGCAACCGTTCTTACTCTCGCCGCTCTTGTACTCGCGGGTTGCGCTGCATCCGGCGAAACCACGAAGAGGCCCGACGTTTCTGTCGCCGGGCCTGCTTCACAAGATCCAGTGGCGGGGGCTGATGTCTCGACAACGGTTGACGGCACAGTAGACCAGGGAAGTCCTCTAGTGATGGCAGCGGGGACCAGTCCAATCAATCCCGACAAACAGGCTGCATTCTGCCAGGACCAGGTTGCGGTGATGTTCAAAACGGAGCCGCAATACGTTACGGCGCGCGAGCGCATAGTCGCAGCGGATGGCTCGGCAACGATTGACGTCACAGTTGATAAGGGGAACGAGGGCGTCAAGACTTACAAATGTCGCCTTGACGCCGGCAATCGCTTTACCGACGTGATCGCGTCGACGAGCGACGGAGCGCTGTAGCGCCACTGTCCTTAATCGGCAACTCGTCGGAAAGCGATTTGTTTGCCGCGCTGGAACCCGGCATACAATCGACGCGCACTAGGCAAGCGCCTCGATCAGACCCGCCGTCCCTCCGCCACCAGAAACGCCGCCAGCACACAGCTCAGCAGGCCAAGGGACGCTGGCAGCCCCTGATGTCCGATCAGTTGCATCGCCAGGCCCGTCGCGGGCGAGCCGACGATGCCGCCGATGCCCCATACGAACGCGAAGGCCGCGTTGCCGGCGATCAAGGTTTGACCGGTGAAACGCTCGCCGAGCTGGATCAGCGACATGGTGTAGATCCCGAACGAGACCCCGCCCCAGACGAAAACGAGCGGCCAGATGAGCCACGAGTTGAAGAGCGCCGGCAGAACCAAGCAGCCGGCCAGCGAAGCCAGGACACAGAACAACATGGACCGCGTCGAGCCGAACCGTTCGGCCGCGCGCCCGAGCAAAATCTGCAGCATGGCATTGCCTGCGGTGAAACAGGCGATGAGCGAAGCGATACGCGCCTCGGCGCTGCCGAGCGCGACGCCATAGACCGCGAACAAGGAGATCACGACCTGCTCGAAGGCGGCTGCGGTGAAAACCGCGAACAACAGGAGCGGCGCCAGTGCGAAGAAGCCGCCGACCGATATCGCCTCGCCCTCATGCTGCATCTTCGGCAGGCGCGGCACAACCGCAAGCACGATCAGGCCGCAGAGAGGGAAGGCCACGATGCCGATCATGAAGGGCGGCCAACCCTCAGTGCCGACCAGGCCGAGCGACAGCGGGCCGATGGCGAAGCCAGCCGAAACGATCGATGAATAGAGACCCATGATGCGGCCCCTGCGTGACGCGGGCGTGATCGAGATCAGCCAGGTCTCGCTGATCACGTAAAGCGGATTGGCGAAGAAGCCGAGCAGGAAGCGCAGCGGCATCCAGGCCCAGACGTCCTGCGTCCAGGCAATCGCGATCAGGGTGGCTGCTGCCAGGAGTGAACACAGGATAGCAAGCCGCGCCGCGCCCACGCGCCGCACCAGCGCCGGAATGAAGGGCGCGGATACGATGAAGCCCAGCGGCGTCATCGCCGCCGACAAGCCGATCAGGCCGGGCGTCGTCCCCTGCCGCTCCAGGATGAAGCTGAGCAGCGGATAGGTCAGCCCCTGTGCCAGGGCGAACACCGTGACGGTCGCGATGATGCCCGCCATCGCGGCCCATGGGATTCGATCCTCTCCAGGTGATGTCGCGCTTTCGGCGGTCATGCAGATCATTCGCCTATACTTGCCAGAAGGGCTTGACGATCTCTGCCTCGACCTGCCGTCTCGTCAGACCGATATCATCGATCAAATGGGGATCGTCCTTCGACATTTGCTCAAGTTCCCGGCGAACGCGTATCCGCTCGTCCCAGGTCGCGATAATGCTTCGCAGGGCCACCAGGCTGTAGTGCCGATGCGGCGCTTCCGCTGGCCCCACTGGCGTTCCCGGCCGCGCTGCCTGATGCGGGGCCGACGCAAGGGTATCGTTCATGGCAACCTCCATATGGTTCGAGGGTCGGGGCCCTCGACCTGAAAGAGGATGAATTTTGCAGGATACGAACAGCGTCGTAATTAAGCTCGCCCAAATAATTCCAAAAACTTCCAAACGGGCTATAGATGCGCCGCATGCAGGGATCGCGTTTTGCCTTTGGTCCGTTCGTGCTTGATCCGGGTGCGGGAACGCTGCTTCGGAACGATGTCCCGGTCGCCGTTGGCCACCGCGGGCTGAAGCTGCTTGCCGCGCTCGTCGGACGGCCTGGCGAAATCCTGGGCAAGGCCGAGTTGATGGACGCGGCGTGGCCGGGCACGGCCGTCGAGGAAGGCAACCTCACCGTCCAGATCGCGCAGCTCAGGAAGCTGCTTGGTCCGGCTGGCGATGCCGGTAATGGGGGCGGTGAATGGATCGTCACGGTTCCGCGCGTCGGCTACCGCTTCACGGGCGCTGTCGAACAGTTCGGCGGCGCGAAGCGAAAACCTTTGCCGCTGCCCGGCAAGCCATCGATAGCCGTGCTGCCCTTCGTGAATGTCGGCGACGATCCCGAGCAGGAATCCTTCGTGGATGGGTTGACCGAAGACCTGATCACCGACCTGTCGAGAAACTCCGGCCTGTTCGTCATCGCGCGCAACTCGGCCTTTGCCTACAAGGGAAAGGCGATGGACGTGCGCGGGATCGCTGAGGAGCTTGGCGTGCGCTACCTGCTGGAGGGTAGCGCAAGACGCGCCGCGGGGCGCGTTCGGATCAACGCCCAGCTGGTCGACGCGGTGAGTGGCGATCATCTATGGGCGGAACGCTTCGATCGCAGCCTGGAAGATATTTTTGCCGTTCAGGACGAGGTCACCGGCAAGATCGTGGAGGCGTTGCTCGGCCGGCTCAGCGCGCCGCCGCCGCGCAACCGGCCCAAAAATCTCGAGGCCTACGATCTCTGCGTGCGGGCGCGCAGGCTGATGGATGACACGCCGCAGGCGGCGCGGGAAGCGCATCTGATGCTCACGCGCGCGGTTTCGCTCGATCCGGAATACGCCGAGGCTTATCGCTTGCTCGCCCTGAACCACTGGATGGGATGGGTGCATTCCGGCGGACCAACTGAATCTTCCCGCAGCGTTGCTTTGGAACTGGCGCGCAAAGCCGTAGCGCTCGATCCCAACGATGCCGGCTGCCGCTGGGTCCTGGCCTACCTGCTTGCCTATGAGCGCAGTTTTGCCGAGGCGGATCAAGAATTCGCCAAGGCGATCGAGCTCGACCCGAACGAGGCCGACGCCTGGGCGGCATTATCCGACATCGCGGTCCTGGCCGGGCGGATCGACGAAGGCCTTGAGCACATTCGCAAGGCGTTCCGGCTGAATCCGTTTCCCGCAAGCTGGTACTATCTGGCGCTCGGCCAGGCGCAATATGCGGCCGGCGATTACGAAGCCGCAGTCGAGACCCTGCGCAGGGACGAGACTTATCGTACAAGCTCACGCCGCTTCCTGGCGGCAAGCCTTGCGCAACTCGGCCGGCGCGACGAGGCGCGCGCTGAGGCCGAACTGTTCCTCGTCGGCAACCCTGATTTCACAATCCGCCACTGGGCGGCGACGGAACCATTCCGCGACGCAGCAGTGCTTGAGCATTTTGTCGATGGCTTTCGCAAGGCGGGGCTGCCGGCGTGAAGGGGCGGCGGGAGGGCGCCCAGATCCCCTGCCGCCCACCCCCAAAACGATCCGATTCACTGCCGGACAGGCCGCCGTCATGACGTGTCAGGGCGGAGCGCGTAATGGGCCAGCGCGTGGGCATGCGCCAGGATCTCGTCGACGTCGCGGATATTGCGCCGACGCTGGGCGTCCGGTTCGTAGCGCGACAGGCGGCCGCCTGGCGGTCGGCCGCCGCGCAGCGGCGCGACGCGGTGAATGCGGCCTGCCGCAAGCGTGTGGTCACGCCGCGCTTTCCAGCGCGCGAAGCGCCTGGCCTGTCCCGGCAGATCGTCCAGCACGCGGGCGAGCGCGGTCAGCCGCCGGGTAAGGCGCGTCGCGTCGACCGGGTCGTCGGGCGACGGCGGCCGCCGGACCTCGACCGGAAACCGCGCGCTGTAGCCGGGAACGCAAATACGCGGAACGCTGGTGGCGGCCGGCCGCCGGCGGCCGCTCCACCGCCGCAGCGGATCGAGCAGCGGGAAGGCAAGCGGGCGGGCAGCGCGGGCCGCAGCGGTGGGAGCGCCCGGCGGCGATACGCCGGGCGCCAAGACGATGCCGGTGCCGACGCCGTTGCGCAGGAATGCCGGCACGATTTTTGTTTTGCGCGCCTGCGGCGGGATGGCCTTGCGCGGGCGCCGGGGCGGCGCGGGAAGCCCGCGCGCCAGCGCGATGACCAGGCGCCGCGCCGCGGATTCTGCCGGCCGCAGCAGCCTGAGCACGCAGCGACGGAGATGGCGTGGCAGGGTTCCTCCCGTATCCCCGCAGCCACGCAAAACGAGAGACTGGGCTGCGTCGGCGAGCCCGACCATGGCGACCAGCGCGGCCACAATGCGCATCAGCGCCTCGCGGTGTTTCTCGATCGCTGCATTCCAGTCCACCGTCGCCTCCCTTCCTTTGAACACAGGTGCAGCAGCGATTATCGCCGGCGCGGGGAAGGCGTGAACAAATGGGAATGAATTTTTCTGCGGGTAACAGTCAAGTGCATGGAATCACGGGAAAAGATTTTTTGAACCTATTCGACGGGCCGGAAAATCTTCCCCTCTTTTTCAGAAGTCGGCTATCCGATCAGGGCCGGGAGATCTGCCGATTCCACGTGCCGTCGCAAGACATGCATTTATAGATCAGCCACGCATTGACGCGCTTGCAGTTGGCGTCGACTCTGATCTTCCCGCTCGACTTGTGGTTCTTCGTGCCACTGCACCGCCTGCAGTGCAGTGGGGGATGATCAGGTTCCTGTGGAAGAAACGTTCACTTCACCAATAGTATTTTAGCATCTCTCGTTGACATTTTCGTGATCAGGTATAGTATTCCATATCGCATTGCCGGGTCTGCCAATATTTCAATGGAGACTGTCATGGATTTTATAGAGCGTATCTTTGGCGTCTCGCCGGATGGCGGGTCGGGAAGTTTCGAGGCGATGCTGCTTTTCCTGCCGTTCGCCGCCATAGCGGCGTTCATCTGGTACAGACGCGGCAAGCGCACGCGGCTCTGAACCGCGCGCATCCAAATCTGCACGTATTTCTGACTGGTCATCCTGGCGTGCCGGGGAGGCTTTAGTGAAGCTGTTGAAGTTTGCTCCCACTGTGTTGGCGCACCTCGCCAAGGTGCTCGCCTACGGTTGGATTTTCGCCATCTTCGACATCCTGAAGCGGGCGTTGGAGGCGTGGCGCAAGCTGTGCAAGTTCATCAGCATGCCGCATCCGGCGCGCGAGGAGACCGGCAAGGATTGCACCATCGTCAACAATCCGTCCTACCACCGGCCGGACCCGTGCATCTATTCGCAGGACTACCTGTTAAAGCTCGGCCTCGCCGTCACCTGGGATAACCCCGACATCGTGATCAAAAAGGGCGGCGTGGTAGTTACCGAGCACGACCTGCTGCCCGACACCGACTATGAGATCAACGCCACGGTCTGGAACAATTCCTACGATGCGCCGGCCGTAGGCGTGAAAGTGCTGTTCTCCTTCCTTACCTTCGGCGTCACGACGCTCGAAACCGCCATCGGCCAGACCTTCGTCAATCTCGGCGTCAAGGGCGGCGTCAACCATCCGGCGCTGGCGAAAATGCCGTGGCGCACGCCGCCGGTCGCCGGCCACTACTGTCTCAAGGTGGTGCTGAGCTGGATCGACGACGCCAATCCGGCGAACAATGTCGGGCAGAACAACATCAATATCGTGGCGCCGCAGTCGCCGGCCGTGTTCCAGTTCCGGCTGCGCAACGCGACCGGCAAGCCGGCCGCCTACCGTTTCGAGGTCGACGCCTACGAACTGCCGGCGCCACCGGCCTGCGGGCCGCGCATCGAACCGGGCAAACGTCCGACCTTCTCGGAGCGGATGAGACAGATCCGCACGGTTCATGGGCGCGGCCTGTTCCCGGTGCCCGCGGGCTGGACGGTCGAACTCAGTCCCGACGCGCCGACGCTGCAGCCGGACCAGGAGATCGACGTCACCGCAACAATCACGCCGCCAGCCGGCTTCACCGGAAAAAAGAGCTTCAACGTCAACGCGCGCACCGGCGACGTCTTCGCAGGCGGCGTGACGCTCACCGTGGCAACCGCCTGAACGGGGTGATGAGATGGCCGCCCGTCAATACACCAAATGCATCGAGCCCGGCGATTTCCAGGACCTCGGCTTCACCTACCTCGCGGCCATGGGAATCGTTGCCACGGCCGTGACGGCGGTCACCGCGGCGGTGCTGTCCGGCCTTTTCGTCGCCCTGGTCGCGGCGGCCATCGCCGCAGTCGTGGTGCTGATCACCTTTCTCCTCTGGTGGCTCTATGGCCGGCTGATCTGCCTCGACGACGAGCAGCAATGCATCATCGGCGTGGCGCTCGGCCGGCCCTCGGTCAGCGCGCTGAAAAAGGCTGGCGATAACGACGCCTCGTTCAACGTGGCGCTGGCCCCCAGCACGGTCGACATTTTCGCGCCAAAGGATCCCAACTCGCCCGACATCTACAGCACCCGCCTGCCGGAGCCGAAGGAGCATTACTGGGACAACCCGCTGCAGGGCCACATCGTGCGGCCGAACCCCATCGTGCCGCGCGGCTATGTGTCGGATGTGGGCCATGTGCGTTACCTGAAGGCGATCCATAGCGAGTTCGAAGGCAGCGGCATTCGCGACCTGCTGATCTGGGCCAACGCCGTGCTGGCGCTGCTGATCCTGGCGCTCGCGCTTTCGTGGATACCCGGCATGGGCCTGTTCCTGGCGCTGCTGGCGCTGCTGCTCAGCCTGCTGTCTGCCTTCGCCGGCCTGAGCGGCGGCCTCAACCCCGGCGACCCGCAGGATGTCGACCCCAACCTCGGCGAGATCGTCGCCGGGCAGATTTTCGTCATCAAAGGGAACTGGATCTACGATTCGCTGCATGACGGCTGGAACGAGATCCACGCCATCCATGCCTGCCAGAAAATCGGGACCATGGAGCTCGACGGCAAGACGTGGCCGTCGCAGATCGAGGCGCCGCCGGAGTTCGGTGGTATGCTGAGCCTCGCCACCTTGCCGGAGGTCGAGCGCGCCATCGGCGTCTGGTGCCTGGCGATCAGGCAGGCCGAGGACGCCGAAGCCGGCGGCAGCCGCAGCGATCCCGCGCAGGACTGGGCGGTGCATCCGCAGGTCGACGGCTGCACCACGGTGATTATCACCTGACGGCGGCGTGCCGGCCGGCATTGCGGTGAACATACAGCCGCCGAGAAACGTCCCTCCGGCGCGTTGTAGCCGTGATAGGAGCCGTGAAGCGGAACCTTTGCGACAAGCGTTGATCGATGCTCGCGCAGCTGGTGAGGCCGGTGCGAGCATCGTCGTGAGCTGACCCCAAAGCGGACAGTCGGACCTTGACGCCCTGAAGAACCGCCCATTCGACCTAGGGGCCATCCTGACGGCCCGCAGAACGCTCGATTGCGGTGAGCAACGCAGTCATCTCGGCCGGCGACTTCAAGTGGTGAACCCGCTTCGATATGGCCATATCACCAACCAGTTGTCTGTATCGTGGTGTCAACTCACGATGGCAAGGCCAAAGCACACCATAGCTGTTCATCGTGCTACGCCATATCGGGCTGCTTTCCGGCCAACCCTCCGGAACTGCATAGAAACCCTTGATCAGTCGTTTGGTCACCCACCAGTAATGCGTGATGAGGGGCAGGTCGACATGGATGAGCGTGTCGGCTTTCGAGAACCGCTCCCAGGCGGAATCGACAGTGCCGAAGCCGTCGATGATCCACGCATCTCGGCCCAGGAGCTCAGTATGTGCCTTCACGTACTCGTCGTGCGGGACTTCGGCGCCGCCGGCCCTGAATTGCATCTTATCCACCTGATATAGCGGCAACCGCGTGAGGTCCGCCAGACGTTTGGCGAGCGTCGATTTTCCACCGCCTGCATTTCCGAATATCGCTACCTTTCTCATAGGCGACGCTCGTCCCCGGCCACACATTCTTCGACGACCATAGTGCGACGGTTTCAGCGCGGGAAGAGATGGGCAAAGAAGACGGACAGCAACCGCCGGGTGAGTGTCTTTCGACATGGCCAATGTCGGCTATTGGCCGGCGCAGAGCAGTCGTTTGTGAAGTGTGGCAAGAACAGCTGGACGGGTAACAGCTGACGGCACATCCTGAATGCCAACGCCGCCGCAGACGGCTCAGACGCGTTATCTAATGGCCGAAAAGCGAGTTCAGTTGTCGGGAGCAGCACCGGTCGTTCGTCCTCTGGATGCAAAGCGCAGAACTGGATGCCCTATCGTGGGAAGATCGTCGAAATGCACCTAACTCTCGACAGCATGCAATTACCCGGAGGCTTCCAATGATCCCCACCATCACCGCCTTTGAAAGCTCGCCTGATCGCGGCCAGGGACTTGCGCGCGACATGCGCGTGCGCTGGGCGCTCGAAGAGGTGGGCCAGCCTTACGAGGTTCGCCTTGTTTCGTTCGCTGAGATGAAGGAGCCCGCGCACCGAGCGCTTAATCCTTTCGGGCAGATTCCGACCTATGAGGAAGGCGATCTCGTTTTGTTCGAGTCAGGGGCGATCGTGTTCCATATTGCGGAGCACTATCAGGGCCTGCTGCCGGACGACGCGAATGCCCGGGCGCGCGCCGTCACCTGGATGTTTGCCGCGGTCAGCACGGTGGAGCCGCCGATCCTTGAGCTTCAAACCGCCGTGCTCCTCGAACACGACAAGACCTGGTCCGAGCAGCGCCTGCCTCTGGTCAAGGATCGCATTCGTGACCCGCTGGACCAACTTTCCGCGCACCTTGGCGATGCCGACTGGCTCGATGGCGCGTTCAGTGCAGGCGACCTCATGATGGTGCACGTGCTGCGCCGGTTGGGCAGATCGGGTTTGTTGAGTGAATATCCGAACCTCTCCGCCTATGTCGCCCGCGGCGAAGCGCGGCCCGCCTACCAGCGTGCCTTCGCCGCCCAATTGGCGGTTTTCACCGCCGCATCGACCGGCTGAGCGGCGCCGCCCTTACACCGCTCGTGCGACCTACTCCTCGAAGCGACCCGTGGCGTCGCGATCGCGTTCGTATCGTCTCTTGAGCGGAAACGGCGGCAACCAAGACTCGCGACGGACGGTCCAGCTTTCGTAGGTTGGCTTCAGTTGGTCAGGGGCGTCCAGGGATCCCAGGTTCACCTCGATTTCGTCGGCGCTGCGGCCGAAAACGGTCGAGCCGCAGCGGGGACAGAAAAACCGCCCGGCGTAGTCGCGTGTTTCGCCTTCGATCGTCACCGCATCCTTAGGGAATATCGCGGAAGCGTGAAAAAGGGCGCCATGATGCTTGCGGCAGTCGAGACAGTGACAAAGGCCGACCCGGTATGGGAGTCCCGACGCCACAAATCGGACGTTGCCGCACAGGCAACCGCCGGTGAATCGGTCCATGGCTCGCGTCTCCTCTAAAATCAAGCTGTCGGAATGGGTTACAACGAACGGCCCCGTG
>DASZDZ010000116.1:0-81439 GCA_035941355.1 Pseudaminobacter sp.
GGGGAGAGGTGGCCGCGAAGCGGACGGTGAGGGGGTCTTTGCCACCGCCCTATCAGCCTAGCGCCAACTCTCGTGAATACAGACCTCACAACGTCCCACCCAAATACCTCTTCAGCGTCTCCCGCGTACCCACCCGCCACAGCATCTCCAGCGCATCGGCAAACGCCGCCGCAAATATCTCCGAGCGGCCGACCTCGCCGTAAATATCTTCCATCGCCAGCCAGGCTCCGGCATCGTCCTTCGCCGCTCTGGCCGTCGTCAGCAGCCGGTCCCAGTTCGGGTCGTTTGGCGCGATCTCGGTGCCGGATTCTGTGATGCCGAAGCAGTAGCGGCACCAGAGCGCGGATTCGAGCGCGAGGCCCGAAACGCTTGTCCCCGAGGCCAGCCGGTCGGCAATGGTCGGGATGATGAATTTCGGCTGCCGGTTCGAGCCGTCGAGACAGAGCCGGCGCACCGTGTCGCCGATCTTCGGATTGGAAAATCGCCGCTCGATCAGTTCGAAATACTCGTCCAGCACCACGCCCGGCACCGGCGGCACCGTCGGGATGATCTCCTCGCGCTCGAGCTTGGCCAGAAATGCCCGCACCAGCGGCTCCTGCATCGCCTCGCGGACGAAATGGATGTCCATCAGCCCGGCGGGGTAGGCGATGGTCGCGTGACCGCCATTCAATATGCGGATCTTCATCAGCTCGAAAGGCGAGACATCGTCGACGAACTGCACGCCGGCCCTTTCCAGCGCCGGCCGGCCGGCTGGAAAATTGTCCTCCAGCACCCATTGCCGGAACGGCTCGCAGAACACCGGCCAATTGTCCTCGACGCCGAACTTTTCGGCCAGTATCGCGCGTTCGCGGTCCGTGGTGGCGGGCGTGATGCGGTCGACCATGCCGTTCGGAAAGGCGACGCTCTCGCTCACCCAGTCCGCCAAGCCGTCATCGGCGATCCGCGCCAGGCCTATGATTGCGTCGGCGGTGACATGACCGTTATGCGGAATGTTGTCGCACGACATGATCGTGAAGGCCGGCGTCCCGGCCTGCCGACGCCGCTTCAGTCCGGCCAGGATGATGCCGAATACGGTCGACGGCCGGTCGATGTCCGCGGCGTCGGCTACGATCGCGGGATGCTCCGGATTGAATTTTCCCGAAGCCGGATCGATGAAATAGCCGCCCTCGGTGATGGTCAGCGAGACGATGCGGATCGCAGGATCAGCGAGCTGGCGGATGATGGCGGCGCTGTCGCCGGGTTCGATGAAATCGACCATCGCGCCGGTCACCCGCGCCTGCATATGGCCGTCGTCCTGCTCGACCACGGTGGTCAAAAAATCTTGGCTCGCAAGCTTTTCGCGCCCCGCCCTTTCGCCCTCGAAAACCCCCGCCCCGACCAGCGCCCAGTCGCGGTCGATGCCCGCGTTGAACAAATCGTCGAGATAGACCGCCTGATGCGCGCGGTGGAAATTGCCGACGCCGAAATGCAGGATTCCGGGGGTGAGGTCCGCGCGGCGGTATTTTGGCGCGGCGACGCTGGGGGGGAGGCGAGTCAGGGCGGCGAGGGAGAGTTTCGTGGTCATTTTACACGCCTTTTCTTTGGGTGCGCCGGCGTCCGCTCTCCCTTCTCCCCTTGTGGGAGAAGGTGGATCGGCGCGTAGCGCCGAGACGGATGAGGGGTGTTGGCCGTAGCGCTACGCTGGAACCCCCCTCATCCGATTTCGCTTCGCTCGGCCACCTTCTCCCGCAAGGGGAGAAGGAAAATTCAACTCATCCACTGGCCGCCGTCGACATTGTAGGTCTGCGCCACGATGTATTCGGCCTCGGCGCTGGCGAGGAAAATCGCCATGCCGGTCAGGTCCTCCGCCCTGCCCATCCGCCCAAACGGCACCGCTTCGCCCACCAGCCGCTTCTTTTCGCCCCGCGGCCGGTTCTCGTATTTGGCGAACAGCGCATCGACGCCGTCCCAATGCTCGCCGTCGACCACGCCCGGCGCGATCGCGTTGACGTTGATGCCGTGCTTGATGAGATCGAGCCCCGCCGACTGGGTCAGCGAGATGACTGCGGCCTTGGTCGCGCAGTAGACCGCGACCAGCGCCTCCCCCCTGCGCCCTGCCTGGCTCGCCATGTTGATTATTTTCCCGGCCTTGCCGCGAGAAATCATCGAGCGGGCGGCGGCCTGCATCATGAACAGCGTGCCGGCGACATTGACCGAAAACAGCCGGTCGTAGCTTGCCCTGGATATCTCGACGATCGGCGCGGCGTCGAACAGCGCGGCGTTGTTGATCAGTATGTCGAGCCCGCCGGCCTTTTTCTCGACCGCCTTCACCGCCGCATCTATGGAGGAAAGGTTGGTCACGTCGACGCTGACTGCGTAGGCCGCGTCGCCGATCTCGTTGGCGGCCTTCATCGCCGCATCGAGGTTGATGTCGCCGATGCAGACGCTCGCGCCTTCGCGCACGTAGGCTTCGGCGAAGGCGCGGCCGATGCCCCGCGCGGCGCCCGTTATCAGGGCCGATTTGCCGGCTAATCGCTTCGTCACATCGCGCTCCCGTCTTCACTGAACCGGTGCAGTTTTGTCGGGTCGGGCGTCAGGAAAACCGTATCGCCGTGCCGCACCGAGATTTCGCCGTCGGCGCGCACCGTCAGCGGCCCGACCTCGTCTGCATTGACATGCAGGAACGTGTCTGAGCCGAGATGCTCGGCGACGCCAACCGTCGCTTTCCACTCGCCCGCACTGGTCGAGATCTGCAGGTGCTCGGGCCGGATACCCACCGTCGCAGCGCCGTGTTTGGCCGCGACCGCGCCATTGATCAGATTCATCTTCGGCGACCCGATGAAGCCGGCCACGAACAGGTTCTTCGGCGTCTTGTAGAGTTCCATCGGCGAGCCGACCTGCTCGATATTGCCCGCGTTCAGCACCACGATCTTGTCGGCCATCGTCATCGCCTCGACCTGATCGTGGGTGACGTAGATCATCGTCGTCTTGAGCTGATGATGAAGCTCGCTGATCTCCAGCCGCATCGTGCCGCGCAATGCGGCATCGAGGTTGGACAGCGGCTCGTCGAACAGGAAGGCCGAGGGCTGGCGCACGATGGCGCGCCCGATGGCCACGCGCTGGCGCTGGCCGCCGGAAAGCTGCCCCGGCCTGCGTTCGAGATAGTTGGTGAGGTTGAGGATGCGCGCCGCGTCGGCCACCTTGCGGTCGATCGTCGCCTTGTCCTCGCCGGCCATCTTCAGCGGGAAGGCGATGTTCTTCGCCACCGTCATATGCGGGTATAGCGCATAGGACTGGAACACCATCGCCAGCTTGCGCTTGGCCGGCGCCTCGCCGGTCACGTCGCGCCCGTCGATGACGATCGCGCCGGCGCTGGTGTCCTCCAGCCCGGCGATCAGCCTGAGCAGCGTGGACTTGCCGCAGCCCGACGGCCCGACGAAGACGACGAACTCGCCGTCCTCGATGGTCAGGTCGATCTCCGGAATGATCACCGTCGCCCCGAAGGATTTCGACACTTGTTTCAGCGTGATCTGGCCCATGACTTTCCTCCCCGGGGATTCTATTTGACGGCGCCAAAGGTCAGGCCGCGCACCAGTTGCCGCTGCGAGAACCAGCCCATGATCAGGATCGGCGCGATGGCCAGCGTCGAGGCGGCCGAAAGCTTGGCCCAGAACAGCCCCTGCGGACTGGAGAACGAAGCGATGAAGGCGGTCAGCGGCGCGGCATTGGTCGTCGTCAGGCGGATCGTCCAGAACGCCTCGTTCCATGCGAGAATTATGTTGAGCAGCATGGTCGAGGCGATGCCGGGAATAGCCATCGGCGTCAGCACATAGACGATCTCGTTGAGCAGCGACGCGCCGTCCATACGCGAGGCCTCGAGGATCTCGCCGGGTATCTCGCGGAAATAGGTGTAGAGCATCCACACCACGATCGGCAGGTTGATCAGCATCAGCATGACGGTCAGGCCGATGCGCGTGTCGAGCAGGCCGGTATCGCGGAAGATGAGGTAGATAGGCACCAGCACCGCCACGGCCGGCATCATCTTGGTGGAAAGCATCCACATCAAGATGTCCTTGGTCCGCTTGGTCGGCGAAAACGCCATCGACCAGGCGGCTGGTATCGCCACCAAGAGCGCCAGCAGCGTCGAACCGACCGAGATGACGACCGAGTTCATGAACGGCTTGAAATAGTCGCGCTGCGTCTGCACCTCGATATAGTTCTCAACGGTCCAGCTGGGAAACAGGCTGAACCCCGCAATCGCCTCCGGCTCGGTCTTGAACGAGGTCAGGATGGCGTAGAGGATCGGGAAGAAGATCACGAACGCGACCAGCCATGCGGCGATCGACCAGCCGATTTTCGTCCGGGTGGAAACTGCGCGGGCCATATAAATCTCCCCTAACCGCCTTGATGCCTTTTCCCCGTACGTCGGGCTTTGGCACTCGCAAATCTCGACCGGCTTTGGATGAAGCCAGAAGCTTCTCCAATCAGCCCGCCAGCCTGACGACCGCGACGCCACGAGGAGGAATACAGGGTGAATGCAGCCTGCGACATCCGCTCACCTGTCCAGATTCTTGCCGACGGCGCGCATCAGGAAGATGGCGACGATGTTGGCCAGGACGACCGCGATGACCCCACCCGCCGAAGCCCCGCCGACATCGTAGCCGAGCAGCGCGGTGCGGTAGATCAGGAAGGGCAGGTTGGTCGTGGCGTAGCCCGGGCCGCCATTGGTGGTGACGAGGATCTCGGCATAGACCCCGAGCAGGAAGATGGTCTGGATCAGGATCACCACGGTGATGGCGCGGGCCATGTGCGGCAGCGTCAGGTAGATGAAGCGGTTGACGAAATTCGCGCCGTCCATCTCGGCCGCCTCCTTTTGCTCGCCGTCGAGCGACTGCAGCGCGGTAAGCAGGATCAGCGTGGCGAAGGGCAGCCACTGCCAGGCGACGATGATGATGATCGAAAACAGCGGATACTGCGCGAACCAGTCGACCGGCTGCAGCCCGAAGAACCGGGAAATGTCGGCGAAGACGCCGTAGCCCGGATGCATGATCATGTTCTTCCACACCAGCGCGGCCACCGGCGGCATGACGAAGAACGGCGAGATCACCAGTATGCGCACGATGCCCTGTCCGAAGATCGGCTGGTCGAGCAGCAGCGCCAGCGCAATGCCGCCGATGACGGTGATCAACAGCACCCCGACCACGATCAGCAGCGTGTTCCAGATCGACTGGAAGAAGGCGGGATCGGTGTAGAAATACTGATAGTTGAACAGGCCGGCGAAGCTGACATTGGCCGGGTTGAGCAGATTGTAGTTCAGGAACGAGAACCACAGCGTCATCGCCAGCGGCACGACCATCCAGACGAGCAGCAGGATCACCGACGGCGCCATCATGAAGCGCGCTAGCGTGCCGGTCTGTCGTGTGGCCATGGTTTTCCTCCCAACTCGAATAAGCCGCCCGGTGCAGTTCGCCGCGCCGACTTCTCAGTCGGAGGCGTGACGCTGACGACCCCCTCTCCCCGTCATTACGGGAGAGGGTAAGGGTGAGGGGGCAGCGCCAGGCTATGTTAGGTCGCGCCGCCCCTCATCTGCCTCCTGAGCCCCGTCGAAGGGCGGCATCTTCTCCCCGTATCCTTCGACAAGCTCAGGACGGGGAGAAGAGCGCCTATCCTGGAAAAGGGCCGCCCGGACTGGGACCCGGACGGCCAGGCACCGGGAGGATGCCTATTTGATGTATCCGCCGCGGGTCATCTCGCGCGTCGTCACCGACTGCGCCTGCGCCAGCGCATCATCCACTGTCATCTGCCCGGCGAGGGCTGCCGAGAACAACTGTCCCACGGTCGTGCCGAGACCCTGGAACTCGGGAATGGCGACGAACTGCACGCCGGTATAGGGCACCGGCTTGACCGTCGGCTTGGTCGGGTCGGCGGCGTTGATCGAATCCAGCGTCATCTTGGCGAAGGGCGCGGCCTTCTGGTACTCGGGATTCTCGTAGAGCGAGGTGCGGGTGCCGGGCGGCACGTTGGCCCAGCCTTCCTTCTCCGCCACCAGCGCCAGATAGTCCTTGCTGGTCGCCCAGGAGATGAATTTCTGCGCGGCGTCCGCCTTCTGCGTGCCCGCCGGAACGGCGAGCGACCATGCCCACAGCCAGTTGCCGCGCTTGCCTAGCCCGGTATCTGGCGCCAGCGCATAGCCAACCTTGTCGGCGACGGTCGAATCCTTCGGGTTGGACACGAAGGAGGCCGCGACCGTGGCGTCGATCCACATGCCGCATTTGCCCTGCTGGAACAGCGCCAGGTTTTCGTTGAAGCCGTTCGAGGACGCGCCCGACGGGCCGGCGTCCTTCATCAGGTCGACATAGAATTGCAGCGTGTTCTTCCATTCCGGCTGGTCGAATTGCGGCACCCAGTTCTCGTCGAACCAGCGCGCGCCGAACGAGTTGGAAGTAGCGGTCAGGAAGGCCATGTTCTCGCCCCATCCGGCCTTGCCGCGGAGGCAGATGCCGTTGATGTCGGCGGCGCGGTCGGTCATCTTGCGGGCGGCGTCGGCCACGAACTCCCAGGTCGGCGCATCGGGCATGGTCAGCCCGGCCTTCTCCATCAGGTCCTTGCGGTACATGATGAAGGAGCTTTCGCCGTAGAAGGGCGCTGCGTAGAGCTTGCCGTCTACGGTCAGGCCGCCGGCGATGGCCGGGATGATGTCGGCCGCGTCGTAATCCGCGCCGAGATTTTCCAGCGGCAGCAGCCAGCCCTGCTTGGCCCAGATCGGAACCTCGTAGGTGCCGATCGTCATCACGTCGTACTGGCCGCCCTTGGTGGCGATATCGGTGGTGACGCGCTCGCGCAGCACGTTTTCTTCGAGCGTCACCCATTGCAGCTGGATGTCGGGGTTCTTGGCGGTGAAGTCGTCCGTCAGCTTCTGCATGCGGATCATGTCGCCATTGTTGACGGTGGCGATGGTGATGGATTCGGCGTGCGCGGCAAACGCAAGCGCGCTTGCGGAGCACAGGCCCAGAATGAGCGTGGTCAATTTCATGAATTCCTCCCTTAGACCAAGTGAGCATTTGCCTTGGTTGTGGGCAATTATTCACTTGGCGTGATTTATGTCAAGCGGGATTCGATGCTGCAGTGCGGCAGGCGCGTCGCTCGGGGGCTTGGCGCCAGGACGCGTCGGCAATGCGCGGCTATTGCGCCGAACCCCACCATTCGCGGCTTCGGCGGGGCCTTGTGTACAATTTGCGAGCCGGTACCGGTGTCCCCGCCGCGGATGCCGCTGTTATTGCAGCGGTTTTTCCGTTTCACCCCAGTGCTGTTCCGGGATTCTATCCACACCGACGCAGGGAGCTTCGCCAGAGCCCGCCTTCGCGGTAGCCGAAGCTGCGCAGGCTGGCTATCCTGCCGCCACTCACCAAAACGGAGCATGACAATGGAAAAGCGTCGGTTCGGAACGATTGGCGAGGTCAGCCGCCTCACCCTCGGCGGCGGCGGCATCGGTCAGGTCTGGGGCAGCACCAACCGTGAAGAGGGCATCGCCACCTTGAAGGTGGCCGTCGATGGCGGAATAGACGTCATCGACGCCGCGCCCGGCTACAAGGTCTGCGAAGCGCTTATCGGCGAGGCGTTCGGCGGCCGCTTGCCGGAGGGGGTGAAGATCACCACCAAATGCGGCATCGGTTCCATACCGGCCGGGGAGGTCTACCCCCGTTTCCGCGCCTCGCTGGAACAGAGCCTTGCGGCAATGCGGCTCGAGCGGGTCGACCTTTTCTTTCTTCACAACGAGATCTGCCCGGACGATTTCGTCTATCCGGTGGACAATGAGCGCCGGTCCGAATTCGCGACGTCCTGGTCGCTCTATCGCGATGCCGTCGTGCCCGCCTTCGAGCAGCTCAAGCAGGAAGGCTTGATCGGCGCCTGGGGCATCACCGGTGTGGGCGTGCCCGAAGCGATCATCGACGCGCTGCAAGAGGCGCTTCGCCCTCAGGCGGTCCAGGCGGTGGCCAACCTGCTCGACAGTCCGGGCGGGCTGACGCGGTTAAGAACTCCGGCGCGGCCGCGCGACATCATCGCTACGGCGCAAGCGAAAGGCGTCGGCGTGATGGGCATCCGCGCCGTGCAGGCCGGCGCCCTCACCCGGGCCATCGACCGGCCGCTCGACCCGGACCACCCCGACGCCCGCGACTTCGTTCGCGCCGCCCCGTTCCGGGCGCTGTGCGAGAAATGGGGCGCGGACCCGGCCGTCATCGCCCACCGCTACGCCCTCGGCATGGATGGCGTCGACACGCTGGTGCTTGGCGTCAAGAACCGCGAGGAACTGCGCCAATGCCTCGACGCCGAAGCCGCCGGCCCGCTCTCCCCGGAAGAGATCGCCGCAATCGACGCGCTGCGGCTGCGCTGACCGGCGCTGCCGGAAGCGGACCCCAGCTCCAACCTTGCTGCTTATCCGCTTCCGCCGGGATTTATCAGCCGGTGAGTTCCCATGAGCCTTAGGCGGCTGAAGATGTCCGTTCGAGAACGCTCCAGTCGAACTCGCGCGCCCAGTCGGCAAAACTGTGCCAGCGGACTTCCGGAAAATCCCGCCGCAATGCGGCGATATCGGCATCGTAGCCGACGCGGTCGAACCATTCGAACATCAGCGCCGTATCCTCGCTTTGCTGGCGAGCCGCGGCAATCGGTATTTCCTGGTAGCTGATCGGCCGGCCGATGGCTTGCGACAGGATTTTCGCCTGCTCCTCGCCGGACAACTCGTCGCCGGCGATATCGAAACGCTTGCCGAATACCTGCTCGCGCCGCTCGACCAAGGCTGCGACGAAAGCCCCGATGTCCTCCAGCGCGACCAACTGCAGGACGCGTTTGGGAGGCATTGCAAAGGCGTGCGTGCCCTGGCGCAGCCCACCGATCGACCACGGCGCGACGATGTTCTCCATGAAGGCGACCGGCGCGCTGATGGTGTAGGGGATGCCGAGCCCGGCAACATGTCTCTCGACGAGATATTTGCTTTCGAAATGCGGGATGCCCGTCTCCTTGTTGGCATCGGCAACGGATGAATAGATCAAGTGCCCGACGCCGGCAGCCTTCGCTGCCTCGGCGGCAATAATCCCCTGACGGGTCTCTTCCTCCGTTCCCGCCTCGTAGCTGTTGCCCATCAGGTACATGGTGTCGACGCCGCTTGCAGCTTCCACAACTGACGCAGCGTCACCGAGATCGCCGGTGACGACATCAGCGCCTGCCGATGCAAGCCTCCGCGCAGCATCGCTGTCGGGCTTGCGGGTCAGCGCTTTGACGCGATGTCCCCTGGACAGCAGTGCATGCGCGACCGCGCCTCCCTGCTGGCCAGTGGCGCCGGTAACCAGAACGCTTCGTTTGGTGGTCATATGTCTGCTCCTTTTGTTTCCAACGGAGCAAAGTTAGGAATGCAGGGCTGATCCATAATGAGCTATAATCGGAAAACATCGTCTCAGATTCGGATACAATGCTCGATCTCAACGATATCCTGATATTTGCTCGTGTCGTCGAGGCTGGCAGCTTCACCGCCGCCGCGCGCTTGCTTGGCATGCCCAAGACGACGGTCAGCCGCCGCATTGCCGCGCTTGAGCGTGAGGTAGGGGTGCGCCTCATTCAACGCACGACCCGCAGCCTCAACATGACGGACGCAGGACGTCTCTATTACGAGGAGAGCAGCCAGGCGCTGCGGACAATCGAAGATGCAAATCTGCGGCTTGCGGAAGCCAGGGCGGAGCCGTCGGGCACGATTCGAATTTCGGCTCCTGTGGGCTTTGGCGATTCTTTCCTGACCGGCGCGGTATTCGATTTTCTTGGCGAGCATCCGAAAACCAAGGTCGAGTTGTGCCTCACCGACGACCGACTCAATCTGGTTGAAAGCGGCATAGATCTCGCTTTCCGCACCGGGATCCTTCCAGACTCAACCCTGATCGCCCGCAAGCTCGGCTCAATGCATAGAATCCTCACCGCCAGTCCGGACTATCTCGCGCGTCGCGGCGTGCCGGCGGCGCCGGCGGACCTCGCCCGCCATCACTGCGTCATCGCAGGGCAATCGACAGCCAGCGCTCACTGGGTGCTGGACGGGCCGCATGGCCAGGAAACGGTCACGGTGTCTGGACGCTTTGCCGCCAATGAAATGCAGGCGGTGGTTGCCGCTGCGATTGCAGGCTACGGCATCGCCCTGTTGCCCCATCGGATCGCCGAGGCGCCTACCAGGGACGGGCGGCTGCGCCGCGTTCTCGACGATTACGCGACGCCGGCTGGCGGTCTCTATGCCGTGTACCCGAGCAGCCGACATCTTTCTCCCCTGGTCAAGGCATTCATCGAGCTTGCAGCGGAGTGGTGGAGCGCTGTCGGCGCCGGTGGCAATGACGAGGCAGGGGTCGTATCGACCTAGAGCAACTACCCGACAGCGGTAGAGTGCTGAAATTCTTCCAAGTTTGAGAGGCGATCATGGTAGGCAGCCTAGAGTGCACGACGTGAACGTTGCGGCCTTTCAGTGACGATGGTTATATCAAACCGTGCCCCCGACAATCGCTTTCTTGCGCTGCCAACCTTCCTGGAAAGGCATAGTCGTGCGAACTCTCTATTCTATGCCCGTTGCAGATGACGTCGCGAGGTTCGTATCCGACGCATACGATATCGGTGAGGTCACCGTTTGCAACCTGTTGAACCGCGGGTTCAACGACACATACGAGTTTAGTACACAGGCAGGTCGGCGTTTTGTGCTCCGCATTGCAAATCGCCGTACGCGTAAAGAAACAAATCTCGACTACGAGACAGCATTTTTGACGTATCTCGATGGATGCAAAGTTCCGGTCGCTGCGCCAGTTACTGCGCGAGATGGCCGGCACTGGCGTTTGGGTTCCTTTGCAGAAGGCCCGCGACCGGTCGCGTTGTTCCATTTCCTGCCGGGGCGAATCGCGCGTCACGGCTCCCCGCCCGACGCATATGCGCAAGGACGAACCTTGGCCGAGGTCCATCGGGTCGGCCAATCGTATGCAGGTCCTGCAAGTCGGTTTCAGCTCGACTTCCAGCACCTCGCGGCCCGCCCACTCGCCGCCCTTCTCACCCTCCGAACGATTGAGGCCGCACATCGCGACTTCTTTGCAGCATTTGTGCCACGGCTGGGGGAGCAGTTGGACGCGGCTAAAAGCGCACTCGCATGGGGTCACTGCCACGGTGATTGCCATGGGTTCAATGCCAGGATTACCGAGAGCGGCTCACTAGGCCGGGCGGCTGCCTTCTTCGACTTCGACGACGGCGGTCCCGGTTGGCTTGGATACGATCTGGCGGTTTATCTCTGGAACAAGGCGCTCAATCCCGCCACCCTGAATCTCTGGCCCTCATTTCTGGAAGGCTATCGGAGCGTTCTCCCGCTTGCGTCGAAAGATCTCGATGCGACCGTTCTGTTCGTCCCCATCCGACACATCTGGCTGCTCGGAGAGTACGCTGCCAATGCATCTATATGGGGTCTTGATCACCTGTCGACGGCGTGGCTGGACAGACAGGTGGCCTTCCTGCGCAATTGGGAGGAACAACATCTCCTGACACGTCTCTTCTGACAAAAACCTTGGCGCTTGGCGGGAGAGTGCTGAAAATTCGCCCCGAGAGACGGTCACGGCAGCTGATAGCGTCCAACGTCGCCTGATTCCTTGCGAGAAACGCCCAAACCATCCTTCGCCACTTCGCGGACCGTCTGCTTGTCTTCCGATGCGTGGAACCCACCCCCGGGTTCAAAGCTGTCCCATGCCAGTTTACGCCGAAGGTTGAGTAATTCGGCGGCCAGTTGCACGTGTCCATAACGGCCGCACAAAGGACGAAAATAGCGGCTGACGTTCTGGTCCTGTTAAGGTAAAGCACCCCGCCCTCATCGGCGAAAAAATGAACTTATTTGGTATTGGAGTTCGACTCTGGGGAAACAACAAACCGACGGTAAAGCACAGGCAAAGACTTGGATCGCGGTAGGCGTTCTGGCGGCAATGGTCGCTGGATGTACGACCTCGCCTGGCGATTATGCAGCCACACTCTCGAACCAAGACCCAAAATGGCAGTCGCCGCAGTGCGAAGAAATCCGCGTGCAGGCTTTGAACTACAAGGAGAGGAACCTCAACTGGGCGGCCGGTGCCTTGATTGGCCCGTATGGGCTTGCGCTCGTAGCAGCAGGCAAGGAGCACCAGGAAAAGCAACGAAAGCTATTCGCCCGCGAGATGCATGTGCGATGCTCAAGCCTGCCATTGCCGAAGAATCTGCAGATCGACCCCTCGACCACGAAAAAGAGCAATTCAAGCTAGGGCACGCCTTGATACATATTGTAGGAAAGGTCGTTTCGACCGATTTCAGGTTAGGCCATGAATCAGGAAATCCGGCTTTTTGGCGCTATTGCGGTCCGGCCCGCCGTCCTTGCTCTCATATCCCGGTTCGAAACGGCCACGGGATTCACAGTTGTGGCCAAGTGGGAGCTCAATCCGACGGTAAGGAAGCAGATTGAAGCTGGGGAACCTTTTGACCTCGTCATCATCAATCCGAACCTGGTTCAGGATCTCACCGTCTTGGGAAAGGTTAAGGCGGGGACCCAGGTAGCGTTCGGCCGGATAGCAATGGGGGTGGCAGCCAAGGCAGGCAGTCGACCGCTGGACATTGGATCCGTGGAAGCATTCGAACATGCATTGAAGAGCGCCAGATCAATCGCCTACGCCAGTGAAGGAACCAGCGGTGGCTACTTCACCGGTTTGCTGGAACGCTTGGGAATAGCGGATGAGGTGAAGCCCAAGCTGGTGGCCGTACCAGGAGGGCAGACAGCGCCGGCCGTAGGCCGTGGCGAAGCCGAATTGGGGGTCGTTCCCGTGACTTCGATTCTCGCCGCCGCTCCCGAGGTCATGCTTGTCGGCCAGTTTCCGGCAGAACTTCAAAGTTACATTGACTTCGCCATTGGCATCAGCGCCGATTCAACTGACGCAGAAGCTGCCAAACAGCTGTCGGAATTTCTGGTGTCGACGGCCGTTGATGACATCTTGGCGGCAAAGGGTGTCGAGCGCCGCTAAAAGCGTGCTTGATAAACAGCGATCGGCTCATGGCCATCAGCTTGCCGAAACCAATCCGTCATCCCTCGGCATCGTCCAGGAACGCCTTCATCTCGGCCAGGATCCATGTCCGGAAGGCGCTGACCTTCGGCGCGTTGCGGCGCGCTTCGGGATAGGCCAGCCAGTAGGCGTGGCCATCGTTGCAGACGAGGTCGAAGGGCTGGAGAAGCCTGCCGGCGGCAAGATCGGCGGCGAAGAAGGCGGGCGTCAGCAAGGCCACGCCGCCGCCTGCGATCGCCACGCCGGCCTCGAGCGACTGCGAGCCCATGCGGCTGCGCGTCCGGTTCCGCAGCCCGTCGGTCGGCACGCCCGCCTCGGTCAGCCACTGCGTCCACCACGGGTCGTCGGGATCGACGATCGGCAGCCGCAAAAGGTCGGCCGGCTCCTTCACCCCGCCGATGCTTTCGGCGAGCTTCGGGCTCAGCATCGGCGTGAAGGCCGTATACATCAGGAGGTGCGTCGCCAGCCCCGGCCATTTGCCGCTGCCGGCGCGGATCGCCACGTCGATTTCCTGCTGCGCGAAATCGACGAAACGCGGCGAGGTGTCGAGGCGCACCGCGAGTGTCGGGTGCGCCATCTGGAAGGACCCGAGGTGCTGCGCCAGCCAGTGCGACGCGAAGGTCTGGACGGTGCTGATCGACAGCGTGCCCTGCGCGCCGCTGCGGCCCGAGGCCCAGGTAGAGGCGATCGTCTCGAACGCCTCGGTAATCGCTGGCGCCAGCCTTTGGCCCGCCTCCGTCAGCGCAACCTGGCGCGGCTGGCGCAGGAAAAGCGGCGCTCCGAACCGCTCCTCCAGCACCTTGACCTGATAGCTGACCGCTGCCTGCGTCATGCCGAGTTCGTCCGCGGCCCTGGTGAAGCTCATATGCCGCGCGGCAGCCTCGAAAGCCCGGAGCGCCTGGAGCGGAGGAAGCGGAGCGGTCGGCGGGAGCGGAGGGCGATGCGAAGCCATGATGGATTAAGCTGCCTTATGTATGCCGATCGATGTTTAATTGGAAACTAGCGTCTTTCGGGGCCAGATTGAAGGCCAACGGATAAAGGGAGCAACCCTTGAAAAGGTTGGTCGACACGATGGCAAACACGGCACAATTGGACCGGGCTCATGACGGATCCCTGCATTCATGGCTGGCGGCCTTCCTCGCGAAACGAAACCGGCGCGCCCGCGGAGCCCTCCTCGACGTCAGGGAACTTCCGGACCACCTGAAGCGCGACATGGGTTTTCTCGACGGAAATCCTGTCGGCCGGGGGAAGTAGGCGCGATTTCCCGGCCATCATGGCCGATAATTTCGCTGCCTCTCCTAAACAGCCCTAGCTCAGCTTCGTCTCGGGTTCTTTTTGATGTAGCACGGCGACGCCGAAGCTGCTCTCCTCTCCCCGTCACTATACGGGGAGAGGATGCCGGCAGGCAGGTGAGGGGCAGCACCGACCTCGCCGATGTTCGCTCCTCATCCGTACTTCGTAACACCTTGTCCTCGTAAATGGGGCGAAGGAAGAGCCGTGCGACGCTGAAGCTGCCGATCTCCCTTGCAGGGGGATGGCCGGCAGGCCAAATAGGCCAGCCGCAGAAGAGCCGACGCCGTCGCCCTGCCCGGCAAATGCCACAATGAACGTTATTCCGGAAACCCTGCATTAGCGGTTTGGGCCGAAAATGCTCCTGATCAATAACAACCGGGGACGTTCATGCCGGATTCTCACTCACCCGCCGTCGGGCGGCGTCTTTTCCCGATGGCGGCACTTTTCGCCTCGCTGGCTCTTGCAGCCTGCCAGACCGGCGGGTCCGTCGGGACAAGCGGCGGTGCATCGTCTTCCGGCGTTTCCTATCTCACCGAGATCCGCACCTCGCACGGCCTGCCGCCGCTTGCCTATGATGTGCGGCTGGAAAAGGCCGCCCTGCAGCAGGCCGCCTTTATGGCGCGGTCGGGCCGCATGGAGCACACCACCGGCTGGGGCAGGGATTTCGGTCGGCGCATGAAGAAGAACGGCGTCGACGCCCCCGCGGCGGAAAACATCGCCCAGGGCCGCATGGACATGGACCGGCTGTTTTCCATGTGGATGGACTCTTCCGGCCACCGCAAGAACATGCTCGACCCGCGCTTCAACCGCTTCGGCCTTGCCTATGCCGGCGAGGCGAACGGCCGCAAATACTGGGCGCTGGTCGTCGGCAGGTAGTTTTTCGGCACGTCTGAATCTCCCGCAGCCTAGGCCGCAAGCAGCGCGGCGGCGGTGCGTTCGTCAGTGATCAGGCCGTTGACCAGCCGCCTCGTCGCGGCCGCCAGAATGCCGGCGACCTTGCGCTCGCCCATCGCCAGCGCGACCACCAGCGACTTTTCACGTGATGGCAGCGGCGCGGAGGCGACGCGGTCGTTGGTGATGCCCTCGATCAGCTTGCCTTCGCGGTCGAACGCCCAGCCGACGATCTCGCCCACCGCGCCGGCCTTCTGCAGCGCCTTCAATTCCGCCTCGGTGATAAAGCCGTCTTCGTAGAGCGGCGCCTTCGGGCCGAGATCGCCGATGCCGACAAAGGTCACGTCGGCTTCCGCGGCGAGCGCCAGGGTTGGCTGGATCAGCGGCTGGCTGTGCAGCATTCTGCGCTCCTCAGGCGAGGAGGCGATGGCCGGCAGCGGCATCGGAAACGAGCGCGCCTTGATCTTGTCGGCCATGGTGAAGATGACGTTGTAGAAGGCCGCCGAACCGTCCGGCGAAATGTTGCCGGTCAGCGAAACGACCTTGTGCTGCGGGCACTCCATCGCCGGCAGCTGCTCTATCGCCGCCTTCAGCGTGCGCCCGGTGCCGATCGCCATGACGATCGGCTCGACCGAGCGCAGCCGCCGCTCGATCTCGGCCGCCGCGGCCTCGGCGATGCCGAGCGTCGTCGAGTTCGAGGCCGGGTCGCTCGGAGCCACCTCGACGAGATCGAGCGCGAAGCGCGCCTTGAGTCTCGCCGCGAGATCCAGGCAATTGGCTATGGGATGGTCGACGCGGACCTTGATCAGTCCCTCCGAAACCGCGAGCGATACCAGCCGCTGCGCGGTCTGGCGCGAGACGCCGAGCTTCGCCGCGATCTGGTCCTGCGTGTTGCCCGCAACATAATAGAGCCAGCCGGCGCGCGCCGCTTCATCAAGCCTGGTTGTGACGGTTTCCTGCCGGAAATTCATGCAGCCGCGCCCCGAATCGAAAAGGTCAGCCGATTCCATGCTCCGAAAGCACGGGAATAAAGCCCTGACCCAACCGATGTCATATTCGCAGGGAACGGGCTTGCGCGCAATTGTCGATCACGAGAGCATTTGTTCGACCTCGTAATCCACGGTCAACATCTACCGGACATTGCCCCGGGGATGCGTTCAGCCCACCGCCGCTGCCACACTGAGTCGACATCCCGGTTTATCTCCGTGAGCAAACCTTCTATGAAACTTTCCCTGAAGGGAGCCCCGCATGAAGCCCAAGGCAGTCTACTGGGACATGGACGGCACGCTGATCGACAGCGAACCGCTGCACGAGCAGGCGCTGATCGCCGTGCTGAAGAGCCGGGGCATCACGCCGCCGGCCGACCTGCACAACCGCGTGGTCGGGATCGCGGCGCGTCCGGTCTACGACATGATGCGCGAGGAGTTCGGCCTGGACCTGCCTTTCGACGACTGGATCCTGCGCAAATACGTCTACTACATGGAGCATGCCGCGCAGCTGAAGCCGCGCCCCGGCGCGATAGAAGTGTTCCGCGACCTGAAGGCGGCCGGCGTGGCGCAGGCTGTGGTGTCGAATTCCGACCGGCTGATCGTAGAGGTCAATCTCCGCATGATCGGCATCGATGCGCCGGGCATCAAGACCGTGACCCGCAACGATGTGCGCGCCGGCAAGCCGGATCCTGAGCCCTTCCTGCGCGCCGCCTACCTGACCGACGTGGAGCCGGCGGAAAGTTGCGTCATCGAAGACAGCCCGACCGGCGCCACGGCGGGCGTCGCCGCCGGCATGCAGACCCTGTTCTGGCCGCAGCAGACGATGACAGGGCCCGATGGCTCTGTTCACATGGGCAGCCTCGAGGCGCTGCGGACGTATCTGGAACTGGATTGACCGAATTCGCGGTCCGCGTTGCCGGCCTGGAGAGAGGATCAATTGCGGTAGGCGGGCTCCTGCTCGTCGAGGATCGCCTTCAGCTCCGACAGATGCCGCTCGGCCTGGCCGGGATAATCGTCCATTTCGCTGGCCGCTTTTTCGGCGATCTCGTCGGACAGAACGCGCAGAGGGCGTCCGGTCCACAGCGCCTTGATATAGGTCTCACAGGCGCGCTCGAAATAATAGAGCTGGTTGAAGGCGTCGGCGACGTTCTTGCCGATCACCATCACGCCGTGATTGCCCATGACCATCACCTTGACCCTGGGATCGGCGAGCAGCTTCGAGCAGCGCTCGCCCTCTTCCTCGAAGGCGAGCCCGCCGTAGTGGCCATCGACGACATGGCGGTTGAAGAACATCGCCGAATTCTGGTCGATCGGCGGAAGCCGAGAATCGGCCAGCGATGCCAGCACCGTGGCGTGGATGGAATGGACATGCATGACACAGCGCGCATGGCGGCAGTTGCGGTGGACCGCGCCGTGCAGGCCCCAGGCGGTCGGATCGGGCGCGTTCGGCCCGCTCATCGTTTCGGGATCGTTGGCGTCGATCAGGAGAAGATCGCTCGCCTTGATGCGCGAGAAATGCACCTGGTTAGGGTTCATCAGGAATTGTGAGCCGTTATCGTTCACGGCCAGCGAAAAATGGTTGGCCACCGCCTCGTGCATGCTCAGCCTGGCCGTCCAGCGGAAGGCGCAGGCAAGATCGACGCGCTCTTCGTGGAACGGGAGATTGGTGCGGGGTTCGTGCAGGCGGGCGACAGTCATGGCGTTTTTCCTCGTGCCCGTGGATAATGCCGCGCCCGATCGCCAGCGGCAACCGCATATGGCCTGATGTCAGGCGGTTTTGCGGTCTTGGCCCAGCCGCAGCCCGCCGTTCTCTACGATGAAATCGATCACCGCTTGCAGCCCCTTGCCGCGTGAAAGATCGGTGAAGCCAAAGGGCCGCTTGCCGCGCATGCGGGCGGCGTCCTCCTCCATCGCCTCGAGGTCGACGTTCACATAGGGCGCGAGGTCGCTCTTGTTGATGACCAGGAAGTCGGAGCGGGTGATGGCAGGGCCGCCCTTGCGCGGTATGTCGCCGCCCTGGCAGACCGAAATCACATAGAGGGTGAGGTCGGCCAAGTCGGGCGAGAAGGTCGCAGCCAGATTGTCACCACCGGATTCGATGAAGATCACGTCGAGATCAAGGAACTTGCGGTTCAGCCCGGCGATCGCCTGGAGGTTGATCGAAGCGTCCTCGCGAATTGCCGTGTGCGGGCAGCCGCCGGTCTCGACACCGACGATGCGCTCCTCCGGCAGAGCCTGCAGCCTTGCCAGCATCATGGCGTCTTCGCGGGTGTAGATGTCGTTGGTGACGACTGCCACCGAAAATTCGTCGCGCATCGCCTTGCAGAGCTTCTCGGTTAGCGTCGTTTTGCCCGAGCCGACCGGCCCGCCAATGCCGACGCGAAGGGGTCCATGTTCAGAAGCCATGATACAAGTCCGTAAAGGCAAGGATTGTGAACGCTGCGCCGATCAACAGGCAGAGCGGCGAATAATAGCGGACATCGAGTTTTGCAAAGGGCTGTTCCGGCGTAAGCCGCCGCCAGGCGGGCGTAAAACCGGCAATGCCGCGTCCAGTAAATACGAAAGCAACTCCGCCAGCCGCCAAAGCCGGCAGGGGACCGATTCCCTCGAATTGCACCAAGCCGCCTTGCACCAATGCAATCGGAGCAGCAGTGGCCAACGCAGCCGCGACAGCGAAGGAGGCGGATGGTCGCGCCATCCTTGTCGCTCCCGGAAAGCCGCCGACTGTGCGCGCGCAAGATATCGCGTCCGTGCCCGGCCAAACGCCGCCGAAACCCCAATAGGCGTGCAGCGCCGCAAGCAGGAACATCGTGGCAGCCGATACCGACGCAAGAAGGTTCATGATCGGAACAGCCTCGAATATTGCGTTTCGTGTTTCATCGCCACGACATCGGACATGAACGTCGCCGAGCCGAGATTGTCGAGCGTCGACCCGGCCGCCCGGCTGGCGGTTTCAAGGACCAGCGGCTCGAGCGCGGCCACCGTCCGTGTGGCGCCGTCCTGGCCGGTGACTCCCAACCTGATCGCCGCCTGGACCAGGTTTGAGGAAAACGCCTGCAGCCAGGCCGCCAATGCGTCTTCGAGCGGGATTTCGTGGCCACCGGAGACCGCGCCGACCGCCACGCAATAGGGGCAGGGTGTCGGCAGAACGAGCAACACCGGGTTCGGCCAGCCCGCGGCGGCCGCAAGGAATGCCGCGCCCTGCAGCATCGTCTCGGCATGACGTTCGCCCGAGCCGGCCAGCGCTTCCGCAAGCTCTGCCAAATCCACAAGATCGCCGCCGTCGCGCGCCCGCCGCCAGGCCTCGGCAAAAAGCACGGCGTCATTCCAGCCGGACCCGATTTCGAGAAGCGCCGCCAGCCAGGCCTGCAACTCTGCCCTGTCGGAAACCAGCCCGTCATGGACCGCGCGCTCGAGCCCGTGGCTGTAGGCAAAGCCGCCGACCGGGAAGGCCGGCGAGAGCCAGTTCATCAGGCGCAGCAGCGCCGTTCCGCCCGCACGCTCAGTCATGCGGATGCGCATGGGAATGGCGGTCGGAGGCCGGATCTGCATGGTCGTGGTCGTGAGAATGGTCATGGTGATGGCCGTGACCATGGCTCCCGCCCGAGTACGCGCCGCGCACGGGGGTGAATATCTCGACCGTATCGGTGACGGTCGCGCCAAGCCCTTCGAGCATGGTCCGGATGACCGGGTCCGGCAGAATCAGGATGCGGCGCTCCTCGATCTGCGCGGCGAGATGGCGGTTGCCGATGTGCCAGGCGAGCTCGGCGAGCTGCACCGGGCCGGCAGTGCGGATGTCGTAGAGCTCCTCCTCCGCGGCGATGATCTCGACATGGCGGCCGTCGTCGAGGACCAGCACGTCCTGGTGGTCAAGGACCGCTGCCTCGGGCAGATCGACCAGCACTTTGCCACCATGGACCAGTTCAATGGCCTTGCGGCGAAGGTGGCGCTGCTCGCTGGTCAGCACGGCGAGATCGATTGGCAGAGGCCGGTTTTGATCGCCGAGGATGGCGACGGCGCGGATGAACGAGGCGGCGCGCAGCATCAGAAGGACCCGCCGTTGGCCTGCGAGCGCGCCCTGGCCGGGCGCGAAAGAACGCGGTCGAGATAGTCGTTCACCGCATCCGATTCTATCCTGAACCTGCCGCCGCGCGCCCAGGCGCCGATGTCGCCAAGAAGCACATCGACCGCGCTGAAGCGGTCGCCCAAGGCGAACTTACGGTCGCCGAGACGGCGCTCAAGCGTCTTCAGTTCCAAGGCGAAGTCATGGGCCGACGCCGGGCCAACGTCGACGCGCAATTCTGGTGGCAAGATGAATCGATGGCGCAGCTTGTTCCACAGCGGCGCCTCGAACTCCGACTGCGCGAAATGCATCCACGAATCCATCTCGGCGCGGCCGGCGAGGCCTGGACCCGCTCCCATGCCGTTTTCGGCATGTTTGTCGGCGAGATAGACGCAGATAGCGGCGGAATCCGTCACGTTGAGGTCGCCGTCGATGAGGATAGGCACCTTGCCGGACGGGTTCAGCGCATAGGCTTCGGGCGAGCGCCGCTCAACCTCGACGAATTCGTAAGGCTGCTCGAGTTCGTCCAGCATCCAGAGGACACGAGAGACGCGCGAACCGCGGGAGCCGACTGCCTGGTACATGGGCGTCTCAAGCAAGATCGGATTGCCCGCCGGCTGAACCTACAGCTTGGGGATAAAAGTCCAGGTCGAGAATCTCATCGATATCGTAGGGACAGTTCTCGGGAAAGACGCGTGCAGGCAGACCCGTTTCGCCTGCCGCATCGCTACGGGCGTATTCATATTCCTCGGCCAAAACCTGCATTGGATATGATCTGAGGCTTGGACTTTCCTTGATCAACTTTCGAATCCGCCTGCGCTGCTCCACGACTGTCGACCTCCAGCCCTCCTTTACCTGCATCTGCTGAAACTGCAGTTTCAGCAGATGAACCAACAGCACTTTTAATCTGCTTTCGATCTCCCTCTTGTCGCTTCGCTCCAAGCTCTCGATCTCCTCGGCAAGATTCTCACGATCGAGATCGGACAATCGACCTTCGCGCAGTAGCGCGCCCTGTTCGGCGCACCACTGAGCGTAGTCGGCCTCGTAGGGCGTCAAATGGGAATGTCTAAAAATCCTGTTCATATGGAACATATTGCTCCCTTCGAACAAAAAGTCCAAGTGATGGCGAGAATGCAGCCGGCCCGCCGCCCGGTTGCTAGAAATCCAAGTGCACACACATTTGACGAACCGTGCACGGTTATGAAGACCATCAAAACAGAAAATACCGCTGCGCCATCGGCAGCACGGTCGCCGGCGCGCAGGTAAGCAGCTCGCCGTCGGCGCGGACCTCGTAGGTTTCCGGGTCGACCTCGATATGCGGCGTGGCGTCGTTGAGCACCATGGAGCGCTTGCCTATGCCGCCGCGGGTGTTTTCGACCGCCACCATCTGCTTGTCGACGCCGAGCCGGTCGCGAAGGCCGGATTCAAGCGCCGCTTTCGACACGAAGGTGACCGACGAATTGGTCATGGCCTTGCCGTAGGCGCCGAACATCGGCCGGTAGTGAACCGGCTGCGGCGTCGGGATCGAGGCGTTGGGATCGCCCATAGGTGCTGCCGCGATCGTGCCGCCGATGATGACCATGTCAGGCTTGACGCCGAAGAAGGCTGGATTCCATAAAACGAGGTCGGCGCGCTTGCCGATCTCGACCGAGCCGATCTCCCGCGACAGGCCGTGGGCGATGGCCGGGTTGATGGTGTATTTGGCGATGTAGCGGCGGACGCGGAAATTGTCGTTGTCGCCGGTCTCCTCGGGCAGGCGTCCGCGCTGCCGCTTCATCTTGTCTGCGGTCTGCCAGGTGCGGATGGCCACCTCGCCGACACGGCCCATGGCCTGGCTGTCCGAGGAGATGATCGAGAAGGCGCCGATGTCGTGCAGGATGTCTTCCGCCGCGATGGTTTCCTTGCGGATGCGGCTTTCGGCGAAGGCGATGTCTTCCGGTATCGACGGCGACAAATGATGGCAGACCATCAACATGTCGAGGTGTTCGGCGATGGTGTTTTGCGTGTAGGGCCGCGTCGGATTGGTCGAGGACGGGATGACGTTCGGCAGGCCGCAGACCTTGATGATGTCGGGCGCGTGGCCGCCGCCGGCGCCCTCGGTATGGAAGGCGTGGATGGTGCGGCCCTTGAAGGCGGCGACCGTGTTTTCCACGAAGCCCGATTCGTTCAGCGTGTCGGTGTGGATCATCACCTGCACGTCGTATGTGTCGGCCACGGACAGGCAGCAGTCTATTGCGGCCGGCGTCGTGCCCCAGTCCTCGTGCAGCTTGAGCGAACAGGCGCCGCCCAGCACCATTTCCTCCAGCGCCGCGGGAAGCGACGCATTGCCCTTGCCCGACAGTCCGATATTCATCGGGAAGGCGTCGAATGACTGGATCATGCGCGCGATGTGCCACGGCCCCGGCGTGCAGGTGGTGGCAAGCGTGCCGTGAGCCGGGCCGGTGCCGCCGCCGAGCATGGTGGTGACGCCCGACATCAGCGCCTCCTCGATCTGCTGCGGGCAGATGAAATGGATATGCGCGTCGAAGCCGCCGGCCGTCAGGATGCGGCCTTCGCCGCCGATGATCTCGGTGCCCGGCCCGATGACGATGGTGACGCCGGCCTGCGTGTCGGGATTGCCGGCCTTGCCGATCGCGGCGATGCGCCCGTCCCGCAGCCCGATGTCGGCCTTGAAGATGCCGGCGGCGTCGACCACGAGCGCGTTGGTGATGACCGTGTCGACCGCACCTTGCGCGCGGGAGACCTGACTCTGGCCCATGCCGTCGCGGATGACCTTGCCGCCGCCGAATTTCACCTCCTCGCCGTAGACGGTGAAGTCGCGCTCGACCTCGACGAAAAGCTCGGTGTCGGCGAGCCTGATCTTGTCGCCCGTGGTCGGGCCGAACATCTGGGCATAGGCGGCGCGGGAAATGCGGGCCATCAGGAACACCTCTCGAACAGTGGCCGGCCGAGCGCCGACGACCGCGCCGCGCTCCACATTTCCGACACGAAATAACCACGGAACCACCCGATGGGCGGCAGCTTCTGACCCCATTCGGCGTGTGGGGTGGCGACGATGCCCCAAGATGATCGCCTGCCAACCGATAGAAGGAAAAATCCATGCGCATGATCACGATTCTGGCAGCGGGCGCCACGCTCGCTTTCACAGTGGCGGCCAACGCGCAGCAAGCGCCGGCCACCCAAGCTCCGGCCCAGGCTCCGGCGACCGCGCCCGAAGCTCCGGCCGCCGCCCCGACGATCCGCAGCGTCAACATCGTCGACTTGACCGAACTGCCCGAAGCCACGCAGAAGCAGGTCAACGACGTGGTGGCGCAGCGCGGCGACGCCGACCTTCAGCAACTGCGCAGCACGATTGACGCCAATCCGGAGATCAAGGCGGCGCTGGAGGCCAAGGGCGTGACCTCGGCGCAGGTCATCGCCGCCAGCATGAGCCCCGAGGGCGCGCTGACGCTGGTCACCAAAAAGTCCAGCTGACGGCTTGAGCGGGGCATGGCCGGCTACCCACCCGACCGTGCCCTGCCAGCCGGCGCCGGTCTCATTCATTTGCCCAGCGCCGGCAAGCCTCGGATAAACCGCCGCATGGCGGGAACCTCGGCCGGGGAGCCGCCGTTGTGCCTCTTTAACCTGCCCAACCGCATGGAATGAGCGATGACGACCACCACGATGGCGGATAGCAAATGGCTGCATGCCCTGGCGGCCGCGGCCTTCCTGGCGGCATCCGCGCCGCAGACGGCGCTGATGGCGCAGGGCCTGGAAAGCCCCGAGGCGATCGACACGATCATCGGCACGGAGGTCGAGGAAGAGGAATCCCGGGCGACGGCCGATGTCGCCAAGGTCGTCGCGGCCATCGAAAAGACGCCCGAAAGCATCGCCACCATCCGCAAGACATCCAAGCTCGACAAGGTCGATATCGTGTTCCTGTCGGACGCCGCTGCGACCGAAGGCGGGCCGCCGCCGGAAATCGAGGCCAAGGTCAAAGAGCATGAGGAAGAGATCGCCGAACTCCGCAAGGAGCTCGAAGGCAACGCCATGCTCTATCATGCGATCGACTCGCGGCAGATCCTGCTTCGCGACGTGCTCGCCGTCGAGTTCAACGACGCCAACGGCGTCGTCATATACGCCGCCGCCAAACCGGCGGGGTGAGGCTCGCGCTGCCGCCCCCGGCATAATTACAGCTTTCCCATGATCTTCTGCTGGAAGCCGTAGACCTCGCGCTTGCCGCCGAGCGGCACCAGGGTCACGTCGCGCTCCTGTCCCGGCTCGAAGCGCACGGCGGTTCCGGCCGCGATGTCGAGCCGCGTGCCGCGTGCCGCTTCCCGGTCGAATTTCAGCGCCTCGTTGGTTTCGAAGAAATGGTAGTGGCTGCCGACCTGGACCGGACGATCGCCGGTGTTGGCGACTTTCAGCGTGACTGCCGGCAGACCCTCGTTCAGCTCGATCGAGCCTTCCGCGGTGATGATTTCGCCCGGGATCATGGCTGCGCCTCAGCCGGCGATCGCGAGCAACAGCCCGCCGGCAGCGGCCGCGGCGCCCGCGATGCGCGCGGCAAGGCGTCCTGCCTCCCCACCGAACAGCCGCGCTATGCCGATGCCGGCCGCGTGCAGCAGCGCCGTGGCCAAGGCAAAGCCGACGCCGAACGCCAGGGCGCCCGCCGAGCCAAGCTCGCCGCCATGGGCGTGGCCGTGGAAGAAGGCGAAGAAGCCGACCAGCGCCATCGCCATGGCTGCCGGAACGTTGAGCGCCGTCGCCGCGAGGAGGCCGACGACCACGACCGAGGCGAGAACTACCGGCTCCACGAATGGCAGCGGGGCGCCCAGAAGGGCTGCGCCGAAGCCCAAAACCATCGCGCCGACGAAACCCAGCGGCGCCAGCCACAGCGCGCGTCCGCCGAGCAGCGCCGCCCACAGGCCGACCGCCACCATCGCCAGCACGTGGTCCGGCCCGAACAGCGGGTGCGACAGGCCGGCCATCAGAGAGCCGTGGGCGACGGGGTCGAGATGCGCGAGCGCCGGCGTGGCGGTGGCGGCGAGAGCTATGATGGTCCAGACCGATTTCTTGAGCACTCTTGATGTCCTCCTGGGGGATTTTCGTGACCGCCGGCCCGTCACGCGACCCTGCGGGCCGGGCCGCAGCCTTCGGCCTTCAGGACGCGCTTGGCCGAAGCCGGATATTTTTGGAGCATCGCCGCCGGTCGCACCGGTCGGCGTGTGAAATCGCCGCCGCAATTGGGGCAGATGCCGCCCAGCACGCCTTCGGCGCAGGCGGCGCAGAAAGTGCACTCGAAGGTGCAGATCATCGCATCCGTCGCATCGGGCGCGAGATCCTTGTCGCAGCATTCGCAGTTCGGGCGGAGTTCTAGCATGTGCGATCCCTCACCTTATCGGTTCGTGCACGGTGACCAGCTTAGTGCCGTCCGGGAACGTCGCCTCGACCTGCACGTCGTGGATCATCTCGGCGATGCCTTCCATGACATCCGCCCTTGTGACGACATGCGCGCCGGCTTCCATGAGTTCGGCCACGCTGCGCCCGTCGCGTGCTCCCTCGACGACGAAATCCGTGATCAGCGCAATGGCTTCCGGATGGTTGAGCTTGACGCCGCGTTCGAGCCGCTTGCGCGCGACGATCGCGGCCATGGCGACGAGCAGCTTGTCCTTTTCACGGAGCGTCAGGTTCATGCGTTCAATAAATTCCTAAAGTGACCAAGTTTTGGGCAGTCCTGCCTGCCCGTTGAGCATTTCCACAAGCGGCGTCAGCCGCTTGCGGAGCGCATAGCCGTCGTCATCGTAGAGCCTCGCAAGAAGCTTGCCAGATTTTTCGACCGTCCAGGCGCTGACGCCGCCTTTCTCGCCGACGATTTCACGGATGGCTTCGATCCGGCCGGCAGCGTCGGGCGAAACGAGCAGTACGGTGGCGATCGCTATCGCGCCATCGCTTACCGCCCGCCGGTTCAGGCTGTCGGCGATCTCGGGCCCGACGGCGAAGTCTTCGGCATGGATCACCCGGCCGTCGCATGCGACGCGCCAGCGGTCGCGGAACTCGCCTCGCGCTACGCGTTCGCCCATGGCAAGGCGGCCGAAAACCGTCGCTTCGACGAGAAGCGCCTCGGCGTCCGCGGCCAGGTCGACATCGAGGCGGCGCGAGAAGGCAGCGCGATCGAAGACGATGGTTTCCTGCGGCAGCCACGCGATGCGCCCGCCCGCCGCGACCGTAATCCTCGCCGAAAGCTCGGCCCGGCCGGAAAGGGCGCGATAGACCTTCTCGGATGCCTGGGTGGTGACGGTGCAGGAGGCGGCCTGGCCGACATCGACCTCCCACGAAATGCGGTCGCCGCCGGTCAGCCCGCCCGCGGTGTTGATGAGCACGGCCTCCAATCCCTCACCCGGCGTGGACGGCATGCGGATCTTCGCGGCGCCGTCCTGGTAAAGCCGCGACAGGCGGGTCCGGCCGTTAAGCCGGCTCACGGAAAGCCGGCCCCTGGCGGCAACGCGCTCAAGAGAAATATCGCCCGGATTCTTTGCTTTTAGCGGCATTTGCAACTTCCTCGTCCAAGCTTCAGGCGTTCGCGCAGCGTTGTCGAGATATCGCTTGTTGCTTCGATGCCATTCGGTTTCTATAGAGGGAGCAGGTTACGTGCCATCCTTCTTGTGGCGTGTGAAAAAAGCCGGAAGCCTGATCATTCAGGCATAAAAGACGATCCGGCATCGGCAGGGGAACGCAGAATCTTGGAAAGGCGCAATGGCTGACCATCTCTCTCAGGAGATCATCGACAAGATCAAGGCGCACGCCGAACCGAATGGCGGGGAAATAACGCTCAAGACGGAACTGACGGAACTCGGCATACATTCGCTCGAACTGACCGAGATCATCTTCGATCTCGAGGAAGCCTACGGCATCGAGATCGAGATGAACACGGTGGAAGCCTGGAGCACCCTGAAGAATGTCGGCGACATGGTCGAGGCCGTGCGCGGCCTGATCGCAAAACAAGCCTGACATGCAGCGACAGCGCATTGTCATCACCGGCATTGGCGGGCTGTGTTCGCTCGGCGTGAGCGCACCTGAAATCTGGGATTCGATGCGCGCCGGGCGACCGGGCATAGGCGCGATCACCACGGCTCCGCTGCACGAACTGAAAGTGCGTATCGGCGCGGAGATCAAGAATCTTCCCGAAAACACTCTCGACCACAAGCGGACCGTGACCATGGACCGGTTCAGCCTGCTGGCGGCGCTGGCGGCCGGCGAGGCGATCCGCAATGCCCGCCTCACAGTCGACGAGGCAAACACCACGCGCATCGGCGCGGTCGTCGGCACCGGCATATACGGCGCGATGACCGCCGAGGAGAATTACCGCGCCGTGCTGCTGGAGGGAAAGCCCCGGGCCGCGATCTTCACCGTGCCGAAGATAATGCCCGGCGCGCCAGCCGGGCAGGTCAGCATGGTGTATGGCCTGCGCGGTCCGGTCTTCGGCGTTACCTCGGCCTGCGCCTCCTCCAACCACGCCTTCGCCAGCGCGGCCGATCAACTGCGTCTCGGCAGGGCGGACGTGATGATCGCGGGCGGAACCGACGCGCCGCTGGTCTATGGCGTGCTGAAGGGCTGGGAGGCGCTGCGCGCGCTGGCGCGCGAAACCTGCCGGCCGTTCTCGGCCGACCGCGACGGGCTGGTCATCGGCGAAGGCGCCGGCATGGCGGTTCTCGAAACCTGGGAGCATGCGATGGCGCGCGGCGCGCCCATACTTGCCGAATTCGCCGGGGCGGGCATGTCGGGAGACGCAACCGACATCGTGGCGCCGACGGTGGAAGGGCCCGTCTCTGCGATGCGCGCCTGCCTGGCCGACGCCGGCTTGACGCCCGAGGAAATCGACTACATCAACGCGCACGGCACCGGTACCAAGGCCAACGACCAGATCGAGACGGCAGCGATCCGGCGCGTGTTCGGGGCCCATGCCGACCGGCTGTCCGTATCCTCGACCAAATCCATGCACGCGCATTGCATGGGCGCATCGGGCGCGCTCGAGATGATCGCCTGCGTGATGGCTATCCGCGAGGGCATCGTGCCGCCGACGGCAAACTACCGCGAGCGCGACGCCGATTGCGACCTCGACGTTACGCCGAACGTGGCCAAGGCGCGCTCCGTGCGTGCCGCGATCAGCAACGGTTTTGCGTTCGGCGGCACCAATGCGGTGGTGGCGTTCAGGGCGGCATAGATAACCTCCCCAATCCGGCTGGCGATTTCAGCGAGCGGCAGGCTTGCCGCCCTTGCCCAAGCCGTGCGGCAGCCCCAATTGCTACGGGCCTTCCCAGTGACCCATCCAACGCCAACACCTGCATAGGTTCCGACATGACCGATCTTTCCGCATTTCCGATCGCAACACGCTGGCCCGCCAAGCATCCCGAAAGACTGCAGCTCTATTCCTTCCCGACGCCAAACGGCGTGAAAGTGTCGATCATGGCACTCAATCCCAATGGAAAGATCCCGGCGATCGTCGACCCGGACGGGCCGGGAGGAAAGCCGCTGGCGCTGTTCGAGTCCGGCGCGATCCTGCTCTACCTCGCCGAAAAGACCGGCAAGCTCCTGCCCTCCGATCCGATCCTGCGCTACGAGACCATCCAGTGGGTGTTCTTCCAGATGGCGGCGATCGGGCCGATGTTCGGCCAAGTCGGGTTCTTCCACAAATTCGCCGGCAAGGAAATCGCCGATAAGCGCCCGCTCAACCGCTATGTCGAGGAATCGAAGCGGCTGCTCGGCGTGCTCGAGACGCGGCTGACCGGCAGGGAGTGGCTGATGGACGGCGACTACACAATCGCCGATATCGCGCATGTCGGCTGGGTGCGCAACCTGATCGGGTTCTACGATGCGGGCGAACTGGTCGGCATCAAGGACTTCCCCAACGTACTCGCCTGGCTGGACCGCATGCTGGCGCGCCCGGCCGTGCAAAGGGGGCTGGAGATCCCGCCCCGCGGATAGGAGGGACGTTCAGCCGCGCTTCGTCCGGGGTTTCTTGTCGCCGTCCTTGCCGATTATCGAAGCGGCAAGGGAGACCGCGCCTTCGGCCGTCGACTTGACCTTGCGGATCACTTTCTTCGCGATCGAAGGCTCGCCGGACGACGCCTTCGTCCTTGTGGTCGCGGCGGGGGCGGCCTTGCTCTTGGCTGCGCCCTTGGTCTTGGCCGCGCTCGACGCTCCGCTCTTCGGCGAGGACGCCCCGGATTTCTTCGCCGTGGACGAGGTCTTCTTGGACGCGGCTGAAGCCGGCGAGGTCTTGCTGGCCGGCTTTACCTTCTTCGCGTCCTTCGAGCGCTGCGCTACAGCCTCGCCAGCGCCGGTCTTCGATTCCAGCGCCTTGCCCGGCTTGGCCGTGGACTTTTTCGCCGCATCCGATTTCGAGGATGCCTTCTTTTCTGCCATGTTCCTGCCTCCGCGCGGCGGAATCGCCGCATGGAAACAATGTGCGGCTCCGGATTCGGTTCCGAGCGGCGGCCGGCGCTCAGATCACCAGGTCGGCCTGCCTGCGCCGGCCGAGAACCTTGTCGACATTGGGCATGTCGTTCGACGCGACCCAGGCGCGCGCCTCCTCGTCGGATTTTCCGTGCTCGTGCCAGCGCTGCATCAGGCGGCGCTCGAGTTCCGGCCGCGGCACGTCGATGAACAGGGTGAAGTCGAAGAGCGGCGCCAGGCCCGACCATGGCGGTTCGTCCAGCACGAGGTAGTTGCCCTCGACGAGGATGAACTTAACATCGGCCGGGATGATCGCGGCTGCCGCCCGCGACAGCTCCATCGTGCGGTCGAACACGGGAATGGCGATGTCCGGCTCGGCCGCCCGGATGCGCTTCAGCAACGCCTCGAAGCCGGCATAGTCGAACGTCTCGGGGGCGCCCTTGCGCGCGCGCAGGCCCCGGCTTTCCAGGATCCGGTCGTCGAAATGGAACCCGTCCATGGGAACGACGGCGGCTGAGCCTTCAGGGAGCAGGTCGTGCAACTGCGACGACAGCGTCGACTTGCCGGAGCCGGGCGGTCCGGCAATGGCCACGATGAAGCGCCGCTCGCCGCCGGCGCGTTTGAAAATGGTTGCCACAATGTGTGCTATTTCGGACATCGGCGTCCCTTCATTCCCGATCTGGTTCCCGGCGTTCCCGTCAGCGCTTGAATTCGCGCACCGGCGACTGGGTTCCGTCGGAATAGGTGACCTGCACCGACATCGAGGTCACGTCCTCGCCGACCTTGAAATAGGGCTGGTAGTCGTAGGGGATCGCGTAGGGATCCTTCTCGTCGCAGGGCGGCATTTCTATGGTCTTGTCGAGACTTGCGCTGTTGAAGCTGTAGCGGACCCCCTTTATGGCGCAGCGGTAGGACAGCATGTGGGTGAAATAGACGACGCCGGCGTTGCCGCCGGAATCGAACGCGATCCACGACGTCCAGAACTGGTCGAGGATCTGCTTGCTGCCTTCCGACAGCGCCGCCTGCGGGTCGAAACGGATGTCGAACGGACCGGTCTCGCGGCCGCGCAGGTCGAGATATTTGATCGAGATGACGTCCGCCGCGGTCCTGTCCGGCACGACGAAGCTCGGATTGGGCATCGGCTTTCCCGTGGTCTGGTCGTTCAGCGCCAGGAATCCTGTCTCGGTGAACGCACCCTCGCCGCCCAGCCGCCAGGAGATGCCGGTAGCCGGTTCGGGCAGCGAAACGGTTATCATCCACTCCTGGTTGGAGCGCATCGGGGTCAGCCGGGGCATGAAGCGCTCCGGATCGAGAACGTCTCCAAGGGCCGCGAGCCGTCGGCGCGAGCGCTCCAGCCAGTCGGCGAGAAGCGTGTGGTCGACGAAATGGCGCAACAGGCCGCCGTCCTTTTCATACGCCGTGAAGCTGACCAGAGCCTCGGCCTCGCTGCGCTTGTCGGCGAGCGTCTGGACGCCGAGACGATCCTCGGAGAACTCCTCCGACAGCACGAAATAGGCCGGCGGATATTCCGGACTGGCCGCGATGAAGGCGTTGAGCCGTTCGGCGCGCTGGGCGTCCTCGAATTGCAGGGCATGGACGAGCTGGAGCGCCAGCGTCTTGTTCGTGCCGCCGAGCGCGCCGAGCACCTCGCGTGCGCCGGCCTTGCCCTCCTGCACCCGAAGCAGCGTGGCGAAGCGGATATAGGGGTCGACGGCGTCGACGCCGAAACCGGCGAAGGCCAGATAGGAACGCCGGGCATTGAGCATGTCGCCGGAAAGCTCATACACGCGCGCATTGTGGTAGAATTCATCGGGACGTTTGGGATCGGCGATCACGCCGCCCTGCGCCGCCAGGACCTCGAAGCCGTCGGCGATGGTTTCGATCGACACGGCGATCTGTTCGGTCGCGGCCTGCAGCTTCTCCGCCTGTTCCTGCTGCGTCTTTTGGTTTGCCGCGATCTCGTCCGTCTTCCGCTCCACCTTTTCAGCGGTCTGCTGAACTTCTTGCGCGGTCTGCTGGACCTCCTCGACCTGCTTCGAGGTTTCGGTCACGGTCTGCTCTATCTTTTCCACTTTCGAGGCGACGATGCCCATCGTTTGCTGCAGGCCGGCGATGGCCGGAACGAGGCCGGCAAGCACGCCGTCCTCGGCGTCGCTCGCCTGCTGCAGGGCAAACAGGCCGCCGGCCAGCGCAGCCGTCGTGGACGCAAACACCAGGGCCGGCAGCGCCGTGGCGGCAAGAACCAGCCGGAATGCAATCGCCGCCGCCAGAACCGCCGCCGTAACGGCGCCGGCAAGCGCGATATAGGCCGCGAAAGGCGCAAGCGGACTGAGGATGTCGGCGACGAAGCCGCCAACCACGCCAAGTCCGCCGGCCCATTTGCCGGTGCGGCTCAGCGAAGCGCGCAGCAGCGACTGACCCGCCCCGCCCAGATCGACACTGCCAGACATCTCGCCACCCCCCGGCCGCCTCATGTGCGCCGACACTATCCGCGAAACCTAACCGTGGGAAGAACGCCCCACCTTGAACGTAGCCGCTTCCAGAAAGAAACATCTTGGTCTAAATTCGCCGGCAGCTGCGTCGCGGGGGATCGCGCGATGACGGGTCGCCATCGTCCGAACGGGTTGCCATCATTGCGTACCACATTCCAGCTTCTCGCCTTGCCGTTGCGGCGGATGGCGGTCACAATCCTGGTGCTTGGGCTGCTTGCCGCATGCTCGACGACGGGCACTCTCGAAGTCGCGCCGCCCGTAACGCCGACCTCGCTGAAATACGCATCGATGGTCGTCGATGCCGGCAGCGGCGCGGTGCTGTTCTCCACCAATGCCGATCAGCCGCGCTATCCGGCGTCGCTGACCAAGATGATGACGCTCTACATGCTCTTCGAGGCCATCGAGGCAGGCCGCGTCTCGCGCACCACGCTCATTCCCGTTTCCGATTACGCGCGGGCGCGGCCGCCGAGCAAGATCGGCTTCAAGCGCGGCCAGGCGATCGACGTCGATATGGCGATACGGGCACTTTGCGTGAAGTCGGCCAACGACGTGGCAGTGGCCGTGGCGGAGTTCCTCGGCGGCACCGAAGAGCAATTCGCGCAGATGATGACCGCCAAGGCCAGGCAGCTCGGCATGCGGGACACGACCTTCCGCAACGCGTCGGGGCTGCCCGACGAATTGCAGCGGACCACCGCGCGCGACATGGCGCTGCTCGGCATGGTGCTGCGCCGGCGCTTTCCGGCGCAGTACGCCTATTTCGCGAGCACGAGCTTCAGCTATAACGGCCGCACCATCCGCGGCCACAACGATCTCATAGGCGGCGTCGACGGCGTCGACGGCATCAAGACCGGATATATCCGCGCCTCCGGCTACAACATCGTCACCTCGGTCAACCGCAGCGGCCGCGGGCTGGTGGTCGTCGTCATGGGCGGCGACAGCGCGAAAAGCCGCAACGCCCATGTGCAGGAACTCATCGCCAGGTACCTTCCGGCCGCCAGGCCGGGAGTCTAAAGTCGATGGGGCGCGTTTGGCCGTTGAAGCGGCGCGGCGCATCAGCTATGAAGCGGCGTCCGGTCCGTTCGAACCGGCGGTATGGCTGGGACACGACGTTCCAGTTTTTGGCCCGGCACCCGTAGCTCAGCTGGATAGAGCGCTGCCCTCCGAAGGCAGAGGTCACAGGTTCGAATCCTGTCGGGTGCGCCAAAAACTCAAACATTATCAATAAATTACCTGTCATTCTGGTTGGATCAACGCGCCGATCGGCAGCCGACCTCCCGCTACGACTGGAGTCGACCCGACCGGAAGTTCTTCCGCGCTCCTCCTGCTAAGTCCTCGGCTTCTCCCATTCCATCAGCAGCGCGTAAGGGATGCGCCTATAGCGCGCCACCTTTTCGGGATCGCCACCAAGGGGTGGCGGCTCGTCGAAATGACGAAGGATCATGCCTTGGGCAAGTAGCAGCGACATGTAGCGGCTCAACGGGCGGTGCCAGTTGAGGATGCGGATGCCCCGCCAGGCAAGCCATTCCGAACGTTCCTCCAGATAATGGTCGATGCAGTAGCGAATTTCGCCATCGGCGCTTCGCTGCCACCCTCCATCGACCACAGCCGTGTTGAAGCTGTTCAGATTGGCTATCAGAAGCGCTCCGCCGGGCCGCAGCACTCTTGCCATCTCAGCTATGGCCGTTTCCGCATCCGGAATGTCGACGAGGGACAGATAACTCACCACCAGATCGAAGGACTCGTCCGGAAATTCCAGTGCTTCCGCTCGGCCAATCCGGTAGTCCCCGTCTGGGTCGAGCGACCGGGCATGCTCAATCAGCGCGGCGGTCGGGTCGATACCCACGGTACGAATGCCGCAGTCCTGCATCATCCGGCAGAACCGGCCCTCGCCGCAACCGACGTCGAGAGCAAACCCGAACCCGCGACCACTCACCCTGGCCATCATCGGCGTATCGAGAACATGTTCTCGGGTGTAGTCGCCTCGGCTTCCCATTGCCGCGATCCAGGCGTCCACCGACTCGTCCCATCCGTTCGACATTGTTTCGCGCCTTTCGGAGCGGTGCTACCTGCACGATAAAGACTGCAATTAGGGTGAGGCCAAGACCTCCGCACCGGAACCATTGCTAAGCAATCGGAGGCTGTTTTGGAACCGTCACTGCTGGTTGAGTCAACCGAAAAGGATGGACCGACCGGGCGGGCCCGGCCCCGGCAAAGCGACACGATCGACGGCGCCTCTGCGCCGCCGGCCGGCAGGTCGCTTGCGCCAGTTCCGATCGGGGTACCGCGCCGTACGACCATTACTTCTTGCGGTAGAGGATCATGCCTGCGTGGTAGAGCACGCCGTCGACGAACTTCCCGTCGGCGGTGAAGCCGGTGTCGTCCCAATAGAAGATGTCGTTGCCGCGCACCTCATAGCGCCCCTGGTAGGCGCTTTCCCGATTGCCGCGCGCTTCGTCATAGCGGCCGTTCGGGAGCAGGTTGTGGCGGATGTGCCCGTCGGCAGTAACCCACATGCCGACATAAGGGTGGGTTTGCCGCTGGCTGGCGGTCGCTGCTTGTCGCGGAGTCATTTCTGCATGGCCTTTCGGAATAATGATGAGCACGCCGAAGACTGCGGCGAAGAGGTGGGCACGGATCACGGCAACGGCCCTCCGGTCCGGGCAGCCCGCCGCTCGGCGAACAGCTCCGACAGCGCCTGCGACGCCACGATCGCCTTGGGGAAGCCGGCGGTGACGTCGCCCCGCCGCTGACGTTCCTCGGCAGTCTGCGCCAATGCGGGCACGGCGACGAGCGCGAGGCACAGTGCACCGGCGGCGGTGCGCGGCGATGCATCGAGGCGAATGCGCATGGCGATCTCCTCAGGCGCTGGCGGTCGGCCGCACGACGATGTCGCTGACATCGACGTCGTCGGGCTGCTCGATGGCGTACCGCACAGCGCGCGCGATTGCGTCGGGCTTGAGCGCGATGGCGCGATAGGTCCGCATCAGCTCCGCCGCCGCCGGATCCGTGATCGTGTCGGCAAGCTCGCTTTCGACCACACCCGGATAGATGCAGGTGACGCGGATTTTGTCGTTTTCCTGCCGCAGCCCCTCGGAGAGGGCGCGCACCGCATATTTGGTCGCGCAATAGACCGCGGCGGTCGGCGAGACCGCCAGGCCGCCGATCGAGGCGATGTTGATGACATGGCCGGAACCGCGCGCCGTCATTTCCGACAGCACCGCGGCGATGCCGTAGAGCACGCCCTTGATGTTGACGTCGACCATCCGGTCCCACTCGTCGATCTTCAATGAGGCCATGAGCGAGAGCGGCATGACGCCGGCATTGTTGACCATCACGTCGACGCGGCCGTAGGCTTCGCGCGCCGCGTCGGCGAAGGCGGCGACATCGGCGCGGTCGGTGACGTCGAGACGCTGCGTCAGCACTTCGCCGCCCTTGCTCCTGATCTCTTCGGCAAGCGCCTGCAGCCGATCGGTGCGACGGGCGCCGAGCACGAGCTTCGCGCCGGCGCTGCCGAGCTCGCGGGCGAGGCCGCCGCCGATGCCGCTCGATGCACCCGTAATGAGGACCACCTTGTCCATCTTCTGTCTCCTTTGCGTTGGGAACCGCTTCGCGGCGGTTGCCAGGAAGGTAGGCCTGCGCCATTGTCGCTATAAGCCGCCTATTCCTTCACACGATGGAAAGCACAGCTAACCAATGCAGCCGGACCTCAACGCTCTCGCCGTTTTCGCCCTGGTGGCCGGGGAACGGAGCTTCCGCGCGGCGGCCGACCGGCTCGGCGTCACTCGCTCGGCGGTCAGCCAGACCGTGCGGCGGCTGGAGGAAAGCCTCGGCGTCGCACTCGTCCGGCGGACTACGCGCAGCGTCAGCCTGACCGAGGCCGGCGAACGGCTGTATGCGGAGGTCGCACCGGCCATTTCCGACATGCGCACGGCGATCGAGGCAACCGGGAACCTGGGGGAGCGCCCGCGCGGGCAATTGCGGCTGGCGGTCTCGTCGATCGCCGAGCGCTTCCTGTCCGGACCGTTCCTGGCGAGCTTCGCCGAGGCCAATCCGGAGGTCCAGATCGACATCACCGTGACGGACGAGGAGTTCGACATCGTCGCCCAGGGCTATGACGCCGGCGTGCGGCTGGGCGAAGTTATAGAACAGGACATGATCGCGGTGTCGGTCGCCGGGGAAGAGCGGCAGCTCGCCGTCTGCTCGCCCGGCTATCGCGACCGCTTCGGTGCGCCTGCCCATCCGCGCGACCTAGCCGCCCATCGCTGCATCGGCTGGCGCCCAGCGCCAAAGGTAGCCCCTTATCGGTGGGAGTTCGCAGAGCGTGGCAAGGAGTTCAGCGTCGCGGTCGAGCCGGAGCTCACGACCAACGACATGGCGCTGATGATCAAGCTGGCTGTCGCCGGTGCGGGCATCACCTTCGGCATGGAGGAGAGCTTTCGCGCCTGGATGGATCGGGGCGAGCTCGTGCCCATTCTCGAGGACTTTTGCCCGCGCTTCCCGGGCTTCTACCTCTATTATCCGAGCCGCAGGAACGTCGCCCCCAAATTGCGCGCGCTTGTCGAGCATGTACGACGGCGCGAACGGTAACTTCGATAGATTGGCGCGCGCCTGTCAGTTGACCGCTGAAACGGCCAACTCGGGCGACGGCTGCATCCGCGTCCTGGTCGCCTTCGTGTCGCGAGCAGGCGGCAGCCCGAACATGCGACCATATTCGCGCGTGAACTGGATGACGCTCTCGTACCAACTTCGAAGGGCCCGGCTCGCGCGAGGCCGCTGCGTCCCCGGCGCAACGGCACGCTAGCGGGACCGCCAAGCTCATGAGCGCTCATCGAATCGTGGACGGCAGTGTAGCAATTGGCGCTACTGCTTAGGTTCGGCTCGGCAGGCCTCGAACTGTTCCGCCAACTCGGCGAGAGTGACCTTACCCAACCTGCCGATCACCAGCCGTTCGGCTCGATCCAGCGGCCGTTGTCAGCATTTGTCAGGATTATTTTCCTGAAATTTTCCCCCATCCTTGCCGACCGGAGCGATAATGCCTGTGCTGGAAGGAGGCGGCGATGGACTGGAATGCGACGATCGAGAAGAACCGCGAGGCGCTGAAGCGCGTGCTGGCCATGCTCGTCGCCATGGCAGGGCTGCGGGCCCCTGCACCCACCCCGCCGCGCCATCTTCACCGCACCGTGCTCGGGCTGCTGCGCCCGGCCGAAGCGGCGGCGCGGCGGCTCATCATCGTGATGGCGCGCGGCCTGGTGTTGGCCTTGCCGCGCCCGCGCAAGCCGAAGCCGAAGCGCATGACCCGGCGCACGGCCGGCCGCGCCGACATGCCGCTGCCGTTGGAAAACCTTGCCCGGCGCGTCCCGCCGCTGCCGTTGCTCGATCCGCTGCGGCCCTGGAACGGCGGCTGCGCACGGCCGGTAGCAGCCAGGAGCGTGCCGCGTATCTCGATGCTCGATTTCAACGCGCCGTTCCGCCGCCTGCCTCCCCCTCCGTCGCCGGACGATCCTGTGAACGCGGCGCGGCTGGCCTTGCGCCTGGAGGCGCTGGCCTCCGCACTCGACGATCTGCCGGGCCAGGCAAGGCGCTTTGCCCGCTGGCGGGCGCGCCGCGACGCCGCGGTCGCGCAAAGGAAGGAGGGTCGCGACGCGGGCCGAATTCGCCGCCTGTGGCCGCTACGTCCCGGCCGGCCGCCGGGCTGGCGCCGGCGAACCACCCATGACGTGCACGAGGTTCTGAACGTCGTGCACGGACTTGCCTTCTGGGCACTGCAGTCTCCCGACACGTCCTGACCGGGCCGCCGCCGGATGCGGGCGTGTGGGCCGAGGAATTCGTCGTGACGGACGAGGCGTTCGTCGAGGCCCGGCTTCCAGCGGCGCCACGTTCGATTCAGAACACGGGCTGGCCCAGACCCGACACGAGAACGTCTCCCTCAACCCGGCCCAGAATGAGCGAGCGGCTCCAATGCCGCAAGTCCGGCGCGCCGTCGCCTCGCTCAGGCGCTTCGAACTTGTCCAGCGGAGTCCAGCCCTCGCCTCCCGCGACCATGACCCGGCCGCCGGCGGCGAGAACCAAAGCGGCCCCGCCAGCGACATCCCAGATGTTTGGGCGCTCGAAATGCGCCGCCTCGAGCAGGCCGGCGGCAACGAAGGCGGATTCAATGGCCGCCGAACCGGTTGTCCTCATCTCCCAGCCGCCTTTGTTCGATTGCCCGCCGGGCACGCCGGCCAGATGCCGGCGCACCAGCGGGTTCTGCTTCGGCCTGACCGGATCACCGTTGAAGCAGAGCGCTCCACCCAGGGATGCATGGTAGACGCCAGCCCGCAGCGCATGGCTGGCGGCGCACCAGATCGCGCCTGCGACCGGCCGCCCGCGATGCAGGACGCCGATGGTCGCGGCAAAAAGCGGGAAGCCGTTGACGAAATTGGCCGTCCCGTCGATCGGATCGACGGCCCAGACAAAGTCATGGTCGCGCGCCGGACGCTCGTCCAATTCTTCTCCGATTATGTCGTGCTCCGGAAAGGATTTGGCCAGGCGGGCGCGGATCAGTTCCTCGATCCGGTGGTCCGTCTCCGATACCGGATCCTGCCAGATTTCCTCCGCTTCCGAGATGGTCTTGTAACGGATGGAGAGCATTCCGCCGAGCGCTGTCTTGATTTCGGCGCCCGCGAGATTGGCGAGTTCGACCGCCGTCTTTTCGATCTTGGCAATATATCGTGCGTCAATCGCTATTTCATGCCGGGATTCGTCCTGCGTGTTCATGCTTCCTCCTGGTCGGTCTCCTTCTCATCCGCCGCGTGCGGAGCCTCCACCGGAAGAAGGATTTCGACGGGCTTGCCATGCATTTCGACTTTGATCTCCGAACGCTTTTCCGGCCGGTCGGGCAGCTCGTCGTCGATGCGAACGGGGGTATCCCGGTCATACTCGATCCGCAGGCGGCGGCCATGAACGGCCGTTGCTGGAGAAACGGTCCGGTCGGGCGCAGCCAGCCAATCGAGCATGTCGGAGCGCTGCTCTCTGCGAATGCAGACCACATCGAAGACCCGATCGCCTGAATTCGCCTCCGGATAGAACGGCAGTCTGGAACCGATATAGCCGATATTCAGCGCCTCCACCGCCAGCAGATCGCCCTCGACCCGGACACCGTCTATGTCGATGTCCACGTCGAGCGGGTCCGCCTTCTTGAGAATGTCCAGCAACGCATCGCGGCCGAGCTGGATCTTCTGCTCGCACGTTGCGTCCTTGTCGACCTTCGTGCCTATCGCCCTTGCGAAGATGCCGCATCCCACGGCCTCGACGAACGGTTGTTTTCCCCAGGAGGCGGTAACCAGACCGATGTCGAACCGCTGTCTGCGCCCCGTTTCCCATCCCGCGGCATGCCTCCGCATATCGCCGCCAATGCCGAGAGACGTCGCGAGGTTGTTGGCGGTACCCAGGGGAAGGATGGCTATAGGAATGCCGCGGTCGACTATTCCGGTGATGACCTTTCGGACGGTGCCGTCGCCGCCAGCGACGACCACCAGGTCTGCCGTTTCCTTCAGCATTGCCTTGAAATCCGGCCCTTTGGTCGAGCAATAGGTGACGCGGAGCCCGGCGCTGCTCAAGACCGCGAGCATGTCCTTCTTCGAATGATCACCCGAGCCGGCGCGGGGATTGTGAAAGAGCAGCGCGTCCATCGGCGTTAACGGACCAATCCCGATTTCGCTCCCGGAGAGCGAAATATTGCAGTCGGCGCGGCCAAACAAAAAGGGCGCCGCACCGGGGTCTTTTCCTATCGCGTGACTGGAGCGCGGCAGGACGGGGAAGTTTGAAGGATCAATCCGCCCTGCAGATCACTTCACTGAACACGGCGCCGTTGCGATTGAACGCCCGGAGATGGTCAAGCGCACCCGCGTCATGCCGCGAGCAGGTTGTCTCCAAGATTGAGACCGATGATCAGCGGGTCATGATCCGACGTGGCAAAGACGTCGTCATTGTAGAAGTTCGGATTCTTGAACTCGCTGGAATAGCTTAGAAGGTCCGGCTCCTGCGCGTTGATATGCCATTCTGCGACGCCGCTGACCTGCCCTGTCAGAGACTGCGTAGCAAGTCCCTGGTCGAGCGTTCCCTGCTGTCCGTCGAAGATGTAGCTGAACGCGTCGTCCTGCCCGATGAACCTGTCGATCAGATCGACATAACCGGCGTCGCGGATCGCGTCGATTGGATCCTCATGGGCGTAGGAATTGAGGTCGCCGATGAGCAGGACGTCCATGTCGGTGATGCCGTTCTGCGCGAAATAGCTGGCGGGATTGTTCGGATCGAGCCATTCCGTCAGTTGCTGCGCGGCAGCGGTTCGGGTCGCATTGAATGCGCCTTGCCCGTCCCCCTGATCAGCGTCGGCGCCTGTCCCGGTGCCGCTCTTCGACTTCAGATGGTTGACGACGACGCTGAACTGCTCGCCTGTTCCGATTTCCTCGAACGTCGCGGCGATGGCAGGGCGATTCTGCTGCTGCCCACCGTCGTCGAAAACAAGGAAGTCGGTCGCGACGAGACTAACTTCGTTGCTCTTGTAGATCAGGCCGGTCGTAATGGCATCGGTTCCGATGAAGCCGTCGGAACCCGGCTCGGTCGGATTGACATAAGCATAAGTCACGCCGGGTTCGGCAGCTGCGTTCAGTCCGTCTACCAGGGTCGCGACCGCCGAAGCGTCGTCAAACCCGTTGTTCTCCAACTCCTGCAGGCCAAAGACGCTGGCGTCGATCTTGAGCATCGCCTCCACGACCTTGTCGGTTTGGCGTGCAAGATCCTCGGCCGTGGTTGCGCCGCGTGGCTCGAGGTTGTTGGGGCCGGAACCAGCGCCCGAGCCATCGTTCAAGGTTGTGAAATAATTGAGAAGGTTGAAGCTCGATACCGTCAGCCGTCCGCCGACATCCGCGGGCTCCCCTGGGCGAGCGAGGCCGTTGGTGGTCTCGTCCACGTTGAGGGTGCCGTCGACGAGCATCTTGTATTCGCCGAAGCTGTAGGTGAGGACACCTTCGACCGAGCCCACCATCTCGGCACCCAGCCGCAAGGTCGGACCGTTTTCGGTGAAATCGTCGCCGGCATCGAGATAGCCATTGCCATTGTCGCCTGTGGAAGCGGGGACATAGCGGAATTCGTCTGGATTTTGAGCGGAAGAGCCGTCGTCGATGGTCAGCCGGTTGTTGGCGTTAGCATCTTGCAGCGCCGCAATCTCTGCGGCTTGCGTGCCCGGGTCATAGATTTGGGTAGGCTGAACCTGCGTTCCGGCAGAAACGGTGATCTCCCCAAAGCGATCGAGGTCGAAGTTCTCGATGACCGTTAACGGGTCGTCCGTGCCGCTCGTCAGCGTGATCGCCATGCCTTCGTAGTGTTCGAGATTGGCCTCGAAATCCGGGGAAAGCGCAATCGATGCCGATGTCGGCTGCGCATTGCCGTTCGAAAGGGTGACGATATCGGTGACGTCGGTGATTTCGGTAAAGTCGAAATATTCCGTCACCGTTCCGGCGACCTCGACCTTGTCGCCGACCGCGACGCTCGGTGCCCCACCGGTAAAGACGAAGATGCCTTCCGAGGTCGCGCTGTCGCCGTCAGCGTCGCTGTCCTCCTCCTGCAGATAGAAGCCGTCGGCTACCGTGTAGGTCACGATCGCCGAAACGAGCACATATTCGCTGACCAGGAAGCTGGCGGTACCGGTGCCCTGGATTTCCGAAATGCGATAAGCGGTCGGATCGCCACCACCGGTATCGCCCTCATTGTCCGTGCCGGGCGTTTGATCCTCCGGGCCGACCCAATCAGTCGGAGCATCCCCGATCCGCTGAAGCGAAAGGCCCGCGGTCTCGTTTCCCGCCTCCGCAACGCCGACGTTGGTCGAGGTCGTGCCGCCCGCGGAGCCGTTCGTTGCCGTGAAGCTGCCCTCATAGGAGAGGAACTCAATCAGACTGCCGTTCTCGGAGAGCGCGATGCCGTCCGGCGAGCCGTTCTGGATGCCGTTCGAAGGCAGATTCCAGACGTAGTAGTCATACTCGCCATCGGTCGTCATCGCGAGGCTGGACGCGGCCGCCGATCCATAGGTCGCGCCGCCATTGCCGTTATAAAGCTCGACAAGGAGTCCCGAGACATCAGCGCCGGCCGCGACCCTGATCTCGACGAACTCGCCTGTATCCGTACCTGCGTTGTCGTAATGGATTTCATTGATGCGAGGCGTCGCTGCAGGCGTGACTTCGTCGTCCGATCCGTTGATGGCGATCGTGACTTCCTGCTCGGTCCCGTCATCGCTCACGGCCGTAAAACTGTCGGTCAGGGTCTCACCGTCGCCAAGCCCATCGACGTCCGCATTGTCGTTGTCGAGCGTATAGGTCCATGCGCCGTCTTCGTTGATGCTGTGGGTGCCGTAGCCGTTTGCGCTCGCCTGGCCGCTGACCACCTGGAAGGTATCGTCATTGTCGACGTCTGAGACGGTAAGAGTGCCGACCGCCGTCGGAGTGCCCGGCTCGGCGTCAGTGGCCTCGGTCACCGAGCCACTAACGTCTCCAGTGATAATGGCGGCATCGTTCGCGCCGGCGATCGTTACCGTCACGCTGGCGGTATCCACACCGCCTTTTCCGTCGTCGACTGTATAAGTGAAGGTGTCGGTGGCGGTTTCGCCGTCGTTCAGATACTGGAAGATGTCATCCTGATCGTAGGAAACGACCCCATTCGCCAGCGAGACCGACGCTCCTTTGGTGCTGGTCTCAGAGACGGCCACGACCGTGAGTTGATCGCCGTCGAACTCGTGGTCATTGGCGGCAAGAGCGGCGGAATCGACCGCGAGGGTGCCATCCTCGTCGACCGAGGCGATGTCGTCGACTGCGAGCGCGGCATTGTTCCGCCCATCGAGATAGAGCGTGAAGTTGCTTGCCTCGAATCGGATGGCTTCGATTTCGACGAGGGCGTCCTTGCCCCCGTCGGCGTCAGTCACCTCAAAGAGATTGTCGGACCAGCGGGTGATGGCGGGAAAGCTGTAGTCGGACGCGCTCCCGGAATAGACCGCCGTATCGAAGCCGCGCCCACCGGAAAGAAGGTCGCTGCCTGCACCCCCGTCGATCTCGTCATTCCCGTCGCCGGCAAGAACTGTGTCGTTCCCGTCACCCGCGTCGATGCCGTCATTGCCGCCGTCGGAAAGGATATAATCATCACCGCCAAGGGCAGAGATGACGTCGTTTCCCTGAAAGCCGAAGATCACGTCGCTGCCGCCGGACCCTTCGATGTGGTCCGCCCGGCGGGAGCCAAAATGGAACTTGGGAAAAGAGAACGGGTAAGACATTTAGTCGATCTCCGGCGGCGATAGGGTACCGCACGGCTACCAGCCGACTGCGACAGCCAGTTGACACGCTGGTGAATCCGTCAGCGCGACAGAGCTTTGGTTCACCTCGAAGAACAAGCCGGCTTGAAGTTCTTTTGCGGCCGCAGGACACGCTGTCATGCAGGCGTCAAGTAGCGACATTACGAAACATGGCCAGCGACGAGATAGGGGACGCCGCCTCGCCCGGTTCGACCGTGGCGTGTCCGACCCAAGCCGACGACGATTTCGTGCATGTTTTGGCAAGCGCACAGGCTGCAGCAAGGGGCACTATGATGAGTCTGCTCGTTTCGCGGATCGGCAAGGTGCGGAGCGTGACGGCCGGACCGGCCAGAGCGGTGGTGCTTGCGGCTGCATTGACTTTCAGCCCCTTCGTCCAGGCAGAGCCTATTCGCGGCGCGGGATCGACTTTCGCCGCACCGGTCATTGCCAAATGGGCGAAAGCCTACCAGGACGAACGGGCGGATGGCGGGGAGTTCGTCTCGCCGGACTGGACCGTTGACTACGAACTAGTCGGCTCGCTTGGCGGCGTGATGCGCCTGCAACAGCCGGAACTGGATTTCGCCGCAACGGATGTGCCGGTCACGCCTGCCGAACTCGCTAAGCATGGTCGGCAGCAATTTCCGATCGTGATGGGCGGCGTGGCCATCGTCGCCAACCTCGACGGCTTGTCGGCACAGCCGGCGGGAGCTTTGCGTCTTTCCGGCCCGGTTCTGGCGGATATCTATCTCGGCAAGATCCAGTCCTGGTCCGATCCCGCCATCAAGGCCATCAATCCCGACCTCGACCTTCCCGATCTCAGGATCATGGTGCTTCACCGCCGGGACGGCTCCGGGACGACCTTCGTCTTCACGGAATATCTTTCGGCAGCCAGCGCCGAATGGAAGACAAAATATGGCGCCGACACGCTGATTACCTGGCCGCTCGGAACCAGCGCGAAGGGAACGCGGGATCTCATCCGGGCCGTGCAGGCGACGAAGGGCGCGATCGCCTATGCCGAGTATGGCCAAGTCGAACGCGCGGGCCTGCCCTTTGCGTCGATCCGCAACAAGTCGGACAAGTTCGTGACGCCGACCCCCGAAGGCGTTCAGGCGGCGGTGAAGGCCATAGCCTGGGCAAAGACCGAGGATTTCTTCGCCTCGCTGATAGATCAGCCGGGCGAAGGGGCCTATCCGATCAGCACGGCGACCTTCGCGGTCGTCCCGATCGCCGGAAGGCCGGAGGCCCGGTATCGGCGCGTGCACGATCTCTTCCGCCTGGCTTTCGAAAAGGGCGCCGGGGACGCAACAGCGCTCGGCTATGTGCCGCTGCCACAACCTCTCGCCGAACAGGTCAAGCAGTACTGGGACAGGGAACCACACGCAGGCAACTGAAATCAGGCGCCGCCTGAGTCATCCGGCGGCCACCCTTCAGTACCCATCGAACGAAAAGCCTAATCCCGTATCGCCCGGGGACGGCACTCTTGGGGACGCAGTCAGATGGATATAGATATCTTCAAAGACATTCTCGTGCCTGTCATCGGAGGGTTGGGCATCTTCATGCTCGGCCTGGACTTCATGGCAAACGGCATACAGGCGCTCTCGGTCAACCGGATGCGGGCGTTCCTCGCCAAGGCAGCCGGGACGCCGATCAAGGGCGTGCTGGCCGGAACTTTGATTACGGGCTTAATCCAGTCGTCGACCGCGATGAGCGTCATGGTCGTCGGCCTGGTCAATGCCGGCGTTATCGCCTTGAGGCCGGCGATCAGCGTGATCATGGGCGCCAACATAGGCACCACGCTCGGCAACGGACTTATCGCTCTGCCGCTCGGTCCACTCGGATTGATTCTGGCCGGCGTGTTCTCGCTGGTCTATTGCTTCGCCAACAGCGAAAAGGTGAAGAACATAGCGCTGGCCTGCATGGGCTTTGCGCTCATCTTCTACGGCCTGAGCCTGATGACCGGCGGCCTGCGCCCGCTTCGGAACCTGCCCGAAGTCATGGCGCTGCTGCAAACCCTCACGGCTGACTCTTATCTCAACCTTCTCAAATGCGTGTTCATCGCTGCCGGCGTGACCGCAATGATCCACTCGTCGTCGGCGACTATCGGCATTGTGATGGGCCTTGGCGCCGCCGGCATCCTCGACTGGACAACCGCCGTTGCATTCTCGCTCGGCGCCGATCTCGGCACCACGATCACGTCGTGGATGGCTTCGCTCAACCTTTCGAAGAACGCCAAGCGGACCGCTTACGCGCACATATCGTTCAACATCATAGGCGTTTGCATCACGATCCCACTGTTCTTCGTCTCCATGCAGGTATTGGAATGGGCCATGCAGTTCTTTGGCGGCGATCCTGCCATTCCGGTGCTGGTCGACGGCAAGGAGACTTTCCCCCTGGTGCCGGTCGCGGTCGGCCTTTACTCGACCTTCTTCAACATTTTCAACACATTGCTGCTGTTCCCGTTCATTGGCGTGTTCGAGCGGGTTCTGTCGCGTGTAGGGCGCACGGATGCCGAGGATGCGGAGGACTATTCGACGCCGAAATTCCTCGACCGCAAGCTGGCCAGCGACTTTGCCAAGGCAATCCCCGCCGTCCAGCAAGAAACGGCGCGCCACCTTCAGGCGGGCGCGATGTTCCTCGACATCGCCCGCTCTTCCAAGAAGGCGCCCTCCGATCCGGGCGAGCACTATCTCGCGACCGACATTCTCAGCCGAGACATCCGCGCATACACGGCCTCGCTGATGAAAGAGGATCTCCCCTACGAGCAGCTCGATCTGATCGCCAGCCTGATCGAGGAGGCGGATTTCACCGCCGCCCTGACGGAATCGATGCATCAGGTGGCGCGGCGGGTAAAACGTGAGAAGTTCAGCGATCCGGCGCGCGCCATCGTCGATGTCGCGCTCAACAAGCTCGACGCCTCGCTGCGCGACATCATGCCCGACTATGGCATTGCCGATCCCGCCATGCCGGCCGGACATGTCAGCTATCCGGAGGTCGATGAGCTGCGCGCGCAGACACTTGCACTTGGCCCGAATGCCGGAGCGGCTGAACGCGGCACGATCCTCGCGTTGCTCGGTTCAATCGAGCGTGCCGAAATTCTGATCCGCCGCATCGATGCCGAACGCAAATCCGTCAATCGGCAGAGGGTTCTGGCACGCGCCGCGCAAAAGCAGGAGCGGGCCAGGCCCATGAACGAAAGCGGCTTTAGCCCGGTTCCGGCAGAGTAATCGAGGCAGTAGAGGCCAAATAAGGGCCACATCCATGTGGCCAGACGGCCTTTCAGCTAAGTCCAACACGTCCCGGAGTGTGGCCACGTCGCCGTGGTGCCAATAGGCCCGCTTCGGGGTGTGTTCGTCCAGACGACGCTGGTCGCCCGAGGCGTATGGGGCCTCACCGCCTAGCCATCGTTCCAGTTCCTCGACAGGGTGCGCAACGCGGCGCTGTTTGACGATCGATAGGCATCGCCGTCGCTCGACGCCTAGACGCTGGACAGTTCCGTTAAGAATTTGGTGCCCAGCTTATTTCCCGGGTTGATTTACCGCCGCACTATTGCTTCGGACCAGCCGGCGTTCGCGCTCATCAGTGCATCGGCGGCGGATTTCGCTATTTGTCCATCAAGTCGGCGGCGTGCCGTTCTCGGCCAATACCGCGCCTACCAGATAGAGCGAACCGCCGATAAGGATGCGCGGGGGCGTCTCGCTCTCGTCCCATGTGTCGCGCAAGAGCATCAGCGCATTGGCCACCGAACTGACCGGCTCCGCCGAAAGCCCGGCCTCCATGGCGCGGGCGGCCAGCTCCGCGTTAGGCACACTGGCGTCGCTCTCGCTCACCGGCACGGTATAGACGTGGCGCGCCATGCCTTCGAAGGCGCGGAAATAGCCGATCTGGTCCTTGGTGTTGATCATGCCGCAGATCAAAAACAGCGGCCGGCTGATCTTTTCTTCCTGCTCGACCAGCGCTTCGGCGATGACCGTACCGGCGCCCGGATTGTGGCCGCCGTCGATCCACACTTCTGCGCCTTCGGGCGCCAGGTCCGACAGCCGGCCTTGCGGCAGGCGCTGCATGCGGCCTGGCCAGGCGACATTTGTCATGGCGCGGTCGGCGGCGCGGTGGCCGGTCTCGAAGCCCGCCGCCTTGACCGCCGCGATCGCGGCGGCGGCGTTGGCGAACTGGTGCCGTCCCGGCAGGCGCGGCGGCGTCAGATCCATCAGGCCCGACTGGTCCTGGTAGATCATGCGGCCGTTTTCCTCATAGGCGAGATAGTCCTGGCCGTAGAGGGTGACCGGGCAGCCGAGACGCTCCGCCACCTCTACGAGGACATCCTGCACGGTCCCGCTTTCCTGCGCGCCGATCACGACCGGGCAGCCGGGCTTGATGATGCCGGCCTTTTCCGCGGCGATGAGTTCGACGCGGTCGCCGAGAAAGGACTGATGGTCCAGCGAGATCGGCATGATCAGGCTCGCCGCCGGCCGCTTGATCACATTGGTCGCGTCGAAGCGGCCGCCGAGCCCCACCTCGATGATCGCCGCGTCGGCGGGGTTCTCCGAAAACAGCATGAAAGTGACCGCGGTCAGGATCTCGAACACCGTGATCGTCTCGCCGCGATTGACCGCGGCCGCACGGGCGATTGTGTCGGCCAGAAGCGCGTCGTCGACGAGCCGCCCGCCGCCCTTGGCCCCCATCCGATAGCGCTCGTGCCAGTTCACCAGATGCGGCGAGGTATGGACATGGACGCGCAGGCCTTCCGCCTCGAGCAGCGCCCGCGCAAAGGCCGCGGCCGAACCCTTGCCGTTGGTGCCGGCGATGTGGATGACCGGCGGCAGCCTGTCCTGCGGGTTGCCGAGACGGTCGAGCAGCCGCGCGATCCGGACGAGCGAAAGGTCGAAGCCTTTCGGGTGGAGCGCCAGGAGGCGCTCTATTTCGCGATCTGCGAGGAGCATGGTCATGACGGAATCCCGGTGCGTGATCCCGGATGCGCCGGCCTTTCCGGACTGGGATCACACGATCAACAGAGAGATGATGAAGCCACATTCTCCATCGGAGCGCCGCGGGACTTTATGCAAGCGCGCGTCCGCGCACAACGTCCGCCCGCGGCGTGGAATGTCGTGTCAGGCTTGTGGCCGGGCCTCGGCTGGCACTGCGGCCGGCGGCAGGATCTCCGGCTCCAGCGGCTCCGCTTCCGGCGTTTTCATCAGGATTTTCAGAAGCCGGGCGATCGTCGATTTAAGCTCCAGCCGCGAGACCACCATGTCGACCATGCCGTGATCCATCAGGTATTCGGCGCGCTGGAAGCCGTCGGGCAGCTTTTCGCGTATGGTCTGCTCGATGACGCGCGGGCCGGCAAAGCCGATCAGCGCACCCGGCTCGGCGATATGCACATCGCCCAGCATCGCATAGGAGGCCGTGACGCCGCCGGTCGTCGGATTGGTGAGCACCACGACATAGGGCAGTCCCGCTTCCTTCAGCCGGTCGACGGCGACGGTCGTGCGCGGCAATTGCATCAGCGACAGGATGCCCTCCTGCATGCGCGCGCCGCCGGACGCGGCAAACAGGATCATCGGCCGTTTCTTCTCCACCGCGACTTCGAAGGCGCGGATGATCGCGTCGCCTGCGGCCATGCCGAGCGAACCGCCCATGAAGGCGAAATCCTGGACCGTCGCCACGACCGGCAGGCCCTCGATAGTGCCCAGCGCGTTGAGGATCGCATCCTCCATGCCGGTCTTGGCGCGGGCGTCCTTCAGCCGGTCGACATAGCGCTTCTCGTCGCGGAATTTCAGCGGATCGACCGGCACTTTCGGGTTTTCGAGAACCTCGAAGCGGCCGTCGTCGAAGAAGAATTTCAGCCGCTCCCGGGCCGAAATCTTCATATGATGGCCGGAGGACGGAATGACGAACTGGTTCGACTCCAGATCCTTGTGGAAGACCATCTCGCCGCTCTCGGGATCCTTGATCCAGAGATTTTCCGGCATGTCGCGCCGGCCAAGCATCGAGTTGATCTTCGGGCGAACGTAGTTGGTGATCCAGTTCATGATCGTTTTTCCCGTGGTCTGGGTAAAATGGGAAACTATTCGGCGGGTGCAAGGCGGGCGGAGCGCACGCCCTGCGAAAGCCCGTTTACCAGCGTCGCGACAGCCTCGGCCGGGTCGGCGGTCTTCTCGCCCTTCGGGCCGAGAACATTGGCCACCGCATTGACGATCGCCGTGCCGACCACGACGCCGTCGGCCGATGCGCCGATCACGCGCGCCTGCTCGGCCGTCTTGACGCCGAAGCCGACGCAGACCGGCAGGCCGGTGTGGCTCTTGATGCGGGTCACAGCGGCGGCGACCTTGGCAGTATCGGCGAGCGCCGAGCCGGTGATGCCGGTCATCGACACGTAATAGACGAAGCCCGAGGTGTTTTGGAGAACCTTGGGCAGGCGCTTGTCGTCGGTTGTCGGCGTCGCCAGCCTGATGAAGTTGATCCCGGCCTTCACCGCGGGGATGCAGAGTTCCTCGTCCATCTCGGGCGGCAGGTCGACGACGATCAGCCCGTCAATGCCGGAAGCCTTCGCATCGGCCAAAAACCGGTCGACGCCATGGATATAGATCGGGTTGTAGTAGCCCATCAGCACGATCGGCGTCTCGTCGTCTCCGGCGCGGAACTCGCGCGCCATCTTGAGCGTCTTCACCAGCGTCTGCCCGCCCTTCAGCGCGCGCAGGCCGGCGGCCTGGATCGCCGGGCCGTCAGCCATCGGATCGGAAAACGGCATGCCGAGTTCGATGACGTCGCTGCCGGCCTTCGGCAGCGCCTTCATGATCGACAGCGACGTGTCGTAATCCGGGTCGCCGCCCATGAAATAGGTAACGAGCGCCGGGCGCCCCTCGGCCTTAAGCTTCGCCATGCGGCGGTCGATGCGGGTGGTCATGATCAAATCTCCATGCCCAGCATACCGGCGACGGTATGCACGTCCTTGTCGCCGCGGCCGGAGAGGTTGACGATCACGATCTGGTCCTTGCCCATGGTAGGCGCGAGTTTGACGGCGTGGGCGATGGCATGCGCCGATTCCAGCGCCGGGATGATGCCTTCGACCCGCGTGGTGAGCTGAAAAGCGTCCAGCGCCTCGTTGTCGAGGATAGGCACATATTCGACGCGCCCCGTGTCGCGCAGCCACGAATGCTCCGGCCCGACGCCGGGATAGTCGAGGCCGGCCGAGATCGAATGACCGTCGAGGATCTGCCCGTCGGCATTCTGGAGGAGGTAAGTGCGGTTGCCATGCAGCACGCCGGGCTTGCCGGCGTTCATGGAGGCGCAATGCTCGATGCCGTCGAGCCCGCGCCCGCCCGCCTCGATGCCGATGATTTTTACGCCGCGATCGTCGAGGAACGGGTGAAACAGGCCGATGGCGTTGGAGCCGCCGCCGACCGCGGCGATGATCGCGTCGGGCAGCCGGCCTTCCTGCTCCAGGATCTGGGCGCGGGCCTCAATGCCGATCACCGACTGGAAGTCGCGCACCAGCTCCGGATAGGGATGCGGGCCGGCGGCGGTGCCGATCAGATAATAGGTGTCCTCGACATTGGTGACCCAGTCGCGCAGCGCCTCGTTCATGGCGTCCTTCAGCGTGCCGTGGCCGGCGCTGACGGGCCGCACCTCCGCGCCGAGCAGCTTCATGCGAAAGACGTTCGGCTTCTGCCGCTCGACGTCAGTAGCGCCCATATAGACGACGCAAGGGTAGCCGAAGCGCGCCGCGACCGTCGCCGAGGCGACGCCGTGCTGGCCCGCGCCCGTCTCGGCGATGATCCTTTTCTTCCCCATGCGCTTGGCCAGAAGGATCTGGCCGAGGCAGTTGTTGATCTTGTGCGAGCCGGTGTGGTTCAGGTCCTCGCGCTTGAAATAGATCTTGGCGCCGCCGCTGAGGCCCTTGACCGAAGAAACCTCGCGAAGATGCCTGGTCAGCCCTTCGGCGAAATAAAGCTTGGAGGGCCGGCCGGCATAATGGGTCGACAGGTTCTGCAATTCCGCCTTGAATTCCGGGTCGTCCTTGGCTTCGTTCCAGTGCCGCTCGAGTTCGAGGATCAGCGGCATCAGCGTCTCGGCGACGAAGCGGCCGCCGAAAATACCGAACATGCCCTGCTCGTCGGGACCGGTGCGGAAGGAATTGGGTTCTGCCGGTTTGTTCATGATTTTTTGCCGCTTGGCTCTGGGGACTGGTTGCTTTTGCCCCTGTGGAGCATCCGGCAGGCTTAAGCCTTTCCGGGGCAAAAAGTAAACCGCCCCGGGCCGATCACGCTGCCCGGTTCGCCTGCGCGGCCCGCGCCGCCCGGAAAAAGCCCTCGATCAACGCCGCATCCTTGACGCCAGGCGCACTTTCCACGCCGGACGAAATGTCGATGCCCGGCGGATTGGTCAATCGCAAGGCCTCGCCGATATTGGCGGCGTTGAGGCCGCCCGAAAGCATGTAGTCCACGCCGGCGTCGAGCCCAGCAAGCAGCCGCCAGTCGAACGGAATGCCATTGCCGCCCGGCAGCTCGGCGCCAGCCGGCGGCTTGGCGTCGAGGAGAAAACGGTCGGCCACGCCGCGATAGGAAGCGATCGCCTCGAGGTCGCGCGCCTCGCGAACGGAAAAAGCCTTCATGACCGGCAGGCCGTAGCGAGCTTTAACCGCAGCCACGCGTTCCGGCGTTTCGCTGCCGTGAAGCTGCAGCATGTCGGGAGACATCGCCCCTACGGTCGCGTCCAGCGCCGCGTCATCGGCATCGACTGTCACGGCCACCGTCTTGGCCTTGCCCATCGCCGCCTTGCGCAGCCGCCCGGCTTCTGCCGGATCGATGTTGCGCGGGCTCTTCGCGAAGAAAATAAACCCGACATGGCTCGCCCCGCCAGCCAGCGCCGCCGCCAAAGCGTCGTCGGTCTTCAGGCCGCAGATTTTGATGTCGAATGGCATGGCGGGCAAATCGCACGAAATGGCCGAAGAGTCGAGCGGTCTGCCGCATCGCGCGGAAATCGGCCAGTTCCCATTTTGCCGAGGCGTGTTTGACGTTTATCCTGGACCTGCAGGATGTTGCGGCTGGCAATGCACGCAGCAACGTGCCGGGAAAGCCGCATGCTCAAGCTCTCAGCCGGGCCTCTTCGCGCCGCCGCCGTCGCGGCGAGCTTGCTTTGGGCGCCGGCGGCAGCCGAAGAGCCGGTCACTGCGCGCGCCGAGCGGGTTGCGTCCTTCAAGGCGCCCGAAGCAAGGCAGGGCGTCGCGGTCGACGGCCGCTTCTTCTACGCGATCGACAACCGCAAGATCGCCAAATACGACAAGAAGACAGGTGGCTGGGTTGCCGGGTGGAAAGGGCCGAGCGACGGCCCGATCGTCCACCTGGACAGCGGCGTTGTGGTCGACGGCAAGCTTTATGCCGCCCATTCCAACTATCCCGGATGGCCGATGGTGAGTTCGGTCGAAATCTGGGACGCCGCGACGCTCAGGCACGTCGATAGCCACAGTTTCGGCATCGGCCGCGGTTCGCTCACCTGGCTCGATTTTCACAATGGCGTCTGGTGGGGCGCCTTCGCGAATTACAACCAGCCTCTAGCGCAAGGCCCCGTTGCCGACGGCAGCCAGCACACACAGGTCGTGCGTTTCGACGGCGAATGGCGGGTCGCCGAGGCGTGGGTTTTTCCGAAGGCACTGCTCGAGAAATTCGGCGACATGAGCAATTCCGGCGGATCCTGGGGACCGGACGGGCGGCTGTGGATCACCGGCCATGACAAGGCCGAGGCCTATGCGGTGATGTTGCCGCAGGCGGGCTCGGTGCTGCGCTGGACTGCAACCGCATCGCTCGACATCGCCGGCCAGGGCATCGCCTGGGACCGCTCGGACCGGCAGGTGATCTGGGGCATCGTCCGCGGTGCGAAGGGGGAAAACCGCGTCGCGGCAAGTCGGGTGACGCTGCCATAACGGTATCTCCGCTTCGTCGGCCTTCAGCCGCAGATTTTTGATGTCGAGCGGCATGACAGCGGGATTAACGCCTGAGGGGCCGTACTGTCGGGACCGTTAAGAGGACCGTTCGCGGGATAGCCATATGAACGCGGCGCATACAACCAGTCCGCCCAGGGAAATAACCGGCAAAAGCGACTGCATCGCGTCGATCTCACCTTCCCTTAGGTGGAGCCCCTGCGCTTCCCGGCGCGCCGCCTGTACGCGTGCGATCGCTTTGCCGAGAACGGGCCAACTTGCGAACAGCGATACTGTCGACAGCGCAATGGAGCCCGCCGCTGCTAACCTTGCCTTTGGCACGAACGCCAAAACCATGGCGCCGGCGAAAAAGGAGACGGCGCCCATGGCAACGAGGACGACGGCCTTAAGCGGCGTCGTCTCGATCATTCCAAAGACAGGAATCGCGACATCGAACTGGCTCCAACGGACCATCATCTTCAGCCCGTCGAGGATGAGAAATGTTCCGACGACAAGGTTGGGCCACAGCCAACGCGGCGAATCGGCCTCGGCTTCCTCCAGTGCGTAGTCGAGCAGCGCTTGGCCTAGCGACAGTCCGAGAAGCCGCGCCAAGGCGGTCAACCCGGCTGCTGCTGCGATTTCGCCGTACCAGGCGAGGCCGACTCCGGCGACGTAACCCAAGGCAAGTCCGATGAAATAATTGCCCAGCGCCATGAACGTGCCGATGACAATGAAGTCGATGTAGAGGGCCAGCAACGAGATCAGGGTACGGAGCATTCGGGCTCCCAAGTCACTCGAACGAGATCGCCTGCAACGCGCCGCCGTTGCGCTTCAGCCAGGCCTTGCAGCGGTCGGTGTCGGGGCAGAGTTCTTCGCAGAGCTTCCAGAATTTCGGGCCGTGGTTCATCTCCTTGAGATGCGCCACCTCATGCGCCACCAGGTAATTTATCACCGGCGGCGGCGCCATCATGATGCGCCACGAGAAGGACAGCGTGCCATCCGACGTGCAGGAGCCCCAGCGGCTGGTCGTGTCACGGAAGCGGACGGCCTTGGCGCGCCGTCCGACCGCACTGCTGTGCTTCTCGACCAGCGCCTCGATTTCGCGCTTGGCCTCGCGCTTCAAAAAATCGGCGATGCGGCGCGGCAGGTGCAGCCGGTCGCCATGCACTGTGAGCGAGGGACCGCTTTCGTCGATGGCCGCCGATACGGTTCCGCGCCTGCCGGGCTCATGGACGATTGTGTGCGGCACGCCCCGCAGTGGAATTTTTATGCCCGGCCTGACCTGCGGCCGGTCCGGCACCTTTGCCAGCCGCTGCTCCAGCCAGCCCTGATGACGGTGGAGGAACCGATCGACCTCGCGGGCAGATATGCCCGGCGGCACGGTAATGCGCAGCCCCTGCCCGCCGGCGTCGATCCGTAGCGTCAGCCGCCGCGCGCGGTCGTTCTCGACGATGCGGAGCGGCAGCGTGCGGCCCGCGACGTCGTGCTCCCGCTCCCGGACCGGAGCAGGCTTGGCCTTTGCGAGATTGCGGAAGAAGCCGAGGGACATTTTTGAGAGGATACGTGATTCGAGAGAGCGCCGATATTGCGGCTGTTGAGGAGTAAGAGCCAAACGAAAAACGGCGCCGCTTTTCAGCGACGCCGTTCCATCAGTCGGGCTGAGGCGCTTACGCCTCGTCGAGCAACCCGGTGGACGAACCCTTGTCTGGGCCTTTGGTAGTGGTCGGCGCGGTCGACTTGTTGCGGTTGGCCATGAAGCGGTCGAACTCTTCCTGGTCCTTGGCGCGGCGCAGTTCGCGGGCGTATTCGTCAAATTCCTCGCGCATCTCGTCGAGCTTGCGGCGCTCTTCGTCGAGGCGTTCGAGTTCCTTGGTGCGCCAGTCGTCGAAGGCGACATTGCCGGTGCGGGCCGAACCGTGGCCCCAGCGATGCGCCTTGTCGGCGCTGTGGCGGCAGCCGGCGAAGATGCCGTCGGTCGCGCGGTTCGCGTCGCGCTTGAAGCCCTCAAGCCGGTCGCCCCAGATGATGTAGGCGAGCATGGCGAGGCCCAGCGGCCAGAACACCATGAAGCCGATCACCATCAGTGCGATGGTCGCCGGCGTCCAGGCCGGGCGGATCAATGCGGTCGTGTTCATTTCTCCCGTTCCTTCGGTTGGAGGCAGCCAAACCCGGCTGCTTCGATTCGAAATGGTGGCTGTGAACAAATCCTTCAAGACAAAAGACCCTGAAACCGGACAAGCGGCTGTAATAATTAACTCTTTTTCGTTCGCTCCAGCGCAAGAACGACTAATCCACCCACCAGTCCCCAGAACGCCGAGCCGATGCCGAACAGCGCAAGACCGGAGGCGGTGACCGCGAATGCGGTGGTTGCGGCCATGCGATCGCCCTCGTCCTTGAGCGCGATCGACAGCGCGTTGGCGAGCGGCGCCATCAGCGCCAGGCCGGCGACCAGCACGATCAGGCTTTCCGGCAGCACCGCGAAGATCGCCACCAGCGACGCGCCGAACACCGCGAAGACGAGGTAGGCGAGCGCGTAGAACGGCCCGGTTTTCCACCGTTCCGTGGGGTCAGGGTGTACGTCGGGGCCGGTGCAGATGGCCGCCGAGATTGCCGCGAGGTTGGTGGTGAGCGCGCCAAACGGGGCGGAAAGAAGCGAGAACAACCCGGTCACCGAGATCAGCGGTCCAGGCTCTGGGTGGTAGCCGGCGGCGCGCAGAACCGCGAGCCCCGACAGGTTCTGCGAAGCCATGGTGACGAGGTAAAGCGGCAACGCCAGGCCGATGATCGCAGTCGCGGAAAACTCCGGCGCAATCAGGGTCAGCGTCGAAAGTTCGGGTGGCGGCATGCCGCCGACCCTGCCGGTCAGGAAGGCCGCGAGGCCGCCGCCGATCAGCACGGCCAGCACAGACAGCGCCGGATTGTAGAGCCGGATGGCGAAGAAGGCTGCGATCAGCGGCAGGATCAGCGCCGGGTCGGCCGGGATCGTCTTCACCGCGCCGATGGCGAAGCTGACCACGATGCCGGCCAGCATGCCCGAGGCGACCGAGGCGGGAATCTTTGCGATGAGCCGGGTCAGCGGCTTGAACAAGCCGGTGGCGATCAATAGCACGGCGGTGACGATGAAGGCGCCGACCGCGTCGTTCATCGAAAAGCCGCTGCTCGCCGCGACGAGTGCTGCGCCCGGCGTCGACCAGGCGCTGATCACCGGCATTTTCGTGCGCCAGCTAAGCCACGCCGTCTCGAAAGCCATCGCTAGGCAGATGGCGGTGACCCAGCTCGCCGTCTGCTCGCGGCTGGCGCCTACCGCGTCCGCGGCGGCTATGATCAGCGCCAGCGTGCCGCCAAAGCCGACGATCGCCGCGACAAAGGCGGAAACCGGGATCGATACGCGCATCCGCTATTCGCCCGCCTGGGCGAGGATGGCCTCAACCGCCCGGATCAGCAGGGCCAGATCCTGCGGCCGCGACAGGCGGTGGTCGCCGTCGGGCACCAGCGACAGGGTCACGTCGTCGGACGGCATGCAGCCGACGAGCTTCAGCGCGTGGGCGTGCGGCACGTCCTTGTCCGTCAGCCCCTGCAGGACATGCACGGGGCAGTGGGTGTTGATCGGCCCGGTCATCACGCGGTTTTCGCGCCCGTCCTCGAACAGCGCCCGCGTATAGACATACGGCTGGTCGGAATAGTCCGACCGCACTTCGAAAAAACCCTTTTTTTCGAGGTCTCGCCGCTGTGTCTTCTTCAGCTGCGGCTCAATGAGTTCGACCGTGAAATCGGGCGCCGGCGCCAAAAGCACGAGGCCGGCGACGCGCTCGCCCTCGCCGCTCTTACGCAGTTCCTCGATCATTCGCAGCGCGATCCACGCGCCCATCGACGAGCCGACCAAGATTTGCCGGCCGGCGCTGAACCGGCGGAACACGGCTAGGCTTTCGCCGACCCATTTCGAGATTGTGCCGTGAACGAAGTCGCCGCCGGATTCGCCGTGCCCGGAATAATCGTGGCGCAGGAAGGCGCGGCCGCTGGCCGCCGCCCATTCGTGCAGCGCCTCGGCCTTTGTGCCCAGCATGTCGGAGCGGAAGCCGCCGAGCCAGACGACGCCGGGTTCGCGGCCGGCGAGGTGCCTGACCGCGATCGCTGCGCCGTCCACCTCCTGGAAATCCGGACTGCCTGTCGCCATATGATGCTCCTTCGGGTGCAAGCCTTGTGGCACAGCTCTTTTCCCGCGAAAAGTCCGAACCATGCCACCGACCCGACAGTCGACGCGGCCTTTTGGTTTCTGGTGATTTTTCAGAATCGCTGTGCTATTGACTCGGCCCGCATAGCGCCGACATAGGCGCAACCGACTAAATCAAGAACGTAAACGGCTCGAGGAGACCACGACCATTCGCAGACCTTTTAAAGCAGCGGCGCCCACCAAGGAAGGCCCGCGCTCCAACCAGGATATCCGGGTTCCCCGGGTTCAGCTGATCGATGTAGACGGAAGCAATCGGGGCGACGTGTCGATCAACGACGCCCTTCTGGCCGCCGAAGAGGCGGGTCTCGATCTCGTCGAAATCTCCCCCAACGCAGTGCCGCCGGTCGTCAAGATCCTCGACCTCGGCAAGCTGAAATACGCCAATCAGAAGAAAGCCGCCGAGGCGCGCAAGCACCAGAAGGTCATCGAGATCAAGGAGATCAAGATGCGGCCGAACATCGACACCCACGACTATGAGGTGAAGATGCGGGCGGTGCGGCGCTTCTTCGAGGAAGGCGACAAGGTCAAGCTGACACTGCGCTTCCGCGGCCGCGAAATGGCCCATATGGAACTCGGCATGCAGCTCCTGAACAAGGTCAAGGAAGAGGTCGCCCCAATCGCCAAGGTCGAGGCGGAGCCGAAGCTCGAAGGCCGCCAGATGATGATGGTGCTGGCGCCGCGCTGAGCGCAGCCTGATGGTGACCCGATTTTCTCGGGTCGCCGTCACGATTTCACCGCACGTGGAGAGAAAGAGTGCGCGTCCATCTGGCGTGAAGGCTATTTGAATGCGCTCGTCTGCTCTCTTGAATGCGTCCACAACGCCGGCCGATGAACTCGGACGTTTCCAAAAACGGCGGCGCATCGCGCTAGCGGTCCTCACCTGCGTCGTACTAGCGGGATTGCTGTTCGTGCGCTCCGCCTTGGGAGCCGGTGATACCGTGCACGAATATGTCGAGGCGGCAGGCGGCGCCCTGATTCTGGCGGCTATTCTCGGCCGGACCTGGTGCACGCTTTACATCGGCGGGCGCAAAAGCGCCGAGATCGTCACGGGCGGACCCTACTCGGTCACACGCAATCCGCTTTACGTCTTCAGCGCCATCGGTGCCGCAGGCATCGGCGCGATGACCGGAAGCATGACCGTGGCGGCCGGCTTTGCGATTCTTACCTACGTCGCATTCCACTACGTCATACTCGTCGAGGAAGAATACCTCGAACACACCTTTGGCGAACCCTATCGGCAGTACATGAGAACAGTGCCCCGCTTCTTTCCACGCGTGGGCCTGTTCAGGGAGAGCGAGATGCTGTCCGTCCGTCCGCGTCTTCTGTATCGCACCTTCCGGGACGGTCTGCTGTTCCTGGCTGCCTATCCGTTTTTCGAACTCGTCGAATATTTGCAGGATGCCGGCGTTCTACCCGTGCTCCTGCATCTCTATTGAAGGCAGATATTCCGCTTGTGATTCCCGGTTGCGCTTTTTGCGGCGCATCGCTATAAGGCCGCGTTCAGAACCGTCCGGCAGGGCATGCCGTGGCGGTTCGCAATGCTTTGCGGGCTTGGTCTGCCCGAAGCACAAAAAGCGCAATCAAGCGCACCCATACGGAGAGCAAAATGCCCAAGATGAAGACCAAATCCGCTGCAAAGAAGCGGTTCAAGATAACCGCGACCGGAAAAGTGCTGTCGGCTGCCGCCGGCAAGCGCCACGGCATGATCAAACGTTCAAACAAGTTCATTCGCGATGCCCGCGGCACCATGGTTCTCGCCGAACCCGACGCCCGCAAGGTCATCAAGAATTTTCTGCCGAACGGCCTCTGAGCCCCGGCCACAACGTTTAAGGAGATCATGACATGGCACGCGTAAAAAGGGGCGTTACCGCCCACGCCAAGCACAAGAAGGTTTTGAAGGCCGCCAAAGGTTTCTACGGCCGCCGCAAGAATACCATCCGCATCGCCAAGCAGGCGGTCGAAAAGTCGCTGCAATACGCTTACCGCGACCGCAAGAACCGCAAGCGCAATTTCCGCGCCCTGTGGATCCAGCGCATCAACGCCGCGACGCACGAGCACGGCCTGACCTATGGCCGCTTCATCGACGGGCTGAACAAGGCCGGTATCGAGATCGACCGCAAGGTCCTGTCCGACATGGCCATCCATGAGCCGCAGGCCTTCGCCGCGCTTGTGGCCCAGGCCAAGGTCGCGCTGGAATATCTGAAGAACACCACGCCGAACGCTTTTGAAAGCGCTGTCGCCTAAGACCAGCGCTTCCCAAGCTTTTCGGCACTTGAGTTGGGAAACCCGCGCTGGCACGGCTGGCGCGGGTTTTTCTTTGAGCTGAAAAGGCCAGTCATTACAAACTGATCGCCAGATGGCAGTTATCGAACCAAGCGGATCAAAATCGTGAACGAGACCATAAGCAATCTCGATACGCTCGAAGCCTCGCTGATGGCGGAGATAGCGTCGGCGGCCGACGAGCAGACCATCGAGGCGGTGCGCGTTTCCGCCCTCGGCAAGAAGGGTTCTGTGTCCGACATGTTGAAGACGCTGGGCTCGATGAGCCCGGAGGAGCGGCAGTTGAAAGGCCCGGCGATCAACGGCCTTAAGAACCGCGTCACCGAAGCGCTCGCTGCCCGCAAGGCCGAACTCAAGGACGCCGCGATCTCCGCCCGGCTGATCGCCGAAAAGGTCGACGTGACGCTGCCGGTGCGCCAGTCGCCGGCCGAGCGCGGCCGTATCCATCCGATCAGCCAGGTGACGGATGAGATCACCGCGATCTTTGCCGATATGGGCTTTTCGATCGCCGAAGGTCCGGACATCGAAACCGATTATTACAACTTCACCTCGCTGAATTTCCCGGAAAGCCATCCGGCGCGCGAAATGCACGATACGTTCTTCTTCAATCCCGACGAAAAGGGCGAGCGCAAGCTTTTGCGAACGCACACCTCGCCGGTGCAGATCCGCACGATGGAGATGCTGAAGCCGCCGATCCGCATCGTCATTCCGGGAAAGACCTACAGGCAGGATTCCGACGCCACCCATTCGCCGATGTTCCACCAGGTCGAGGGCCTGGTCATCGACAGGACGGCGAATGTCGCCAACATGAAGTGGGTGCTGGAAGAATTCTGCAAGGCGTTCTTCGAGGTGCCGAGCCTGAAAATGCGCTTCCGGCCGTCATATTTCCCGTTCACCGAACCCAGCCTCGAGGTCGACATCCAGTGCGACCGCTCGCGCCCGGGCGAGGTGCGCTTCGGCGAGGGCAATGACTGGCTGGAAATCCTCGGCTGCGGCATGGTGCATCCGAACGTGCTGCGTTTCGGCGGGCTCGATCCCGACGAATACCAGGGCTTTGCCTGGGGCATGGGCATCGACCGCATCGCCATGCTGAAATACGGCATGCCGGACCTGCGCGCCTTCTTCGACGCCGACGTGCGCTGGCTGTCGCATTACGGCTTCAGGCCGCTCGACCTGCCGACGCTGTTCGGGGGGTTGAGTCAGTGAGCCACACCGGCGGATGCCGCTGCGGCGCGGTGCGCTTTGAGGCGTCGGCCGAGCCGCACCATGTCAGCTACTGCCATTGCGGTGACTGCCGCCGCGCTACCGGCGCCCCGGTGTCGGCATTCGTCGGCTTCATGGAGGATGAAGTCACGATCGCCGGCGAGACGCTGCGGACATTCGAGAACGGCACGGTTACGCGCAGCTTCTGCGGGAAATGCGGTTCGCCGATCGCCTATGCCGACGAGCGGCTGGCCGGACGCATCTACTTCATGCTGGGCGCGATGGATATGCCCGCCTATTTCAAGCCGACGATGCACGCCTATGTGCGCGAGCAGCTTCCTTTCGTGCATATGCCCGACGGGCTGCCGCGCCATTTGACGACAAGTGTTTCACGACCTGACGGAAGACAGACATGAAATTCACCCTCTCCTGGCTGAAAGATCATCTCGAGACCGACGCGGCGCTCGGCGAAATCGTCGAGCGGCTGACCTCAATCGGGCTGGAAGTCGAATCCGTCGACGACAAGGCGGCGCTGAAGCCCTTCGTCATCGCCAAGGTGCTGACGGCGGAAAAACATCCCGACGCCGACAAGCTGCAGGTGCTGACCGTCGACACCGGCGACGGCCGTCCGCCGGTGCAGGTGGTGTGCGGCGCGCCTAATGCGCGGGCTGGGCTGGTGGGCGCTTTCGCGGCGCCCGGCGCTTATATTCCCGGCATCGACACGACGCTGGCGGTCGGCAAGATCCGCGGCGTCGAGAGCCACGGCATGATGTGCTCCGAGCGCGAACTGCAGCTTTCCGACGAGCATACCGGCATCATCGACCTGCTCGCCGACGCGCCGGTCGGCACGTCCTTCGCGGCCTATGCCAAGCTTGACGATCCGGTCATCGAGATCGGCCTGACGCCGAACCGGCCGGACGCAACCAGCGTCCATGGCATCGCGCGCGACCTTGCGGCGTCCGGGCTCGGCAGGCTGACCGGCGGTGCGATCATGCCGCATGCCGGCAACGGCATGTGCCCGGTCAAGGTGAGGCTCGACTTCGGCATCACGCCGCCGCTTTGCCACGGCTTCGCGCTGCGGCTTGTCAGGGGCGTGAAGAACGGGGCTTCGCCGAAGTGGATGCAGCAGCGCCTGATCGCCATCGGCCTGCGCCCCATCAACGCGCTGGTCGACATCACCAATTACATCACTTTCGATCGCGGCCGGCCGCTGCACGTCTTCGACGCGGCGAAGGTCAGCGGCAATCTCGCCGTACGGCGCGCCGTGGCGGGTGAAAAGGTGCTTGCGCTCGATGGCCGCGAATACGCGCTCACGCCCGAAATGTGCGTCATCGCCGACGAGAAGGGCATTGAATCCATCGCCGGCATCATGGGCGGCGAGCATTCGGGCTGCGACGAGAACACAACCGACGTGCTGATCGAATCGGCGCTGTGGGAGCCGCTCAACATCGCCCGCACTGGCCGCGATCTCGGCATCATCACCGATGCGCGCTACCGCTTCGAGCGCGGTGTCGATCCGGAATTCATGGTGCCTGGGCTGGAACTCGCGACCAAGCTGGTGCTCGAATTCTGCGGCGGCGAGCCGACCGAAGAGGAAGTGGTCGGCTATGCCGGCCACACTCCGAAGATCGTCTCGTTCCCGGTTTCGGAGGTGAAGCGGCTGACCGGCATCGATGTCCCGAAGGAAGAAAGCCTCGACATACTGTCGCGGCTCGGCTTCACGCCGCAGGCGTCGTCGGGCGAAATCGTCGACGTGAAGGTTCCTTCCTGGCGGCCGGATGTCGACGGCAGGGCCGACCTCGTTGAGGAAGTCATGCGCATCCACGGCGTCGACAACATCGCGCCGCAGCCGCTGGTCAGCCACAACGCCGTCAACGGCAAGATTTTGACCACGCTGCAGATCCGCACCCGTGCGGCGCGCCGTGCGCTGGCGGCCCGCGGCATGATGGAGGCCGTCACCTGGTCGTTCATTCCGGCCAAGCACGCCGAGGCGTTCGGCGGCGGCCGGCCGGAGCTGAAGCTCGCCAATCCGATCGCGGCCGACATGTCGGACATGCGGCCCTCGTTGCTGCCGGGGTTGATCGCCGCCGCTCAGCGCAATGCCGATCGTGGCTTGAGCGACGTCGCTCTGTTCGAGGTGTCTGGGACCTATGAAGGGGCCGCTCCCGAACACCAGCGCCGGGTCGCGGCAGGCGTCCGCCGCGGCACGGCCAAGCTCGACGGTTCGGGCCGCCACTGGGCCGGCAATGCCGGCGCGGTCGGCGTGTTCGACGCCAAGGCCGATGCGCTTGCGGCGCTGGAAGCCTGTGGCGCGCCGGTGGACAAGCTGCAGATCGAGGCGGGCGGACCGGCCTGGTATCATCCCGGCCGCTCCGGCACGATCAAGCTTGGCCCGAAGACTGTGCTCGGCCATTTCGGCGAGTTCCATCCGAAGACGTTGGAGGTGCTAGACGTTTCGGGTCCTCTCTGCGGCTTCGAGGCGTTTGTCGACGCCGTGCCGGAACCCAAGGCGAAACCGACCCGGACCAAGCCGCGGCTGGACCTGTCGCCGTTCCAGGCGGTGAAGCGCGATTTTGCCTTCGTGGTGGATAAGACAGTCGAGGCGGGCACACTTACCCGCGCCGCGGCCGCCGCGGACAAAAAACTGATCGCCGGCGTCTCCGTCTTCGACATATTCGAAGGCGCGTCGCTCGGGGCGGAAAAGAAATCCGTGGCTATCGAGGTCTCGATCCAGCCGGTCGAAAAGACGCTGACCGACGAGGATTTCGAGGCGCTCGCCGGCCGCATCGTCGAGAACGTGAAGAAGCAGACCGGCGGGGTGCTGCGGGGCTAGCCCGCAGCCCATCGCTCTCTTTACCTGTTGGTCTGTGCCATCCCTTCGTCCTTGTAGCGCATGCCGGCAATCTGGTCCGGCGATATCAGCGCACCGATCTCGGCACTCTCGGCGGCGCTCAGCACTATGTCTGCCGCCGCCACGTTCGCTTCGAGATTGGCGATCTTGCGCGAACCGGGAATAGGCACGATGAAATCGCCCTGGTGCAGCACCCAGGCGAGCGCGAGCTTCGCCGCAGTTGTGCCCTTGTCCGCCGCAAAAGCCTCGAGCCGGGCCACTGCCTTCAGATTGCGCTCGAGATTATCGGCGTCGAAACGGGGCAGGCCCCGTCTGAAATCGTTCGCGCCGAGTTGGTCCGTCGATTTGATGGCGCCTGCAAGGAACCCTCGACCCAGTGGACTGAACGGCACGAAACCGATTCCGAGTTCGCGGCACACGTCCAGAACTCCTGCTTCCGGGTCGCGCGTCCACAACGAATATTCACTTTGCACGGCGGCGATCGGATGGACAGCATGCGCCCTGCGGATGGTGGCGACCCCCGCCTCCGACAGGCCGAGCGTGCGCACCTTGCCTTCTCTCACCAGCTCGGCCATTGCTCCGACCGTGTCCTCGATAGGCACCTCCGGATCGACCCGGTGCTGGTAGTAGAGATCGATCACCTCAATGCCCAGTCGCTTCAGCGAGCCTTCGGCAGCGGCACGGACATGCTCCGGCCGGCTGTCTAGGCCCGGCACCTGCTTCGGCCCCTCATCTGTCTCAACGATGTTGAAGCCGAACTTGGTGGCGATCGTCACCTTGTCGCGCAGTGGCCGCAAGGCCTTGCCTACCAGCACCTCATTGGTGAAGGGGCCATAGACTTCCGCCGTGTCGAAAAGGGACACGCCGAGCTCGACGGCTCGATGTAGCGTCCTGATTGCGTCCTTCTCGTCCTGGCCGCCATAGGCATGGCTCATGCCCATGCAGCCCAGGCCAACCGGAAAGACGGAGAGTTGAGAACCAAGTTTGCGCGGTTTCATCGGCTGTCTCCTTTATGATGGAAGCCAAGCCCCGAAGAAGCGTAGGGGCGCAACGATGCTTTGCCCAGCCGCATAACTTGACAGCTGCATTTTTCGGGCAAAGCTTGCGCTTGCGGAGACGCTTTGTCCGTGCCGATCGCCGAGTGTTGCGGTCGCCGCGCGAATCGCTTTCAACGGAGCGATGGATCATCTTCGGTTTTCCGGGCTGGATTTCGACAAGCAGCGCGTAATCCTGATCGACATTCTGAAAGCCGACACCTTGACCAGGTCGGCGCTCCAGCGCGCCCGCGATTTCGACCTGGCCGACTGGATGATCGTATCGGGCGCCATTTACAACACGGTATGGAACAGCCTTACAGGAAAGCCGTCCGGCTACGGCATCAAGGACGTCGATCTGTTCTATTTCGATGCTTCCGACCTTTCCTGGGAGGCGGAGGACGTCGTCATCAAGGCCGGCGAGACGCACTTCGCCGAGTTGCCGGTGGCGGTCGAAATCCGTAATCAGGCGCGCGTGCATCTCTGGTATCCGGAGCGCTTCGGCCGGCAATGCCCGGCCTATCGATCCTCGTCTCATTCACTGAGCTATTTCTCATCCAAAACCCATGCAGTGGGTGTTCGCTTGGCAGGCACCGGCGAGTTCGAGGTGACGGCGCCATTCGGCCTCGACGATATCTTTTCCTTTCGGATCGTGCCGAACCGCGTGATCGACAACCGGGCGACGCACGAGGAAAAGGCCGCGCGGGCGAAACAGCGGTGGCCGGAAATCAGCGTAGTGCCCTGGTAGACCATTGCACCCCGGTCGGCACACCGTTCATGCTGGCTAGACGCACCGTCCAAATTGGGTGAAAGGAAAATCCATGTCTTCTTCCGTCCGCACGACCGTATTGCCCAATGACGCCAAAGTGCCGGTGCTCGGCCAAGGCACCTGGAAGATGGGCGAGGATCGCAGGCGCCGCGCCGATGAGGTCGCGGCGCTCAGGCTTGGCGTCGATCTCGGTATGACGCTGATCGATACGGCCGAGATGTATGCCGACGGCGGGGCCGAGGAGGTCGTGCGCGAGGCGATAGAAGGCCGCCGCGGCGAGGTGCTTCTGGTCAGCAAGGTTTTGCCCTCCAACGCCTCGCGGGCCGGTGTCGCCCGGGCTTGCGAGCAAAGCCTGAAGCGGCTCGGCACCGATCGTATCGAGCTTTATCTGCTGCACTGGCGCGGCGGCGTGCCGCTTGCGGAAACGATCGCGGCCTTCGAAACGCTGAAGAGCCAGGGCAAGATCCTTGGCTGGGGCGTCAGCAATTTCGACATGGACGACATGGAGGAACTGGCCTCAGTGCCGGGCGGAGAATTCGTGCAGACGAACCAGGTGCTCTACAACCTTTCCAGCCGCGGCATCGATTACGACCTGCTGCCGCAATCGGCGAGAGACGGCATCCCGGTCATGGCCTATTCGCCCGTGGGGCAGGGCGACCTGACCCGCGACAGGCGGCTCGCGGCGATCGGCGAGCGGCATGGGGCCACCGCGGCGCAGATCGCGCTGGCCTGGACACTGCGCCACCCGCATGTCATCGCCATTCCGAAGGCGGGTTCGCTCGGGCATGTGCGCGACAACCGCGCGGCGCTTGACATCGAGCTGACGGAAGCCGACCTCGCCGAGCTTGACGCAGCCTTCCCGCCACCCAGGCGAAAACGGCCGCTGGAGATGGGTTGACTGCCTTCCATTTCTCGCGGCTAGCGGCTAAGAATTGTCAGACAAATACGAGGAGAGCTACATGTTTCGCTGGGGTATCCTGTCGACGGCCAAGATCGCGTGCGAGCAGCTTTTGCCGGCAATGGCCGATGCGGAAAACGGCGTCGTCTCGGCGATCGCCAGCCGCGATTTAAACAAGGCCCGGGCGCTCGCCGACCGGTTCGGCGCGCCGCATGCCTTCGGCTCCTACGAGGAGATGCTGGCTTCGGACGTGATCGATGGCGTCTACATCCCGTTGCCGACTTCGCAGCACGTCCAATGGGCGCTGAAGGCCGCCGAAGCCGGAAAGCATGTGCTCTGCGAAAAGCCGATCGCCTTGAACGCGAAGGAGATCGACCAACTGATCGAGGTGCGCGACCGCAAAAAGGTGCTGATCTGCGAAGCCTTCATGGTGTTCTACCACCCGCAATGGGCGAAGGTGCGCGACCTGGTTGCCGAGGGCGCGATCGGCAGGCTGCGCCATGTGCAGGGCGCCTTCGCCTATTTCAACGTAGATCCCACAAATATGCGCAACCAGTTGGCGCTGGGTGGCGGCGCGCTGCCTGACATCGGCGTCTACCCGACGGTCGCAACCCGCTTCGTCACGGGCAAGGAGCCGGTGCGCATTCAGGCGACGGTCGAGCGCGACGAGAAATTCGGTACCGACATCTATTCCAGCACCAAGGCCGATTTCGGCGACTTCGACCTGACTTTTTACTGCTCGACGCAGATGGCCCTGCGCCAGTTCATGGTGTTTCACGGCGAAAAGGGCTTCATCGAGGTGCATGCGCCGTTCAATGCCGGCGATTACGACCACCATCGCATCGAACTGCACAACCAGACTCACACCCAGGCGAGCGTGTTCCGCTTTCCCGGAACGCGGCAGTACCGGCTCGAGGTCGAGACCTTCGCGCGGGCAGCGCTTGGCGGCAAGGACGCGGTGTTCACGCTCGAAAATTCGGTCCTCAACCAGAAGGCCATCGACGCGATCTACCGCGCCGGCGAGCATGAGGGCTGGGAATATGTCTAGCGGACTGGCCTCCGTAATCGGCTAACGGGCGGAACAAAAAGCGTTTTGATCGCAACTCACGCTCTCGACGGCACGCCACAATCTTCTCGACAAATTTCATGCATACTTATATAACATGTAATATAAATGGAGAGGCGCGAATGGTCGAGGATGTGGTACGTTCGTTCGGATTCCTGACGCTTGGCACACGCATGAAGCGCATCGGCGAGAAGCTGCAGGCCGATACGCAGAGGATCATGGACGAACTCGGCGCGCCGCTTCAGGCGAGCCAGTATCCTTTTCTCGCGGCGATCGATAGGCTCGGCCCGCTGACGGTCGGCGAGCTTGCCGATGCGATCGGCATCACGCAGCCGGGCGCCACGCGGACCGTCGCGCAGCTCGTCGAACTCGGCATGCTTGAAAGCGAACAGGCGCCGGACGACCAGCGCCGGCGGATCGTTTCTCTTTCGAAGGAAGGCCGGCGGCTGGTCGCGAACGCCAAGCGGGATGTGTGGCCCCGCATAAGGGAGGCGGTCGCCGATCTCTGCGGCGATCTCGACGGGCCCTTGCTCGATCAACTGGCGGCGATGGAGGACGGGCTTGCCGCCCGGCCGCTCCAACGCCGTGTCGTCAAGGTGACGTGATGAGCCACATACTCGACCGTCCTGTCTGGAACGCGCTGAACACCAGACATGCCGCACTCGCGCAGGGCAACGACTTGGCCAAGCGCTACGCGCCCGCGATCCATCCCTTCGCGGCGAGCCGGGACGAGAGCCCCGAAAGTCTGCGGGCACTCGCGGAAATCGCTTCGCCCGGCGAGACGCTGATCTTCCTGCAGGCGTACGAATTCGTCCTGCCGCCCGGGTTCACGGCGACAGCGACGGCGCTCGGCGTGCAGATGATCGCCGAGCGGCATATGCCCCTCATCGAGGACGATCGGATCGAGAAGCTCGGCGAGGCGGACGCCGCCGACATGCTGGAACTGGCGACGCTGACGAAGCCCGGTCCATTCACGCTGAAGGCGCAGGCGCTCGGCGACTTCTGGGGCATCAAGGAGAACGGCAGGCTGATCGCCATGGCCGGCGAGCGGCTGAAGCAGGACGTGCTCTCGGAACTCAGCGGCGTCTGCGTGCATCCGGATTTTCAGGGCAAGGGGCTCGGCCGGCTGATGACGCTTTATGCGGCGGGAAAAATCTTCGCCAAGGGCGAGCAGCCGTTCCTGCACACCTATGCGAGCAACTCGGTCGCGATCGGGCTCTACAAATCCATCGGCTTCAGGCTGAGGACGCCCATGAACGTCGCGGTGATCGAGCGGCAGGCGTAGCGCTCGCCTGACCGGCGGACCGCCTGCAGCCCGGCTCCAACAAGGCTTCCTCCTCGCCGCAGATTTCCGCAGGGCGCTTGCGCCTAGGCAAGCCTGTTCTTATATACGCGCCACATTCGTTCGGCGTGCGGCAAATACCGCCCGGCCGGACGAAAATCTTGTGAACAGGGGCTGCCGCGGGAACGCCTCAACGGGTCCTGACAGCCTGCTTAGCGGAGAGAACGAAATGGCCAAAGTAATCGGTATCGATCTGGGAACGACCAATTCCTGCGTCGCCGTCATGGACGGCAAGGACGCGAAAGTCATCGAGAATGCGGAAGGCGCGCGCACCACGCCCTCCATCGTCGCCTTCACCGACGGCGACGAGCGCCTTGTCGGCCAGCCGGCAAAGCGCCAGGCGGTGACCAATCCGGAAAACACCATCTTTGCAGTGAAGCGCCTCATCGGCCGCCGCTACGACGATCCGGTGACCGAGAAGGACAAGAAGCTCGTCCCTTACAAGATCGTGAAGGGTGACAATGGCGACGCCTGGGTAGAGGCCGGCGCCAGGAAGCAGTCGCCCTCGCAGATTTCGGCCATGATTCTCCAGAAAATGAAGGAAACCGCCGAAGCCTATCTCGGCGAGAAGGTCAGCCAGGCCGTCATTACCGTTCCCGCCTATTTCAACGACGCCCAGCGCCAGGCCACCAAGGACGCCGGCAAGATCGCCGGGCTCGAAGTGCTGCGCATCATCAACGAGCCGACCGCGGCTGCGCTTGCCTACGGCCTCGACAAGAAGGAAGGCAAGACGATCGCCGTCTATGACCTTGGCGGCGGCACCTTCGACATTTCAGTGCTCGAGATCGGCGACGGCGTCTTCGAAGTGAAGTCGACCAACGGCGACACCTTCCTCGGCGGCGAGGACTTCGACATGCGCCTCGTCGAGTACCTGGCCTCCGAGTTCAAGAAGGAGCAGGGCATCGACCTGAAGAACGACAAGCTCGCCCTGCAGCGCCTCAAGGAAGCTGCGGAAAAAGCTAAGATCGAGCTGTCTTCCGCTTCGCAGACCGAAATCAACCTGCCTTTCATCACCGCGGACCAGTCGGGTCCGAAGCACCTGACCATGAAGCTCACCCGCGCCAAGTTCGAGAGCCTCGTCGATGATCTCGTGCAGCGCACCGTCGAGCCGCTGAAGGCCGCTCTCAAGGATGCCGGCATGAAGGCGGGCGAGATCGACGAGGTAGTTCTGGTCGGCGGCATGACGCGCATGCCCAAGGTCCAGGAAGTGGTGAAACAGTTCTTCGGCAAGGAGCCGCACAAGGGCGTCAACCCCGACGAGGTGGTGGCGCTGGGCGCTGCGATCCAGGCCGGCGTGCTGCAGGGCGACGTCAAGGACGTGCTGCTGCTCGACGTGACGCCGCTGTCGCTCGGCATCGAGACGCTGGGCGGCGTGTTTACGCGCTTGATCGAACGCAACACCACGATCCCGACCAAGAAGAGCCAGGTGTTCTCGACCGCCGAGGATTCGCAGTCCGCCGTGACCATCCGGGTCTTCCAGGGCGAGCGCGAAATGGCGGCCGACAACAAGGCGCTCGGCCAGTTCGACCTGGTCGGCATTCCGCCGGCGCCGCGCGGCGTGCCGCAGATCGAGGTCACCTTCGACATCGACGCCAACGGCATTGTCAACGTCTCGGCCAAGGACAAGGGCACCGGCAAGGAGCACCAGATCCGCATCCAGGCCTCGGGCGGCCTGTCCGACGCCGACATCGAGAAGATGGTCAAGGACGCCGAAGCCAATGCCGAGAGCGACAAGAAACGCCGGGCGCTGGTCGAAGCCCGCAACCAGGCCGAAGCGCTGGTGCATTCGTCCGAGAAGTCGCTGAAGGAATTTGGAGACAAGGTCTCGGAAGGCGACCGGACGGCGATTTCCGATGCAATCGCCGCGCTTAAGACCGCGGCCGAAGGCGACGACGTCGAGGAGATCAACGCCAAGAGCCAGAGCCTTGCCGAAGCTTCGATGAAGCTTGGGCAGGCCATGTACGAGGCTTCGCAGAAGGAAGCCGCCGAAGCTGACGCCAAGGCGGATGCCGCGAAGGACAGCGACGTGGTCGACGCCGATTTCGAGGAAATCGACGAGGACGAAGACAAGAAGAAGTCGGCCTGATTGCCTTGAAGCAAGCTGACGAAAAAGGCCCGGCGTGATGCCGGGCCTTTTTCGGACAAACCAAAAAAATTGCGCAAGGCCCCGGAAGCTATGGAATCGGCGGCTTTGGCTTACTAAATCGGAAGCCATCTGCCGAACCGAAGCGGGCCAGCGATGCGACCAGACATCGATTATCCGGACAGCGGGAAAAAATGAAGGCTGATTTCTACGAGACCCTCGGGGTCCAGAGGGGCGCAGATGAGAAGGAGCTGAAGGCTGCCTTCCGCAAGCTGGCGATGCAATTTCATCCCGACCGCAACCCCGGCGACGCCGCCTGCGAGCACAAGTTCAAGGAAATCGGCGAGGCTTACGAGACGCTGAAGGACCCGCAGAAGCGGGCGGCCTACGACCGGTTCGGCCATGCGGCGTTCGAGAATGGCGGCATGGGCAACGGCCATGGCTTCGGCGGTGGTGGATTCTCCGATATTTTCGAGGACATTTTCGGCGAGATGATGGGCGGGCGCCAGCGCCGCTCGTCTTCCGGCCGCGAGCGCGGCGCCGACCTGCGCTACAATATGGAAATCCTGCTCGAGGAGGCCTTCACCGGCAAGACGGCGCAGATTCGCGTGCCGGCGTCGATCGCCTGCGCCGAATGCTCCGGCACCGGCGCCAAGCCCGGTACCCAGCCGGTGACCTGCACCATGTGCGCCGGCCACGGCAAGGTGCGCGCCTCGCAGGGCTTCTTCTCGATCGAGCGCACCTGTCCGCAATGCCAGGGCCGCGGCCAGACCATCAAGGACCCATGCCCGAAATGCGCCGGCCAAGGCCGGGTCACCGAAGAGCGCTCGCTGTCGGTCAACATTCCGGCCGGCATCGAGGACGGTACGCGCATCAGACTTGCCAACGAGGGCGAGGCCGGCTTGCGCGGCGGACCGCCCGGCGACCTCTACATCTTCCTTTCGGTCAAGCCGCACGAGTTCTTCCAGCGCGACGGCGCCGATCTCTACTGCAAGGTTCCGATCTCGATGATCACGGCCGCTTTGGGCGGCTCCTTCGAGGTGGCGACGCTCGACGGCACCCAGACCCGCGTCAAGGTGCCGGAAGGTACGCAGAGCGGACGCCAGTTCCGCCTCAAGGGCAAGGGCATGCCGGTGCTGCGCCAGCCCAATATTGGCGACCTCTACATCCAGACTGTCGTCGAAACGCCGCAAAACCTGACCAAGCGCCAACGCGAATTGCTGGAGGAATTCGAGCAGCTTTCGTCCAAGGAGAATTCTCCGCAGTCGAGCGGCTTCTTTGCCCGAATGAAGGACTTTTTCGAATCCTTCGGCGAGAGCTGACCGCCCGCGGCGGATTGGATCATACGCCAGACGCCGCCTTGCTTTGGACCAGTTTGCTGCTAAGTATCCGCAACGTAAAGTCGGAGGAGAAACGCCATGCGACGCGGGTCTGAAATACGCAAGACGCTGGCGGAGAAGTTCGACGACGAGCTTCGCTTCTTCAAGGGATGGATCGACAAGCCGAAGGCCGTCGGCTCGCTCGTGCCGACCAGTTCGGTCACCGCCAGGCGCATGGCCTCGGTCATCGATGTTTCCTCAGGCCTTCCAGTTCTCGAGGTCGGGCCGGGCACCGGCGTCATCACTCGCGCCATCCTCGCGCGCGGCGTCAGGCCGGAAAACCTCTACGCGGTTGAATATTCCGCCGATTTCGTCAGCCATCTGCGGCGCAACTATCCCGGCGTGAACGTCATCGAGGGCGACGCCTTCGACCTGGACAATACGCTGGGCGCAATGCGCGACAGGAAATTCGATTCGGTGGTTTCGGGCGTGCCGCTGCTCAACTTTCCGGTTCCCCGCCGCGTGGCCTACCTTAACGACCTGCTCGACCGCATTCCCGAGGGCCGGCCGGTGATCCAGCTGACCTACGGGCCGAAATCGCCTGTGCCGCCCGGCCTTGGCGACTACAGCGTTGAGCATTTCGATTTCGTCATCCGCAACATTCCGCCGACGCAGCTCTGGGTCTACCGCCGCCGCAAGCGCAATTAAGCTTTGCGCGGGCTCCAGAGGCCGCGCCGTCTATCTTCTAATAGCGTGTTCCTGATTGATTCCAGCGGCGCTTCGCCTATACCCGTGGGGGGCAGGAGAGCGCTCATGAATCCCAAAATTCTCGTCTTTGCCGGCTCGATCCGCACCGGCGCCTACAGCGGTAAAACTGCCGACGCGGCGACGAAGGAGCTTGCGCTGCAGGGCGCGGAAGTCACCCGCATCTCGCTTGCCGACTATCCCCTGCCGATCATGGACCAGGATCTCGAAGTCGAGAAAGGCGTTCCCGAGAATGCCTTCAAGCTGGCGCACCTCATCGCCTCCCATGACGGATTGCTGATCGCCAGTCCCGAATACAATTCCTCCATCCCGCCGCTGCTCAAGAACACGATCGACTGGGTCAGCCGGATTCACAAGGATGGCGGGCGGCCGTTCAAGCCCTATGCCGGCAAGATCGCGGCGCTGTGCTCGTCGTCCGACGGCAATTTCGCCGGGGCGCGCGGCCTTTACCATCTGCGTTCGGTGCTGATGAATTGCGGCGTCGAGATCATCACCCCGCAATGCTCGGTGCCGCGCGCGCAAGACGCTTTCGATGAGCGCGGCGAGTTCAAGGATGAGCATCTGCGCCGCAGGATGGAGACCGTCGTGCGGACCCTGATCGAACGGGCGAAGATGATGTCGCTCAGGGCGGGCGGTTGATCGGCTTCTACATCACCCATCCGCAGGTGGCGGCCGATGCGTCGGTTCCCGTACCGGAATGGGGCCTTTCGGAAATCGGACGCTCGCGCCTTGTCGCTATCCGGCAGCGGCCATGGGTCCGTTCACTTTCCCGCATCGTCGCCAGCGCCGAGCGGAAGGCTGTCGAAGGGGCGGCGATATTGGCCGAGACCGCCGCTGTCGAATACGAGATCGCGCCGGAAACAGGCGAGAACGACCGCTCCGCCACAGGCTATCTGCCGCCGCCCGAATTCGAGAAAGCCGCCGACTGGTTCTTCGCCAATCCGGAGCGGCGCTTTCGTGGCTGGGAGCGCGCAATCGATGCGCAGGCACGCATCGTCCGGGCTGTCGGTGCTTTGCTCGATGGCGGGCCGAACGATCGGCCCATTGCCTTTGTCGGGCATGGCGGGGTCGGAACGCTGCTGAAATGCCATCTGGCCGGCATGCCAATTTCTCGTTCCGGCGACCAGCCGCCGGGTGGCGGCAACATCTTCGCGTTCCGGCTTTCCGACCGGCGTCTTTTGTGCCATTGGACGCCGGTCGAGACTTTCACGGGAGAGCTTGGATGACGGGGAACCTGATGCGGGACCGCCTGATCGTTGGCCTCGACGTGCCTACCGTGACCGAAGCCCGCAAGGTGGTGGAAGAACTCGACGGCGTCGTTTCCTTCTACAAGATCGGCTACCAGCTCGCTTTCGCCGGTGGTCTGGACCTTGCCCGCGAACTGGCGGCCGGCGGCACGAAGGTGTTCCTCGACATGAAGCTCCTGGATATCGACAACACTGTCGCCAAGGGGGTGGAGAACGTCGCCCGAATGGGCGTTTCCATGCTGACACTGCATGCCTATCCGAAGGCGATGCGGGCGGCGGTCCAGGCGGCGAGCGGCACTGGCCTCTGCCTGCTCGGCGTCACCGTGCTGACCTCTATGGACGAAGCTGACATGATCGAGGCGGGCTACGAGTACGACCCGCACACGCTGGTGCTCCGTCGTACCGAGCAGGCGCTGGCCGCCGGCATGGGCGGCGTCGTCTGTTCGGCCGGCGAGGCGGCGGCGGTGCGAAAGATCGTCGGCCCGGAGCTTGCGGTGGTCACGCCGGGCATTCGTCCCGCCGGCAGCGACCATGGCGACCAGAAGCGCGTGGTCACGCCGCGCGACGCCATTCGCGCCGGCGCAAGCCATCTCGTCGTCGCCAGGCCGATCGTCGCCTCGGTTGACAGGCGCGCCGCGGCGCGGGCTATTCTCGAGGAAATGGACCGGGGCTGAGCGGGATTGGCGCGGCCAGCCGCAAGAAGCAACAGAGAGGAAACAAATGCCGAAAGGATACTGGATCGCCCGGGTCGATGTTCGCGACCCCGAAGGCTACAAAGGCTATGTGGCGGCGGCGAAGCCTGCCTTCGAGCGCTTCGGAGCCCATTTCCTGGCGCGCGGCGGCGACCATGAAGCGGCGGAAGGCACGGCGCGTGCGCGCAACGTCATCATAGAATTCCCGTCGCTCACGGCGGCCCGCGATTGCTACAACTCGCCCGAATATCAGGCTGCCAAGGCCATCCGGCAGCGATTCGCCGATGGCGAAATCGTCTTGGTTGAGGGGGCCTGAAGCTGTCTTCGACCCGCGATTTTGCATCGCAGAAGGCGCGAGCCGCGCGCGAATTTGCAATATCGTGCGGTTTTCAACAGCTAGACGAAGGATGAGAATAAATAACGCGGCGTGAACTATTGCGGCGCAACAAAAGGTTGTTAAGTTCGTTGCCTAATGATCAGAGCCGGTCTCAAGGCCGGCCGATTCGGAAATCGACGGCGACGGGGTATTGATGTTTTACCAGCTGTACGAGATGAATCACGCCGCCGTGCAGCCCTTAAGGGCCTACGCCGACGCCGTAAAACTCTTCTACTCCAATCCGCTCAATCCGTTCTCCCACACGCATTGGGGCCGGTCGGTCGCCGCGACTGCCGAGCTCTTCGAGAGAACGACGCGGCGCTACGGCAAGCCAAGCTTCGGTCTCGACGAAACCGTCGTCGACTGGAAAACGGTGCCGGTGACGGAGAGGATCGTCTGGTCGCGGCCCTTCTGCAACCTGATCCACTTCGAACGGGCGGTGCCCGCAGGCCGCAGGCCAGACCCCAAGCTCCTGATCGTCGCTCCGATGTCCGGCCACTATGCGACGCTGCTGCGCGGCACGGTCGAGGCTATGATGCCGCATGCCGACGTCTATGTCACGGACTGGACGGACGCGCGCATGGTTCCGGTATCTGAAGGCCGGTTCGATCTCGACGACTACATCGACTACATCATCGACATGCTGCATGCGCTCGGCCCGGACACCCATGTCATGGCCGTCTGCCAACCCTCGGTGCCGGTGCTGGCGGCGGCCGCGCTCATGGAGGCGCGCGAGGATCCTTTCGCGCCGTCGACAATGACTCTGATGGGTGGGCCGATCGACACCAGACGCAATCCCACGGCGGTCAACCTGCTCGCCGAGGAAAAGGGCATCGACTGGTTTCGCGACAACGTCATCATGCAGGTTCCGTGGCCGGTTCCGGGCTTCACCCGCGACGTGTATCCGGGCTTCCTGCAGCTCTCGGGCTTCATGAGCATGAATCTCGACCGGCATATCACCGCGCACAAGGACTTCTTCATGCACCTGGTGAAGAATGACGGCGACGGCGCCGAGAAGCACCGCGACTTCTACGACGAATACCTCGCGGTGATGGATCTTACGGCCGAATTCTATCTGCAGACCGTCGACACGGTGTTCGTGCGCCATGCGCTGCCGAAGGGCGAGATGACGCATCGCGGCGTGCCGGTCGATCCGGCCGCGATCCGCAATGTGGCGCTGCTGACGATCGAGGGCGAGAACGACGACATTTCGGGAATCGGCCAGACCAAGGCCGCACATGACCTTTGCGTCAATATTTCCGACGACAGGCGCGCACACTACATGCAACCCGCAGTCGGGCATTACGGCGTCTTCAACGGCTCGCGCTTTCGCGCCGAGATCGTGCCGCGCATCGCCGATTTCATCAACAGCTATGGCCGCCAGACCAGGATACCGGCCCGGCCGCGCCTCGTCCGAGCAGCCAAGGCGTAAGCTTCGCCGGATAACCTGCGCGCGGTTCTTGGATTGCGCAGGATGGCGCGCATGCCTGTCCCATTATGTTGCAAATTCGTCGCGCCGACGGCTCGACAGTAACCATGGCGGGCAATCAGCCGGCTTCAATAATTGACATGTCCCGCAAATCGCCCTTAACGTTTCATTAATAAAAATGCGGGGCGAAACGGGCATGGACTCCAGTGCAAAGGCGCGGTGCGCAGCAATGCGCGCCGGATTGTTGGCGGTGGCGATGGCCGCCTGCTCCGTGAATCAGGCATATGCGGCAGCGCCGATGACGACCGGCGGGCTGACCTCACAGCCGATCGGACATTACGAATTCTGCAAGAGCGCTCCGGCCGAGTGCGCCATTCGGACCCGGGATCTAGGGCCGGAGACGATGACCGGCGCGCTCTGGAAAAAGCTGGTGGACGTCAATATCGCCATAAACCACGCCATCCGGCCGATGAATGATTTCGACATTCACGGCAAGGACGAGGTCTGGGCCTATCCGAAAGGCGTCGGCGACTGTGAGGACTACGTGCTCGAAAAGCGCCGCACCCTGAACAGCAAGGGCCTGTCGCTGTCGAACCTGCTCATCACCGTCGTGCGCAAGTCCGACGGCGAAGGCCACGCCATCCTGACCATCCGGACCGACAAGGGCGATTTCGTTCTCGACAATCTCTCCGATGTCGTGCGCCAGTGGAACAATACCGGCTACCGCTTCCTGAAGCGGCAGGCGAGCGATCACACCGGGCGCTGGGTAAGCATCCGGACAGGTCAGGCGCCGCTGGTCGGCTCGGTCGAATAGCGCCTCCAGTCCACAAGATGCTATCCGGCGGAATCGTAATGGCGGTGGTTTTGCCAGGCGATTTTGCTATGCCGCCGCCTGGCCCCAATCTCCGCGAGACGTTCGAACCGTCTCCCAGCCTTGATCCGTCGTGCACCTTACAGCGCTTTCCCTCCCCACAAGGGCGAGGGGGTCGTCAGCGCCGTGCTTTCCATATGCGATAGCTGCCCTCACGGGGGAGGGAAAACCGCCAGTTCCGGATCGAGCGTGAACAGTTCCTGGGCGCGGCCAACGCCGCGCAGCGCGTAGCGGCCGACCGAGACGAGCTTCGCCCCCTCCGCTTCGGGCAGCGACGCGCGGAAGGCTGCCGAAAAGAGGACGTCGCGATCGGCTGAACTGCACATCGACGCGATGCGGCTCACCTCGTTCACCGCCTGGCCGACGACGGTGAAGTCGAGCCGGTCCTTGCTGCCGATGTTTCCATAAAAGACGTCGCCGATATGCAGCCCAAGATAGATCGACGTGGTCGGCCTTCCTTCGGCTTCGCGGCGCTGGTTGAGTTCGGCCAGCCGCAACCTCAGCTCCGCTTCGGCCCGCAGCGCCGAGCAGCAGGCCTCCTCGGGATCGTCGGCGGTGAAGATCGCCAGTATGCCGTCGCCGATGAGCTTGAGTACGTCGCCGCCGGCGCCGTGGACGGCCGAAATGACCGCCTCGGCGTAGTCGTCCAGCAGCGGGATCAACTGGTCGGACGCGATGCTTTCGGAAAGCGCCGTATAACCCTGCATGTCCGAAAACCACAGGACGGCGTTTATCTTTTCGACCACGCCGCGCGACATCCGGCCCTGCAGCACGCGCCGGCCGGCGTCCCGGCCGAGATAGGCTTCGACCAGCGATTCCGCCACCCGCGCCAGCGATGTCGATTTGATCGCCAGTCCGAGCATGGGCACCAGGCGGCGCAGCGCGGCAAGGTCGGCGTCTGTGAAGCCGCCGGTCTGCGCCGTCGACCAGCGCGACATGAAGCAGTCCATCTCGCCGATGGCGGCCTCCCGGTTGAAGCGCTGGATCATCGCGAAATAATCGGTCTGCCCTTCCGCCCGCAGCTCCGCCAGCAGCGGGAAGTCTTCCGTCTCGCCCGCGTCGAGGCGGCGGCGCAGTTCGGTGTCTTCGCTTTGCAGCAGATAGTAGAACGGACTTCTCTGCCATTCCTCGCTGTAGGAGCTGTTGTCGCTCGGCCCATATTCCGAAACAGGCGTTGCGAGCGGCCGGTCGCGGTCCCAGAAGAACGCGCGGCCCTCATAGACCGGATGCAGCGTGTCGATGATCGCGACCGCCCGCGAAAGGGCGAGGCCCGCTTCCACGCAGCGCTCGCAAAAGCCGTGTAGCAGCGCGAGTTCGCCATCGCCGGCGAGCCCGCGATCGGCCAGCCATGCCGCTATTTTGTCTATGTCGTCCCGGTCCATGCTTGCCTCGGCCGACTGATTTACAGTGCCGGCTCGAGCTTTCAACCGGCGCTGGAGCCTGTTCCATTCCGATCCGGATCGGAATGGGGCCCCAACTGCTGATTCAAGCATGATCTTGTCCGAAAAGTCTGCAACTTTTCGCTATGCGGACCTTCGGTTCGGGATCACGCTCTGCTAATTACCTTGCCGTCGGCACCAAAGCGATAGGTTTTGGCCGGATCGGGCGTGGCATAGATCGCCGCGCCGGGCTCGGCGTCGTAAACGCCGAAGATGCGCACCGTCAGCAGGCCGGCCTTTTCGGTGTCGATATAGAGATTGGTGTCGGCGCCGAGATGCTCGGCGTGGATGACCGTGCCTTTCCAGGTGCCGGCGTGGGGATCGACGGTTATGTGTTCGGGGCGGACGCCGAGCGTCTTGGCCGTCTCGCCAAGCCGGGCGCCGTCGACAAAATTCATCTTCGGCGAGCCGATGAAACTCGCGACGAATTCGTTTGCCGGCGAATTATAAAGTTCCATCGGTGCGCCGACCTGCTCGATCTGGCCGTTGTTGAGCACCACGATCTTGTCGGCCAGCGTCATCGCCTCGACCTGGTCGTGGGTGACGTAGACCATCGTCGCGGCGAGGCGGCGGTGAAGCTGCGCGATCTCCAGCCGGGTGTTGACGCGCAGCGCGGCGTCGAGATTGGAAAGCGGCTCGTCGAAGAGAAAGAGCTTCGGTTCGCGCACCACCGCGCGGCCGATGGCGACGCGCTGGCGCTGGCCGCCGGAAAGCTCGGCGGGCCGGCGCTCCAGATAGGGTTCCAGCGACAGCATCGAGGAGGCGATGCCGACCCGCCGTGCGATCTCGTCGGCGGGTTCGCCGGCCTGTTTCAGGCCGAGGCTCATATTGTTCTTCACCGTCAGATGCGGGTAGAGCGCATAGGTCTGGAACACCATGGCGATGCCGCGCCTGGCCGGCGGCACGTTGCCGACATCGTTGCCGTCGATCAGCACCTTGCCCGAGGTCGAATCCTCAAGCCCGGCGATGATGCGCAACAGCGTGGACTTGCCGCAGCCGGACGGCCCGACGAAGACGACGAACTCGCCATCCGTCACCTCCAGGTTGATGCCTTTCAGCACTTCGACCGAGCCGAAGGATTTTCTGATGTTTTCGATTTTTAGCGAGCCCACGGCCAATCCGATCCAGTTTCTAAAGGGTGACGGCGCGGCCGGAGCGCACGCTTTCGTCCGCTGCGAGGCAAACGCGCAGCGATTTCACCGCGTCATCCATGTGGCGGTTCAAATCCAGGTTCTCGCGGACCGCCTTCAGCAAAAAGGCCTGCTCGCGGTCGCAAAGCTCCTGGTGACCCGGCTCGTCGGTCATCGAAAGCTCCTGGTCTGGAGATGCCAACTTTCCGTCCGCGCCGGTCGCGGCGCTGTGCACGCGGATCATATTGGTCTTGGTATGGGCATCGACGTCGTCCGACTTCGTCGCGCCCTCGTTCATGACGATCGAGACGCAGCCTTTCGGCGAGATCACGTCCTTCACGAAAAAAGCAGTCTCCGACATCATCGGCCCCCAGCCGGCCTCGTACCAGCCGACCGATCCGTCGTCGAAGGCGACCTGCAGCATGCCGTAATTGTAGACCGGCACCTCGTCCGTGAGGCTGGCGCCGAGCGCGTGGACGCGCACCGGCTTGGCCGGCGTCATCTGGCACATCACGTCGACATAGTGGACGCCGCAATCGACGATCGGCGGAAAGGAATCCATCAGCCGCTTGTGCCACTCCCATGTCTCGCCGTTCGACTGCTGGTTCAAGTTCATGCGGAACACCAGCGGCGTCCCAAGTTTTCTGGCGATCTCGATGAACTTGTTCCAGGACGGGTGTTGGCGGAGGATGTAGCCGATCACCAGTTTCTTGCCGGTCCGCTTGGCCGTGTCGACGACCCGTTGCGCGCTCTCGACGTTCTCCGCAAGGGGCTTTTCGACGAAAACGTGGGCGCCGGCTTCCATCGCCTTGATGGCATAGTCGGCATGGGTGTCGGGCAGAGTGTTGACGGACACCACGTCGGGCTTCAGCTCGGCGAGCGCGGTGTCGTAGTCGGCATAGCGCTTCGCGCCGGCGAGCGCCTCGGGCAGCTGCTTCTCGGCGATATGCCGCGTGCACACGCCCA
>DASZDZ010000117.1:0-6133 GCA_035941355.1 Pseudaminobacter sp.
GGCAGCGGATGTGGATCCAGTGGGCCACGGCCGCCGTCGGGTTGTGGGTGCTGTTTGCGCCGCTGGCGTTCTGGACGACCAGCGCCGCCGCATACGCCGTCGACACGCTGATCGGCATGCTGGTTGTGGCTTTCGCGGTCATGATCCCGCCGACGCCCGCAATCAGCCGCCGCTCGCTTGCGGCCGACGACGACAGGCCGCTCGGATGGAGCTATTCGCCATCCAGCTTCACCCAGCGCATTCCAATCATCGCCCTGGCCTTCGTCGGCCTGTTCGTCTCGCGCTATCTCGCCGCATTCCAGCTCGGCCATATCGACGGCCTGTGGGACCCATTCTTCGGGCCGGGCGCATCGCCGTTCGGCAACGGCAGCGAGGCTGTCGTGACGTCCTGGGTGTCGAAGGGATTCCCGATCGCCGACGCCGGGCTGGGCGCCTTCGCCTATGCGCTCGACATACTGGCGGGCGCCATAGGCGACCGCCGCCGCTGGCGTACCATGCCCTGGATGGTGCTGCTGTTCGGGCTGCTGATCGTCCCGCTCGGCGTCGTCAGCGTCAGCTTCATCATCATTCAGCCGCCACTGATCGGCGCGCTCTGCACCCTGTGCATCGTTCAGGCGGCGGTGACCGTCGTGCTGATCCCCTATTCGATCGACGAGGTGCTGGCGAGCTGCCAGTATCTCTGGCGCGCGAGCCGCGCGGGCGAGCCGTTCTGGCGGACTTTCTGGAAGGGAGGCCCCGCGCTTTCGGAGGACCAGACGCCGGAACCGGATCTCGATCGTCCGGTGAGGGAGATACTGCGCGAGTTCGTTACCGGCGGCGTCAATTTCCCCTGGACCCTTGTTGCCAGTACAGCGCTCGGGGTGCTCCTGATGACGACGCCGTTGCTCTTCGGGACCGAGCCGCCGCTCTATTTCAGCGACCACGTTGCCGGCTGCCTGGTCATCATGGTCGCGGTCACCGCCATGGCGGAGGTCGCCCGTCCCGTCCGCTTCCTGAACATCGTGCTGGGCGCCTGGATCGCGGCGTCGCCGTTCATGCTCGACGGCGCGGCAGGCCTCGGAACCGTGGCTTGCGTGGCGGCAGGCCTGCTGCTGATCGGGCTGAGCCTGCCGCGCGGCGAGCGCAGCAAGGAACACTATGGCGGCTGGGACCGGATCATCGTCTGAGGGAACCGGAATAGAAAACAGCACAGGATCCTCGCGTTGAAGACCTCCTCCTGGATAGCCATCGGCCTTTTCGCCGCCACCGCGGCGTGGCTCGCCAGCGGGTACATCATCGGCGGCGGCGGCGAGGACGAGGAGGATAGGGCGGCAACGGCGCAGCCGACGCTGGTCGAAGTACGCACGTCCGAGGCGCGGACGGTTCCGCAGTACATCTTCGCGCAAGGCGGCGCGCAGCCGTTCCGCACGGCCGACGTCATCGCACAGGCGGCCGGCACCATCGACGAGATCATCGTTCAGGAAGGCGATCAGGTGCGCGCAGGCGCCGTCGTGGCGCGCATCCGGCTCGACGCCAGATCGAGCCGGCGCGAGAGCGCGCAAGCGCGCGTAAAGACGTTTGAGGCGGATCTGGAAGGCATGCGCCAGCTGGCGGAGGACGGCTTCGCGGCGGAAAGCCGGGTGCGCGAACTCGAAGCCCAGTTGGAGAGCGCCCGCGCCGAACTCGCCAGCATTCGGGAGGAAATCGACGATACGGAGGTCGAGGCATCGATACCCGGCATCGTCAGCGACGTTTTCGTGAACGCCGGCCAGTTCGCCGCGGCGGGAGGGCCGATCATCAGAGTCGTGGACAACTCGCCGCTGCGCGTCATGCTGAACGTCTCCCAGCGCGACGTTGGGAAGGTCGATCGCGGCAGCGTGGCGCTGGTGAGTTTGGCCACCGGCGGGCTTGCCAAGGGCAGGGTCTGCTTCATCGCTCCGGCGGCCGATCCAGAGACCCGCACCTTCCGGGTGGAGGTCCGCGTGCCGAACGAAGACCGGCGCATTCCCTCCCACGTCAGCGCCGAACTGCGGTTGAAGACTGGTGAGGTCAAGGCGCATTTCGTTTCGCCGGCGATTCTCGCTCTCGACGAAGCCGGCGAACTCGGCGTCAAATCCGTGGACGAGAACGGGAAGGCCGCCTTCCACCGGGTCGAAATCTTGCATGCGGAGACAGACGGGGTCTGGATAGGCGGGCTGCCGGACAGGCTGCAACTGATTTCGACCGGCCAGGGATTCGTCCGGCAGGGCGAAAACGTCCGCGTGGCGAACGCCAGGCCGGCAGCCGCCGGCACCGCCGCCAATGCTCCGCAAGGCGCTCCGTCGCCGACCTCCACGGTGCGTTCCGATCCGCTGGATGCCGCCGAAGAACTCGCCGATCCCCCGCCGGCCGAAGAGCTCTGCGAAAAGACCGGCGCCGACGCCGTCGCCGCCGGGGTCGCACCCTCCGCCGGACAGGCGGCAGGCGGTGGTGCGGCGGGCGTCGCTCCCTCCGCGGGGCAGGCGGTAGGCGGCCAGACGGTCCCGCAGAGAGGGGGAAGTGCGCAGCCGGGTGCAACCGGCGATACGGGCGCCCCGCCGATTGAACCCGTTCCCGCGCCTTCCACCGGCGTGACGCCGCCCACCATACCGTCTCCACCGGTCGCCCAGCCGCCGGCTCCCGCCCCGGCTGCGCCGCAAGGCGGGGCAGGGGCGTCCACGCCGGGTGCCGGCGGTCCCGGCGCGCCGGCGGATTCCGGGTCCCCCACTGGCGGAGCCTCGGGCGGCGCAGGGCAGGGGGGCCCGCAATGAAGCGGCTGATCGAAAGCGCCTTCGGCCGCAACCGCCTGGTGACGATCCTGTTCGTGCTGATCCTGGTCACCGGCGCCTTCGCATATTTGCGCATAGCCAAGGAATCGGCGCCGGACGTGCCTATCCCGATCATCTACGTTTCTGTCGTCTACGAGGGCATTTCGCCAGAAGATGCGGAGCGGCTCCTGGTGCGCCCGCTCGAACGCGAATTGCAGTCCATCGAGGGCGTCGACGAGATGCGCGCCGTGGCCGCGCAGGGTTTTGCGTCGGTGACGCTCGAGTTCACGGCGGGCTTCGATCCCGACCAGGCCGAGCTGGACGTGCGGCAGGCGGTCGAGACCGCCCAGGCGGAATTGCCACTCGCGGCCGAGGAGCCGGTCGTGCAGGAGGTGAATGTCGCGCTTTTCCCTGTGCTCACCGTCGTCCTGTCGGGACCGGTCGCCGAGCGCGTGCTCATCGATCTTGCCGAGGATTTCAAGGATCGCATCGAGACGCTTCCGACCGTGCTGGAGGTCGATATAGGCGGCGCGCGGGAGCAGGCTCTCGAGATTCTCGTCGATCCCAGCACGCTCGAAAGCTACGGCGTTCCGTTCGAGGAATTGCTGGCGCGCGTCCAGCGCAACAACCAGCTCGTCGCCGCCGGGTCGATCGATACCGGCGCGGGCAAGCTCGCGCTCAAGGTTCCGGGCGTCATCGAGGATGTCGAGGACGTGCGTGCGATCCCGGTCAAGGTTTCGGGAGATACGGTCGTCAGGCTGGGTGACGTCGCCGCCGTACGGCGCGGCTTCAAGGATCCCCCGGGGTTCGCGCGCATCGACGGACAGCCGGCGGTGGCGCTGGAAGTCAAGAAGCGGATCGGCGCCAATATTATCGAGACGATCGAGGCCGTGAAGGCGCTGCTGGAACAGAGCGGCCCGCTGATCCCGGACAGCGTCTCCGTGACCTTCCTGCAGGACCAGTCGCAGGAGGTACGCGAGACGCTCGGCGACCTGCAGAACAACGTCATCGCCGCGGTCCTGCTTGTCATGATCGTGACGGTCGCCCTACTTGGCTGGCGAAACGCACTGCTGGTGGGACTGTCGATCCCCGCGTCGTTCCTCGCCGGCATCATCGCCATCTGGTGGATGGGCTACACGCTCAACATCATCGTGCTGTTCAGCCTCATCCTGGTGCTCGGCATGCTGGTGGATTCCGCGGTGGTTACGACTGAACTCGCCGACCGCTGGATGGCCGGCGGAAAGCCGCCGGCCGAGGCCTACAAGGAGGCCTCCAAGCGCATGTCGGGGCCGATCCTCGCCTCGACGGCGATCACGCTCTGCGTGTTCATTCCGCTGCTGTTCTGGGAAGGCGTCGTCGGCGAATTCATGAAGTTCCTGCCGATAACGGTCATTGTGATCATGATCGCGTCGCTCGCCATGGGCCTGATCTTCATTCCGGTTCTCGGCAGCTTGATCGGGCGCCGAAATCCGCGACCGCAGAAGGAGGAGACCGCGCTGTCGGCGGCCGAATCCGGCAACCTGGAAGATCTGGACCGCGTCACGGGCCTCTATGTCGGCGTCCTGAGGCGATTGCTGCGCTGGCCGGCGACGACGCTCGTCGCGACCTTCGCGCTCCTTGCCGTGGCGATCGCGGCCTACCTGTTTTTCGGACGCGGCGTCGAGTTCTTTCCCGAGATCGAGCCGCGTTTCGTGCAGGTCACCGTCAAGGCGCGCGACAACCTGTCCGTCTACGAGAAGGACCGCATGGTGCGTGAAGTGGGCGACGCCATCCTCGGCGTCGGCGGCATCCGGCACATCTATTCGCGCACCATCGACCAGGGCGCGCAAGGGGCGGAAGGACTGCAGGCGGAGCAGATATCGGCCGATACCGTCGGCATTCTGCAGCTCGACCTGCTCGAATGGGACCAGCGGCCCCGCGCCGCCAGGATCATCGAGGAAGTGCGCCGGCGGACCGCGGGCATCGCCGGCGTCAGCATCACGGCAACGGAACAGGAGCAGGGCCCGACCCAGGGCAAGCCGATCCAACTGCGCCTCTTCGGCGAGGATGTCGCGACGCTTGAAGAAGCCGCCGGCCAGGCGCGCGCGCTGATGAGCCGGTTCGGCGGCTTCACCGACGTGGAAGACACCACCGACGTTCCCGGTGTCGAGTGGCGCATCGCGGTCGACCGGGAAAGTGCGGCCCGGTTCGGCGTCGACGTTGCAACCCTCGGCCAGGCCGTGCAGCTCCTGACGCAGGGACTGAAGCTCGCCGAATACCGTCCGGAAGACAGCGAGGAGGCGGTCGACATCGTGGTGCGGTTTCCCGCCCATGAACGCACGCTCGACGGGCTGTCGCGCCTGACCATCGCCACCGAGCGCGGCCAGACGCCGATCACGAATTTCGTCACCATCGAACCGGCCGAAAAGACCGGGATCATCAGGCGGGTGGATACGCGCCGCGTCGTCACGGTCGAGAGCGATGTCGCGGAAGATGAGCTGCCGGCGGAAAAAGTGGAAGAGATGCGGCAGGCGCTGGAGCAGCAAGGGCTGCCGCCGGGCGTCGAGGCGCGCTTCGTCGGCCAGCAGGAGGATATCGACGAGGCATCGAACTTCCTCCTGATCGCCTTCGTGTCCGCGGTGCTGCTCGTCTTCCTCGTGCTGGTGACGCAGCTCAACAATATCTACCAGGCGCTGGTGGTGATGAGCGCGATCGTCTTTTCCATTATCGGCGTCCTGATTGGGCTGTTGCTGACCGACCGGCCCTTCGGCATCGTCATGGGCGGGCTCGGCGTCATCTCGCTCGGCGGGATCGTCGTCAACAACAACATCGTCCTGATCGACACCTACAACGAAATGCGGAGAAAGGGTCGCGATTCCGAGGATGCCGCGCTGCGCACCGGCGCGCAGCGCCTCCGGCCGGTCTTTCTCACCTCTATCAACGACGTGCTGGGCCTGATGCCGCTGATACTCGGCCTCAACATCAACCTCATCGCCCGCGAGATACAGTACGGCGCGCCGTCGACCCAGTACTGGACGGAACTGTCGACCACCGTCGCGGGCGGGCTCGCCTTTTCCGCCTTCCTGACGCTGATGCTCACGCCGTGCATGCTGGTTCTCGGCGAACGGGTGCACGAAGCCCTGACGCGCCGTTACAGCCGCTGGCTGGAGAAACGGCGCGGCGACAAGACGGCGGCCGCGACCGAGCAGGCTACCCCGGCCAAACCGGAGTGATCACGCGGCCTCCCTGATGTCTTGGGCGGACGCTCCTCACACGATGAAGAAATCGGCGTTGGTGACCCCCAGGCCGCTGTCGAGGTCCGCTACCAGGAAGTTGCCGCCGGCCGCGTTGCCGTTGCTGTCGTAGTAGATGCGGCCGGTGTCGGTCTC
>DASZDZ010000118.1:0-101114 GCA_035941355.1 Pseudaminobacter sp.
TCAGTGACGCGCATGACCGGCGCATCGAGATCGTCGAACCCCTGCTCCATCGCCACCGCCATCAGCTCGATCTCGTCCGAGCTGACCGGCCAGCCCTCCTCGACGCAGACCATGCGGTTGGTCTTCGCCAGGCTGGCGAGCACGGCGGCCTTGTCGAGCGGGCGCAGGGTTCGAAGGTCGATCACCTCGGCCTCGATCCCCTCCTCAGCGAGCGTCGCGGCCGCGTCGAGGGCGACGCCGACGCCGATCGAGTAGGAGACCAAAGTGACGTCACCGCCCTCGCGGGCGATCCGTGCCTTGCCGATCGGAAGGACGTAATCGTCGAGCTTGGGAACGTCGAAAGACTGGCCGTAAAGCAATTCGTTCTCAAGGAATACGACCGGATCTTCAGATCGAATCGCAGCCTTGAGCAGGCCCTTGCAATCGGCCGCCGAATAAGGCGCGATGACGACGAGGCCGGGCCCGTTGGCGTACCAGGGCCCGTAATTCTGGCTGTGCTGGGCGCCCACCCGGGCGGCGGCGCCGTTGGGGCCGCGGAAGACGATCGGGCAGCGCATCTGGCCGCCCGACATATAATTCGTCTTCGCCGCCGAATTGATAATGTGATCAATCGCTTGCATAGCGAAGTTGAAGGTCATGAACTCGATGACGGGCCTGAGGCCGCCCATCGCGGCGCCGGTGCCGACGCCGGCAAAGCCATATTCGGTGATCGGCGTGTCGATCACGCGCTTGGGCCCGAATTCCTCGAGCAAGCCCTGGGTGACCTTGTAGGCGCCCTGGTACTCGGCGACCTCCTCGCCCATGACGAAGACGTCCGGATCGCGCCGCATCTCTTCGGCCATGGCGTCGCGAAGCGCCTCGCGCACGGTGGTCGACACCATTTCGGTCCCGGCTGGGATGTCCGGGTCGGCGGCGATTTCCGCCTTGGGCGCGGCGGGAACCTTGGCTGCGTCCTTGTCCGCGCTCGGCTCCCCGGAGGGCTCGCGCGCCTTGCCGCCCGCGTCGCCTTCGGCCTGCTTCGGCGTATCCGAATCGGCCGCCTTCGGCTTCGGGGTTTCTTCCTCGCCGACGCCCTCGCCGGCCTGATCGACATCCTCGCCATCGACCGCCAGCACGGCGATCGGCGTATTGACCTTGACGCCCTCGGTGCCCGCCGCAATCAGGATCTTCGCCAGCGTGCCTTCATCGACGGCCTCGACTTCCATCGTGGCCTTGTCGGTCTCGATCTCGGCGATGACGTCGCCGGCGACGACCTTGTCGCCCTCGTTCTTCAGCCATTTCGAGACATTGCCCTCCTCCATCGTAGGCGAGAGCGCGGGCATGAGAATTTCGATCGGCATTTTTCGCGCCCTCCCTCAGAGTACGATGTCGGTCCAGAGCTCGGAAGGGTCCGGCTCGGGATCGGTCTGCGCGAATTCGGCGGCGTCCGCAACAATGTCGCGGACTTCCTTGTCGACGGCCTTCAACTCGTCCTCGCTCGCCCATTTCTTGTCGATGAGCCGCGCTTTCACCTGCTCGATCGGGTCCTGCTCGGCGCGCATCTTCTGCACCTCCTCCTTGGACCGGTATTTGGCTGGGTCGGACATGGAGTGGCCGCGATAGCGGTAGGTCTGCATTTCGAGGATGATCGGCCCGCTGCCGGCGCGGCACCATTCGGTCGCCATGTCGCCGGCGGATTTGACCGCGCGCACATCCATACCGTTCACCTGGATGCCGGGGATGCGGAACGACAGGCCGCGATGCGAAAAGTCGGTCTCGGCGGACGAGCGGGCGACCGACGTGCCCATGGCGTAGCGGTTGTTCTCGATGACGTAGATCACCGGAAGCTTCCACAGCGAGGCCATGTTGAAGCTCTCGTAAACCTGGCCCTGGTTGGCGGCGCCGTCGCCGAAATAGGTCACCGCGACGTTGTTGTTGTCACGATAGCGGTTGGCGAAGGCCAAGCCCGTGCCGAGCGACACCTGCGCGCCGACGATGCCGTGGCCGCCGTAAAAATGCTTTTCCTTGGAGAACATGTGCATGGAGCCGCCCTTGCCCCTGGAATAGCCTCCGCGGCGTCCGGTCAGTTCGGCCATGACGCCGCGCGGCGTCATTTCCATCGCCAGCATGTGGCCGTGGTCGCGATAGGCGGTGATCATCTGGTCGCCGTCGATCATCGCCATCTTCAGGCCGGTGACGACCGCTTCCTGGCCGATATAAAGATGGCAGAAGCCGCCGATGAAGCCCATGCCGTAGAGCTGGCCGGCCTTCTCCTCGAAGCGCCGGATCAGGAGCATTCCGCGATAAGCGGAAAGTTCCTGTTGCTTGGTGAATTCGGCGGGCTTGGGCGCGACGGGCGCGGATGAGGATTTCGCGTCCGCTTTCGATTTAGCGGACGCTTTTCTGGCGGCTACGGCCATGCATCACTCCCTGTTTATGTCTCTTGGCGGACATCAAGGGAGACGCTCACCTCCCTGTGTAGAGAAAAGCTAGCATGAGCAACCCGATTGAGCCATGCGGAAAAATGCATGGCTGTCATGCAGCTAAACGCTTCATTTTGTTGAGGATATCTTCTATTAACCGGAGGTCAGTTAATTTTACTGACGCAACGGTCGCATGATGGTTATCTCGTCCTCATGCGACAGATTGAGCGCCTTGCGCGCCTGCTCGTCCAGCATGTCCTTTTCCAGCGTGCCGTCATGCAGCAGTTGCACCCGCCGCTCCAGCTCGATGCGCTGCGCCCGGATTTCGCCCAGCCTTCCCTCCAGCTCCGCCACCCGGGCCTCGAGCTGGTATTTGGAATAGATGCCGAACTCGCCATGATAAGCGTGGAATCCGAAATAGGCGAGGAACGCCGCCGATATGGCCGGTACGATCAGCCGGCCGGTATTTCTCTGTCGGTGCTGGCGTGTCCACATGGCGCAAATCCCTTCCGCTCCTTTCTGCCGCCATCATGCTTAATGCGCGGTTACAGGTGGATGGATTTTTTGCATCTGAAACGACAGCGGGCGGGAATCCCCGCCCGCCAGACTGCCGTTTCGACGGAATCTCAGACTTTCAATATCGACCGTCCCGCATAACGCGCCTGCTTGCCGAGTTCTTCCTCGATGCGCATCAGCTGGTTGTACTTCGCCGTGCGGTCGGACCGCGCCAGCGACCCTGTCTTGATCTGCCCGCAATTGGTCGCGACGGCGAGATCGGCGATCGTCGAGTCCTCCGTCTCACCCGAGCGGTGCGACATGACGGCGGTGTAGCTCGCCTTGTGCGCGGTCTCAACCGCGTCGAGCGTCTCGGTTAGCGAGCCGATCTGGTTGACCTTGACCAGAATGGAGTTGGCGACGCCCATGCGGATGCCGTCGCGCAACCGCGCCGTGTTGGTGACGAAGAGATCGTCGCCGACCAGCTGCACCTTGTCGCCGCAGAGATCAGTCAGGTATTTCCAGCCTTCCCAATCATCCTCGGCCATGCCGTCCTCGATCGAGATGATGGGATAATCGGCTGCGAGTTTCGCCAGATATTTCGCCTGGGTCTTGGGGTCACGCGTCTTGCGCTCGCCCTCGTAGACATAATTGCCGTCCTTGAAGAATTCGGTCGCGGCGCAATCGAGCCCGATCGCCACCTCTTTGCCCGGCTTGTAGCCGGCCTTCTCGATCGAACCCATGACGAAATCGAGCACGGCCTGGGCGTTCTTGAGGTTCGGCGCGAAACCGCCTTCGTCGCCGACATTGGTGTTGTGGCCGGCGTCCTTCAGCCGCTTCTTCAGAGTGTGGAAGATTTCCGAGCCCCAACGCACGGCGTCGCGCAGCGACGGGGCGCCGACCGGCAGGATCATGAATTCCTGGAAGTCGATCGGATTATCGGCATGCGCGCCGCCATTGACGATGTTCATCATCGGAACCGGCAGCACCCGGGCATTGGGGCCGCCGAGATAGCGGTAGAGCGGCAGGCCGGACGCCTCCGCTGCCGCCTTGGCGACAGCCAGCGACACGCCAAGGATTGCATTGGCGCCAAGACGGCTCTTGTTGGCCGTGCCGTCGAGATCGATCATGGTCTGGTCGATATGCGCCTGGCTTTCGGCCTCCATGCCGCCGATCGCTTCGAATATCTCACCGTTGACCGCCTCGACCGCGCGTTCGACACCCTTGCCGAGATAGCGCGGACCGCCGTCACGCAGTTCGACTGCTTCATGCGCGCCGGTGGAGGCGCCGGAGGGAACCGCGGCGCGGCCCATCGAGCCGTCCTCCAGCACCACGTCGACTTCCACGGTCGGGTTGCCGCGGCTGTCGAGAATTTCGCGGCCGATAATGTCGATGATGGCGGTCATTCGAAAAGTCCCCTCGATATCTGCGAAAATTGTCGCGCCCGTCTTAGCGAAAGAAGGCAAAAAGGCAATGCGGGACGACTTGCGTCAGCTCCGGCCCTTGGCCACCCTGTCGAAGGCCATCAGCCGTTCCATCAGCGCCGGGAGGTCCTTCAGCGGTACCATGTTCGGGCCGTCGGATGGCGCGTTGTCAGGATCCTGGTGTGTCTCGATGAACACGCCGGCAACGCCAACCGCGACTGCCGCGCGCGCCAGCGTCTCGACAAAACGCCGATCGCCGCCGGTCGAGCCGCCCTGCCCGCCCGGCTGCTGCACCGAATGGGTCGCGTCGAAGATCACCGGCGCGCCGATTTCGGCCATGATCGGCAGGGCGCGCATATCGGAAACCAGCGTGTTGTAGCCGAAGGACGCACCGCGCTCGGTGACCAGCACGTTGGCATTGCCGGAGGCGGTGATCTTGGCGACCACGTTCTTCATGTCCCAAGGCGCGAGGAACTGGCCCTTCTTCACGTTGACGACCTTGCCGGTCCGGGCGGCGGCAATCAGGAGATCGGTCTGGCGCGAGAGAAAGGCCGGGATCTGCAATATGTCGACATGGGGTGCGACGATGCCGCACTGCTCCTCCGAATGCACGTCGGTCAGAACCGGCAGGCCGAATTCGCGGCGGAGATCGTCGAAGACCGGCAGCGCCGCCTCCAGCCCCGCGCCGCGCGTGCCGGACAGCGAGGTGCGGTTGGCCTTGTCGTAGCTGGTCTTGTAGACGAGGCCGATTCCGAGCTTCTGCGCCATCTCCTTCAGCGCGCCGGCCATGTCGAAGGCGTGACCGCGCGATTCGAGCTGGCACGGGCCGGCGATCAGCGTCAGCGGCGCATTGTTGGCGAAAACGGCGTTGCCGGCCGCGACTGTGGGATTCGGCGTGTTCATGAATTCTCCTCGAAAGCGAAAGCGGCGCCCTGCCCCGGCGCCTGAGACACGATCAGTCGGCCGCCGATGGTGCTAAATTCTATATTGAGTTGGAGCGAAGAAGCATCCCGGTTGCAGCCAGATCGTCGACGGTGAACAGAAGAGCGGCGAGTTGCAGACCATTCCCTCCTGCGCTGCCTTTGACACCGAATTCCCGCGCCAGCGAGGCTGCCGGAAGAACGCTCAGCTTACCGTTGGATAGATCGACATCGAACGCCGAATCCACGCGAGAAACAGCTTCGCTCCGGGCGAGCGACGCGAGGAATCCGGCATGCCTTTCGGGAGATTCGCTGGACGCAACGACGGCCGAAATGCGGTTTGCGCCATTTGCGTGGCGTTGCAGCGCCACGCGGTCGACGTCTGGCGCATTGAGCCGCTCGCAGGTGAAAAAGAAAGCGTCGCGGGCATCCGGTTCGGCGGCGAAGGCCAGCTTGAAGGAAGCCACTGCGGTCTTGCCCGAGGCATCGATGAAGGGCCGCGAAAAATCTAAAACATCGCCGGCGGAGATTTTCGCCTCGACAAAGTCCCGATGGTCGGCGGCGGCATCGTCCGTGCCGAACACGACGGCGGAAAACCCTTCATCGCCGTTTGCCTGGCGAAACATGCGGTCCCTCGCAACGAACACATTGCCTCCGGCAATCGCCTCGTCGGCTGTCGCTCCGTCACGCACCGCCAGCGGCTCAAGAAATGTGCCGCCGGCGAAATAGACGCAGGCGTTTTCCGTGCCGAACGGATGGACACCGTCCGGCGCGACGGTGAACCCTAGCGCCGAAAGCCGCGCCCGCGCGGCGGCAAGGTTCGCGGTCGGCAGCACCAGATGGTCGATCGGACGGAGCGGCTTGGTCATCGGCACGCCATGTGCCCGAAAATGGCGGGACGTTCAAGGCGGCGCCCTCCTCTATCTCCCCGCGAGGGGGATAACGCCCTCACCGCCTACGAAGCGGCTTGCGTCGAGGAGTCAGCGGATTCCTTTGCGGCCTCGGCCGCTTCTTTCTTCTCGCGCGCCACGCGTTCCTGCTCGCGCTTGCGCTCGACCATCCGGGCCATCCAGATTGAAACCTCATAGAGAAGGATGGTCGGCACGGCGAGGCCGATCTGGCTGACCGGATCGGGCGGCGTGAGCACGGCGGCGACGACGAAGGCGATGACGATCGCCCATTTGCGCTTTTCGGCCAGCCCTTGCGAGGTCAAGAGCCCGACACGCGCCATCAGCGTCGTCACCACCGGAAGCTGGAACACCAGGCCGAAGGAGAAGATCAGCGTCATGATGAGGCTGAGATATTCCGACACTTTCGGCAGTAGCGAGATCTGAACCTCGCCGCCGGTCTGCTGCATGGCGAGGAAGAACCACATCACCATGGGGGTGAAGAAGAAATAGACCAGCGCCGCGCCCATAAGGAACAGGATCGGCGAGGCGATCAGGAACGGCAGGAAGGCCCCACGCTCGTTCTTGTAAAGGCCGGGCGCGACGAATTTGTATATCTGCGCGGCGATCAGCGGAAACGCCAGCACCATGCCGCCAAACATCGCCAGCTTGATCTGGGTGAAGAAGAATTCCTGCGGCGCGGTGTAGATGAGCTCGACTTGGCCGTCGCCTATACCCGCCCACTCGACCGCCCATTTGAACGGGATGACGAGCAGGTTGAAGAGTTCCTTGGCGAAAAAGAAGCAGCCCAGGAAGGCGATGAAAAAGCCGCCGATCGCCCACATCAGGCGCGAGCGCAGCTCGATCAGATGGTCCATCAGCGGCGCCGATGACTTTTCGATCTCGTCGTCTTCCGGTGCGCTCACGAGGCGGTCCCTGCGGATTTCTTCTTCTTTTCCGCCGCCGGCTTGGCCGGTGCGGCTTTGGGCTGCGCGGGTTTTGCCGAAGCCTTGGGCTCGGCAGGTTTCGGTGCGGCTTTTGCCGCCTTAGCGGGCGCTGTCTTTGCCGGCTCAGGTGCGGCGGCCGCAGCAGTCGCCGTTGCCGGCGCAGGATCCGGCATTGCCGGGAATGCCGGCGTCGTGGCCGGCATCGCCTCAGGCCCGGAAACACCCGGAATGGTCGAAGCTCCGGCCTTCAGCGGTTCGGCCGCATGCGCGGCCTCGGCGGCGGGCTCGGCGGCCTTTGAGGGCGTGGACTTCATTGCGGAATCGAGGCCGGCGCGGACGTCGGCCGCGGCTTTCTCGAACGGGTTCAGCTGCTTCTTGATCTCGGCGGCCGGGTTGAGGCCGCGCAGTGAATCCACCGACTTCTTGACCTCATCGAGCTCCGCTTCCTTCAGCGCCTCGTTGAACTGTTTCTGGAAGTCGCCCGCCATCGATCGCAGTTTCGCGGTCGTCTTGCCGAAGGTGCGCAGCATCTTGGGCAAATCCTTCGGGCCGACGACCACGATCATGACGATCGCGATCACGAGCATCTCGGTCCAGCCGATATCAAACATGGCTACTCAATCCGACCAGCGCAGAGATTAGAGATTAAAGCGAGGCTCTAAGGCTCAGCTCTTGCTGGCTCTTTCCTTTGCCGCCTGGACGGTTTCGTCGGGGCGATGCTCGACGGTCTTGCCGTCAGCGGTCTTTGCGCCCTCAGCTTCGTCGTCGGACATGCCCTTCTTGAAGCTCTTGATGCCCTTGGCCATGTCGCCCATCAGCTCGGGGATCTTGCCGCGGCCGAACAGCAGCAGCACCACCACAAGCACGATAAGCCAGTGCCAGATTGAAAAGGAACCCATGATAACTCTCTCTCGAACGATTTCCTGAGACTGATCTATGCGTTTTCACGCTGTGTTTCAAACAGAAGTACGTCAGACTTCCGTGTCGAAAGCCAGATATCCTTCGCACGGGCGGACAAAGCGCCGCAGCGTACCCGCGCACGCACCGGCGTCTCCGCTCCGGGAACGGCAAGTTCCAGCAATTCCACGACGCCGAGATAGCGGCGCGAGAGGATGCGCGCCTGGGTATCGCCCGTGGTTTCGCTGACGTCGAAGCCTGTCATGCGCACGGCGACGGTCAGGTCGTCGCCCTCCGAAAAGCCGGCGGCGTCGACGCGCCCGAGCGAGGTTTCGACTGCGCCGCCTTTTACCCGCCCTTCGAAAAGATTGAGCTCGGAAAAGAAGCCGGCGACGAAAAGGCTGGCAGGATTGAGATAAAGATCCTCGGCGCGGCCGGCCTGCACCAATCTGCCGTCCTTCAAGAGCGCGATGCGGTCGGCCATGCGCATCGCCTCCTCGGCGTCGTGGGTGACGACGATTGCCGTGGCCCGGCTTTCGCGCAGGATAGCCAGCGTCTCGGCGCGGACGGAATCTTTCAGCCGCGAATCGAGGCCGGAAAACGGCTCGTCCATGAGAAGAACCGCCGGGCGCGGGGCGAGCGCGCGGGCAAGCGCCACGCGCTGCTGCTCGCCGCCCGACAGGACATGCGGGTAGGAGCCGGCATAATCCTCCAGCCCCACCCGCGAAAGCGCGATCAGCGCCTCCTTGCGCGCCTCCTCGCCCGACAGGGCGGTCAGCCCGAAGCGGACATTGTCGAGGATGGTCATATGCGGGAAGAGCGCGAAATCCTGGAAGACCAAGCCTATGGAGCGCCTTTCCGGCGGCAGGAACACGGACGGCCCGGCGATCTCGCGGTCATTCAGGAGCACACGGCCGGAAGTCTGGCTCTCTATGCCGGCGGCTATCCGAAGCAGCGTGGTCTTGCCCGAGCCGGAGGGGCCGAGCAGGCAAAGAACCTCGCCCGGCTCGGCCGAAAGTGTCACGCCGCGCAGCGTCTCGGCGCCGGGCCCGAAGGAATGGCTGATGTTTTCGAAGGCGAGCCGTGCGGCGAAGGTGACGCCGGCGGGCACGCGGCTGTGCTGGTGCAGATCCTGTGCGTTCAAACGAGAGACTCCCGGCATTTCGGCGCGAGATATAGCCCTGGAAGCGCCCGCCTTGCGGTCAATCATCCGTGACGCGGGGCGTCAGCAGGCCGAGCTCCTCGAGGTCGATATCGGTCAGCGGGTCCTCGTCCTCGGTCAGAAGATCCGGATCGGAGGGCGGCTGCGGGATGGAAAAGTTCGACGGCATGCGCGAGGACAGCAGCCCCGCCCCTTTCAGCTCGTCCATTCCGGGCAGGTCGCGGATTTCTTCCAGCGCAAAATGGTCGAGGAATTTATCGGTCGTGCCGTAGGTCACCGGGCGGCCCGGCGTGCGCCGCCTGCCGCGCATGCGCACCCACTCGGTTTCGAGCAGCGTGTCGAGCGTGCCCTTGGAGGTCTCGACGCCGCGAATATCCTCGATTTCGGCGCGGGTGACGGGCTGGTGATAGGCGATGATTGCCAGCACTTCGAGGGCGGCGCGCGACAGCTTCTTCTGCTGGACCGCGTCGCGGCTCATCAGGAAAGCGAGATCGCCGGCGGTGCGGAACGCCCAGGCGTCGCCGACGCGCACGAGGTTGACGCCGCGGCGCTGATAGATCTGCTGCAGCTCGGCCATGGCGGCGGCGATGTTGACGCCGTCGGGTAGGCGCTGGGCGAGCTGCTTTTCGCTGACCGGCTCGGCGCTGGCGAAGACGATCGCCTCGGCCATGCGGACGGCTTCAGCGAGATGCAGGCGCTCGGCGGGGTTCATGTCGGCCTCGTCCGAAAGGAACTGGATCACCGTTGCGTTTGCGCTGTCGTTCATGACGCTGCCTCGGCTGTCTTTGCGGCATTTTGGCGGTTGCGCAGGTAGAGTGGCGCGAACGCCTCCTGCTGACGCATTTCGATCGCCCCTTCGCGCACCAGTTCGAGCGTGGCGGCAAAGGAACTGGCGATGGCGGTGGAGCGCTCCTCGGCGCTGGTGAGATATTGCGTCAGGAACTGGTCGAGCGCGGTCCAGTCGCGGAACTCGCCGATCAGGCGGATGAGGATGTCGCGCGCCTCCTTGAGCGACCAGACGCCGCGCCGGGCGATGCGCACATTGGTGATCGCCTGGCGCTGACGCTGCACCGCATAGGCGGTGAGCAGGTCGTAGAGTGACGCCGAATATTCGTTGCGTTTCTCGACGATGACCATTTCGGGCATGCCGCGCGCGAAGACGTCGCGGCCGAGCCGGTTGCGGTTGACGAGGCGGGCCGCCGCGTCGCGCATGGCCTCCAGCCGCTTCAGGCGGAACTGCAACACGGCGGCCAGTTCCTCGCCGCTTTCGCCGTCGTCGCCCGGCTGCTTGGGGATGAGGAGCTTGGATTTGAGGTACGCCAGCCACGCCGCCATGACGAGATAGTCGGCGGCGAGTTCGAGCCGGATGGCGCGGGCGCTGTCGACGAATTTCAAATATTGCTCGGCAAGCGCAAGGATGGAGATGCGGGCAAGGTCGACCTTCTGGTTGCGCGCCAGATGCAGGAGAAGATCGAGCGGACCTTCGAAACCGGCGACGTCGATGAGCAGCGCCGGTTCGGAAACGCCGCGCGCGCCCTCGTCCTCCGCCCAGAGGCGGTCCATCGGCGCGGGCTTCCCTGCCCTTTTATCCAGCGCTTCCGGCAATTGCTGCCTGCTTCCTGTTCATTACGCCACCGCCTCGAAGTAAGTCGCGAATTCGGCACGGATTTCGGCCTCGTCGGCCTGATCGCTTTCCTGAATGTAGTTAAGCGCCCGCTCGGCCCGTTCCAGCGCCTTGCCCTCAAGCCCCGTGGTGCGCGAGGCGATCCCCGCCATTTCTTCCATCACCCCGTTGCAGTGAAGGACGATATCGACGCCGGCCGCAAGGATCGCGGCTACTTTCGACGGGAAATCCCCAGAAAGCGCCTTCATAGAGGTGTCGTCGCTAATGAGCAGCCCATCGAAGCCGATCTCGCGGCGGATGATCTCATCGACGACCCTGCCGGATGTCGTCGCCGGGTTGTCCGGATCGACCGCCGCGTAAACCACATGGGCGGTCATCGCCATCGGCAGATGGTTCAACTCCCTGAACGGGGCGAAATCGTGCCGCTGCAGGTCGCCCAGCGAGGCGTTGACGGTCGGCAGCTCGAAATGCGTGTCGGCGAATGCGCGTCCGTGGCCGGGAATGTGTTTCATGACGGGCAGCACGCCGCCGGCCATCAGCCCTTCGGCGGACGACTTGCCGAGTGCGGTCACGCTTTTGGGCTCCTTGCCATAGGCGCGCGCGCCGATGACGTCGCTGGCGCCCTCGATCGGCACGTCAAGCACCGGCAGGCAATCCACCGTGATGCCGAGTTTCAGGAGGTCGAAGGCGTGCAGGCGGGCAAGCAGCCATGCCGCGCGCTCGCCGGCGTCGTGGTCGCCGCGCCACAGCGCGCCGATCGCCGCTCCGGCGGGGTAATTTGGAGCCAGTGGCGGACGCAGGCGCTGCACGCGACCACCCTCCTGGTCGATGAACACCGGCGCACCGGGACGGCCGATGCAATCGCGCATTTCGTCAACGAGGTCACGGATCTGCTCGGTTTCGCTGACGTTGCGCGCAAACAGGATGAAGCCCCAAGGGCATTCGCCGCGATAGAACTGGATTTCCTCGCGGCTGAGCGATTTCCCGGCGCAGCCGAGGATCATGGATTTTGATTCGGTCATGGCATCGACACTAGCGCGTCAAGGCATAGGTTGAAAAGAAAACCGGCGCGGATTGGACCCGCGCCGGTTCGGCAAGTGCGGTGCGGGGCAGCCTACTTCGAGACGAAGCAGTTGCCGCCGGCAGATTTGTAGCTTTCGCAAAGCTTGATGGCGTCGCTGCGGCTGCCGGCGGGAACCCGCACCCGCCAGAAGGTGCCCTTCCCAGCGACCTCGGCCTTGACGATATTGGCCTGATGCCCCTCGAGCACGCTGCCGTAGCGGCGCAGCAGATCCTGGTAGGACGACTGCGCTGCAGCTTCGCTGGGCTGCGAGGCGATCTGCATCGACCACGCGCCGTTCGCGCCGGAGGCCGGGTTCAGCGCCGCGACCTGGTCGCCCTTCACCTCGCCGACAATGTCGACCGGCTGATCCGAAGGCCGCGCGGGGGCGACCGGAACGGAGTTAGGCGTGGCCGATGACGGCTTATCGGTAGCGGCTTCGGCGCCTGCGGCAGCCAGCGTGGCCGCCGGTGCTGCAGCAACGGGGGCGTCAGGCACGGCACCAGTGGCTTCCGGAACGGGAGGTTCGGCGGCATTGGCGGTCGGAGCAGCCGGCGCGGGCTTTGCCGCGGCAGCTTCGGGAGCCGGCGCCGGATCCTCTCTCGGAACCAGCGTGCCGTCGGCCTTGACGATCATGGTGCGGACCTTGCGCGGCGCGACCGCGGCCACTTCGACGCTGTTGTCGACGCCCGCTTCCTGGATGACCTGCTCTATACGATCCTCCGACTTTGCCTGAGGCAGGGCCGGCGGCTGATCCCCGGCGGGAAGAGCCTGCGGCAGCTCGCCTTCGGGAGCGGCGGCCTGCTCGACCGGCTTGACTTCGACGGACTTGGCGTCAACCGGATCGGCCGGCGCAGCGTCGGCGGGCGCGGCTTCAACAATTCGCGGCTCTGGCTCGGGTTCCGGCGCGGGCACCTCGATCGGTTCCTCGGCGCTGGTCAGCAGTTTTTCCTGCCTTGGCCCGGCCTCGCCGCCGGCTCCGGCGACGCTGTCGTAAACCTTGTTGTCCTGATTGGGCACGGTGGCGCCGCCGGGATTTTCCGGCCTGACCTTGACCGGCTCCGCATCGGCCTTGACGATTGCCGGCGCGTCCGAGCCGCCATCGCCGAAGGACATGGCGAAGGCGCCGAGGCCGCCGAGAATCGCGACGCCGCCGACAATCGCGGCGACAAGCATGCCGCGTCGCTGGGGCGTCTCTCGCGTGGCCGCGGCATATTCCGGCGGGACCATGTCTTCGTCGACATCCGGATCGTAGGACAAATCGTCCACCGCGAACTGGTCATGGGCTTCCGGCTGGCGGCTGCCTGGCACGTAGTCGGCATCGTCATCGCCTGCTGCGGAGCCGTAGGCAACGTTCGAAGCGCTTGCAAAGGTTGCCCCGCCGGCGACGCCTGCGGCAAACGCCGCCGGAGCAGCATAGCTGGAAACCGGGTGCGCCTGTTCCTGCCGGGCGAATGGGCGCTCGAATTCCGCCGAGTAGTCGTCGGCTTGATAGGCCGGACCGGGAGCCGGCGTCTTTTCCGGCGAATTCATGTCGTTGAGCAGGTTGGCGAACTCCGCGTCGAGATCGTCAAAGGCGGGCTGCGGCGGCACGTTCTCCTCGAAAGCCACTTCGGGGATGTCGAGATCGTCGGCCAGCGCAACCGCTTGCTCGGGCACGTCGACCGTCTCGATGTCCGGGAAATCCTCGTCGGGAGCGGACGCGTAATAGTCGTCCTGATCCTCGGCGTCCTGCTCGTGCTGTTCCTGTTCCTGTTCCGCCGGCACATCCATCGCCGGTGCGGCGGCCTCCTGCCGCCAGGACTTCGCAGGCTCGGTGGATCGCATCGACGCCGTCAGGGCAGCAAGGGCGGCGTAAGGGTCGTTGCTCTCGTCCACCACGGCCCGCTCCGGTTCCTGCCGCTCCGAGGCGGCGCTGTCGTCATCCGCAATCGCGTTGGAAATCGCGGCGTCGAATGCTTCGTCGTCGAAGGCGAGATCGATATCGCCGAATTCGGCGTCCGCCGGGGGAATGAAATCGGTTTCATCGTCGACCGCCTGCGTAGCGTAGGTCACCTGCTCGTCCAGGTCCCAGCCGTGATCGGCATCGTCGGACGAAACAGCGGCTTCATCGAGCGGGAGATCCTCTTCCGAAGCTGAAGGCACCTGCGCCTCGGCCGGCTCGGCGCTGGCTTCGAACGCCCAGTTCACGGCGTCGAGATCGCCAGCCAGGTCATCGAGCAAACCGTCTTCGACGTTTTCCGCTTCAGCAGTTTCAGCTTCAGCAGCTTCGGCGGTTTCCGCCGGCGCCTGAACTGCTTCAACAGCCGGAGCCTCAACAGTCGGAGCTTCGGCGACCGGCGCGCTGCGGCCGTGCGTATTGCCCAGCAGCGCGTTGAGCTCGTCCTCGAGGCTGAGTTCGTCCGGCTCTGGTTCCTCCGCCTCGACGGTAGCCGTTGGCGCATAGTCGTAGTCGGTGGGTTCCGACAACCGCAAATGCAGTTCGCTGTCGAGATCGTCCTCGGCGGACAGCGCGGTGTCGGCAGCATGCAACGCCTTGGCTGCCGAAAAATCCATGTCGACTTCGGCCAATGCCGCATCGAAATCATCGGCCGGCGCCTGTTCGGGCGTCATTGCGACCGGCTGCGCGGAAACCTCTTCATCCACGACGGGCTCATCGTATTCGGCGGCCGGTTCCCAGCTATCGTCGCTGGGCGATTCCTGCTCGTCCGAGACCTCGAAAGCACCGTTGCCAGCCAGATCGGCCGCCGGTTCGGCGTCAGATGGAGCATCCGCAAGGCCACGCGCCAGTTCTTCCTGCATGGCATCTTCGAAGGCGAAATCACCCGCCTCTTCGCCAGCTTCAAAGGCCTGCGCCTCTTCGCCAGGCGCGAAAGCCTGCGCCTCAACGGCGTCGTCAGCCAGTTCGGCCTCCGTCCCCGTTTCCAGCACGTGCTCGAACGGCTGATCGTCGGCAAAAGCCGTTTCGCCCTCGAAGTCGTCGTCGTGTGAGGTTTCGGCGGCAGCTACATGGCTATGGTCATCGGCAGCCGCAAAATCGTCGGCGAGCGAAAACTCTTCCTCGAACGCGGCGGAAAGCTGGTCCTCGGAAACCGGGTCCGCAAGCTCTTGCTGCGCATCGGCATCGAGCGACGCGGCCAGTTCGTCCTCGAAAGCGGCGGTCGCGAACGAGGCTTCGTCCATACCCGCCAAGGCTTGCTCAATCTCGGCGGCCGGTTCAGTCGCCGGCTTGTAAGCGGCTTCGGCCGGCTGGAAAGCAGCTTCGGCTTCCGGCGCGGCCTCCTCGGCCTCCAGTTCGCCCATCAGTTCCTTTTCGAGATCGATGCCGAAATCATCCTCGTCGGCAACCGCCCCCGAAGGATCTTGCGCAGGCGCCTCGGCAGGCTGCTGCCGCACCGGCTGGCGGGGGTCGAAGCCCATGATCCTGGTCAGTTCAGCAAACGGATCGTCGTTGGGAAGATCGTTCTGGTCGGCGATTCTCAGATGGTTTTTCTCTGCCATTCTCTGTCCCGAACTCGCACATAATCGGACGCTGTCAACGTCGCGTAAGGTTGGCCCTTACCAGCGCAATGTGGGCAAAAGGTGACAGGTTTTTCCCGCAAATCTAGCGCATTTCGGTAGGCGCTTCGGCCCCGATCAGCGCCAGGCCGGACGTCAAAACATCCGATACGGCCTGCACCAGCCCGAGTCTGGCATACGTCAATTGTCGGTCGTTAACCTTAACAAATCGTAAGTCGGGATTCTCAGTACCGCGATTCCAGTGTCCGTGGAAACTGCTTGCCAGATCATAGAGATAGAAGGCCAGCCTGTGAGGCTCATGAGCCTGGGCCGCGGACTCGACGATGCGCGGATACTCGGCGAGCTTCCTGATCAGCGCAATCTCGCTTTCGTCGGTCAGCCGGGAGGCTTCTTTGCTCAGTGCCAGGCGATCGAACGCCGCCTCGCCGAGCTGCTCTCGGGCCTGGCGGAACACGGAGTGGCACCGGGCCGAGGCGTACTGCACGTAGAAGACGGGGTTGTCCTTCGACTGCTCCGTGACCTTGGCGAAGTCGAAGTCCAGTGGCGCATCGTTCTTACGGTAGAGCATCATGAAGCGGATCGGATCGCGGCCGACCTCCTCCACCACTTCGCGCAGCGTGATGAATTCGCCGGAGCGCTTCGACATGCGCACGGGCTCGCCGTTGCGATAAAGCCTGACCAGTTGGCAGAGCAGCACCGTCATTTTCAGCCGGTCGCCCGAGAGAGCCTTGGCTAGGGCCTCCATCCGCTTGACGTAGCCGCCATGGTCAGCCCCGAGAATGAAGATCGTCTCGTCGAAGCCGCGCGCGAACTTGTCCTTCAGGTAGGCGACATCGGCAGCGAAATAGGTGAACTGCCCGTCGGACTTGACCAGCGGTCGGTCCATGTCGTCGCCGACCGCCGTCGAGCGGAACAGCGTCTGCTCGCGGTCTTCCCAATCCTCGGGCTTTTCACCCTTGGGCGGCGGTAGCGTGCCCTTGTAGATGTGGCCCTTGAGCGTCAGGTCGGTTATGGCCGAGCGGATCGCCTGCGCCTCGTTGGCGTGCAGGCTGCGCTCGGAAAAGAACACGTCGTGATGCACGTTGAGGAGCGCCAGATCCTCGCGGATCATCGCCATCATGGCGTCGACCGTGCGGTTCTTGACCAGAGCCAGCGCCTCGTCATCGGGCTTCTGCAGCAGGGCGCGGCCGAATTCGGCGGCCAGCGCCTGGCCGACCGGCACGAGATAATCGCCAGGGTAGAGCCCCGCCGGGATCTCGCCTATGTCTTCGCCCAGCGCCTCGCGATAACGCAGCATGGCCGAGCGGGCGAGGACGTCGATCTGGGCGCCGGCGTCGTTGATGTAGTATTCCCGCGTGACGTCGAACCCGGCAAAGGCCAGGAGGTTGGCGAGCGCGTCGCCTACGACGGCGCCGCGGCAGTGGCCGACATGCATCGGTCCGGTCGGATTGGCCGAAACATATTCGACGTTGACCTTCGTGCCCTTGCCCAGGATGGAGCGGCCATAACCGGCGCCGGCCCCAATCAGGGCCGCGAGATGCGCCTGCCAATAGCGGTTGTCGAGCCGAAGGTTGACGAAGCCCGGGCCGGCGACCTCGACCGCCGCGACATCGCCGTCGGCCCGCAGCGTTTCGGCCAGCTTTTCGGCCAGCGCGCGCGGGTTCTGTCCCGTCGGCTTGCCCAGCACCATTGCCGCATTGGTCGCCAGATCGCCATGGCTGGCGTCGCGAGGCGGCTCGACCGTGATCCGGGAAAGATCGGCGCTGTTACCGTCTTTGTCTTTCAGATCAAGCGCTTCAACGGCTTTGATGATCCGATCATTGAAATCGGCGAAGATGTTCATTGGTGCTTACTCTGGAACTGGTGTGCGCGGACCAAGGGCCGCGCCGGAAAACCGGCCCGCCCTAGCCCAAATCCGGCGTGTGGTCAAACAGCCGCCGGTGCTCCTTGAGAGCATAAGTGTCGGTCATGCCGGCCAGGAAATCCGCGACATGGCGCGCCTTGACCCGGTCGCTGGCCCGGTCGAGCCCCTCGCGCCAACCCTCCGGCATGGCGCGCGGATCGACGAAATAGGCGTCGAAGAGCTGGCGTACGATCTGGTCGGCATCTTCCCGCACGCGCAAGACCTCGTCATGGCGGTACATGTTCTTGTAGAGGAACGCCTTCAGCTCCTTCTCCGCCGGGATCATCTCCGCCGAGAAGGTGACGATCGTTCTCCCTGCAAGCCGCACCTCGTCCGCGCTTTGCGGCTTCAGTTCCGCCAGCCTGGCGCCGGCGGTCGAGATCACATCCTCGACCATGGCGGTGATCTGCCGGCGCATCAGCTCATGCCCGGTCCTGACCGGGTCGAGCGCCGGATAGCGTTCGCGCACGCGCTGCAAAATGCCCCCCGGCAACGACACCTCCGCCAGCATGTCCAGCGTCAGCAGGCCGGCGCGCAATCCGTCGTCTATGTCGTGGGTGTTGTAGGCGATGTCGTCGGCGATCGCCGCGCATTGGGCCTCAAGGCCGGCGAAGCGGTCGAGTTCGAGGTCGTGCAGTTCGGAATAGTCCAGGATCGCCTGCGGCACGGCGTTTTTCAGTCCCCTGCCCTGCGCGTCGGTCAGCGGGCCGTTGTGCTTGACCAAGCCTTCCAGCGTCTCCCAGGTCAGGTTCAGGCCGTCGAATTCGGCATAGCGTCGCTCCAGCTTGGTCACCACGCGCAACGACTGGGCGTTGTGGTCGAAGCCGCCCCAGTTGGCCATCTTCTCGTTCAGCGCATCCTCGCCGGTGTGGCCGAAGGGCGTGTGGCCGAAATCGTGGACCAGCGCCACCGCCTCGGCCAGATCCTCGTCGCAACGCAGCGCCCGCGCCAGGGCGCGCGCGATCTGCGCGACCTCGATGGTGTGAGTGAGCCTGGTGCGGTAATGGTCGCTTTCATGCGCCACGAACACCTGCGTCTTGTGCTTCAAACGGCGGAAGGCGGTGGAATGGATGATGCGGTCGCGGTCGCGCTGGAACGGCGTGCGCGTCGGGCTTTCCGCTTCCGGGTAGAAACGGCCGCGCGATTGCGCCGGATCGCAGGCATAGGCCGCGCGGGGCCGGAAGCCGAAGCCGATGTCGCCAAGCTCGTTCGCCATGGTCCGAAACCGCCCGTTGACTTGCCCCTCGGCGCTTCATACCTATGGTGGGTACGCGAAAGCAAGGTGACGCCGATGGGCGCTGATGCCAAAACCGCCATGAAGGGCGTTGATCTCTCCGAAGCCGCGGCGAAGCGGATCGCCAGAATCGTCGCTGCCGAACCGGGCAAGACGGCGTTGCGCGTCTCGGTCGAGGGCGGCGGCTGCTCGGGATTTTCCTACAAGTTCGATCTCGTCGACAGCCGCAATAATGACGACGTCGCGATCGAACGCGACGGCGCGACGGTGCTAATCGACGAGCTTTCCATGATCTATATGGGCGGGTCGGTCATCGATTTCGTCGACGACCTGATGGGACAGTCCTTCCAGGTCAGGAACCCGAACGCGGTCGCCTCCTGCGGTTGCGGCACGAGCTTTTCCGTTTAGACCAATGCCGCCTACGGCCATGCGCCCGACCGCTTTCCGGCAGGTCGCGCTCGCCGCTGGCCGCGATCTCGACGCGACCCTCGCCTTCTGGCGGGACGTGCTCGGGCTGGCGACCCATGCGGTGTTCGAGCCGCCGGGCATCGCCTTCATACTGGTCGGCGACGTGCGGCTGCTGTTTTCCGGCGGGACGCCGCAGGCGACCGTCTACCTCGACATGCCCGGCCTCGACGCGTTCTGCGAGCACGCGGCCGCCTCCGGTGCCGCCTTCACCGCCATGCCTTCCCTCGTCCATATCGATAGGCTCGGCCAGTTCGGCGCGCCGGGCGAAAGCGAGTGGATGGCCTTCCTGAAGGATCCGGCGGGTAATACGATCGGCCTAGTCGAGCGCCGGCCGGGGTGAAGCACATCGCTCAGGATGCGGAGACTCACTTTCGGGCGGCTCGGAGGTGGTCCTGCCCAAGGCCGGTTTCGCCGCGATGCGCAAAACAGGTCCGGCCGCAATTGCAAAGAAATAATTGAAAGTCTTCCACGCATTCGGATGAAGACAGCAGGAATGATTCTGTCAAGGCGCGCCGAGCGCCATTGATTCAAAACGGAAAATCGCGTGCCGCCGCAGCGCGTATTCCGCCGGGGAAGTTGGACAGTCCTCGCCGGCAAACAATCCCTTGCTGGTCCCCTCGTCGGATTCGTTGACAGCTTCACGGACCAATCGCAGGCTTTGCAAATGCCGGCAAAGGGCGAGCCAGGCTGCCGTAGAGGGGACATCACATGACAGTGCCGAACGCGAGAGTACCGAACGCATCTCCATCGCTGTACAACGAGGACCTGGCGCCCGCAAAAGAGCGCAATTGGGGGCCGTTCTCGATCTTCAACGTCTGGACGTCGGACGTCCACAGCCTGTGGGGCTATTACCTCGCCGCCAGCCTGTTCCTGTTCTGCGGCAGCTTCTTCAATTTCATCATCGCGATCGGCGCCGGTTCGCTGATCATCTATTTCCTGATGAACATGGTGGGCGTCGCCGGTGTTCGCACTGGAGTGCCCTTCCCAGTACTTGCGCGCGCATCGTTCGGCATCTGGGGCGCGAACCTTCCGGCCATGGTACGCGCGATCGTCGCCTGCTTCTGGTATGGCGCACAGACGGCCGCGGCATCGGGCGCGATCGTCGCGCTCCTGATTCGCGACGAGGGCATGCTGCAATTCCACCAGACAAGCCACATGCTCGGCCATTCGACGCTGGAGGTGATCTGCTACGTTGTCATCTGGGGGCTGCAGTTGCTCATCATCCAGCGTGGCATGGAGACGGTGCGGCGGTTCCAGGACTGGGCCGGACCGGCGGTCTGGATCATGATGCTGATCCTGGCGATCTATCTTGTCATCAAGGCGGGCGGCATCTCGCTGACCGCCGACATCCCCATGGACGTGCTGCTCGAAAAGACTAAGGACGCCGGCGTGCCGGGCGTGCCCGGCTCCGTCGAGGCCTTGGCGGCCGTGGCCGCGATCTGGGTGACCTACTTCGCAGCGCTCTACCTGAACTTCTGCGATTTCTCGCGCTATTCGCCCGACGAACGTTCGCTCAAAATCGGCAATATCTGGGGTCTGCCGGTGAACCTCATCCTGTTCTCGCTGGTGGCGGGCATCACGACGATCGCGGCCTTCCAGGTCTATGGCGAAGTGCTTCTGCACCCCGACCAGATATCGGCCAAGTTCGACAGCTGGTTCCTGGCGCTGCTGGCGGCACTGACCTTCGCGGTCGCCACGCTCGGCATCAACGTCGTGGCGAACTTCGTCTCGCCCGCCTTCGATTTCGCCAACGTGTTTCCCAAGCACATCGACTTCAAGAAGGGCGGCTACATCGCCGCGCTGATCGCGCTGGCGCTCTACCCATTCGCGCCATGGGAAGGCGGCGCGGCCCGCTTCGTCAACATGGTCGGCGCAACGATGGGCCCGATCTTCGGCGTGATGATGGTCGACTATTATCTGATCCGCAAAGGCTGGCTGAACGTCGACGCGCTCTATCACGAAGACGGCGAATACCGGTTCCAGAGCGGCTGGCACGTCAAGGCGCTGATCGCCTTCGGCGTCGGCATCCTGTTCTCCTCGATCCTGCCGAACTTCACCAACTGGCTGCCTTCGTGGTGGGGCGTCTACGGCTGGTTCTTCGGCGTGGCGATCGCCGGCATCATCTACTACGCGCTGCGGGCGGCAGACGTTCGCGCCGTGCCGAAGACCGCCTGAGCAGAGCGTCTTTTCAAAAGGGCGGGACAACTCTCCCGCCCCTTTTCTTGCCCAGACCATTTTTGGGGTGATTGCCGGGACGGGTTCATGATAACGGTCGCAACATGAAAATCGTCACCTGGAACATCAACGGCATCAAGGCTCGCTTGGGCAATTTGCTTGTATGGCTGAGGGACAGCGCGCCCGACATCGTCTGCCTGCAGGAGATCAAATCGGTCGACGACCAGTTCCCGCGCATCGAGATCGAAGCGCTCGGCTATCACGTCGAGACTTTTGGCCAAAAAGGCTTCAATGGCGTGGCGATCCTGTCGAAGTACCGCTTCGACGAGGTCAATCGCGGCCTGCCGGGTGCGGACGGCGACGAGCAGGCGCGCTTCATCGAAGGCGTGTTTTCGACCGAAAAGGGCGTGCTGCGCGTCGTCTCGCTTTATCTGCCCAACGGCAATCCGATCGACACGGAGAAATTTCCCTACAAACTGGCCTGGATGGAGAGGCTCGAGCAATGGGCCGAGGAACGGCTGAAGCTTGAGGAACCGCTGATTCTCGCCGGCGACTACAACGTGATTCCGGAGCCTGCCGATGCGAAGAACCCGGCAGCATGGGTCAACGACGCGCTGTTCCAACCGGAAAGCCGGCAAGCGTTCCGGCGGCTCTGCAATCTCGGCTACACTGAAGCCGTCCGCGCCGTCACCGACGCCACGGACGTCTTCACGTTCTGGGACTATCAGGCCGGCGCGTGGCAGAAGAACAACGGCATCCGCATCGATTTCCTGCTGATGTCGCCGGAGGCCGCCGACCGGTTTTCATCGGCCTCGGTCGAAAAACATGTGCGAGCCTGGGAAAAGCCGTCGGATCATGTTCCGGTCGCGGTGGAACTGGCGCTCGCAGCCGCCTGACATTTTTGCTTTTTACCGGAACGACATCCCGCCGACGGACTTATTGGTTGCCCTTGGTCAGGATGTCGTCGGCGAGCGCAATCGCAGTGCGCCGGTCGGCTTCGGCGGCCAGCGCAAACGCCTCTTCCTGCATACTGCGGATCCATGACCTGTCGCCTGGCGAGGCACGTTCGAGCGCGGCCGTCATCATGGCCAGTCCACGCACGACCTTGCCCCTCTGGAACAGCAGATTGCCAAGCGTCGCCTGCGCGCCGGCGTGCCCCTTCTCTGCCGCCAACTGGAACCAGCGGCCGGCCTGCCGCACGCTCGCCTTCACGCCCTCGCCCTTGAGGAACATGTTGCCCATCTCGAACTGGGCATTGGGATTGCGGTAGTTCGCAGCGGCGCGCATGTAGTATTCCTGCGCGGCGGCAGGATTGGCCTGAACCGGGCTGCCCGGGATTCCCTTTTTCCAGTAGCTGCCGAGCGCCACCAGCGCGTCGGACATGTAGCTTTCTTCCGGGCTGCCGGGCTCGACATCCTGCCGGGCGATCTCGGAGAAGAACTTGAAGGCCTCGTAGTCGTCACGTGCGACGCCGTCGCCCTCGGCATACATGCGCGCCAGCTTCCACGTGGCGCCGAGCTGGCCGTTCTCGGCCGCGTAGCGATAGGCCTCGACGGCCTGGTCCTTGTGGCCGCTCTTGTAGGCGGAATAGCCGAACTGGAACACCGACCATGGGTTCGACTCGGCCTTCACCTCACCTGAATCGTCGAAAATGTCGTTTTCGAACGCCAGCGCCCCACCCGCGGAGCCGAGGGTCGCGGCCGCGACCAGGGCGCACAGGGCAGTCGATCTCAAGGCATCCGACATACGCATCACAATATGCTTCTTCTGTGCCCGTCCCGATCGAACCCGCCAAACATGCTCCGGATTTTCGGCCAAACTACGACCGCCCGAGGCGATGTTGGGGGCCGGGAATGGGCGGGCAGCGTAGAACGCGCCGGGCGCGTCTCCGTTCCCGGCTTTTTGAGGCGCGGACCCTTCGGCTGCCGCCCTGATCGGCAGTTTCACTGTGGAAATTACCTTGGCGTCCAATTTCTTGTCCTTGGCCGCGTTTGCCGCAGCCTTTTGTCTTGCATGCCCGTCCTGAACCCGCCGTGCGCCCGGTTTATGGCGGGAAATAGGCAGATTTGGTCCGCCTCACTGTAGCAAATGGCTTGCCTGGAGACTGTTGCAGATTCGTCACAAAATCGCGGGCTATATTAGCGACTACCAGATACAAAAAAGCCCGGCCGCAAAGCCGGGCTTGATCGTCACGAATGCTTGATTACCACTTGACCTTGGCGGAAGCCGAGACTGCGGCGACGAGATCGTTGCCGTATTCGTAGGTGATCTCTTCATCTTCGGATTCGCCGCTGGTCAGCACGCCGAGCGCGCCGCCAAGACGGAATTCGACGTTCTGGGTCGGCGTATAAGCAGCGCCGGCCGAGAAGGTCCAGGTGTCGCTCTGAATGCCGAGCGTGGTCGACGTGCCGCGATCCCAGGCTATGCTCGCCGCCCCGCTCCACTGGTCGTTGAACTTATGTCCGACGCCGCCCGAAACTGTCCAACCGTCGCGATAGAAAAGCTCGAGCGAGGTCACGTCGTTGTCGACCGTGCAGGCACCCGAAGTGCCAACCGCGCAGAAGCTGATCTCCTGAAAAGTGCTCCAGTCCACCCATTTGATCGAGCCGAAGGCGAGCCAATTCGGCGCTATGCCGGACTGAATCTTGAATTCCAGCGAATCCGGCATGGATTGCGTGCCCTCGACATCGGTCACGACTCCGAGCACCGGGTTCAAGGGGTTTATGAAACCGGGAACTTCGGTCAGGTCGACAGTTCCGGTTATGTCGCCGAGATCGACTTCGGAATTGTAGACGAGGCTGGCCCGGAATGCGATCTCGGGGATTTCATAGGCCGCGCCGATCCGCCAGCCAACGCCGTCGCCTTCCAACTCGAGAAGGCCGACACCGTTACCAAAAGCATCGGTACCGGTGAGCGTCGGGACTGGCGCGACAAGGCGCTCCTTAAACCCATCGACCTGCTGGTAAAACACACCGCCGAGCACGCGGAACTGGCCGCGCCCGGCCTGCATCTTGTAGGAGCAGGTGCCGGCGATGTTGTCGCTGTTGATTTTGGTCTCGATATTGCTGTTCGCGCCCATCCAGTCGGCGCCCGGATTGCTGTGCGCGCCCCATGGCTGCGAATAGTCGACCATGCAGTCAACGCTGTCGCCGATGGCGGCCTTGAAACCTATTCGCGGTATCGCATAATCCTCGGTGTCGGCGACGCCATTGGTCGCTCCGCCGCCAATGCCGTTAGAACCGATGCCGTTAAGCGGGTTGATGTCGACCACGTCGTCCAATTCGCGCTGCGGCATCACATAAGTGACCGAAGCTTCGCTGGCGAAGCGCGACGGATCGAACAGCAGGTCGATATTGTAGCCGCCGCGCTCAAGGCCGCCGGCGCCGGCGGTACCTATCGCCGCCAGCGATACGCAGCCCGCCCCCACGAGCGTTTTCAAAAGCGGATTATTCATGAAAGTTTCTCTCCCCCCAAAAGTATGTGGGAGGAAGCTAGAACCATTTCCTAAAAAGGGTGCAACACTGTTTTTGCACGCACGCGTTCGGCAGGCTCCGGACGGCCCGATACAGGCGCGGAGCAGGCCTCGAAAATGCCGCAAAACAACCGATTTTTTGCTGCCCGCCATACCAAAAACATGGCATTGCCCGGAAAAACCGGCCGTAATCGCTTATTTTCGGCCTAATCCGCCGGCTTTGTTACATTACGGCAACAATGGGGCGGAAAATATTTGGACAACCCAAGGTTACGCAACGTCATGCCATTTCTCGGGCCAAAACGGGCAGTTTCGGCATCACCAAGAATCAGCACCGAAAGCCGGTCAAGCGTCGCCGCGAACGCGCGCCAGCGCCACGTTCAGCCGCTCTTGCGCCTCCTGGTATTCGGCGAGCTTTTCGCGCTCTGCGGCCACCACTTCGGGTGCGGCGTTGGCGACGAATTTCTCGTTCGAGAGCTTCTTGTGGATGCGCGCGACCTCCTCGGTGACCCTGGCGAGTTCCTTCTGCAGCCGCGCCGCCTCCGCCTCGAGATCGATCAGGCTGCCGAGCGGCAGGCAAACGGTCGCCTCGCCCAGCACGATCTGCGCGGAGGCCGCCGGCGCGGCATCCGCATGCGTCACCGCACCTATCCTGGCCAGCCGCTTGACCGCCGAATCGTGGCGTTCGAGCCTGGCGCGCGTGAGATCGCGCGCGCCAATGATGACCAGCGGCGCAATCGCTGCCGGCGGCACGTTCATTTCTGAACGCACCGAGCGTATGCCCGACACGAGTTCCACCAGCCAGTTGATCTCGGCAGCCGCCTCGGCGTCCTCGAAATCGGGTTCGGGCCAGCGTGCGTGGCAGATGAGCGACTGCCGCTCCTGCCCCTCGCCCGCTGTATGGGCCCAGAGTTCTTCCGTGATGAACGGCATCATCGGGTGGAGCAGCTTGTAGATTTCGTCGAGCACGAAGGCGGCGACCGCCTGGCTTTCGGCTTTGGCCGCCGCGTCCTCACCCATGAACACCGGCTTCAAAAGTTCCAGATACCAGTCGCAGAACAGGTTCCAGACGAAGCGGTAGGCGGCATTCGCGGCCTCGTTGAAGCGGAAGCCTTCTATGCCCTCGGTGATTTCCCTGGTCGCCCGCGTGAGTTCAGTGAGGATCCAGCGGTTGATGGTGAGCTTCGCGTCGCCGAGCCAGAGCGCGTCGTTGCGGGCGACGCCGTTCATCTCGGCGAAGCGCGTCGCGTTCCAGAGCTTTGTCCCGAAATTGCGGTAGCCGGCGATGCGGGCCGGATCGAGCTTCACGTCCCTGCCCTGCGCCGCCATGCTGGCCAGCGTGAAGCGCAGCGCGTCGGCGCCGTATTCGTCGATCAGACCCAGCGGGTCGATGACGTTGCCTTTCGACTTCGACATCTTGGCGCCGTTCTTGTCGCGCACCAGCGCGTGCACGTAGACCGTGTGGAACGGCTCCTCGTCCATGAAGTGCAAGCCCATCATCATCATCCGGGCGACCCAGAAGAAGATGATGTCGAAGCCGGTGACCAGCACATCCGTCTGGTAATAGGTCTTCAGCTCCGGCGTCTCGTCCGGCCAGCCTAGCGTCGAGAACGGCCACAGCGCGGAGGAAAACCAGGTGTCGAGCACGTCCTCATCGCGGGTCAGGATCTCGCCGGGCTTGAAATTCTCCAGCAGGTCCTCGACGACCGCCTTCATTGGCCCCTCATGGGCGATGTAGTGCTGGATGGCGGCGTGGAGCGCCTCCTCCTCGGTGCGCTCGACGAACACCGCGCCGTCCGGACCGTACCAGGCCGGAATCTGGTGGCCCCACCAGAGTTGGCGCGAGATGCACCAGGGCTGGATGTTCTCCATCCAGTCGAAATAGGTTTTTTCCCAGTTTTTCGGGACGAAATTGGTGCGGCCCTCGCGCACCGAAGCAATTGCCGGCCGGGCCAGTTCTTCGGCGTTGACATACCACTGGTCCGTCAGGAACGGTTCGATGGGCACGCCGCCGCGGTCGCCATGCGGCACGGCGTGGCGGTGCGGCTCGACCTTGTCGAGGAAGCCGCCTTCCTCCATGACCCTGACCACCAGCTTGCGCGCCTCGAACCGGTCGAGGCCGTGAAGCTGGTCCCACACGCCCTGGCGCAGAGGATTTACATCCACACCTTCAAGGAAATCCTCGTTATCCTTGAGGTTTATCCTCGCTTCGGGGGTAAAGATGTTGATCGCCCGCAGCCGGTGGCGCTTGCCGACCTCGAAATCGTTGAAGTCGTGCGCGGGCGTGATCTTGACCGCGCCGCTGCCCTTTTCGGGATCGGAATATTCGTCGGCGACGACAGGAATGTCGCGGCCGACGATCGGCAGCCGGACCTTCTTGCCGACGAGATGGCGATAGCGCTCGTCGTCCGGATGAACCGCTACGGCAGTATCGCCGAGCATCGTTTCGGGCCGCGTCGTCGCCACCACGATGTAGGTCGCCGGATCCTCGGGATCGTAGGCCACGCCTTCCACGGGGTAGCGGAAATGCCAGAGATTGCCGTTGATCTCGACCTGCTCGACTTCAAGATCGGAAATCGCGGTAAGGAGCTTCGGATCCCAGTTCACAAGGCGCTTGTCCTTGTAGATCAGGCCTTCCTTGTAGAGCGTCACGAAGACCTCGATGACCGCCCTGGACAGGCCTTCGTCCATGGTGAAGCGCTCGCGCGACCAGTCGCAGGACGCGCCGAGCCGCTTCAGCTGGTTGACGATCGCGCCGCCGGATTCGGCCTTCCACTCCCACACTTTCTCGACGAACTGCTCCCGACCCAGCTCACGGCGATGGATCTGGCGCTCCATCAGCTGCCGCTCGACCACCATCTGCGTGGCGATGCCTGCGTGATCCATGCCGGGTTGCCAGAGCACGTTCTTGCCGCGCATGCGCTCGAAGCGCACCAGAATGTCCTGCAATGTGTTGTTGAGCGCGTGGCCCATATGCAGCGAGCCGGTAACGTTGGGCGGAGGGATGACGATGGTGAACGGCTCCGCCTCCGGCTCGGCGCCCGCACCGGCGGCAAAGGCATCGGCCTCCGCCCAGCGCCTGGCGATCTTGGGCTCGACGGTGCTGGCGTCGTAGGTCTTCTCAAGCATGGGAAACGGTCCGTGTTATCCGGAAATCTAGTCGGTCCGGTGTAAATCGGAAGGGCTTGGTCGAGTCAAACGGTTAGTGCGATTGCGCCGTCGCCTAAGCGCCCGTATATATGGGCGAGGGCAATTGTATATAAAGGAAGATGCGATGGCGCTTTCCATACGTGACAAGGAAACGGACGCCGCCGTGCGCCGGCTGGCAGGGCTGAAGCGCAAGGGCCTGACGGAAACCATCCGCGAGGCAGTTGAGAACGAACTTCAGCGAACGCAAGGCGGCACGCCGCTCATCAAGCGGATCGAAGCGCTGCATCGCGAGTTGGACAAGTATCCGAGAACCGGCAAGAAGGCCGACAAGGCTTTCTTCGACAGCCTGAACGACGAATGACGCTTCGGCCAGCGGCATGTTCATAGACGCTTCCGCCCTTGTCGCGATCATTGACCAGGAAACTGGCTGGAAGGATCTTCTAGCAAGGCTCGAACAAACGGATACTAGGCTTACCTCCCCCCTTGCAATATGGGAGGCCGTTAACGCCATGGAGCGGCTGCGCGCCTGGGGCTTCGATGAGGCGGAGCGCGTTGTAAACTCGTTTCTCGACGCAATGGAAGTAGCGACCGTCGACTTAACCGCCCAAATTGGGCAGGAGGCCCTTCGGGCCGCGCGGTTATACGGCAAGGGACGACATCCGGCGCGACTCAATTTCGGCGATTGCTTCGCCTATGCGTGCGCCAAAACGCTGGATGTGCCTCTGCTCTGCAAGGGCAGCGACTTCCCGCAGACCGACATCAAGCTGGCCTGAACGAGCCTCGCCAGGAACCGTCAGCTTGCCCCGCGCGCGACGCGCTCGATCTCCTCGCGCACCAGCCGCTCGACCAGCGTCGGCAGATTGTTGTCGAGCCAGTCCTGCAGCATGGGGCGCATCATCTCCTCAGCCATCTCGTCGAAGGTCTTCTTGCTGCGCGCGGAAAAGGCTTCCGACAGTTCTCCGAAGGCAGCGGCGACCTGGCGGCTTGCCTGCTCGGAAATGATGGCGGACCTGGCGACACCGTTCTCTGGGGCCGCTGTAACGGCCTTTCCGGATTCCTCGGCGACCGCGGGGGAAACCTGCTCGGATTCTACCTCGTCGGACGGCGCGACTGCCATGGCGTCTCCCTCGGGCTCGGCGACGACCGGGCTCGCGGACGGTGACGGGGGCGTCCATTCCCGTCGCGCCACCGCATCCGGTTCGGGTGGACTTTTGCGGACGGGCTCCGGCTCCGCGGCGGGCATGCTCTCGCCGGCGCGCTTGCGCGCATCGGCGGCGATCTGCGCCTGCACTTCGGCCAGCGTCACTGGCTTCCTGGGTTCCGGGGCCGGGGCGCGCAGTTCGGCGCGGAAAGCGTCGACCTCGATGATCGCCCCCTCGCCGCGCGCGGGCGCAACATCGCGCCGCGCCGGCTCGTAGGCGGAACCGCCGCTTGAGGCCTCGTGTTCGGCCCGGCCGGCATCCGCCTCCTCATGCGGCTTTCGGCCCGTATCGCTGTCTTCGATTATCCTGCGGATGGAAGCGAGTATTTCTTCCATCGAAGGTTCGCGCTGTGCGCTGCCTGCCTGTGCCATCGTCACATCCGCCGCCCTTGTGACCAGTTACCATGTCCCGGCCACCGAACGGCCGAAACGAATCATGGGTTCGAGCGTAGCGGACGCAGAGGCATACGAGAATCCCCCAAAACGGGACTTGCGGGATTTCAACAGATTAGCTGTGCTGAGATTCCGGCGATGCCGGCATCCAAATGGCGGGGGTTTGTGCGCTTCCGGCACTCGCGCAGCCGCACCGTTCCGGTTCTCGAATCCACCAGAGTGGTCGCCCATTTTCGATTCCGGCCCATTCCAACCCTGGAGCAGAAGCCTGGAGATGCGGCGTTAAGCCGGAGGGATACCGAAGCGGCGGTGCGGTTCAGCGTCCGTCGGGCGTTCTCAAGCCGATCCACTTGTCCTTGACGGCATTGTAGTGCTCTTCGGGCTTGTATTCGGCGACGTTGAGCCCAAGCCGGGGGACGGAAAGGTCGCCAGCGCCCGACAGAATGGCGTAGCTCGCCACCACAAGATCGCGCTGCGAGTTGGCCACAGCAATCTGGGCGTCGATGACGTCCGCCTGCGCGTCGAGCACGTCGAGCGTGGTGCGCTGGCCGACATTGCGTTCTTCAATGACGCCGGCGAGCGCGAGTTCGGCCGCCGTTACGGCTTCGCGCGTCGCGGCGAGTGTTTGCTGCGCGGCGATGTATTGCGTCCAGGCCGAGGTGACGGCGGCGCGCACCTGATCGCGCTGCACGTCGACCTCGATGCGGGCCTGGCCGAGCGATTCCTTCGACTGGCGCACCTGCGCCGAGGTCCTGCCGCCCTGGTAGATCGGCACGGTCAGCTGGGCGCCAATACTGGCGGAATTGCCCGAGTTTTCGATGACGCCCGGAAGCCCAGTCTGTTCGTTGACGGCATGCCGTTCGGTGAAACTCCGCCCGACGCTCGCGCTGGCCGAAACCTGCGGCAGCAACTGGCCTTCGGCCGACTTCACCGTAAACCCGGCCGCGTCGACCAGATGCTCCGTCGCCATGATTGCCGGATGCCGGCTCGAGGCGATGCCGATCGCCTGGTCGAGGCTGTTCGGGAGGAGCTTGGCGAGCGGCGTCGCTGCCTCCAGCCGGCCCGGCTCCTCGCCGACGATCTGTCGGTAGATTGCGGCGCTCGACTGCGCCTGCGCCCGCGCCGCGGCGACCCGCGCCACGGCGGCCGAACGGCTGGCATCGGCCTGGGCCACGTCGGTGCGGGTGCCCTCGCCGACCTCGAAACGCGAGCGGGCGGCGCGCGCCTGCTCCGACAGGAACTCCAGATTGCGCTCCAGGAGCACCGCCACCTGCCGGTCGCGTATCACGTCCATATAGGCGCTGGCCGCGTTGAACAGGATGTTCTGCTCGGTATTGCGCAGGCTTTCATTGGAAGCGAACACCCGCGATTCGGCGGCCGCGACATTGTTCTTGGTCTGGAAACCGTCGAACAGCAATTGGTTGATCTCGACGCCGAACGATCCGGTGGTGAGTCTTGTGCCCGATTGTGAGGAGTAGTCGATGCTCGCTACGCCGTTTATCGTCGGCCGATAGCCGGACTTTGCGATGGCGACGCCTTCATCCGTCACCCGGACCCCGGCGCGCGCCGAATTCAGCTCCGAATTAAGCTTGTATGCCTTGGTGAGCGCGCCAAAGATGGTTTCGGCGGATGCGGTCAGCGGAGAAAGCGCCGTCGTTGAAAAGAAGATCGCGGCGAGAATACCCTGGCGTACAGACACGAGTAGAACCCCTCATTCATTTCAACAAAAACCGCGCGGCCTCGCCGCTTGTGGCGGCCGTCGGCCGTGACGTTTCATGTTTTCTGTCTTCGCTTCCGTCCCCGGTTGCGAAATTCGTCAACAATGGTGCAAACCCAAGCCAACATGGCGACGCGACATTCACAAGACAATAAGTATCGGATCAGAATTCGAATGTGCGGACGCGTTCGAATCCGGGCAGTGGCTTAATTGCCGCATTGAAGGCGCTGCGTCCACTGACCTCGCCCGTCGTTTTCAAATAGAGACGCACCACCCCCGCATTGCCTTGGCCGACCACGGCCACGAGCCTTCCACCCTCCTTCAATTGATCGAAAAACGCCTGCGGCACCTCCTCTACCGAGCCGCCGACAAAGATCACGTCGTAGGGCGCCTCGGAGGCATAACCTTCCCGCAGCGGGCCCTGCACGACGACGGCGTTGTCGTAGCCGAGTTCCGCGAGCGCGTCGGTGGCGAATTCGGCGAGCGAGGGATCGCTTTCGAGCGCGATGACGGAACTGGCCAGCCTGGACAGCACGGCCGAGCAGTAGCCGGTGCCGCAGCCGACATCGAGAACGAAATCGGAAGGCTTCACGTCGGCAAGTTGCACCAGTTTGGCGAAGGGCGACGGCTCCATGAGATAGCGCGCGCCGCGGTCGCCGTCGGGCGCCGCGATCAGAAGATCTTCGTCGATATAGGCGAGGCTGCGCCGGTTCGCGCTGACGAACGCCTCGCGGGGCACGGTCAGCATTGCGTCGAGCAGCGCCAGTTTGGTCACGTCGGTCGTGCGGATCTGGCCGTCGACCATTTTCACGCGCTGTTCGGAGTAGTCAGTATTCATGTCCAAACGACCCGCTGTCAGCGCATTTCAAAACGCGTTTTCACTCCGGGTAGAACGGACAGCCTCCCGCGAGGAAAGGTGTGGCAGGCTGGAGGCCTCGCCCGGAATCGAACCGGGGTGCAAGGATTTGCAGTCCTCTGCGTAACCACTCCGCCACGAGGCCTCGCCGCTGCCGGCGTTCTACGATTGGCTCTGTTAACAGAGGGTATTCGGGGCGACAAGCGGCTTTGGTGATTAAAAAATAAGGGCTGGAACGACATGATTTGCCGTTGGCGACAGCCGGGTGGCTATTTTTTGTTGCCAGCCGCAAGCGCCGCGCGCTCCTTGCGCGCCTGCCCAGCGTATCTGCCGTCGGGGTGACGGGCCAGAAACAGTAACCCGCATCGAGGGGATCGACTAGAGCGGGATGCGCGCCCTTTCGGACGCGCAATGGCCGCTGCAAGTCTGAAACTGCCCGTCGCGCTTCCCGAAAACCGATTCCGGCTTTCGGGGTCACGCTTTAGTCCGGCGTCCGTTTGCGGCGTTCCCACCAGACGACGCTGCGCCGCCGGAACCGCCGCACTGCGGCGAACTCGTAGGACAGGATGAGGACGCCGAGCGGAACCATCCAGAAGCCGAGCACCGGCAGGAATCCGAGAATGCCGAAGACGACCAGCAGTATGCCGATCGCGATGCGAAGCGCCCGCGATTGCGGCATCGCCAGATGGCGTCCGAAAAGCGGTATCCTGTGACGATGGCTACTTATCTCGGCTCTCCCGGTCGGTGTGTGCTGGCGGTTGTCTCGGCACGGTGTCCTGCGCTCCCGCCGCCATGATATGATAACGCTTGCGCTCCAATGCCACAGAGGTTGGGCTAAATTCGCAGGAAAAATAGCGAATGGCGCTTTGCAAAGCCGAAATTGGTTTGCTATAGGCTCCCTCGTTCACGCGAGCCTCTGTTCCCCGGTAGCTCAGTGGTAGAGCAACCGGCTGTTAACCGGTTGGTCGCTGGTTCGAATCCGGCCCGGGGAGCCAACATTTCCAAGGACTTAGCAAATATGCGCTAGGTCCTTTTTCATTTCCGGTGATGGCGAGCTACATTCCGGGCTACATCCTTCAGACTTGCTCCCGTTGATTTTCAAGGGTTTCCTGCGACTATCGGCAAATCCGTGCGAATCTTAGGAGGTTCGGAATGGTTCGAATTCGCCGAAAGACGATGACACTTATCCTCGGGACAGCGATGTGCGCGCTGATGGGCTGCCAATCGACATCGACATCCGGGTCTTATAGGCCCGCAAACTGCGCGATGGTCGGTTCATCTTGTCCATCCGGCGGCGGCCGATGAAAGCCCGTCAAGGCGAACCTTGGCGGGCGTTCATGCCGCACAGTCCGCCGGAGGGGTCTTTCTCTCGCCCCAACCGACCGCCGCCGCGTCTTTCCGAGCAAAATTCTGCGCCACAGGAGCCGCCCGGCCGGTTCAGCCCTCAAGATTGACGTAACTCGCCGGATGGAAGCGCGGGACGCACAGGCAGTAGAATTCGAGATCGACGTCGCCGATGTTTTCGATGCGCTGGCTGGCGCCGGCCGGGATCACCGCCTGGTCGCCGACCTCGAGCTTCTGGCGGATTCCATCGACCTCCAGCGTGCCTTCGCCCTTGCGTAGGATGTAGCGCTCGGAGACGCCGTCGAGCCGGTGCAACTGGGTAGTCACGCCCGGCTCGACGCGGGCGAGCGCCAGCGACGCTTCGGGCGACTGGTCGCAATTGTGCAGTTCGGTGATGTAGCAGCGCTCCTCCGTCCAGAATTCCGCCCGATCGTTCTTTGGTATGAAAAACTGCGCCAACATTCCAACCTGCCTGGCCATCTCGACAAATGCGAAACCACGTTGACAAGTGTTAGGAAGCGCTTTGATATCTGTCAAAGGCTCTCGCTTCGAGGCCCCGCAGGAGACGGCCCGCCTCAATGCCGGTTTGCCATCTCAACCAGATCGCGTCGCGTCGGAATGACGGGTATTGTGCCGGTGCAGGTTCGTTGCCGCGCCGTATGTCAGCCACGAGAGGGAGAAAATGACGATGGGTTTTCTGAAGAGATGTCTTGCTGCCGGCGCGCTAGGCGCTGCCGCGCTTGCGACGAACGCTCAGGCGGCGGATAAGCTGTTCGTCTATGTTTCGCCCGACGCCATCGGCGTCAACGCCTTCCTGCAGATGGGCAAGGCCGGCATCGAGGCAGCGGGCAAGAAATACGGCGCTGACGTGAAGACCTACGAAAGCAAGACTGCGGCGGAACGGCTGGATAATGTCAATGCCGCCATCAATGAAGGCGCAAACGTCGTCGTGCTGCTCGGCTTCGAGTTCAACGATATCGTCAAGGAAGTCGCTCCGACCGCGCCGGACACACAATTCCTGATCGTCGACCAGTGCTTCGACGAGCGCCCTGACAATGTGCACTGCGCCGTCTTCCGCGAATACGAGGCGAGCTACCTGATGGGCGTCGCCGCAGGCATGCTGACGGAATCGAAGAAAGTCGGCGTCGTCGGCGCGCTCGATATCCCCTTCCTGCACCGCTATACCGACGGCTATGCGCAGGGCGTGAAATCCGTCGCCCCGGACGTTAGTGTCGATATCCGCTGGGTGGGCGGCGAGAACCCGTTCGCCGATCCGGTGCGCGCCAAGGAGCAGGCGGTCTCCATGCATGCGGCGGGCTCGGATTTGATCTTCACCGCGACCTCCGGCGGCGACTACGGCGTGTTCGAAGCGGCCAAGGAGGGCAACTTCAAGGTGTTCTCGGTCGACGTCAATCATTGCCCGGAACTGCCGGGTCAGATCGTCGACATGACGCTGAAGCGGGTCGACACCGCGATGGTGGAAGCCATCGGCGCGATCGAGAAGGGCGAGAAGAAGACGCTTGCCTCGCTTGGCCTCAAGGAAGGCGGCATGGACGCCATGGCGCTGGACGATGCAGCTCTCGCCGCGAGCCAGTGCGAGATCGCCAAGCACCCCGAAGTGGTCGAGAAGATGCGCAGCGTCGCGAAAAGCATCGAGGACGGCTCGCTGAAGCTCGAAGACCCGATGTTCGCCAAGTGACGGCATCGCACGCCCGCCGCGCGAGCGGCGGGCTCCGTTTCTGATTCCGGAAGATTTCTTGATGCATGTCGCCCTTTCCGGCATCACGGTGCGCTTCGGTGCGCTGACCGCCGTAGACGACGTCTCGCTGGCCATTGCGCCGGGCGAGATCCACGCCATCGTCGGCGAGAACGGCGCCGGCAAGTCGACGCTGATGAACGCGCTGTTCGGACTGGTCGAGCCTGCGGCAGGCACGGTCAGTATCGACGGCACTGTCCGGCGCTGGACCTCGCCGCAAGGCGCGATCGCAGCCGGCCTCGGCATGGTGCACCAGCATTTCATGCTGCAGGAAGAGATGACCGTGCTCGAAAACATCGTGCTCTGCTCCGAGCCGGTCGGCCGCTTCGGTTTCGTCGATTTCGCCGCCGCGCACCGCCGGCTGAAGGAAAGCGCTGAAGGTCACGGCATCGTAATCGGCCTCGACCGCGTGGTCGGCCTCCTCTCGGTCGGCGAGCGGCAGGTGGTCGAAATCCTGAAGGTGCTTTACCGCGAAGCCGAGGTGTTTATCCTCGACGAGCCGACCTCGGTGCTCACGCCGCAGGAGAAGGACCGGCTGTTCGCCATCCTCAAAAGCTTTCGCGCCGCCGGCAAGGCCATCGTGCTCATCACGCACAAGCTCGACGAGGTCATGGAGATCGCCGACCGCGTCAGCGTCATGCGCGGCGGGCGGCTCATCGCCTCGGGCCGGCTCGCCGAAACCTCGAAGGAAGAGATTGCGCGTGGCATCATCGGCGGCGAACTGCCAGCCGCACGGCAACGCCGGGCGAGCGAGCCCGGTGAGGTGGTGCTTTCGGTCGACAAGCTCGTCGCGGCCGGGCGCGGCATGGCTGTCGGCCCGGTCACGCTGTCGGTGCGCGCTGGCGAGATCGTCGGCATCGCCGGGGTCAGCGGTAACGGCCAGGCCGAACTGGCGCAGGCGCTGACGGGTTTGAAGCCTTCGACGTCAGGCGCAATCACGCTATGCGGCATCCGCATCGAGGCGCTGGATGTGGAGCGGCGGCGACTAATCGGCATGAGCTACACCCCCGAAGACCGCCAGCGCGTTGGCCTGGCGCTCGGTGCGACCGTGGCCGAAAACGCCAATGCCGGGCGCGACGACCGCGCGGCATTTTCGCACGGGCCTTTCCTCAACCGCCCGGCCATGGCGCGTTTTGCCCGCTCGCTGATCGAGCGTTACCGCATCCGCGTGGGTGGGCCTTCCGCCCGGGCCTCCACCATGTCAGGCGGCAACAAGCAGAAGCTCGTCGTCGGTCGCGAACTCGCCCGTGCGGCGCCGCTGGTCGTTGCGGAAAACCCGACTTGGGGCGTCGATATCGGCGCGATCGACTTCATCCACGGCGAACTGATGCGCATGCGCGACGAAGGCCACGCGGTGCTGCTCATTTCGACCGAACTCGACGAGATCCTGGCGCTATCTGACCGCATCCTGGTTATGTATGCCGGCCGGATCGCCGGCGAGGTGGCGCGCGGCGAAGCCAGCCGCGAGCGCATTGGCGGCCTGATGACCTCGCGCGCAGTAGACGCGTTGCCGGAGGTCGCATGAACCTCGCACGGCTGAGTCTGCTCCGCGGTGAGTTGCTGCCTTGGCTCGGCGTCACGGTCTCTATCGCCGTGGTGCTGTTCGCACTTATGGCGCTGGCCGGCGCGCCGTTCGGGCAGGCGCTTTCCGGCTTCGTCGATGGCGCCTTCGGCGGCCGCCGCTTCTCCTACCTGCTCACTACGCTCAGCCGGACCGCGCTGATCGTCGGCATGGCAATCTCGGTAATGCTCTCCTTCCGCGCCGGCCTGTTCAACATCGGCGGCGAGGGGCAGCTTGTGGCGGGCGGCGTTGTCGCGGCGCTTGTCGCGATTCTCTTGCCTGGACCACCGCTCCTTGTGCTTCTCGTATCGATCTTTGCGGCTATGGCCGCCGGCGCTTTATGGGCGCTGTTGGCGGGCGTCCTGCAGCTCTATCTCGGCGTGCCGCTGCTCGTCGGTTCGCTGCTCCTCAACTATCCGATCCGCTACATCGGCTCCTATCTCGTGGCCCACCCGTTTCGCGACGTCGGTTCCGGCATGGTGCAGTCGCATCTCGTACCGCAGGCGACGTGGCTGCCCTATTTCCCCGGCACGCGCCTCGACATCGGCATCCTCTTCATTGCCGTGGCGAGCATTTTTGCGATCGTCTACAGCCACGCGACGGTGCATGGCTATCACGCCCGGCTGAACGGGCTTTCGCCCGATTTCGCCCGTGCCGTCGGCCTGCCAGTTAAAAGGCTTGCGTTGCAGACGCTGGCGATGAGCGGCGCGATTGCCGGCCTCGTCGGCGCAATTGCAGTGTTCGGCATCCACCACCGCTATATCGACGGCATGCTCGTGCAGCCGCTCTACGCCTGGACCGGCATCATCGCCGTGCTCCTGGTCGGCATGGTTCCCTGGCTGGTGCCGCTGTCGGGCTTCTTCTTCGCCGCCATCCAGACGGGTGCCGCCGGCATGGAGCGGACGGCGGGCGTGCCGAAGGAAATCGCGCTGGTCATGCAGGCCGTCATCATCCTTTTCGTCGCCAGCCGCGTCTCGGGCGCGCTGCTCGCCTCATCGGACCGCAAGGCCGGCGGAGACGGCGATGCTTGAGCTCCTGTTCGATAGTTCCTTTGCCGCCTCGGTGCCGCGCTTCGTCACGCCGATCCTGCTCGCGGCCCTGGGAGGCGCGCTGTGCGAGCGAGCCGGCGTCTTCAATATCGCCCTGGAGGGCTTCATGCTTGCTGGCGCCTTCGCCGCGGTGCTCGGCGCATACTTCTCCGGCTCGCCTTATCTTGGCGCGCTGGCCGCGATGCTCGCCGGCATTGCGATGGGCCTGGTGTTTGCCGAATTCAATCTCAGGCGCGGCGGCGACCCGATCGTCGTGTCGATCGCCGTCAACATCCTGGCGGCTGGCCTGACGGCGTTCCTGCTGCGCGCGATCTTCCACGTCACCGGCGCCTTCAACGATCCAGCCATCGCCGGCTTCGAGCCGATTCATATCCCGCTTGTTGCTTCGATCCCCTTCGTCGGGCGGCTGCTCAGCGGCCAATCCATTCTGTTCTATATCGCGGTCCTCGCGGTACCGGCGCTGCACGTCTTCTTCGCGCGCCATCGGCTCGGCTTGCGTATGCGCGCGGCCGGGGAGAACCGGGCTGCACTTCAGGCGGGCGGCGTCAGTCCGGACGGCGTGCAGCTTGCAGCACTTATCGGCTGCGGCGCATTCTGCGGGCTCGCAGGAGCGCAGCTCTCGATCGCCAACGTCAATCTGTTCGTGGAGAATATGAGCGCCGGGCGCGGCTGGATCGCCGTCGTCGCCGTGCTTCTGTCGCGTGGAAGGCCGCTGCCGCTCTTCCTCATCGCCGTTGTCTTCGGCGTCGTCGACAGCCTGTCCTTCCGCGTCCAGGGGTTCGGCCTGCCGCAGCAGTTCACCGACATGATGCCCTACCTCGCCACACTGGTCGTGCTGGTCGGCCTGTCCTGGTGGCGGCGCAGGCAAACGGTCTAGCGGGGAAGGGATGGATCTCGTCATCAGCAATGCGACAGTCGTGACCTGCGATGCGAACGGCACGGTGATCGCCGACGGCGGCGTGGCCGTCGAGAATGGCCGCATCGTGAGCGTCGCTTCCTCCGCCGACCTCGCGCCGCTCGCCGCGAATGCAAGGCGCGTGGAGGATGGTTCCGGCCACATTCTGATGCCGGGCATCGTCAATACGCATTGCCACGCCGCCGACAGCCTGTTTCGCGGGCTGGTCGAGAATTTGGCGCTGGAGCCGTGGCTGCAGACCGTGTGGAAGGCGGAGGGCGCTATCCTCAACCCGGACACGTCGCGGCTCGGTGCCGTGCTTGGCTTTGCCGAACTGCTGCTGTCGGGCGTCACGACCGTGATGGACATGTTCTGGTATCCTGCCGAGACGGTTCGGGCGGCCCGCACGGTCGGCATTCGGGTCGCCACCGGCGGCATCTTCTTCGATCCGCCGGGCGTCACCGGCCACGATCTCGCCGGCCGAATCGCGGCTGCGGAAGATTTCTTCGACGAGTTCGGCGCTTCCGACGATGTCTTCCCGTCGATCATGCCGCATGGCGCCTACACCGTCGCGCCGGAGAACCTCCGGACAGCGAAATCCATCGCCGACCGCCACGGCGCGCTGTTCTCCACCCATGCCGCCGAAACCAGAGCCGAGCAGGCGGACGTGACCGGCCGCTATGCCGCTCGATCATTCGCCACCTCGATTTTCTCGGCCTGCTCGACGACCGCACTGTGCTTGCCCATTGCGTCCACCTCGACGACGGCGAGATCGAAATTCTTGCCCGCACAGGTACGTCCGTCGCCCACAACCCGATGTCGAATTTGAAGCTCGCCTCGGGCGTCGCGCGCATTCCCGACATGCTCGATGCCGGCATCAACGTCACGCTGGGCACTGACGGTGCGATCAGCGGCAACGACCTCGACATGTGGATGGCGTTGCGGCTTGCGGCGACGCTGCACAAGGGCGCCAGCGGCCGGCCGGAAGTCGTCACCACCAGCCAAGCGCTTGCCATGCTGACGGCAGCGGGCGCCAAAGCGCTTGGCGCCACCGATCGCATCGGCAGTCTGGAGCCGGGAAAGTTCGCCGACATGATCCTGATCGACCTGAAGCGTCCGCACGCCGTGCCGGTCTTCGATCCGATCACCCATCTCGTCTATTCGACGGCCAAGTCCGATGTCCGCCACGTCTTCGTCGGCGGCGAGCAGGTGGTGCGCGACGGCGTACTCACCCGCCACGACATCAGCAAAACCATCGCAGCCGTCGAGCGCCTTGCCCCAAAAATCGCTGCCAGCATCGCATAAGGAAAGCCCATGCCCGAAAGCCAGCTCGCGCGCCTCGAACGCGCCCATGCTTCGATCCGCGACCGCGTCGGTCCGCCATGCGACACGGCCATCATGCTAGGCTCCGGGCTCGGCCAGCTCGCCGAAGCCGTCACCGACGCGACGATCATCCCATATAGCGAGATCGACGGCTTTCCGGTCTCGACCGCGCCCGGGCACAAGGGCCAGCTGGTCATCGGCACGCTGTTCTCGCGCCGCGTCGTGATGATGCAGGGGCGACTACATCTTTACGAAGGCTGGGCGCCGCGCGACATCGGGCTCGCCGTCTACCTGCTGCAGCGGCTTGGTGCGGGTGTATTGGTTGTCACAAATGCATCGGGAGGACTCAATCCCGACTTCGATGCCGGCGATGTCATGCTGATCGAAGACCACCTGAATTTCACCGGGTCGAGCCCGTTGATCGGCGCCAATGACGACGAGATCGGACTGCGCTTCCCCGACCAGTCGCGGCTTTACGATCCCGACCTTCGGCGGCTTGCCGTCGATGCGGCTGCGCGTGCGAAAACCGCCATTCGCCGCGGCGTCTATTGCGGCGTCAACGGGCCGGAGCTCGAGACGTCGGCCGAGCGAAGGTTCTTCCGTTCGGCAGGCGGCGATGCCGTCGGCATGTCGACCGTGATGGAGGTGATCGCCGCGAACCACGCCGGAATGAAGGTGCTCGGGCTCTCGGCAGTAGCGAATGCCGCTACCGGCGGTCCAGACCAGCAGCCTGATACGATCGAGTCGGTCTTCGCCGTTGCCGCGATCTGCGGCGAGAAGATCTCGGCCATCCTGAAGGAATTGCTGCCGGCCCTACCGGCGCACTGAGGATATTGAGATGACTGCAGCACCACCCGTTACTTCGCTTCTCGATCTTTCCGGCAAGACTGCCATCGTTACCGGTGCGAGCGGCGGCATCGGCGCAGGCATTGCGCGGCGTTTCGGCGAGGCCGGCGCCAATGTCGTCTGCCACTACAACAGCAACCGGAAAGTCGCCGAAACGGTTGCCGAGGCGATCCGCTCGGCCGGCGGCAAGGCTTTTGCCTGCCAAGCCGACATCTCGTCTGGTACGGGCGCCGCCAATCTTGTCGCGCAGGCGATTTCGCATTTCGGCGGCGTCGATATCCTCGTCAACAATGCCGGCCAGCAGCCGGTGCAAATGCTGGCCGACATGTCGGAAGGCGACTGGAATGCCATGATGGCGGCAAATGTCGCCGGCCCTTTCCTGGCTGTTCGCGCCTTCGTCGAGCATGCAAGGAAAGCCGGCAAGCCGGGTTCGGTCGTCAACATCGCCTCGATCGAGGGGCACAATCCGGCACCCGGCCACGGCCACTATGCCACTTCCAAGGCGGCGCTGCTGATGTTCACCAAGGCGGCGGCGCTGGAATTCGGCGTGGATGGCATCCGGGTCAACTCGATCTGCCCGGGGCTGATCCACCGCGACGGGATCGAAGAGGGTTGGCCGGAAGGTGTCGGTCGCTGGAAGGCGGCTGCGGCGCTGCAAAGGCTAGGCCGGCCCGACGACATCGCCGACGCGGCGCTGTTCCTGGCCTCCGACGCCGCGCGCTGGATCACCGGCGCGGATCTGGTTGTCGACGGCGGCGTCAGCACCCGCCCTACCTGGTGAGAAAAAGTATAGGAAACTGGCATGAAAGCACTTGAGAACAGAGTGATCGCTGTCACGGGCGGCGGCGGCGGCATTGCCCGCGGCATCGCGCACGCGGTTCTGGAAGCCGGTGGGCGGGTCGGCCTGATCGACCTCGACCTCGCTAAGGCGAACCAGGCCGCGGCGGCACTGAATGCTGGCGACCGCATTGCGGGCTTCGCCGCGGACGTAACCGATCCGGCCGGTCTCGAAACGGCGTTCGCTGCGCTGGTCAAGCGCATGGGCGGGCTCGATGGCCTGGTAAACAATGCCGGCATCGTGCGGCTTGGTCCGGCCGACGAGACGAGCCCGGCGGGCCTGGATCTCGAGCTCGCCGTCAACGTCAAGGGTGTGCTGCTCGCCTCGCAGGCCGCCGCGCGGCACTTCTCAGGCAAGGGTGCGATCGTCAACATCGCGTCGAACGCCGGCAAGGTCGGCTACCGGAACATGGCGGGCTACAATGCGTCCAAGGCGGCGGTCATCAGCCTCACCCGCTCGCTGTCGATGGAGTGGGTGGACAAGGGCATCAACGTCAACGCCGTGTGTCCCGGCGGTGTCGCCACCGACATGTTGAAGAACGTCGCCGACTTCCTCGGGCCGCGCCTCGGACAGGATTCCGGCCAACTGCTGAAGACCATGGTGCCGCAGCAGCTCGGCCGGCACATTCAACCGGTCGAGGTCGGCCGTGTCGTGGCGTTCCTGTTGTCGGACGCTGCTGAGATCATTCGCGGGCAATCGATCAATGTCGATGGCGGCGACACGCCTTACTGAGGCTGCGTCTGTTCCAGTGCGACTCGCCACTGGCAGTTCGCGCCATTTCTTGACTTTCGCTGACGCGGCCTTGTCCCGCGACTGTCAAGTCCCCTTCCCTTCTGGTTCCATTTTAGGACGGCCGCCGTGCGTCCGATAAACGCTCACTGGGCGTGGAGCGATGTTTCGGCACGTCATCCGGATACGTGACGCGGGCACCCATCGTCTGCCCGTATATGAAAATACTATGCGCGGCGGCGGCGAGCACTCTCGAAAATATATGCGGCTTTGCGCAATTTCCGTCCCCTGATGAACGGGCTCCGCGCCTGCGGAGCCTAAGGCCGCGACGCGCGCCTCACCCGGAGAACGGTTCAATGCTCGACGTGATCACGCTGGCGATCGGCCTCGGCTTTTTCGCTCTTTCCATCATCTACGGCTTGGCCTGCGACAGGCTTTGAGGAGAACGACGATGATTTTCGACTATGCGCTGGGCGGCCTCGTGACGGTGCTGCTCCTTGGCTACCTCGTCTACGCGCTTGTCCGCCCGGAACGGTTCTGAGGCTTCCCATGACAATCAATGGCTGGATACAGATCGCTATTTTTTGCGCGATCGTCGTCGCGCTCGTAAAGCCGCTCGGCGGCTACATGACGCGCGTCTTCAACGGCGAGCGCACTTTGCTCTCGCCCGTTCTGCACCCCATCGAACGCGGTCTCTATGCGCTCTCCGGCGTCGACGGGCGCCAGGAGCAGCATTGGCTGACCTATGCGGTCGCGATGCTGCTCTTCAATGCGGCGGGCTTCGTGCTTTTGTTTGTGTTGCAGCGCTTGCAAGGCGTGCTGCCGTTCAATCCGATGGGGTTCGGCGCGGTAACGCCGGATTCCTCGTTCAACACCGCCGTCAGCTTCGTCACAAACACCAATTGGCAGGGCTATGGCGGCGAGAGCACGATGGGCTACCTCGTCCAGATGGCCGGGCTCACTGTGCAGAATTTCGTTTCGGCGGCCACCGGCATCGCTATCGCCATGGCGCTGATCCGCGGTTTTTCGCGCGCTTCGGCCCGCACGGTCGGCAATTTCTGGGCCGATCTGACGCGCGGCACTCTCTACATCCTGCTGCCGATCTGCGTCATCTATGCGCTGGTTCTGGTGTTCCAGGGCGTGCCGCAGACGCTGTCGTCCTATGTCAACGCTACGACGCTCGAAGGTGCGGAGCAATCTATCGCGGTCGGCCCGGTGGCGTCGCAGCTGGCGATCAAGATGCTGGGCACGAATGGCGGCGGCTTCTTCAATGCCAACTCCGCGCATCCGTTCGAGAACCCGGACGCAATCACCAACCTTCTTCAGATGGTTTCGATCTTCGCCATCGGCGCAGCGCTCACCAACGTGTTCGGCCGCATGGTCGGCGACGAACGGCAGGGCTGGGCGATCCTCGCCGCCATGGGCGTTCTGTTCATCGCGGGCGTAGTCGTCACCTACTGGGCGGAAGCCGCCGGCAACCCGGCCTTCACGGCGCTGGGAATCGAGGGCGGCAACATGGAAGGCAAGGAGGTGCGCTTCGGGATCGCGCTGTCCGCCCTCTTCGCGGTCATCACCACGGCGGCCTCCTGCGGCGCGGTCATCGCCATGCATGACAGCTTCATGCCGCTCGGCGGCATGATACCGCTGATCAACATGCAGCTTGGCGAGGTGATAGTTGGCGGCGTCGGCGCCGGCCTCTACGGCATGCTGCTGTTCGTCATCCTGGCGATCTTCATCTCCGGCCTGATGGTCGGACGCACGCCGGAATATCTTGGCAAGAAGATCGAGGCGAAGGAGGTCAAGATGACCATGCTGGCCATCCTGTCGCTGCCGCTGGCGATCCTCGGCTTCACTGCCATGGCTGTAGTCCTGCCGACCGGTGTTGCGTCGCTCGCCAATGCGGGACCGCATGGGCACTCGGAAATCCTCTACGCCTACACTTCCGCCGCCGCCAACAATGGCAGCGCCTTTGCCGGGCTTAGCGCCAATACGTTTTGGTACAATCTGACCCTCGGTCTCGCCATGCTCGCCGGCCGCTTCCTCGTCATCGTTCCGGTGATGGCGATTGCCGGCTCGCTAGCGGCAAAGAAGCGGGTTCCGGCCTCGGCGGGCACGTTTCCAACCCATGGCGGACTGTTCATCGGCCTGCTCGTCGGCATCGTCCTGATCGTCGGCGGTCTCACCTTCTTTCCGGCACTCGCAGTCGGCCCCATCGTCGAGCATCTCGCGATGATGGCCGGCCAGACATTTTGACAGGAACGGCATCATGGCCAAATCCGACACAATCAGCCTTTTCAGCGGCAGCATCATCAGGCCGGCGATCGCCTCCGCCTTCGTAAAACTCGATCCGCGCGTGCAGTTGCGCAATCCGGTGATGTTCGTGGTCGAGGTCGTAGCAGCGCTGACCACGCTGCTCTTCATCCGCGACCTCGCGACGGGAGGCGAAAACCTCGCCTTCTCGTTCCAGATAATCCTTTGGCTCTGGTTCACGCTCCTGTTCGCCAACTTCGCCGAAGCCGTCGCCGAGGGGCGCGGCAAGGCCCAGGCCGACACGCTGCGCCGCTCGCGCACCGAAACGGACGCCAAGCTGCTTTCTCCGGATGGCGTTACGACCTTCGAACTGGTGCCGGCAACCAGCCTCAAGGTCGGCGATCTGGTCCTGGTCGAGGCGGGCGACATAATACCCTCCGATGGTGAAGTCATCGAAGGCGTCGCTTCCGTCAACGAAGCGGCGATAACGGGCGAATCGGCTCCGGTCATCCGCGAATCCGGCGGCGACCGCTCGGCGGTGACAGGCGGCACCCAGGTCCTCTCCGACCAGATCAAGGTGCGGATCACGGCGGCGTCGGGCTCGACCTTCCTCGACCGCATGATCAGCCTGGTCGAAGGCGCCTCGCGCCAGAAGACGCCGAACGAGATCGCGCTCAATATCCTGCTCGCCGGCATGACCATCATCTTCGTGCTGGCGGTCGCCTCGATCCCGAGTTTTGCCATCTATGCAGGCGGGTCGATCCCCGTCATCGCCCTGGTCGCGCTTTTCGTCACGTTGATCCCGACCACCATTGGCGCGCTGCTGTCGGCGATCGGCATCGCGGGCATGGACCGGCTTGTCCGCTTCAACGTGCTGGCAATGTCCGGCCGGGCGGTCGAAGCTGCTGGCGACGTGGATACGCTGCTTCTCGACAAGACAGGCACCATCACACTGGGCAACCGCCAGGCGACGGAATTTCTGCCTGTGCGCGGCGTCGAGGCCCGCGAACTCGCCGATGCGGCGCAGTTGGCCTCGCTCGCCGACGAGACGCCCGAAGGCCGCTCCGTCGTCGTGCTCGCCAAGGAGAAATACGGCATTCGCGGCCGCGACATGCAGCAGCTCCATGCCAGCTTCGTGCCCTTTACGGCGCAGACGCGCATGAGCGGCGTCGACGTGGAGGGCAGTTCGATCCGCAAGGGCGCGGTCGACGCCATTCTCGCCCATGTCGGGACCAATCCGAATGCGGCGCTCGCCGTCAGTGGCTCGACAGTTGTCGGCACGCGGGCGTCCAGCGAAAGCGTCCGTGAAATCCGCGCCATCGCCGACGAGATCGGCAAGGCCGGCGGCACACCGCTCGCCGTCGTCCGCGACGGGCGTCTCCTCGGCATCATCCATCTGAAGGACATCGTCAAAGGCGGCATAAGGGAGCGTTTTGCCGCGCTCAGGCAGATGGGCATCCGCACCGTTATGATTACCGGTGACAATCCCATGACCGCGGCGGCTATCGCAGCCGAAGCCGGCGTCGACGACTTTCTCGCCCAGGCGACGCCCGAAGCAAAACTTCAGCTCATCCGTGACGAGCAGGCGAAAGGCAAACTCGTCGCCATGTGCGGCGACGGCACGAACGACGCGCCGGCGCTCGCTCAGGCCGATGTCGGCGTGGCGATGAACACCGGCACGATGGCGGCGCGGGAAGCCGGCAACATGGTCGATCTCGACAGCGACCCGACCAAGCTCATCGAGGTCGTCGAGATCGGAAAGCAGCTTCTCATGACGCGCGGATCGCTGACGACCTTTTCGATCGCCAACGACGTCGCCAAGTATTTCGCCATCATCCCGGCGATGTTCGTCGCCTTCTATCCACAGCTCCAGACCCTCAATGTCATGCGGCTCGGCACGCCAGAAAGTGCGATCCTGTCGGCGATCATCTTCAACGCCTTGATCATCGTGGCGCTGATCCCGCTTGCTCTCAGGGGCGTAAAATACCGCGCGGTGGGCGCGGGAGCGCTGCTTCGCCGCAACCTTCTCATCTACGGCCTTGGCGGTGTCATCATTCCGTTCGTCGGCATCAAGGTGATCGACGTGGCAATCACCGCGCTCGGCCTCGCATAAGGACCATCAGAAATGCTCGCACAGCTTCGCCCCGCACTGGTCATGATCGTGGCCCTCACCATCATCACTGGCCTCGCCTACCCCCTCGCTATCACCGGAATCGCGCAAGCGGCCTTTCCCCGCCAGGCAAACGGCAGCCTGATCGAACGGGACGGCAAGGTGATCGGGTCCGAACTCGTCGGCCAGTCGTTCACCGGAGAGCGCTATTTCCACACGCGGCCTTCGGCCGCCGGCAACGGCTATGACGCCGCGGCATCCGGCGGCTCCAATCTCGGCCCGACCAGCAAGAAGCTGATCGACCGTGTCGCAGCCGACGCGGCGGCCCGTAGCGCGCAGAACCCAGGGATTCCGGTGCCTGTCGACCTAGTGACCACTTCGGCAAGCGGCCTCGATCCGCATCTCTCGCCTGAAGCAGCTCTTTTCCAGGCGCCGCGCGTCGCCCAGGCTCGCAATATTCCGGAGGACCGCGTGCGCCAGCTGGTCGCCGCCCACATTGAGGACCGGGTGATGGGAGTGTTCGGCGAGCCCCGGGTCAACGTGCTGCGCCTGAACCTGGCTCTCGACGTTGAAGCGGCGCAGTAGGAGGACACGGTGCTGCGGATAACGGACCTGCTCAGCCCGGAACACATCGGCCTGGACGTCAGGGCTATGTCCAAGAAGCATGTGTTGCTGGAACTCGCCAGAATTCTGGCCGCCCGGTCGGGCTTACTCGACACACTCATTTTCCAGGCGCTCGCTGACCGCGAAAACCTCGGCACCACCGGATTTGGGCAAGGGATAGCGGTTCCGCATGCGCGGCTCCGTGAACTCGGGACTACCCATGCCGCCCTGGTCCGGCTGGCGGAGCCGGTGGATTTTGACGCCGGCGACGATCGACCAGTCGATCTGGTCTGCGCTATCATCGGACCTGAAGGCCCGACACAGGACCCGTTCGAAGCGCTGGTCAGCGCCTGCCGCGTCTTGCGAAATCCGGAAACCCTGGCAAAGCTTCGGCAAGCAGGAAGCGCCGCCGCTGTTCACTCCATCCTGGCCGAGGCAGTTTGAACCGATCGATGTCCGACCAGAACACCAAGGACAAGCGTCCGTCCCCCGAGGCTCTTCTCGAAGAGGCCTCGCGTGAGTCGCGCGGCCATCTCAAGGTTTTCCTTGGCGCCGCTCCCGGCGTAGGCAAGACGTATGAGATGCTTCTCAGCGCGGCGGCGCGCAAGCGTGACGGCGTCGATGTGATCATTGGCGTCGTCGAGACCCATGGCCGCCCGGAGACTGAAGCCTTGCTGAAAGGCTTCGATATCGTTCCCCGCCGCCGCACCGACTACAAAGGCCGCGCCGTCGAGGAGATGGATCTGGACGCCGTTCTCGCCCGCGCGCCGCAACTGGTGCTGGTCGACGAACTGGCACATACCAACGCGCCCGGAAGCCGCCATCCCAAGCGCTACATGGACGTCGACGACCTGCTCGCCGCCGGAATCGACGTCTATACCACCGTCAACATCCAGCATCTGGAAAGCCTGAACGACGTCGTGGCGCAGATCACGCGCATACGTGTGCGCGAGACGGTGCCCGACGCCTTCATCGACCGCGCCGACGAGATCGAGGTCATCGATCTGACGCCCGGGGACCTGATCCAGCGCCTGAAGGAAGGCAAGGTCTATGTCCCCAAGACGGCGGAACGCGCGCTGAACCATTATTTCTCGCCGGGTAACCTGACGGCGCTCCGCGAGCTTGCCCTGAGACGCACCGCCCAGCGTGTCGACCAGCAACTGCTCACGCACATGCAGGCGCACGCCATCTCGGGACCCTGGGCGGCCGGCGACCGTGTGCTCGTCGTCGTCAACGAGCATCCGAAGGCGGCCGCACTTGTGCGCTATGCGCGTCGCCTGGCCGAGCGGCTGCGAACGCCCTGGGTGGCGCTCTATGTCGAAACGTCGCGGGCGCTGCGGCTCACAGAGGCCGAGCGCGATCGCGTCGCGGACGCCTTGCGCCTTGCCGAGAAGCTGGGCGGCGAGGCCGTCACGATCCCCGGCAGCGGGCTCGCGCAGGAGATCATCAGCTATGCCGAGGCGAACAACTTCAGTCATCTGGTTATCGGCAAGAGCCAGCGGTCCCGCTTTCATGAACTGCTTTTCGGCTCCGTCACCTATGACATCGTGCGCGGCGCGGGACACATTGCCGTGCATGTCATCGCGGGGGCCGAACGCGACGCTTTGCCGGCAAAAACGGTGGCTACGCGCGATGTGTCGGCCGGAATCGAACTCCAGCCCTACCTGGTCAGCATCGGCCTCATTGCCGTGGCGCTCGCATTCGGCTTGCTGCTTGCCCAGTATCTCGATGTCGACAATGTCGCGCTGGTCTTTCTCACCGCGGTTCTGGTGAGCGCGGTCGCCTATGGCCTTTTGCCGGCGCTTTTCACGAGCGTCGTCAGTGTGCTCACCTTCAACTTCTTCTTCATACATCCGCTTCACACCTTCACGATCAGCGATCCCGAAAACGTAGTCGCGCTGTTCTTCTTCTTCGTGGTGGCCCTGATCGCAAGCAATCTGACGGCAAGCGTCCGCAGCCAGGCCATGGTGGCGCGACGGCGCGCCAAGACGACCGAGGACCTCTACCTCTTCAGCCGCAAGCTCGCGGGCATCGCGACCCTCGACGACCTGCTTTGGGCGACCGCCTCGCAGGTCGCATCCATGCTCAAGGTCCGGGTCGTGCTGTTTCTCCCGGACGATGGCGCCATCACGCTCAGGGCGGCATGGCCGCCCGAAGACGTGGCCGAGGAAGCCGATCTGGCCGCCGCCAAATGGTCATGGGAAAACAATCGGCCGGCGGGCCGCGGCGCCGACACCTTGCCCGGCGCGCAGCGCCTGTTCCTGCCGATGCGCACCGGGCGCGGCGCTGTCGCGGTGATCGGGATCGACAGCGACAAGGCCGGCGCCATCCTGACGCCCGACCAGCGCCGCCTGCTCGACGCGCTCACCGATCAGGCGGCGCTTGCGATCGAGCGCGTGAACCTCGCGGAAGATGTCGACCGGGCGAAGCGCGCGGCCGAAAAGGACCAACTCCGCTCGGCGCTCCTCACCTCCATCTCGCATGATTTGCGCACTCCCCTAGCCTCGATCCTTGGCGCCGCCAGCAGCCTCGGCACGCTGTCCGGCCTGGAAGAGGCGGATAAGGCGGGACTTCTTTCGACGATCCAGGAGGAAGCGGAGCGTCTCAACCGCTTCATCGCCAACCTTCTCGACATGACGCGGCTCGAATCGGGCGCGGTCGTGCCGAATATGAGCCTGCATGACATCAGCGAGGTGGTCGGCGCCGCCCTCCGGCGAGCAGACAAGATCCTGTCAAGCCATCGGGTCGAAACGAAAATTGCGGCCGATCTCCCGATGGTGAGTCTCGACGGGGTTCTGTTCGAGCAGGTGCTGTTCAATCTTCTCGACAACGCCGCCAAATACGCGCCGCCGAATTCTGCCATCCGCATCCAGGCCTGGCGCGACGGCAATATGGTGCGGCTGCAAATTCTCGACGAGGGCGAAGGCATTCCGGCCGACGATTTGAACCGCATCTTCGATAAATTCTATCGCGCGCGCAAAAGCGACAGCCAGCGCGCCGGCACGGGTCTCGGCCTTGCCATCTGCCGCGGCTTCGTCGAAGCCATGGGCGGCTCGGTCGACGTCGCCAACCGCAATGATCGCCCGGGCGCGGTCTTCTCTATCGCCATCCCGGTCCCGGAGGATGCCGGCAAATTGGACACGGCGGCATGACTTCGCGCCCAACCAGGATTCTCGTGGTCGATGACGAACCGCCCATCCGGCGACTGTTGCAAACAAGCCTGGTTTCCCAGGGTTTCCAGGTTGTCGAGGCCGCGAACGGCCGGGAGGCGCTCGAACAGATCGAGCAGGCCGAACCCGACCTCATCCTTCTCGACCTCGGCCTGCCCGACATTCAGGGGCACGAACTCATCCGCAGGCTCCGAGATCAGGGATCGTCCATCCCGATCGTGGTGCTTTCCAGCCGGACCGACGAGACCGGCAAGGTCGAAGCCCTGGATCTCGGCGCTGACGACTATGTCACCAAACCCTTCGGCACCGACGAACTTTTCGCCCGCATCCGCGCCGCTCTCAGGCACCGCCTTCAGCAGCAGGGCGAGCGGCCTGTGTTTTCCAGTGGCGATCTGTCAGTCGATCTCGTGCGCCGCATCGTCATGGTGCGGGACGTCGAGGTAAAACTGTCGCCGAAAGAATACGACATCCTGCGTCTGCTCGTTGCCCACGCGGGCAAGGTCCTTACGCACCGATATCTCCTGAACGAGGTTTGGGGCGGGGAAACAGACGTGCAGTACCTGCGCATCTATATCCGTCAGCTCAGGCAGAAGATCGAAGCCAATCCGGAGCAGCCGCAGCACATCATCACCGAAACGGGCGTGGGCTATCGTCTTCGATTGACGGACTGAGGGATCTTCGGGCCGACAAGAGCGATAACGCTCCGCTTGCGCACGACCGAACGTCGACCGGGATGGCCAATCCCGTTAGCTGAAACTCAAAGGATTCAGTCTATTGTGTCCCAGTTGGGCACGCGATTGGCTATTTTGGCGGTTGCTCCAACGCAAGTTTGTTCCCGCTGATTGTGGACCGGCATATCGGTGACTGACGACCCAAGCAATCCACCTGCGCCCGGGCAAGACGCGCGCCCGACCTGGAGCCGGCCGCTCCAGTCCCTGCTTGGCGTGACGATGGTCTCGTTAATCATCCTTGTTTCATCAGCCCTTGTCGGCTTCGACTACTACCGTGCGCGAAACTCCGCCATTGACGACGCGAAGGCCGAGATGCGGATTTTCTCCGACCGGCTCATCGATCGCTTCAACGTGCTTTCAGGCGAGACCGTCTCGTTCGTCGGCGTGATCTCGTCGGTTGCCAACGCCTTGCTTGTGCCGCCGCCGGAGCGCCTGGACGACAAGATCGCGCTGCTGCGGGAATTCATCAACCGGTCCGAACCGGTCGACGGAGCCTATGCCGGTTATCCTGACGGCTCTTTCTTCCACCTGATCAACCTCAAGAGCGAAGGCTGGCGAACTGCACTCGGCGCACCAAAAAATGCCGCGGTGGGCATACGCATCATTGCGGCAGATCCTGCAGGCAAGAGAAACCAACGGCTGATGTTCCTCGATTCAGCCGGAACCGTAGTCGGGGAGATTTTCGGGACGGCGACAGATTTCGATCCTCGGACGCGTCCTTGGTACAAGGCCGCATCAGGCATTGAACCCGCTGTCTCGATTGGCCCTTACCAGATGGCGACGACCGGCAAACTTGGAATGACGATTGCCCAGTCTCACGACGGAAACCGGCGGATCGTCATCGGCGCCGACATCGTCCTCGACACCATAACCGATTTTCTCGCAGCCGAACGCATGTCTGCCGACACGATTGCATTCATCGTCGACACTTCGGGCAACCCGGTCATCCACTCCGATCGCGAGACCATGAAGAGGCTGATGTCTGCCGATGGTGGATCCAGTTCATTGTCGCAGACCGCATCGTATCCCCTGATCGAGAGCATTCGGTCCGACGACTCGTGGACCGACCAGCCTCGGCTTGTGGAGGTGGGTGATCGAACCTTCCTCGTGCTGCTCAGGCCGATCAAATCCGCATTGCTGCTTGCCCGGCATCGAATTGTCGTCGCCGCTCCGCTCGACGAGTTGATGGCGCCTGCCAATCGCGCGCTTTTCCATGGACTGGTCATTTCGGCGGTCGTGGTTGCCGCTGCAATCATCCTGGCCCTCATCCTCTCGCACGTGATCACCAAGTCGCTTGAGTTGCTTACTGAAAGCGCCGAGCGGCTTCAGAACCTGGATTTCGCGACGCCGGTGCAGGTGAAATCGCACGTCAGCGAGATCTCCGCGCTGGGCAAGGCGATGAACAGGGCCCGCGACGCCATTTTTACTTTCGCCCTCTATGTCCCGAAGGAATTCGTTCGGAAGAGCATCCAGGCGGGATATTTCACCGGCAGGGCGGCAGGGCGACAGGAAGTCACCGCGCTTTTTACCGACATCTATGACTTCACCACGATCAGCGAGAGCCGCTCGCCCGAAGAAGTCGTGTCCATGCTGTCGGAGTACTTCGACATGCTCGACGAGGCGGTGACGGCAAACAATGGCGCGATCATCCAGTTTCTCGGCGATTCGATTTTTGCGATGTGGAACGCACCCATTCCCGACCCTGACCACGCCGAGCATGCATGCCGGGCCGCGTTGGCTGCCGAGCAGAGCCTCGTTCTCTTCAACAAAGCGCAGTTGGCCAAAGGCCTGCCGGAGTTTCGCACCCGGTTCGGGATTCATTCAGGTCAGGCAGTGGTCGGCAGCGTGGGCGCACGGGAGCGGCTGCAATACACGGCGATGGGCGACACCATCAATGTCGCGTCGCGCCTGGAAGGGATCAACAAGATGCATCAAACCACGATCCTTGCCAGCGCGGCAGTACGAAGCGCGTGTTCGCATGTGATCGAGTTCCGACCGCTTGGTTCAGCCCGGGCAAAGGGCCGCGCTGAGGCATTGGATATCTACGAGGTCGTCGGCGTTCGCCCGACGTCAGAGGTTGGCGTCTCGTGTCCGCCAAGCGCGCAAAGCAGTTAGAAAGTCAGGCCTGTGCCGAAGACCTCGATTGCGTAGAAGTAAAGTTCGGCATCGAGGGCCCTCTTGATATTGGCGGCTTGGCGAAATCCGTGTTGTTCGCCGGAAAAGAGTAGATAGCCGACCGGCGTGCCGCGGCTACGGAGTGCGTCAACCATCATTTCAGTCTGGTTCGGCGGCACGACGGCATCCTCGTCGCCCTGAAAGAAGATCACCGGTTTGGATAGACGCTCGGCGTGGAACAGCGGCGAGCGTTCGCGATAGAGTGCCTCTTCCTCGGGATAGGCTCCGATCAGCCAGTCCATGTAACGCGATTCGAACTTGTGCGTGTCGCGCGCCAGCGCGGCCGCATCGCTGACGCCGTAATGGCTCGCTCCGCCCTGGAAGAAATCGCGAAACGCGAGCGCTGCGAGCGTGGTATAGCCGCCGGCGCTGCCGCCGGTGATCACGATCCGCTTCGGGTCGACGAGCCCCCGCTCGATCAAAAATCTGGCCCCGTTGATGCAGTCGTCGACGTCGACGACGCCCCAGTTGCGGTGCAGGCGGTCGCGATAGGCGCGGCCGAATCCGGTGCTCCCGCCATAGTTCACGTCGAGCACCGCGATGCCGCGGCTCGTCCAATAGTGGATTCCGAGATTGAGCGTGCTCGGCGCGGCTGATGTCGGGCCGCCATGGACTTTGACGAGAAGCGGCGGCTTTTCGCCTGCCGGACCCTCATAATCGAGATTTCGCGGCGCATAGTAGAGCCCGAACGCGGTATTCCCGCCTGTAGTGGGAAATTCCACGGCTTCGACCGAACTGAGATAGCCGGCGATGCCCAAATCCGTTTGATCGAGAATGTCGGTCGCTTTTTTGAGAGTCCGGTGCTGGCCGGTTCCGAGATCGAACTCGATCACGCTCGCGGGAAGAGACGGGGATCCGGCTAGGGCTACAACCTGGTCTCTGTCGGCCCGAACTGAGGCGAATTGCGTAAAAGGCGTTTCGAGCGTTTTCAATATGTTCGTCGCAAGATCGACTACCCCAAGCCTCCAGAGCCCCGCTTCCGAATAGGTGCAGACAATCCTGTCGGGGCCGGCGAATGCATAGGTGGACATGCCGAAACCCCATTGTGGCGCCCCGAACTCGGCCGCCATCGGCACGATCGGCCGCGACGCCCGCGACGAAAGCTCGAAACGGTACAGGTTCCACCAATCGGAACGATCGGACACGAAGATCACGGCATAGCCGTCGGGCGACCACTCGGGCTGAAAGATCGATTCCTCGGGACCGCCGGCGATGATCTCGGGCTCGCCTGCGACAGCGCCGGCATCGTCCAGTTCGGCAAGATAGAGAGTGGTGCCGTTCCAGGGCATGTTGGGATGGTCCCATGCCAGCCACATGAGCCGTCGCCCATCCGGAGAAAGGCGCGGCGACGAAAAGAAGTCATGCCCGCCCGCGAGAATGTTTCCGGGCTCCACGCCCGTACCCGCAAGGTCCACGGCGACGATCGCGTTGACCGGCTCGCCGCCGCCGGTGTGATCCTCGCGCACGCCGATCCAGCGGTTACGGCGCGCGTCGATGATGCCGTCGGCGAACCGCCAGCCGCCGGGCTGCCCGGACGGTTCGGGCGTCAAGGGCCGCGGTTCGACGCTGCCGGCTTCCTGCCGGTACAGCCGGCCATCGGCAAAATTGGAGAAGTAAAGCACGCCATTTTCCACGACCCAGGCGCCGCCGCCATATTCGTGGACGCGCGTGCGGGCATTGAAAGGCACGGGCGTGATGTCGGCATTTTCTTCTCCGCCCCCGCCGCCGGCGCGCACCACGACGGATCGGCCCCGCTCTTGCGGCCGTCCCTCCAGCCAGTAGATCGTCCCGTTGTCGAGCCGAACTTCCGAGAGTGTGATGGCCTGCGCGACGATGAGATCGGACGTGATCGGCGATTTCCAGGCGCCGTAAGGCGCAGTCTTCGGTGTTGTCGTCGGCATGGCCGGTCGTCCTTTGTGGAATGCTTCGACGCGTTGCTCCTTGTTCTACGTCCGGATGTCAGGGCGATCTAGGGCGAAGAGCGTCGCCCTGGCGCGCGAGCGCTGGTCGGGTCCTGTGTTTTGGCGGGTACCGGCGGACCGGGTCGCGGGGAAGGCGCGGCTCGGCCGTCCCAGTCGATTTTCAGATCATATCTTCGGCGCTGCGTGAATTTGCCGGGACGGGACGAGGGAAACGGGCGATAATTCAGCCGGGATGATTGGCATCCGGCGCTTTCGCTCCGCTCCTAGGAGGGGGCTACCCGCCTAAGCCGCAATTCATTTCCGAATGACGCAATGTATCGGAAGACAATACGATTTTTGCAAGCTAAACCTGATTTTTACGTGCATTCAAACGATTTTGCTTGCATCCGGCTAAATTTGGTAATTCTAGCAGATCGATTACTTTGACACTCAATTTCCAGCCACGACGCCAATGGCCGCCATCGGAGTAGCGACCTTGCAAGACAGTGATATTTCCGCCCTCGAACTGACCGCATCCATCGTTTCGGCATATGTGTCGAAGAACAGCGTTCCCATCGCAGGCCTGCCGGACCTGGTGGCGAGCGTCCATGCTTCGCTGCAGAAACTCGCGACTGTCGCCGAACCCGAGCCGGTGCAGGCGACGCCGGCGGTGCCTATCAAGAAGTCGGTGACGCCGGACTACATCATCTCGCTCGAGGACGGCAGGAAGTTCAAATCGCTGAAGCGCCATCTCAGCGCGCACTACGGCATGACACCGGACGAATACCGCGCGAAATGGAACCTGCCGAGCGACTATCCCATGGTCGCCCCGAACTACGCCGCCACCCGCTCCGCCTTGGCCAAGACCATGGGCCTCGGCCGCAAGCCCGGAGCTAAAGTCACGTCGAAAGCGAAGCCGGCAGCTGCGGCGGCAGCGCCGAAGCGCGGACGCCCGAAAAAGAGCTGACCACCCCGGCCAAAACGGGATCTGTCGACGAAGGCCGCCTCCCGGCGGCCTGCTTGATCATTCGTCGGGCGCGAATCCCTTGGGAAGCTCATCGACGCGCTTGATTCTGCCCTTGTCCAGCCGGAAAACGCCGCTGTGGCCGCCCTGCCGCTCGAAATCCGTCTGCAGCTCGTCCCACGTCCCGAGATACTCGCCGCAATCGTCGCACCTAATTCCCGATTCCGGACGCGCGTCGACCGGGATTCTCAGTCTGATCGTCAGGCAGTACGGACATTCGAGCTGATGATTGAGATATTGCGACGCCACCGACCTTCCTCGCTTTGGTCTAATGATGACATGACGGCGGAGCAAAGTCGAATGATGCCGCCGCGCTGGCGGACATATGCGCGCGGCCGGACGGAGGTGTCTTGACGCCGCGCGCCGACACGCGTTAGGGCCCCTGACCAATTGCAGCATCGGACAGGAAGGCCCAAGCCCCATGGAAATCTTCACTGCCGCGGGCTTTTCCGCGCTCCTTCAGGTCATTGCTATCGATCTCGTTCTCGCCGGCGACAACGCCATCGTCATCGGACTTGCGGCGGCCGGGCTGCCAGCCGAACAACGCAAGAAGGCTATTGTTGTCGGCATTCTCGCGGCCACTGTTTTGCGTATCTTCTTCGCGCTGATCACGCAGCAGCTGCTCCAAATCGGGCCGATCCTGCTCGTCGGCGGCGGCATCCTGCTGCTCTACGTCTGCTGGAAGATGTGGCGCGAGCTCAGGACCACGCACAAGGAAGAGGAAGAGGCGACCGAAGCGCTGTCGGACATCGACTACGATAAGAGCGGAGCAGTAGCAGGAGGCGCCCCGCGAAAGACCTTCGCGCAGGCTGCCTGGCAGATCGTCATCGCCGACGTATCCATGTCTCTCGACAACGTGCTGGCGGTTGCCGGCGCGGCGATGGACCATCCGACCGTGCTGATCATCGGGCTCGCGCTCTCCATCGCGCTGATGGGTCTTGCCGCGTCCTTTATCGCACGGCTGCTGCACAAACACCGCTGGATCGCCTATGTCGGCCTGCTGGTGATCCTCTATGTGGCTATCGAGATGACGCTGAAGGGAGCCTACGGCCAGTGGCCGGAGCAACTCGCATTCCTCGGCGCCTGGTTCGGTGCGCCGGGACAGATGGGCCACTGACCGGGACGCCGCGTCGCGGTTTTCCTGCGGCCGGAACTGTGTTATCGCGCTCGCACATTAAATCAAACGCACTCAGGCAAGGCCGGACCCTTCATGGTTCCGGCTTTCGCCGTTGAAAGACCCGATATGTCCGCACCCGCCCCACGCGTCAGTTTCGTCAGCCTCGGATGCCCGAAGGCGCTCGTCGATTCCGAGCGCATCATCACCAGGCTGCGCGCCGAGGGCTACGAGATCGCCCGCAAGCATGACGGCGCCGATCTCGTCGTCGTCAACACCTGCGGCTTCCTTGATTCCGCGCGCGACGAGTCGCTTGCCGCGATCGGCTCGGCCATGTCCGAAAACGGCAAGGTCATCGTCACCGGGTGCCTCGGCGCTGAGCCGGAGGTCATCCGTGAGAAGCATCCGAACGTGCTCGCCATCACAGGGCCGCAGGCCTATGAGAGTGTGATGGCGGCGGTGCACGAGGCAGCGCCTCCGACGCACGAGCCGTTCATCGATCTGCTGCCGCCGCAAGGCGTGAAGTTGACGCCGCGCCATTACGCCTATCTGAAGATCTCGGAAGGCTGCAACAACCGCTGCACATTCTGCATCATCCCGGCGCTGCGCGGCGATCTTGTCTCGCGCCCGGCCGGCGACGTGCTTCGCGAAGCCGAAAGGCTCGCCAAGGCCGGCGTCAAGGAAATCCTCGTCATCTCCCAGGACACCAGCGCCTACGGCATCGACATCAAATATCAGACCAGCCTGTTCCAGGAGCGCGAGGTGCGCGCGAAATTCCTCGATTTGTCGAAGGAACTGGGCGAACTCGGCGTCTGGGTGCGCATGCACTACGTCTATCCCTACCCGCACGTTGCGGACGTCATCCCGCTGATGGCCGAGGGAAAGATCCTCCCCTATCTCGACATCCCCTTCCAGCACGCCTCGCCGCAGGTGCTGAAGAACATGCGCCGTCCGGCGCATGGCGAAAAGACGCTGGAGCGCATTCGCGGCTGGCGCGAGGTCTGTCCGGATCTCGCCATCCGCTCGACGTTCATCGTCGGCTTTCCCGGCGAGACGGACGAAGACTTCGAGATGCTGCTTGACTGGCTCGACGAAGCAAAAATCGACCGCGCCGGTTGCTTCAAATACGAGCCGGTGAAGGGCGCGCGCTCGAACGAGCTCGGCCTCGAACAGGTGCCGCAGGAGGTGAAGGAAGTCCGTTGGCGCCGCTTCATGCAGCGCCAGCAAAAGATCTCGGCCGCACAGTTGCAGAAGAAGGTGGGAAAACGCCTGCCCGTCATCATCGACGAGGCGCATGGCTTGTCGGGCAAGGGCCGCACGAAATACGACGCGCCGGAGATCGACGGGTCGGTCCACATCCAGTCGCGCCGGCCGCTGCGCGCCGGCGATGTCGTTACGGTCAGGATCGAGCGCGCCGACGCCTACGATCTCTACGGCTCGGCTGTCTGATTGTCATTTGCGCGCTGGCATTGGGTGATCGAACGAAAACGGGCGCCGAAGCGCCCGCTCTCCCGAGAGAATGACCAGGCTGGTCACTTCGGCAGTTGGTCGTCCACGCCCTGGACATAGAAATTCATGCCGAGCAGCACGCCGTTCTCGGCGACTTCGCCATCCTTCAGCCAATCGGAGCCGTCCTGCTTCTTGATCGGGCCGGTGAACGGGTTGAACTCGCCGGATTTGATCTTCGCCTCAGTCTCTTCGGCGAGCTTCTTCACGTCGTCGGGCATATTGGCGTAAGGCGCCATGACGACATGGCCTTCCTTCATGCCGCCCCAGACGTCCTGCTGCTTCCAGGTGCCGTCGATCACCGCCTTGACCCGTTCGATATAGTACGGGCCCCAATTGTCGACGATCGAGGTGAGCTGCGTCTCGGGGCCGAACTTGATCATGTCGGAAGCCTGGCCGAACGCCTTGATGCCGCGCTCGGTCGCAACCTGCATGGGCGCGGTCGAATCGGTGTGCTGGGTGATGATGTCGACGCCCTGGTCGATCAGCGCCTTGGCCGCGTCGGCTTCCTTGCCCGGGTCGAACCAGGTGTTGGCCCACACGACCTTGACCTTGAAGTCAGGGTTCACGGATTGCGCGCCGAGCACGAAAGCGTTGATGCCCATCACCACTTCCGGGATCGGGAAGGAGGCGATATATCCGGCAACGCCGCCCTTCGACATCTTGGCCGCGATCACGCCCTGCACGTAGCGGCCTTCATGGAATTTGGAATTGTAGGTCGCGACGTTCGGATGGTCTCGCTTATAACCCGTCGCATGCTCGAACTTAACGTCCGGGAACTTGCCGGCGATCTTGTTGGTCGGATCCATGTAGCCGAAGGAGGTGGTGAAGATGATGTTGCAGCCGGAGCGTGCAAAACGCTCGATGGCGCGCTCGGCGTCGGCGCCTTCCGGCACGCTTTCGAGATAGGCCAACTCAACATTTTCCTCGCCGAGATTCTTTTGCATCTCGAGCGCGCCCTGATGGTGCTGGTAAGACCAGCCGAAATCGCCGATCGGCCCCACATAGATGTAGCAGGCCTTGGTGGCTGCTTCCGCGGCCATCGTGCCGAGCGACAGCACGGCTGCCGCGGCGGCAAATGACAGAATTTTGCTTTTCATTCTCGTTCGTCCTCTTTCAGTTGTTGCCGGGGACACTATCCCGTTGTTTTTGAGCATGAAATTTCAGGAATCGTTCCCATTTCCCGGAATCATGCCTTTTAGCGATCTGGCACAAACGGCCGCCCCAGAGAAGCCGGTGTGTTGACCATGGTCAGCCGCCTGTTGCGAGAGATTAGAACAAGCACCACGATGGTCGCCAGATAGGGAAGCGAAGAAAGTAGCTGCGAGGGCACGCCTATCCCCAGCGCCTGCGCATGCAGTTGGCCGATCGAGACGGCGCCGAAAAGATAAGCGCCGGCGAGCACCCGCCACGGCCGCCAGGAGGCGAATACCACCAGCGCCAGCGCGATCCAGCCGCGCCCGGCGGTCATGTTCTCGATCCATTGCGGCGTGTAGACCAGCGACAGGTACGCGCCCGCCAGGCCGGCGCATGCCCCGCCGAACATCACCGCCAGGTAGCGCATGCCGATGACGTTGATGCCGAGCGCATGCGCCGAGCCGTGATTGTCGCCGACCGAGCGCAGGGTAAGGCCGGCGCGCGTGCGGAACAGGAACCAGGCCACGCCGACGGTCAGCAAAATTGAGAGGTAGAACACCGGATCCTGGCCGAAGATCAGCCTTCCGATCATGGGCAGATCGGAGAGGTACGGAATATCCAGATTGCCAAGCTTGATGCCGGGTTGGCCGACAAAACCTTCACCCAGCATGCCGGAGAGGCCCAGGCCGAGCAGCGTCAGCGCCAGGCCGGTGGCGACCTGATTGGTGACGAGCGTCAGCGTCAGGAAGCCGAACAGCAGAGAGAACAGCGCGCCGACCGCGATTGCCGCGAAAATGCCGAGCCAGGGCGAGCCGGTGGCCAGCGTCACGCCGAACCCGGTGACGGCGCCCATGACCATCATGCCTTCTACGCCGAGATTGAGTACGCCGGAGCGTTCGACGACGAGTTCGCCAATGGAAGCGATGAGCAGCGGCGTCGCCGCGGTCGCGATCGTTATGAGGATGGATTCAAACATTTTGGGAAGCCTCCGCCGCCTTCACGGCAGGCGCGCCGACGATACGGATGCGGTAGTGGATCAGCGTGTCGCAGGCGAGCACGAAGAACAGGATCATGCCCTGGAAGGCGCGCACCACCTTGTCGGAGACGCCGATCGATATCTGCGCCGCCTCGCCGCCTAGATAGGAAAGCGCGAGGATCAACCCGGCTGCGACTATGCCGAGCGGATTGAGGCGGCCTAGAAACGCCACGATGATTGCCGCGAAGCCGTAGCCCGGTGAAATCGTCGGCCTCAACTGGCCGATCGCGCCCGACACTTCCGAGATTCCCGCCAACCCGGCGAGCGCGCCGGAGACGATAAAGGCGAAAAACACCATCTTCGACGCCGAGAAACCGGCGAAGCGCCCTGCCCTCGGGCTCTGGCCAAGCACCTTCACCTCGAAGCCGCGCAGCGTTCTGGACAGCATGAACCAGGCCGCAACCGCAGCAACCAGCGCGAAGACGAAGCCCCAGTGGGCGCGTCCGGAAGACGACCAGACTTCGGGCAGGATGGCATATTCGTGGAAATTGCGTGTTTCCGGAAAATTCATGCCCCCGGGGTTGCGCCAGGGACCGCGCACCAGCCAGTCGAGGAAAAGCTGGGCGACATAGACCAGCATCAGGCTCGTCAGGATCTCGTTGGTGTTGAACCGCGCCTTGAGGTAGGCCGGCACGGAGGCGTAGGCCGCGCCGCCCAGCATCCCCATGAGAAGCATCAGCGGCAGGACGATCCAGGATTGCAGGTCGGGATACATGACCGGCAGGATCGAACCGACGATCGCTCCGATGGTGAACTGGCCCTCGGCGCCGATGTTCCAGTTGTTGGACAGGAAGCAGACCGACAGACCGACCGCGATCAGGATGAGCGGCGCTGCCTTGACCGCCAGCTCATGCAACTGCCAGCGGTTGTTTTCGTCCCATAGGCCGGTGAGCGGGTCGATGAAGTAATAATAAAGCGCCTCGGCGGGGTTCTTGCCGAGCAGCGAAAACATGATCGCGCCGGCGATCAGCGTGAGGCCGAGCGCTATGAAGGGCGACAGCGCGGAAAACAGCGCCGATTGCTGCGGGCGTTTGACGAGTTCGATGCGCATCAGGCCAACTCCACCACAGGTTCAACGTGGCCGGGTTCGGCGCCGCCCATCAAAAGCCCGACCTTTTCGAAGGTCGCCTCGGCGATCGGCAGCGGCTTCGACAGTTCGCCATTGTGCATGACCGCGATGGAATCGGAGATCTCGAACAGTTCGTCGAGATCCTGGCTGATGACGACCACCGCCGAGCCGCTCCGCGCAAGTTCGATCAGCGCCTGGCGGATGCGTGCGGCAGCACCCGCATCGACGCCCCAGGTCGGCTGATTGACCACCATCACCGCCGGGCGGCGGTCGAGCTCGCGGCCGATGATGAATTTCTGCAGATTGCCGCCCGACAGTGCTGCGGCTTCCGGGTCCGGCGCGCTCTTGCGCACATCCATGATTTCAATGATGCGCTGCGCGGCCGAGGCGATAGCGCGTGTCTGCACGGTGCCGCCCGCCCCGAGAAAGGCTCTGCGGTCGGTGGCGTGGCGCGACAAGAGCAGGTTTTCGGAAAGCCGCATGCGCGGTGCTGCCCCATGGCCGAGCCGCTCTTCCGGCACGAAGGCAGCGCCAAGCAGCCTGCGGCCCGAAATCGTCAGCCGGCCGGCATCCTTGCCACGAATACGGACGCTCGCCGCGTCCTGCTGCTGGACCTCGCCGGAAACCGCCTCGAAGAATTCGCCCTGGCCGTTGCCGGCGACGCCGGCGATGCCGATCACCTCGCCCGCGCGGGCGTTGAGATTGATGTTGCGAAGCGGGATCGAGAATGGTGTTGCGGGGATGCGCGAAAGGTTGCGCACCTCGAGCAGCGCCGCGGCCTTGTCCATGCCCTGGATGGGATCGCGCACCACGGCCTGGACCTCGTTGCCGACCATCATGCGGGCCAGCGACGAGGCGGTTTCCTTGCGCGGATCGCAATGACCCACAACCTTGCCGTGGCGCAGCACGGTGGCGCGGTCGCACATGCGTTTGACCTCTTCCAGCCGGTGCGAAATGTAGAGGATCGACTTGCCTTCCGAGCGCAGCCTTTCCAGTGTCTCGAACAGCCTGTCGGCCTCTTGCGGCGTCAACACCGAGGTCGGCTCGTCGAGGATGATGAGCTGCGGCGTCTGAAGCAGGCAGCGGATGATTTCGATGCGCTGGCGCTCGCCGACGGAAAGATCGCCGACCAGCGAATAGGGATCGAGCGGCAGCCCGTAGCTGTAGGAAAGCGCCTTGGCCTTTGCCGCGATGGTGGCGATCGGCGTATCGTCGTCGAGCGACAGCGCAATGTTTTCAGCCGCGGTCAACGCGTCGAACAGCGAAAAGTGCTGGAACACCATGCCAATGCCGAGCTTGCGCGCCGCACCCGGACTGGAAATGCGCTCCGGCTGGCCGTTCCAGCGGATTTCGCCGGCATTCGGCTCCAGAGAGCCGAACAGCATCTTGACCAGAGTGGACTTGCCGGCGCCGTTTTCGCCGAGCAACGCGTGGATCTCGCCGCGGCCGACCGTGAGATCGATATTGTCGCATGCCTTGAGCGTGCCGAAGATTTTCGTCAGGCCGCGCACCTCGAGCAGGTTGCCGCCTTCAGTTTCAAGGGTTGCCGTCACAACGCTCCCCAGTTTTGATTATGTTCCCGAAAGCATCGTAGGCGTCGCCGCCGCACAACGCAAAGCGGGGAGCCGCTTGAAAGTGCTTCAAGAATTTCGGGGAAAACTCAAGGGAGGAGAATGCTTGTCCCCGTGGTCTTGCGCGCTTCAAGATCGGCATGAGCCTTGGCTGCATCCTTCAGCGCGTACCGCTGGTTGATCTCGATCCTGACCACACCGCTCGCCACCACCTCGAACAGCGCCTTCGCCGATGCTACGAGGTCCTCTCGCTTCGCGTTGTACAAGAAAATCGTCGGCCGCGTGGCATACAACGAGCCCTTCTGTGAAAGCAGCGCCATGTTGAAGGGCGGTATCGGACCCGACGACTGGCCGAACGACACGAACAGGCCGCGCGGCCGCAGGCAGTCGAGCGATCCAGGGAACGTGTCCTTGCCGACAGAATCGTAGACGACGTCGCACAGCCTGCCGCCGATGATCTCCTTCACCGCCGAGACGAAATCGGTCTCACGATAGTTGATCACGCGGTCGAAGCCGTGCACTTTCGCCAGAGCGATCTTTTCGGCGGAACTCGCGGTGCCGATGACGGTCGCGCCGAGATGCTTCGCCCATTGCCCGAGGATCAGCCCGACGCCGCCGGCCGCGGCGTGATAGAGGATGGTGTCGCCGGGCTTCACCGGGAACGTGCGGCGCAGCAGATATTCGGCGGTCATGCCTTTCAGCATCATGGCGGCGGCCTGTTCGTCGCTCACGCCCTCCGGAACCTTGACCAGAACAGAGGCCGCGATCACCCGCTCGTCGCAATAGGCGCCGAGCGGTCCGGCGTAGGCGACGCGATCACCTTTCTTCAGCCCCTCGACGCCCTCGCCCGTCTCCAGCACCACGCCCGCCGCCTCGTTGCCGGGGATCAACGGGAAACCCGCCGGCGCCGGATAGAGCCCGCTGCGGTAATAGACATCGAGGAAATTTAGCCCGATCGCTGTATGGCGCACGAGCACCTGTCCCGGGCCGGGACGGCCTGGATCGTTCTCTCCATAGGCCATCACCTCCGGCCCGCCATTGGCCTGGATTTTTATCGCTTTCGACATGGTCAGACTTTCTTGGCGCCTAGGTTGGGAAACAGCTGCATGATGCCGCCGATGAAGAACAGGTAGATGCCGGTCGACGCGATGCCAACCTTGGTGAAGAGGCCGACATTGGCCGAAAGCACGCCGATCCTGTCGTAGAAATTGGCGAGCGCCGACTGCGCAAGCGCCAGCGCGCCGAAGGCGCACCACAAGAGCGTGATGGTGAGGTTGAGGGATCGCAGCCGCCTGACGCGGACGGGGTGCAGGAACTGGATCGGCAAAAATGTCAGGATGCCGGCGAAGACGACCACGGCGAAGGACAGCCACTGGCCCGGTTCGGTTACGAATAGCGTGAACACCACCATGTTCCAGACCACCGGGAATCCTTTGAAGAAGTTCTCCGTCGTCTTCATGCCGGTGTCGGCATAGTAGATAGCGCTCGAAACCACGATGATTGCCGCCGACAGGAAGGAGAGCCCCTCGCCCATCAGTCCGAACTGATAGAGCGCGAAGGCCGGGATGAGGACGTAGGTGACGTAGTCGATGATATTGTCGAGAAGTTCGCCCGACCAGGTCGGCAGGATCTCCTTGACCTCGAGCTTGCGTGCGATCGGCCCGTCGATGCCATCCACGAACAGCGCCAGCCCGAGCCACCAGAACATCGCCGTCCAGCGCTCCTCGCTTGCCGCCACCAGCGACAGGAAGGCCAGGAACGAGCCCGAGGCGGTGAGCAGGTGGACCGAAAAGGCCTTCGCCTGCGGCCAGGTGACCTGCCTGCGTTTCATGCGACCGACATGCGGATTGTCCGCCATGGATTGTCCTCTTCCGTCAGTCGGACCTTAATCGCAGCCTTGTCGTGGGTACAAGCGCTATCGCGCCCGCGCCACGGCCGATGGGTTGAATCGCCGCGTTGAAGCAAGCGCGGCGGCTGCTATACCACCATGAAGCAATCGAGCGCCCGGAGCGGCCTTGGACCAGGACTATCCACAGAACGTGATCGTCGCCGGAACCGGCCCTGCCGGAATGATCGCCGCACTCGGACTGGCGCATGCCGGCTTCCGGGTGATGCTCGCCGGCCCCGCCGCCAACCGGGACGATCGCCGCACCGCCGCGCTGATGTCGCCGGCGCTGGCCTTTCTCGACCGGCTCGGCATTGCCGCCGCGCTGAAGCCGACCGCCGCACCGTTGCGCGTCATGCGCATCGTCGACGCGACGAACCGCCTGATCCGCAGCCCCGTCGTCACCTTCCATGCCGGCGAGATCGGCGAGGAGTTTTTTGGCCTGAACGTTCCCAACCGCGACCTGAACTCAGCGCTGGAGCAGGCCGTCACCTCGCATCCCTGCATAGAATGGCGGCGCGCGCTGGTCGAAGGCTGGACGGTCGGGACGGACCGGATAGCGGCGATCTTGGCCGGCGGCGAGGAAGTCTCGGGCGCGCTCGCGGTCGCGGCTGACGGGCGTATGTCACCTGCCCGGCAGGCGGCCGGCATTTCGACCTTGACGCGGGCCTACCCGCAGGCAGCCCTCGTCGTCAATTTCGCGCATGCCCGGCCGCACGGCTCCGTCTCGACCGAATTCCACACCGAGACCGGGCCGTTCACGCAGGTGCCGCTGCCTGGTGACCGTTCGAGCCTCGTGTGGGTGGTCGCGCCCGAAACCGCCGAGGAACTCGCCGCACTCGACGACGACGCCCTGTCTGCCAAGATTGAGGAGCGCATGCAGTCCATCCTCGGCCGCGTCTCGGTGGAGCCCGGCCGGCAGATCTACCCGCTTTCGGCAACGCTGGCGGCGCGTTTCGCACGCAACCGCGTGGCGCTTGTCGGCGAGGCCGCGCATGTATTCCCGCCGATCGGCGCGCAGGGCCTCAACCTCGGTATCAGGGACGTCCAGGAACTGGTTGCGATTGCAGCGGAAAATCGCGCCGATCCAGGAGCGCCGGCCGCTCTGGCCGCTTACGATGCCAGACGCCGACCCGACATTCTGGCCCGCACCGGTGCGGTCAACCTACTGAACAGTTCGCTGCTTTCGAACATGCTGCCGGCGCAGATGATGCGCAGCGCAGGCCTCGGCGTGCTCGGCGCATTCGCGCCGCTGCGCGCATTCTTCATGCGCGAAGGTCTCAAGCCCGGCAGCGGCTTTTCGTCCATCTTCTCAAGGGAATAAATCGGGCGGCAGCATGCCGGTGGTGATCGCGTAGAGAAGCGCCGTCACCGTGCCGACCGAAAGACAGGTGGTGATGAGCACGCTTGCCGAGGCGCGCTCCACCCAGATCCCATATTGCTGGGCGATGACGAAGACATTGGTCGCGGTCGGCAGGCCCGCCAGAAGCACGGCGGAAAACACCCAGATCTCCGAGAAATTGCCGACCCAGCTCAGGACGACATAGCAGATCAGCGGATGCACGATCAGCTTGAGCGCGGCGATCGGCGCGAGTTCCCTGGGAACGCGCTTGAGCGGCCGCAGCGCCAGCGTCACCCCCATGGCGAACAGGGCGCAGGGTGCTGCGGCGCTGGACAGATATTCGAGGAAGCGCTCGATTGGCAGCGGCGGCCGGAACTCAATAGCCGCCGCGGCCACGCCAACGGCGGTGGCGATGATGAAGGGATGCAGCAGGATCTTTTTGGCCACGCCGGCCGCAAGTTGCAGCGGCGGCGTCTTTTCGCCGCCCGACAGCGCCATCATCAACGGCGCCATGACGAAATGCATAATGTTTTCGAAGCAGAAGATCAGCGCGACGGGCACCGCCGCTTCCGGGCCGAAGGCGAGCAGCGCCAACCCCGGTCCCATATAGCCGATATTGCCGTAGGCGGCGGCCAGCCCCTTGATGGTGGACCCTGCGATCTCGCCGCGCGACAGCACCACCGAAGCGACGAACATGATCGAAAAGACCGTATAGGTCGAAAACACCGCGCCGAAAATGTAGCTCCATTCGGTCAGCCGCTCGATAGGTGTCTTGGCGAGCAGTTGGAAGAACAGGGCGGGCAGCGCGACATAGATGATGAAGGTGTTCATCCAGCCGAGCGCTTCGAGCGGCTGGCGCGTTATCCGCGCCACCACAAAACCCATGAATATCAATCCGAAGAAGGGCAGGACGAGCCCGATGACGTCAGACATATGCTCCCCGCCGCGAATGCGTTTCGGGCTAACGCGTTGTTCCTCAATGCGTCAAGGGCGTATAAGGACGTATAAGATTGAATTTGGCGCAGCCATGCGCCACATAGGCGGAAAAGATTTCCACGTGGAAGAAATGAAGACAGCTAAATTCGCAATTGGCCAAGTCGTCCGACATCGGCTGTTTCCGTTCCGGGGCGTCATCTACGATGTCGACCCGCAATTCGCCAACACCGAGGAATGGTATGAAGCCATTCCCGCCGAAGTCCGGCCGCGCAAGGACCAGCCCTTCTATCATCTGCTCGCCGAAAACGCAGAGACCGAGTACATCGCCTATGTCTCGGAACAGAACCTGCTCGAGGACCAGTCCGGCGAGCCGGTGCGGCATCCGCAATTGCGCGAGTTGTTCGACAAGACCGCCGACGGCCGCTACCGGCCGAAGAGCCATCTAAGCCATTAAAGCCGCCATGCAGGCATGAAAAAAGCGGGGCTAAACCCCGCTTTTTGTTTGAGGATGGATGCGGTCAGTTGGCCGCCTTCGCCTTGTCCTGCTCTTCCTTGAGCTTCTTGGCGAAGTCCTCGTTGTTCTTGCTCACGAATTCCTGCAGCTTCTTCTGCCGGTCTTCGATGTCGGCCTGCTTCAGCGGCGGACCATCGAAGGCGCCGGTGAAGCCTTTGAGCGAAACCTTGATCGGGTTCGGCTGGTTCTGGAAATTGACCGAGGTAAGGGTCAATTCCTGGCCTTTCTTGAAGGACGCGACGATCTGGTCGGAAAGCGCGACTTCCGCCACGCAGCGGTCCGGGAAGCAGATCACGTAGTCGAGCTTCTGCGCCTTGCCGCCGTCGATCTGCAGGCCGATCCCCGGAGGCACGAGGCGACCGGTCGGAACCGTCACCTGGAATACCTTGCGGTTGATCTTGCCCTTGAGCTCGATCAGGCTGATGCCGGTGACGAGCTGGCCGCTGGAGGCGGTGGTGATGTTCTGTACGTTGCAGATATCCACGTCTTCCTGCTTGGAGCAGGCCTTGAACCAGCCCTGCGGAATCTGCGGCTGCTGCTGAGCTGCAGCCGGCGAAAGACCGGCGGCGAGCAGCCCGACCACGCCCGCGGCCAAGACCGAAAGGCGGGAAATGTCGGTTTTCAGGCTCGTCATCTTGTCGATATCCTCTCAAACGATCTCGTATCGGCCACTTTCAGCCGAAAGTCATCGCGTACCTGTTGCTCAAATGAGGCAACAGCATGACTGTCGCGGGCGTGTTACACCGCGCGGCAGCATGAATCCAGCCCGGCGCTTTCGATTTATTTGGCCTGCCGCCGACCTAATCTCACAATGGCGCCATCGTGATAGGCTGAAACTCGAATCATCCGAAGAATCGCCAGCAGGACACCATTGATGCGCCGCCTATTTCCTATCCTCTGCGCCGCCGTGGCCTGGTTGCCGCTTGGCGCTGCGGCGATAGCCGAGCCGCGGCATGCCATCGCCATGCAGGGCGAGCCGGCGCTGCCCGCCGACTACCAGCACTTCTCCTACGCCAATCCGGACGCACCGAAAGGCGGCAGCATCACCTATTGCGTGATCGGCAGCTTCGACAATCTCAACCCGTTCATCATTAAGAGCCTGCGAACGACCGCCCGCGGCGTGATCGACATGATATTCGGCAATCTGGTGTTCGAATCGCTGATGACGCGCAACGCCGACGAAGCATTCTCGCTCTACGGCCTGCTGGCCGAAACGGTCGACATCACGGAAGATCGCAAGACTGCCGAGTTCAACCTCAATCCGAACGCGAAATGGTCGGATGGCAAGCCCGTGACGCCGGAGGACGTGCTGTTCACCTATGAGGTCTATACGGAGAAAGGCCGCCCGCCCTACAGCGACCGGATGGCCAAGATCGCCAAGCTCGAAAAGACCGGCGAGCATTCCGTTCGCTTCACTTTCAACGAGCATGCCGACCGCGAATTTCCGCTGATCATCGCTATGACGCCGATCCTTCCGAAACACGCCTTCGACAAGGCGACTTTCGACCAGACGACGCTGAAGCCGGTGACGGGCAGCGGCCCCTACAGGATCGCCGAAGTCGTGCCCGGCGAGCGCATCACATTCGAGCGCAATCCCGATTACTGGGGCAAGGACCTTCCGGCCAAGCGCGGCTTCGACAATTACGACCGCATCACCATCGAATATTTCCTGAACGCCAATTCGCAGTTCGAGGCGTTCAAGAAAGGCATCTGCTCGGCCTATGCCGGACCGATTTATACCGGACTCGACCCGAACCAGGTCGCGCGCGATTTTGATTTTCCCGCGTTCAAGAATGGCCAGGTGATCATCGAATCCTTCGAGCGGAAGCTCCCGCCGGTCGTCACCGGCTTCCTGTTCAATTCGCGACTGCCGAAGTTTTCGGATGCGAGGGTGCGCCGCGCGCTGGCGCTGCTCTATGACTTCGAATGGGCCAACAGGAACATTTTCGACGGCAAGTTCGAACGCACCGCCAGCTACTGGCAGAATTCCGAACTGTCGGCGCTGGGTCGTCCGGCGGGCGAAAAGGAGCGCGCGCTGCTGGCGCCCTTCCCCGGCTCGGTGCTTCCCGAAGTGATGGACGGCACTTGGCGCCCTGCCGCGACCGACGGTTCCGGCCGTGATCGCGTCGTGCTGAAGTCGGCGCTCGACCTCCTGAAGACGGCCGGCTACGCGCTGAACGACGGCATGCTGACGGCGCCTGACGGGCAGCCTTTCGGCTTCGAGATACTCACCGCCTCGCAAAGCGAGGAACGGCTGGCCTCGATCTACCAGCGCACGCTCCAGAAGATCGGCATCGCGGTTTCGATCCGAAGCGTCGACGACGCTCAGATCCAGCAACGCAAGCAGCGCTTCGACTTCGAGGTGGTGATCGGCTCGACGGGCTTTGCCGGCACGCTGTCGCCGGGGATCGAACTGATCGGGCGCTGGGGTTCGGAAGCCCGCGACGCGGAAGGCTCCTTCAACCTGGCCGGCGTCGCCGATCCGGCGGTCGACGCCATGATCGAGGCGATGCTCAACGCCCGCGACAAGGAAGACTACGTCGCCGCGGTGCGCGCACTCGACCGCCTGCTGATATCCGGCGCCTACATGGTCCCCATGCAGCACATCAATGAGCAGTCCCTGGCGTACTGGGCCTATCTGGCGCATCCCGACAAGACGCCTATATTCGGCTTCCAGCTTCCGACATGGTGGCGCAAGCCGGAATAACCTTCGCGAGGGAGTAGGCAGATGAGCGAACGACCAGCCATCACCATCGACATCGTTTCCGATGTCGTCTGCCCGTGGTGCTTCATCGGCCAGAAGCGGCTCGGCAAGGCGCTGGACGCGGTTCCCGAAATCGACGTCGAGGTTCGCTGGCGGCCCTACCAGCTCGACCCGACCATTCCGCCCGAAGGCAAGGACCGCAAGGCCTACATGCTGGCGAAATTCGGCAGTGAGGAAAGGCTGCGCGAAATCCATGCTCGGATCGAGCCGCTGGGCGCCGAGGAAGGCATCGCCTTCGATTTCGGGGCGATCAAGGTTTCGTCAAACACGCTCGACGCGCACCGTGTGCTACGCTGGGCGGCGGCAGCCGGCGGCGATCTGCAGGACAGGCTGGCGAAGCGGCTGTTTCAGCTTTATTTCGAGGAAGGCGCCAATGTCGGCGATCATGCCGTTCTGATCCAGGCGGCGCGCGAGGCCGGCATGGACGCGGCTGTCGTCGAGTCGCTCTTGCCGACCGACGCCGACCGCGACGCCGTGGCGGCGGAGGTCGCGACCGCGTCGCGCATGGGCATAACTGGCGTTCCCTGCTTCCTCCTCGAAGGCAAATATGCCGTCATGGGCGCGCAGGACGCCGGGACACTCGCCGACGCGATCCGCCAGGTGGCGGCGGCGAAAGGGCGTGGGGAGTTGGAGCAAACGGGTTAATTGCCAGACCGAGGATGAGCGAGGCAATTTTCCCGGCGAGCGAATGGCAGGATCCGGTCGAACCCGGTTTGCCCGAGGAGCATCGCGCCCACCTCGTACGCCAGCTGAGCGCCGGCGGTTCGACTGCGCTCATCATCGTTGAAGGCGGTAAGCCTGTCTTCCAGTGGGGAGACTTGGCACTGAAGTCCAGCGTCGCGTCCGTGCGCAAGAGCCTGATCAGCATCTTGTACGGAATCTACGTGGCAGAGGGCAGGATCAAGCTCGACGCGACGCTTCAGGATTTGCGCATCGACGATATCGGCGGTCTCACGGATCGCGAGCGCCAAGCGACGGTCGAGCATTTGTTACAGGCGAGATCGGGCGTCTACCACCCCTCCGTACACGATACCGCACGTGGCCGTCCGCCGCGGGGAGAATATGCGCCGGGTAGCTTCTGATATTACAACAACTGGGATTTCAATGTTTTGGCGACCATTTTCGAGCGGCAGACAGGGGAGACTGTCTTCGAAGCGTTGGAATCCAGACTTGCAGGTCCTCTCCTGATGCAAGATTACGTGCAAGAGGACGGTCGCTATCGGCATGGTCCAGAATCCAGACACCCGGTCTACAAACTGCGCTCTTCCGCGCAGGACCTCGCACGGGTAGGACTGCTCTATCTCCGGAACGGGCGATGGGGTGCGAACCAAGTCGTCCCGGAAACCTGGGTTCGGGCGAGTGTTCGGGCTCATTCGGATCTAGGAGACGGGAGAGGCTATGGATACCTCTGGTGGACGGCCGAAGCTCATGCTCCAGGAGACGCAATAAGCACTCACGCGCCCCTGTTCTATGCCAGCGGTTTCGGCGGACAGTACATCGTCGTCCTCCCGACGCTCGATCTCGTTGTCGTCCATCGAGCCGCCCGCGTGGACCATGGAATAACCCATGACCGGATGGGGAAAATCCTTCGTCTGGCGATTGCGGCGATGCTGGCGCGTGAGTGAACGGCCCTGATCCGAAGGGCGAAAATTGCTCGTTTCGGCGTCAAGGACGCCAATTGGTCCTACGCCGCCGCCTTCGTCGCCAGCCGCGCCAACTGCGTCATCACCACCGCCGCTCCGGCCAGCCGCTTCTCGGCGTTCGGCCAGTCGCGAATGAACACCACGCTCTGGTCCGGCCTGATCTTGGCCAGCGAACCCTGTTCGCCGATGTAGCGCACCAGGCCCGCCGGATCGGCGAATTCGCGCTTGCGGAAATGGATGACGACGCCCTTCGGCCCGGCGTCTAGTTTTTCGACATTGGCCTTCCGGCAGAGCGCCTTGATGAAGACGATCTTCAGGAGGTGCTGAACCTCCTCGGGCAGCGGCCCGAAACGGTCGATCAACTCGGCGGCGAAGGCGTCGATCTCCTCCGTCGATTCGAGATCGCCAAGCCGCCGGTAGAGCGCCAGCCTGAGCTGCAGGTCCGGCACGTAGCTTTCCGGGATCATCACCGCGGTGCCGACCGCGATCTGCGGCGACCAGCCGCCGTCGATGACCTCGCCAGTGCCGCGGATCTCGGCGACCGCCTCTTCCAGCATCTGCTGGTATAGCTCGAAGCCGACCTCCTTGATGTGGCCTGACTGCTCCTCGCCGAGCAGATTGCCCGCGCCGCGAATATCGAGGTCGTGGCTGGCAAGCTGGAAGCCGGCGCCCAACGTATCGAGCGACTGCAGCACCTTCAGCCGCCGTTCGGCCGTAGCGGTGAGTGTGCGGTTGGCCGGCAGCGTAAACAGCGAATAGGCGCGGAGTTTGGAACGGCCGACGCGGCCGCGCAACTGATAGAGTTGCGCCAGGCCGAACATGTCGGCGCGATGCACGACCAGCGTATTGGCGGTCGGGATGTCCAGGCCGGATTCGACGATCGTTGTCGACAGGAGCACGTCGTACTGGCCGTCGTAGAAAGCGTTCATGATGTCGTCGAGTTCGCCGGGCGGCATCTGGCCGTGGGCGACGGCGATCTTGAGTTCGGGCACCTGCTCCTGAAGGAATTTCTGGATTTCCGACAGATCCGCAATACGCGGCACGACATAGAAGCTGTGGCCGCCGCGGTAGCGCTCACGCAGCAGCGTCTCGCGGATCACCAGCGGATCGAAGGGCGAGATGAAGGTGCGCACCGCCATGCGGTCGACCGGCGGCGTAGCGATCAGCGACAGTTCGCGCACGCCGGTCAGCGCCAGTTGCAGCGTGCGCGGGATAGGCGTCGCCGAAAGCGTCAGCACATGCACGTCGGTCTTGAGATCCTTCAGCCGTTCCTTGTGCTTGACCCCGAAATGCTGCTCCTCGTCGATGATCAGCAGGCCGAGATTCTTGAACGAGATCGAGCTGCCCAGCAGCGCATGAGTGCCGATGACGATGTCGACCGTGCCTTCGGCGATGCCCTTCTTGGTCTCGGCCAACTCCTTGGGGCCGACCAGCCGCGACGCCTGGCGGACCACCAGCGGCAGGCCGGCGAAGCGCTGCGTAAACGTCTTGAAGTGCTGGCGCGAAAGCAGCGTGGTCGGCACCACGATCGCGACCTGAAAGCCTTCCATGGCCGCGATGAAGGCCGCGCGGAGGGCAACTTCCGTTTTTCCAAATCCGACGTCGCCGCAGATCAGCCGGTCCATCGGCTTGCCGGCGGAAAGATCGTCCATGACCGAATCGATGGCGCGCTGCTGGTCGTCGGTTTCCTCGTAGGGGAAGCGCGCGGAGAATTCGCCGTAGAGGCCTTCGGGCGGATTGAAGGCGGGAGCGGCCCGCATCTGGCGCTCGGCGGCGAGCCGGATCAACTGGCCCGCCATTTCGAGCAGCCGCTTCTTCAGTTTCGCCTTGCGCGACTGCCATGCGCCGCCGCCGAGCTTGTCGAGCGTGGCTTCGGCCGAATCCGAACCGTAACGCGACAGAAGCTCGATGTTCTCGACCGGCAGGAACAGGCGGTCGTCGCCGGCATAGTGGATTTCGACGCAGTCGTGCGGCGCGCCCAGTGCCTCGATAGTTTTAAGACCGATGAAGCGGCCGATGCCGTGATCGGCATGAACGACGATATCGCCAGCCGACAGCGCGGACGCCTCAGCGATGAAATCGGAGGCGCGCTTGCGCTTTTTCGAGCGGCGCACCAGACGGTCGCCCAGAATATCCTGCTCGGCAACGACGACGAGCTTTTCCGTTTCGAAGCCGGTTTCCAGCGGCAGCACCGCGAGCCCCGCCTGCCCCGCCTCGAGCTTTTCGACATCGGCGAGCGTCGCCACCGGCTTCATGTTGCCGAGATGATGCTCGGCCAGAATCTGGCTCAGCCGGTCGAGCGAGCCCTCGGTCCAGCCGGCGACGACCACCCTGCGCCGCGCCGACCGCACGTCGGCGATATATTTGACCACCTCCTCGAATACGTTGGCCGACGGATCGGCGCGTTCGAGGCCGAAGCCGCGGCCATCCTTCGCTCCGGCATGATAGATCTTCGCCGTACCCGCGTCGGGCGCTGCGAAGGGCGTGAACTCGACCGCCGGGCGGTCGGGCAGCATGGCGTTCACCTCGTCCGGGGACAGGTACATGCCGGACGGCGGGACGGGCTTGTAGGGCACGGCGTCCTTCAATGCGCCCTCGGCCTGGCTCCTGCGCGCCTCGTAATAATCGAGGATCAGCGCGTGGCGTTCTCCCAGCGCCTCGCGCGCCAGGTGGTCGAACACCACCGGCGCATCCGGCAGATAATCGAAAACTGTATCCAATCGCTCGTAAAACAGCGGCAGCCAATGCTCCATGCCGGCGAAGCGCCGGCCCTCGCTGACGGCGGCGTAGAGGCCGTCATCCCGCGACGGCGCGCCGAACGCCTCGATATAGGCGCGCCGGAAGCGGCTGATCGTGTCGGGGGTCAGTGCCACTTCGCTCATCGCCTGCAGCATCATCGACTTGCGCTGGCCGGTGGTGCGCTGGGTGGCGACGTCGAAGGAGCGGATCGATTCCAGCGTATCGCCGAAGAAATCGAGCCGCAGCCCCTCCGACCAGCCGGGCGCGTAAAGATCGAGAATGCCGCCACGCACGGCGAACTCGCCGACATCGCGCACGGTTGGAACCCGGTCGAAGCCCGAATTCTCGAGCCGCGCGGTCAGTTCCCTCATGTCGATCTGGTTGCCGGGCCGGGCGTGGAAGGTCTGCGCCTCGATGATCTCGGCGGGTGGAATACGCTGCAGCAGCGCGTTGGCCGTGGTGAGCACCACCGCGCGATGCGGTTTTTTTGCCAGCGAAATCATCGCGGCGAGCGCGTCCAGCCGCCGCGCCGCGGCGTCCGAACCGGGCGAGACCCGGTCGTAGGGCAGGCAGTCCCAGGCCGGGAATTCGAGCACCGGCAGGTCCGGCGCCGCGAATGCCAGCGCCTCGACTATGGCCGGCAGGCGCTGGCCGTCGCGCGCGACGAACAGGATCGGCCGGTCGCCTGCTATTTCGCCGGCCGCGGCCGCAATCGCGAAGGCTTCGTAGCCGTCCGCGACGCCGTCGACGACAAACAGGCCATTCCTGCCTCTCGGCAGGCCGATGGGATCGATAAGGCTCATTTCAGATGCTCATTGCCGGGCGCGACGCCGCGATCTTCCGGAACAGCGCGGTGTCGTGGATGGTCGGAACAGGCTGCTCGCCGGTGATCCATGAAAGAATATCGGCATCCTGCAATTCGAGAAGGACCTCGTATTCGTCGAGTTCGCAGTCGGAGAGTTCGGCGATGGCGCGGTCTGCGAAACCGCCGAGAATCAGGTCCATCTCGCGGATGCCGCGATGCCACGAGCGGAACAGAAGCTTGCGCCGCCGCGCATCGAGTTCCACGCCTGACCGCGTCGTGCCGCTCATGACTCTCATATCCATTTGGTCTGGCGCGCATATAGCGTGGATGGACCGGCGTGTCAGCCTTGCGCATGCCTTCCCGCTGCATAAGCTGACATCATGCGCCCGTCTCTCCTCGACCCCCTTTTTGCACCGGTCACCTCGCTTGTCGGCGTTGGCCCAAAAGTCGGCGAGCTGATCGCCAGGATCGTTCCGGCCGACGTTACCGACCGCGAGGTGCGTGCCGGCGATCTTCTGTTCACGCTGCCGCACTCGGTCATAGACCGGCGCAACAGGCCGGGCATCGCCTACGGCGCGGAAGGCGCGATCGTGACGCTGGACGTGCGCATCGACCGCCATCAGCCGCCACCGCGTGGCAACAAATCGGTCCCGTACCGGGTCTTTGCGCATGACGACACCGGCGAGATCGCGCTGACCTTCTTCCACGCCAACAATGCGTGGCTGGAAAAGTCCATGCCGGTGGGCGAAAAGATGGTCGTCAGCGGCAAGATGGAGTGGTTCAACGGCCGCCCGTCGATGGTCCATCCCGACCATATTGCCCGCGCCGACGACGCCGAAATCCTGCCGCTGGTTGAGCCGGTCTATCCGATGACCGCCGGGCTTTCGGCAAAAGTGCTGCGCCGAGCCATCGGCCAGGCGCTGGCGCGCGTGCCGGAAATGCCCGAATGGCTGGATGAGGATGTAACGCACCGCCAGAGCTTCCCGCCCTTTGCCGAGGCGCTTAGGCGGTTGCACAATCCTGCCGACCCGATCGACATCTCGCCCGACAGTGCATCGTGGCGTCGCCTCGCCTATGACGAGTTCCTGGCCGGGCAGGTTTCGCTGGCGCTGGTGCGGGCAAAGGTGCGCAGGCTTTCAGGCAGGCCGCTCACCGGCGACGGGCGCATCGTGGCGGCGCTGCGCAACGCCCTGCCCTACAGGCTCACCAATTCCCAGGAACAGGCGCTGGCCGAGATCAACGAGGATCTGGCCAAGCCCGAACGCATGCTGCGGCTTTTGCAGGGCGATGTCGGCTCCGGCAAGACGGTGGTGGCGCTGATGGCGATGGGCCGCGCCGCCGAGGCAGGCCGGCAGGCGGCGCTGATGGCGCCGACCGAAATCCTGGCGCGCCAGCATTTTGCAACCATTGCGCCACTGGCCGAAGCTGCCGGCCTGAAAAGCGCGGTGCTGACCGGCCGCGAAAAGGGTCGCGAGCGCGCCGAAATCCTGGCCGGGCTCGAAAGCGGCGAGATCGACCTTGTCCTCGGCACGCATGCTCTGTTCCAGGAGAGCGTGCGGTTTCGCGATCTCGGTCTCGCCATCGTCGACGAGCAGCACCGCTTCGGCGTCCATCAGCGCCTTGCTATCACCGCCAAGGGCGACGCGCCCGACATGCTGGTGATGACCGCGACGCCGATCCCACGCACGCTGGTGCTGACCGCCTTCGGCGACATGGAAGTGTCCAAACTCACGGAAAAGCCGGCCGGCCGCCAGCCGATCCGCACCGTCACCCTGCCGCTTGAAAGGCTGGACGAACTGATCGGGCGCATAAGCGACGCGGTCGCCGGCGGCCAGAAGGTCTATTGGATCTGCCCGCTGGTGGAGGAATCGGAAGAGGTGGACCTGACGGCGGCGGAGGAGCGCTTCGCTTCGCTGCAGCCCGTCTTCGGCGACGCGGTGGGGCTGGTGCACGGCCGCATGAAAGGCGCCGACAAGGATGCGGCGATGCGCGCCTTCAAGGACGGCGAGACGCGCATACTGATCGCCACCACCGTCATCGAGGTCGGCGTCGATGTGCCGGATGCGACGATCATCGTCATCGAGCACGCCGAGCGCTTCGGCCTAGCGCAACTGCACCAACTGCGCGGCCGCGTCGGCCGGGGCCCAATGGCGTCAACCTGCGTGCTGCTCTACCAGGCGCCGCTGGGCGAAACCGCCGCCCGGCGGCTGTCTGTGATGCGCGAGACCGAGGACGGGTTCCTGATCTCGGAGGAGGATCTGAAGCTGCGCGGCGAAGGCGAACTGCTCGGCACCCGGCAGTCGGGCACGCCGGGCTTCCAGGTGGCGCGCATCGATGTCCACGCTGATTTGCTGGAAATCGCCCGCGACGATGCCCGGTTGATTCTCTCGCGCGATCCGGACCTGCAGTCGGAGCGCGGCCAGGCGGTGCGGATGCTGCTTTATCTCTTCGGGCGCGACGAGGCGGTGCGGCTCTTGCGCGCCGGCTGAGGCGCTTCCAGGACGGAAGAATTGGCCGCCGGCCGGATCGCTCGAGCATCCTCGGCCAACGCTTTGGTCTTCTTGTGGTATTCCGGCGTGACCAGGCCTGCCGAGATCACCAGCTTGGCAGCGTCCTCCACGGACATCGAGAGTTCGATCACGTCCGAGCGCGGCACATACATCAGGAAACCGGTGGTCGGGTTGGGTGTCGAAGGCATGAAGACCGCGATTGTATTTTCGCCATGGCCCGCGAGCCTGTCGCTGACCTCGGTTTCCTTTTCATTGGCGATGAAGACGATCGCCCAGGCGCCGCGGCGGGGATATTCGACGAGGCCGACCTTCCTGAACATGTCGGCCTTGTTGGACAGCACCGTCTCGAAAATCTGCTTCAGGCCGCGGTAAATCGAGCGCACCAGCGGCATTCGGTCGAGAAAATACTCACCGTAGTTCACGATCGTGCGGCCGATGATGTTGGCTGTCAGAAAGCCAATCAGCGTGATCAGCACCAGGGCCACGATCAGGCCAAAACCGGGAATGACAACGGGCAGATAGCTGTCCGGATTGTAGCGTGCCGGGACATAGGGCTTCACCCAGGAATCCACCCATCCGACGAACGACCACGCTATGTAGACGGTGATTGCCAATGGAGCGCAGACGACAAACCCCGTCAGGAAATAATTCCTGAGCCTGGTTATCCCTGGATGTGAGCCTGTATGATCCGACATCTGCCCCGCCGCAAGATTGTGCACCGCACTTATCTAGACGGGATTGCCTTCGAAGGACAACCGAATTGCATGGCGTAGGGCAAAGCCCCTATTCGACGGTCACCGACTTGGCCAAATTGCGCGGCTGGTCGACATCGGTGCCCATGAACACTGCGGTGTAATAGGCGAGCATCTGCACCGGCAACGCGTAGATGATCGGCGCAATGATCTCTGGTACATCCGGCAGCACGATCGTCTCCATCGTATCGATGGATGAGAGCGCGGCCCCCTTTTTGTCGGTGATCAAAATGATCTTGCCCCCGCGCGCGGCCACTTCCTGCATGTTCGAAACGGTCTTTTCAAAAATGCGGTCGTGCGGCGCGATGACGATGACCGGCATGTTCTCATCGATCAGCGCAATCGGCCCGTGCTTCAACTCGCCTGCCGCATAGCCTTCGGCGTGGATATAGGAGATTTCCTTGAGCTTCAGCGCGCCTTCGAGCGCCAGCGGGTAATTGGTGTCTCGGCCAAGATAGAGCACGTGCTTGTAGTGCGCGAGGTCGCGCGCCACCTTCTCGATCTGTTTGTCCAGCCTCAGCACCTGGCTGGCGAAGCGCGGTGCTTCGGACAGTTCGCGCACCAGCTTTCTTTCCTGCTCCGCCGTGATCGTGCCGCGGGCGACACCGGCGCGGACAGCGAGTGCTGCCAGCACCGAAAGCTGGCAGGTGAACGCCTTGGTGGAGGCGACGCCGATCTCCGGGCCGGCGAGCGTCGGCAGCGTCACGTCGGATTCGCGCGCGATCGTCGATTCGCGCACATTGACGATCGCGCCGATCGGAATGCCTGCCTTGCGGCAATAGCGCAGTGAAGCCAGCGTGTCGGCGGTTTCGCCGGACTGCGACACAAAAAGCGCTGCGCTGTCGGGCGAAATCGGCATTTCGCGGTAGCGGAATTCCGAGGCTATATCGATGTCGACCGGCAGGCGCGCTAAGCGCTCGAACCAGTATTTCCCGATCAGCCCGCTCAAAAACGCGGTTCCGCAGGCCGAGATGGCGAGCCGGTCGAGTTTGGCGAAATCGAACGGCAGATCGAGCTTTCGCGAGACGCCGCCGACGAAATCGAGGTAATGCGCCAGTGTGTGGGAAATCACCTCCGGCTGCTCGTGGATTTCCTTTTCCATGAAGTGGCGGTGATTGCCTTTGTCGACCATGAAGCTGGTGCTCAGCGATTGCTGGCGCTTGCGGTCGACGGGATTGCCTTCCATGTCGAAAATGCCGATCTCGTTGCGCCGGATCACCGTCCAGTCGCCATCCTCAAGATAGGTTATGGAACTGGTGAACGGCGCCAGCGCGATCGCGTCGGATCCCAGGAACATCTCGCCATCGCCATGACCGACGGCCAGCGGCGGGCCGTTGCGGGCCCCGACGATCAAATTCTCGTCCCCCTGGAACATGATCGCCAGCGCGAACGCGCCCTGCAGCCGCTTCAGCGCCAAGTGCGCCGCCTTTACCGGCTCGACGCCCCGGGCAAGTTCGCGCGACACGAGATGGGCGACCACTTCCGTGTCGGTCTGCGAGGCGAACGCAAAGCCGTCGGCGATGAGTTCGGCGCGCAGTTCCGCGAAATTCTCAATGATGCCGTTATGGACGATCGCGACGCCGTTGGAAAAATGCGGGTGCGCGTTGGTCTCGTTGGGGACGCCATGTGTCGCCCAGCGGGTGTGGCCGATGCCGATCGTGCCGGCGAGCGGATCATCCTTCAGGCGGCGTTCGAGATTGGCGAGCTTGCCTTCGGCACGCCTGCGCCCGAGTTCGCCTGCGGCGACGGTTGCGACGCCCGCCGAATCATAGCCGCGATATTCCAGCCGCTTCAAGGCGTCGACGATCAGCGGCGCCACTTGGCTGTGGCCCACGATTCCAACGATACCGCACATTTTCTGCCCCCGTTACCGCCCAGGTTAGAGCCTTGGTCCTTCCGAGCGAATCGGATCGAGGCTCCAACTTACTGTTTAGCTGCATGATCTCGTCCGAAAGTCTCCAACTTTTCGGGATCAAGCTCTACTATCGCTGTTTAGAAATTCCGGCCGTCCGGCGAAAATCACTTTCGGTGACTTTTCGTATCAGCCTGGCCGCCATTCCCTTGCCTACTTTTTCCCTGCGGCGGCGCGCCTTTCGCGCAGCTCGCGCCCCTTGTCCGGCATCGTCCTCTGGCGCGCGCGGCCGAAAGCCAAAGCGTCGTCGGGCACATTTTCGGTGATGACGCTGCCGGAAGCGATATAGGAACCGGCGCCGATCGAGATCGGAGCGACCAGCGAGGAGTTCGATCCGATGAACGCGCCGGCGCCAATGTCGGTGAAGAACTTGGAATAGCCGTCGTAATTGCAGGTGATGGTGCCAGCGCCGATATTGGCGCCCGCGCCGACGCGCGCATCGCCGATATAGGTCAGGTGGTTGACCTTCGCGCCTGGCTCGATGATGGCCTTCTTGACCTCGCAGAAGTTGCCGACCTTGGCTTTCTCGCGGAGATCGGCACCGGGGCGCAGCCGCGCGAACGGCCCGACATCGCAACCTTCTCCGACAGCGGCCCCTTCCAGATGGCAGAAAGCATGAATTTTCGCGCCCGCGGCGACCTTCACGCCCGGGCCGAAGAACACGCTGGGCTCGATGATGGTTTCCGCGCCGACTTCCGTGTCGTGCGAGAAGAAAACTGTCTCGGGCGCTATCAGCGTCACGCCCGCAAGCATCATCGCGCGGCGGCGACGGCGCTGCCAGATCGCCTCCGCCTCGGCGAGTTCGGCGCGATTGTTGATGCCGAGCGCATTCTCGAAGCTCGCTTCGATGGCGACGACTTGCAGGCCGCGTTTGCGGGCGATCCCGACAATGTCGGGGAGGTAAAATTCGCCCTTGGCGTTGGCGTTTCCGACCGCATCGAGCAGCGCTAGCGCATGCTCTCCTGCAATCGCCATCAGGCCGCCATTGCAGAAGCCGATCTTCTTCTCCGCTTCGGAGCAATCCTTTTCCTCGCGGATGGCGACGAGCGCGCCATTGTCTTCGATCAGCCGGCCATAACCGGTCGGTTCCGCGGTGCGGAAGCCGACGACGACTATCGCAGCGCCCTTGGCCAAACCCTCCCGGGCTTGCATCAGCGCGTCTGGCTCTAGCAGCGGCGTGTCGCCGAACATCACCAGAATGTCGTCATAGCCTCTCGCGATCGCCTCGCGCGCGGCGAGAACCGCGTGGGCAGTGCCGAGCCGCTTCTCCTGGACGAAGGTCTTGGCGTCCGGCGCGAAAGATTGTGCCGCCGCGCGCAACTGGTCCGCGCCATGGCCGATGACGAGCGCGATCTCGCCGCCGGCCGATTCGGCCGCCCTGGCGACATGGGCCACCATCGGCAGCCCGGCAATCTTGTGCAGCACCTTGGGCAGCGCGCTCTTCATCCTGGTGCCCTCGCCGGCGGCGAGGATGATAGACAGGCAGGTTCTATTGGTCATGGAATATCCGGGAGCGAAAGGCGGGATTCGGCGGCATTTCTAGCACCGCTGGCGTAGCGCTCCAAATGCGGCGAAATTTTCGTTCCGAGGACAGCCGATCTTGAGAGACCGTCAGCCAAGCTGCCCCAACACCGGAAACGTCTCCAACAGCCAATAAGACGCCGCCTGCATGCCGCCGGTGAGGAAGAAAACGCCGGCCACGACGAGCATTGCCCCGATCGCCTTTTCGACACGGCCGAGGTGAACCCGGAAACGTCCGAGAAAGCGCATGAAGGCGCCGGAAAACAGCGCGGCGATGAGGAACGGAATGCCGAGGCCGAGCGAATAGGCGGCGAGCAGCAGCGCGCCCTCGCCGACCGTCTCACGCCCGCCAGCCAGCGTCAGGATGGGTCCGAGAACCGGCCCGATGCACGGCGTCCAGCCGAAAGCGAATGCCAGGCCCATCACGTAGGCGGCTACCATGCTGGCCGGCTTTCCTTGCGACTGGAAGCGCGCCTCGCGCGACAGGAATGGGATGCGCAACACGCCGAGGAAGTTCAGGCCCATGAGGATGATGAGCACGCCCGCCGCCATCGCCAGCGGTTCCTGCCAGACGCGCAGCAGCCGCCCGATCGTCGATGCACCGGCGCCGAGCGCCACGAAAACCGTGGTGAAGCCGAGCACGAAGGCGAATGAGGTGACCAGCAAGGCACTGCGGATGCCGGATTTGCTGGCCGCGGCCCCGCCATCCGCGCGGAAATCATCGACCGAGACACCCGCCATATAGCAGAGATAGGGAGGCACCAGCGGCAGAACGCAGGGCGACAGGAACGAAATCGCGCCCGCCCCGATTGCGCTCAAATACCCTATATCGATCGCCATATTGCCTGCCGCGTGACTGTTTGTCCGCCTATAGACGCTCGGCCGGGGCGGCTCCAATCACCATTACGTGGCCGGACGCCGTGTCGCAGGCTTTTCGTAATCTGCTGGCCTGGTAGGCGGGGTGGGGATCGAACCCACGGCCATTCGATTAAAAGTCGAATGCTCTACCACTGAGCTACCCGCCCACACCAACTCGCGCAGCTGTTGTGCAAATACGCCCGACCGAGCCGTTCGGTTCAACAGCGGAACCATGGAGGTCAGGCACCCTGCAACTGCCGGGCGTTCAGGGGCGTTCGGACGCCCTTTGAAAGTGCGGCGGAACATAGGGAGAGTGTTTCGGCCGGTCAACCGGAAAAAGCGCCAGCCTTCGACGGTCGCGCGAGGCCCTGCCGCAGGTCCCCCTGCGGCAGCAAGAAACATTACTTATCAGTAACTTGGCTTTTTTGCCGGAACCATGGCATGGCTCCGTCGTTCAACCGCCATAAGGGACAGGCACAGCTCTATGAGGAGAAAGCTCATGAGAAAAATCCTATCCGGCCTTTGCGCCACAACGCTGGCCGCGTCCTTCGCGATTGCGTCGGTCGTGCCGGTGAACGCCGCGCCGGTGGTGGTTCCCCAAGCTCCGGTTGCTCAGTCGGACGTCATCCAAATCCAGTCGCGCGGCCGCCAGGCTATGGAAGAGAGGCTGATTCGCCGACAGTTCCGCGGTGATCGTCGACAGTTCCGCGGTGATCGTCGCGAATTCCGCCGTGAGGCGCGGCAGGATAGCCGCGAGTTCCGCCGCGACGCCCGTCAGGACCGGCGCGACTTCCGCCGCGACCGTGACTATGCCTGGTATCGCGGCCATCGCGGCTATCGCTATTATCGCCCCGGCTACCGCGAATACAATGGCTTCTGGTTCCCGCTGGCAGCCTTTGCGGCAGGCGCGATCATCAGCGGTGCCATCAACGACCAGCCGGTGTATAGCGGCGGTGGTAGCGCCCATGTCCAGTGGTGCTACGATCGCTGGCGGTCTTACCGCTCTTACGACAACACCTATCAGCCGTCCAACGGCCCGCGCCGCCAGTGCGTGTCGCCCTATAGCTGATCGAGCCGCGTCAAACTGATCCGGAAAACCCGCGCTTCCCGGCGCGGGTTTTCATTTCCCGCTCCGCCGCGGTGGCGGGAATTAATGGCTCAGCGTGCGTCTTACCGCATCGCGCCAGCCCTTCAGTTTGCTGGCACGCACACTCTCATCCATTTGCGGCTCGAAACGGCGGTCGAGCGCCCATGTCTCGGCGAATTCCTTCGCCTTGGGCCACACGCCGGCGCGCGAACCGGCGAGCCAGGCAGCGCCCAGCGCAGTGGTTTCCAATATGGTCGGCCGGTCTACCGGCGCATCGAGCAGGTCGGCCAGCCTCTGCATCGTCCAGTCGGACGCCACCATGCCGCCGTCGACGCGCAGAACCGTCTTCCCGTTGCCGCTCTTCCAGTCCTTCTTCATCGCATCAAGCAGGTCGCGGGTCTGGAAAGCCACGGATTCCAGCGCCGCACGGGCAAATTCCGCCGGGCCGGTGTTGCGGGTCAGCCCGAAGATCGCGCCTCGTGCCTCAGCATCCCAATGCGGCGCGCCCAGCCCGACGAAGGCCGGCACCAGATAGACGTTCTGCGTCTCGTCGGCATTTGCCGCCAGTTCGCCGCTGTGCTCGGCCTTGCCGATGACCTTGATGCCGTCACGCAGCCACTGGACGGCCGCTCCGGCGATGAAGATCGAACCCTCTAGCGCATACGTGGTCCTGCCGTTCAGCCGATAGGCGATGGTGGTCAGAAGCCGGTTTTTCGACCGGCAGAGGTCACCGCCCGTGTTGAGCAACGCAAAGCAGCCCGTGCCATAGGTCGACTTCATCATCCCGGGCTCGAAGCAGGCTTGGCCAATCGTCGCCGCCTGCTGGTCGCCGGCGACACCCAGGATCGGGATTTCGGCGCCGAACAGGAATTTCTCCGTGAATCCATAGTCATCGGCGCAATTCTTTACCTCGGGCAGAAGCACGGCCGGAATTCGCAGGATGTCGAGAAGCTCGGCGTCCCACTCGTTCTTCTCGATATTGTAGACCAGCGTGCGCGAGGCGTTCGTCGCATCGGTGGCGTGCACCCTGCCGCCTGTCAGCCGCCAGATCAGAAAGCTGTCGATGGTGCCGGCGAGCAATTCGCCGCTCTCGGCCCGTTTGCGCGCGCCCTGCACCTCGTCCAGCAGCCAGGCAATCTTGGTGCCGGAGAAATACGGATCGAGCAGCAGCCCGGTCTTTTTCGAGAATTTCTCCTCGAGCCCCTGCTTCAGTTCGTCGCAAAGCTTCGCCGTCCGCCGGTCCTGCCAAACGATGGCGTTGTGGATCGGCTTGCCGGTTGCCCTGTCCCAGATCACGACGGTCTCGCGCTGGTTGGTGATGCCGATGGCGGCAATGTCGCCTGACGTCCGCCCGGCATTCTTCAGCGCCGTCCTGCAGGTCGCAACGACGCTTTCCCAGATTTCCTCCGGATCGTGCTCGACCCAGCCTGAGGCCGGAAAATGCTGGGTGAATTCCTTCTGGCCGGAGCCCACGGGCTTCATGGAGCCGTCGAAGACGATCGCGCGGCTGGATGTCGTGCCCTGGTCGATGGCGAGAATGAAGCCGGTCATGGTCCCTCCGAATATTATGAACAAGGGGAGCCGGCATTCACGCCGCCTCCCCTTATTGCAGTCAAGGCAAATGCCTGGCCGCCGTTACTATTTGCTCCAGCTCTTGACCAGGTCGTCGTAGTTCACGGTCTGCGGCTTTTCCTTCTCGTTCTCCGCCTTCAGCTGCGGCGCGAGATGGCCGGCCGCGACCGCGGCTGCGTTCTGCTCCTCGAGCGAAGTCTCCTCGGCGAGCTTCGGGCCGATGTCGCCCTGCACACCGGCGCGTTCGAGACGCTCGAGCACGCTTTCCTGCTCGGCGCAGAGCGAATCCATCGCCTCCTGCGCCGTCTTGGCTCCCGAAGACGCATCGCCGATCGCCTGCCACCAGAGCTGCGCCAGCTTCGGATAGTCCGGCACGTTGGTGCCCGTCGGCGACCACTGCAGGCGGGCCGGCGAGCGGTAGAACTCGATCAGGCCGCCGAGCTTCGGCGCGCGGTCGGTGAAGCTCTGGTGATCGAGCGTGGACTGACGGATGAAGGTCAGGCCCACATGGCTCTTCTTCACGTCCACCGTCTTGGAGGTGACGAACTGTGCGTAGAGCCAGGCAGCCTTGGCGCGATCGTCCGGCGTCGACTTCATCAGCGTCCAGGATCCGGCGTCCTGATAGCCGAGCTTCATGCCGTCCTTCCAGTAGACGCCGTGCGGCGACGGGGCGAAGCGCCATTTCGGCGTGCCATCCTCGTTCACGACCGGCAGGCCCGGCTTAACGAAGTCGGCCGTGAAGGCAGTGTACGTGAACATCTGCTGGGCGATCTCACCCTGAGACGGGACCGGGCCGGACTCGGAGAAGGTCATACCCTGTGCAGCCGCCGGGGCGTAGGCTTTCATCCAGTCGAGATACTTCTGGATTGAATAGACCGCCGCCGGGCCGTTGGTGTCGCCGCCGCGGGCCACGCAGGAGCCGACCGGTTGCGACTTCTCGTTGACCTTGATGCCCCATTCGTCGACAGGCAGGCCGTTCGGGATGCCCTTGTCGCCATTGCCGGCCATTGACAGCCAGGCGTCGGTGAAGCGCCAGCCGAGCGACGGGTCCTTCTTGCCGTAGTCCATATGGCCATAGACCTTCTTGCCGTCGATCTCACGGCCGGTGAAGAACTCGGCAATGTCTTCGTAGGCCGACCAATTGACGGGAACGCCGAGGTCGTAGCCGTACTTCGCCTTGAAGTCGGCCTTGTTCTTCTCGTCGTTGAACCAGTCGTAGCGGAACCAGTAGAGGTTGGCGAATTGCTGGTCGGGCAACTGGTAGAGATTGCCGTCCGGCGCCGTGGTGAACGATTTGCCGATGAAGTCGTCGATGTCGATGTTCGGGTTGGTCACGTCCTTGCCGGCGTTGGCCATCCAGTCGGTCAGGTTGCGCGCCTGCTGGTAGCGCCAGTGGGTGCCGATCAGGTCCGAATCGTTGATGTAGGCGTCGTAGATGTTCTCGCCCGACTGCATCTGCGTCTGCAGCTTTTCCACCACGTCGCCTTCGCCGATCAGGTCATGCGTGACCTTGATGCCGGTGATGTCGGTAAACGCCTTGGCCAGCGTCTTGGATTCGTATTCGTGGGTTGTGATGGTTTCCGAGACCACCTTGATGTCCATGCCCGCGAAAGGCTTCGCGGCATCGATGAACCACTGCATCTCGGCTTCCTGTGCGGCGCGGTCGAGCGCCGACATGTCCTTGATCTCGGCGTCAAGAAACGCCTTGGCTTCGTCCATTCCGGCATAGGCGTGGCCGGCTCCGAGGAGCAGCACCAGGGCAGTCGTTGAAGTCAGAAATTGCCTTCGCATGGGTTTCCTCCCGTTACAGTTACAAGTTCCACCGGAGCGTTCACGTTACGCGGCGCTCCGATCAGTGCTCGCCCTAGACGAAGCGGAATACGCCGATCGCGTAGACCACAGAAAGGGCGAGAGCCCACCACAGGTTAGGCCCGATGAGACCCAGCCAAGCGAGATGGATGTAGGCGCTGCCGAGCAGCGATATGAACAGACGATCGCCGCGCGTCGTCTCGAAGCGCAGGACGCCGACGCGGGGATTGCCGCCCGGCGAGGCGTATTCCCAGACCGCCATGAGCGCGAGCAGCAGGAAGATCGTTCCGAAGAAGGCGGCGGTCGGCCAGGTCCAGGCCATCCAGGAGAAATTCATCTCATGTCCTCCGCTCGTCGGTGGCGGATATGTGTTTCAGATCAGCGTGCGCGATCAGTTGCATCAATCCGGCGAGATGATGGGCTGCATGCCAGATCGAAACGACATCTTCGTTCTCCAATGCGAGATCGCTGCGGGCATCCATTAAGTCGTCCTCTGCGTCTCCCGTGACCAAAGCGGGTGGTTCGACATTGAAGACATCGGCCGCAAACACCATCCAGTAAGGCGCCTTGGGAACTTTGATCCGAGTCTTGCCACGGCTTTCCAGCACGTCGAATAGGCGGTCGGCGAGATGTCTCATTTCCGATACATCGATCACGATCTCTTCCGCCATCACACCCTCCCCAGGGCGAAGCCCTTGGCGATGTAGTTGCGGACGAACCAGATCACGAGCGCGCCCGGGATGATGGTGAGCACACCGGCCGCCGCCAGCACGCCCCAGTCCAGGCCGGAGGCCGAGACGGTGCGGGTCATGATCGCGGCGATCGGCTTGGCGTCGGTGGTGGTCAGCGTGCGCGCGATCAAAAGCTCGACCCAGGAGAACATGAAGCAGAAGAAGGCGGCGACGCCGATGCCGCTTGCGATCAGCGGGACAAAGATCTTCACGAAGAAGCGCGGGAACGAATAGCCGTCGATATAGGCGGTCTCGTCGATCTCCTTCGGCACGCCCGACATGAAGCCTTCCAGGATCCACACCGCCAGCGGCACGTTGAACAGGCAATGCGCCAGCGCCACCGCGATATGCGTATCGATCAGCCCGAAGGCGGAATAGAGCTGGAAGAAAGGCAGCGCAAACACCGCCGGCGGGGCCATGCGGTTGGTGAGCAGCCAAAAGAACAGGTGCTTGTCGCCGAGGAAGCGGTAGCGCGAGAAGGCATAGGCCGCCGGCAGCGCGACAGTGACCGAAATCACCGTGTTCATGACCACATAGATGATCGAGTTGATGTAACCCTTGTACCAGGACGGGTCGGTGAAGATCACCATGTAGTTGCGCAGCGTGGGGTCCTGCGGCCACAGCGAGAAGGCGCCCAAAATCTCCTGGTTGGTCTTGAAGCTCATATTGATGAGCCAGTAGATCGGCAGCGTCAGGAAGATGATGTAGATTGTCGGCACCAGCCACCAGAAGCGCGATTCCTCGCCGCGCCGGCGCATCTTGCGCGCCAAGGCAACGTTGAGCGACTGCGCCTCGGCCCCGGTCTGGCTCTGCCGCATCAGCGCATCGGTACTAGTTGTCGTCTGTTCGCGCACCGTCATCTCAGCGCTCCGCATCGTAGCTGGTCATGACCGTGTAGAAGACCCATGACAGCAGCAGCACGATCAGGAAATAGATGATCGACATCGCCGCCGCCTCGCCTAGGTTGAACTCGCCGATGGCGAGCTTCACCAGATCGATCGACAGGAAGGTCGTGGTGTTGCCGGGGCCGCCGCCGGTCACCACGAAGGGCTCGGTGTAGATCATGAAACTGTCCATGAAGCGCAGCAGCACGGCGATCAGCAGCACGCGGTTCATCTTCGGCAACTGGATGTAGCGGAAGATCGCCCAGCGCGAGGCGCCGTCGATCTTGGCCGCCTGGTAGTAGGCGTCGGGTATCGAGACCAGCCCGGCATAGCACAGCAGCACGACGAGGCTGGTCCAGTGCCATACATCCATGACGATGACCGTGATCCACGCGTCGAACGGATCGCTGACGTAATTGTAATCGAAGCCCAGCGCCGCCAGCGTATAGCCGAGAAGCCCGATGTCGATACGGCCGAACACCTGCCAGATCGTACCGACGACGTTCCAAGGGATGAGCAGCGGCAGCGCCATCAGCACCAGGCAGACCGGCACCCCCCAACCCTTCCGCGGCATGTTGAGCGCGATGAAGATGCCGAGCGGAACCTGGATGGCGAGGATGATGGCCGAGAAGAGAAGGTTGCGCCCCATCGAATCCCAGAAGCGGTCGGATTCCAGCACCTCCTCGTACCAGGCGGTGCCAGCCCAGAAGAACTCGTTGTTGCCGAACGTGTCCTGCACCGAATAGTTGACCACCGTCATCAGCGGGATCAGCGCCGAAAACGCCACCAGCAGCAGCACCGGCAGCACCATGAACCAGGCCTTGTTGTTCCAGGTCTTGTCCATGATCAGCCCCCCGTCTCGACGCGCCAGGAGTTGGCGTAGATGTTGATGCCGACCGGGTCGAAGGTGATCTTCGGATCGGCGGGTATGCTTTCGTCCTCGCCGAGGATCGCCGCGATCTCGCGGCCCTCGAGGCTGGCGCGCACGACCTTGTGGCGGCCGATATCCTCGACCTTGCTGATCGAGACCGGCATGCCTTCAATTCCGAGCCGGACATATTCGGGACGGATGCCGAGTTCTATCGAGCCTTCGGCGCCTGCTTTCGGCGCGCCGGGCAGTGCGATCACCTGGCCGCCGAGCCGTGCGTTGCGGCCGTCGATCTCGACCGGCATGACGTTCATGCCCGGCGAGCCGATGAAATAGCCGACGAATGTGTGCTTCGGCCTCTCGAACAGTTCCGCCGGCGTGCCGATCTGCACGATCTCGCCGTCATACATGACGACGACCCGCTCGGCGAAGGTCAGCGCCTCGGTCTGGTCGTGCGTGACATAGACCATGGTGTAGCCGAAGCGCCGGTGAAGCTGCTTCAACTGCGAGCGCAGCACCCACTTCATGTGGGGATCGATGACGGTCAGCGGCTCGTCGAACAGGATGGCGTTTACGTCCGAACGGACCAGGCCGCGACCGAGCGATATCTTTTGCTTCTGATCGGCGGTCAGCCCCCTCGCCCGCCGCTTGGCCCAGTCGGCAAGGCCGATCATTTCCAGCGTCTCGCGCACCTTGCGGTCGACATCAGCTTCCGCCACGCCGCGGTTGCGCAGCGGGAAAGCGAGATTGTCGTAAACGGTCATGGTGTCGTAGATCACCGGGAACTGGAACACCTGGGCAATGTTGCGCTCCTGCGTCGACAGACGCGTGACATCCTTGCCGTCGAACAGCAGTTCGCCGTGCGAGGCGTGCAGCAAGCCCGAAATGATGTTCAAGAGCGTGGTCTTGCCGCAGCCCGACGGACCGAGCAGCGCATATGCGCCGCCGTCCTCGAAAGTATGGTGCACTTCCTTCAGCGCATAATCCGCATCCGACTTCGGATGGGGCATGTATGCGTGACGGATGTGGTTCAGATCGATGCGCGCCATGTTCTTACGCCGCCATTCTCTGGGGGCCCGCGACCGAACGTCCGCTCGCGTCGAAGACCATGATGTGACGTGGATCGATAAACACCTCGAGCGTCTCGTCGGGTTCGAACACGCGGATGCCGTGCGCCAGCATCACCCAGCGCGCATCGGCGAAATCGAGATGCACGAAGCTCTCCGAGCCGGTGATCTCCGTGATCGAGACCTTGGCCGAGATCGGCACCGCCGCGGGCGTCTTGCGATGTGGCGCCAGATGGTGCGGGTGGAAACCGATCGTGTAGACCTCGTCTTCCGCATGCGCCATCTCGGCCGGAACCGGAAGATTGACGCCGCCGTCCAGCAGGAAATGCGCCCCGCTTTTCCTGAGCACGATCGTGTTCAGCGGCGGGTCGGCGAAGGTCATCGCGGTCAGCAGATCGTCGGGCTTGCGGAATACGTCGATGGTCGGGCCGAACTGCGTGATGCGGCCCTCCGACAGCGTCGCCGTGTTGCCGCCGAGCAGCAGCGCCTCATGCGGTTCGGTGGTGGCATAAACGAAGATTGCGCCCGTTTCGGCAAACAGTTTTGGCAGTTCGGCGCGCAGTTCCTCGCGCAGCTTGTAGTCCAGATTGGCGAGCGGCTCGTCGAGCAGCACAAGCCCGGCATTCTTCACGATGGCGCGGGCGAGCGCCGTGCGCTGCTGCTGGCCGCCCGACAGGCTGAGCGGAGTGCGGTCGAGATAAGGCGTCAGCTTGAGCAGTGACGCGGCGCGCCTGACCTCGCTGTCGATGGTCGCCTGGTTCACGCCCGAGACGCGCAGCGGCGAGGCGATGTTCTCGTAAACCGTCATCGCCGGATAGTTGATGAATTGCTGGTAGACCATGGCGATATTGCGCTTCTGCACCGGCACGCCGGTGACGTCGACGCCGTCGAACCAGACCGAGCCGGAACTCGGCGCGTCGAGCCCCGCCATCAGCCGCATCAGGCTGGTCTTGCCGGAAAGCGTCGGGCCGAGAAGCACGTTGAGCGAGCCATGCTGGAGCGTCAGCGACACGTCACTGATGTGATCCACGCCGGCCACCGTCCTGGTTACGTTTCTCAGTTCCAGCATTGCGCCTCCTCCAAGGCCATCCTGCCCATTGCGCCGGTCATTCGGCCGCCGCTATCGCGCCGCTCGCGCCGTTCATATAGCGGTCGAGGGCGTCTGCCTGCTCCCGCGTCAGCTTCAGGCCGCGCTTGGTCCTGCGCCACAAGATATCTTCCGCCGTCATCGCCCATTCCTGGCTCATCAGGTAGCGGACTTCTGCCTCGTAGAGATCCGCGCCGAAATGCCGGCCGAGATCGGCCTCCGATCGCGCCAAGCCTAGCAGAATTCTGGCCCGCGTCCCGTAAAGCCTGGTCAGCCGCCTGGCATGGGTCAGATCGAGAAAAGGGTAAGCGGTTTTCAATTTCGCCACCTCCGCCTCAAAGCCCGTCGCCGGAAAGTCGCCGCCCGGAAGGGAAGCTTCGGCGGTCCACGCCTTGCCGCGCCTGCCGAGATGCTCCTCGATCTTTTCCAGCATGGATTCGGCCAGGCGCCTATAGGTGGTGATCTTGCCGCCGAATATGTTGACGATCGCGGCCTGCCCGTCCGGCGCGTCCGACTTCAGCACATAGTCGCGGGTCGCCTCCTGCGCCTTCGAGGCGCCGTCGTCATAGAGCGGGCGCACGCCGGAATAGGTCCAGACGATGTCCTTGCGCCGCACCGACTCGGCGAAATATTCGCTCGCCGCCGCGCACAGATAGTCGATCTCCGCTTCGGTGATCTTCGCTTCCCGCGGGTCGCCGAGATAGTCCTGATCGGTGGTGCCGATCAGCGTGAAATCGTCCTCGTAGGGAATGGCGAAGATGATGCGGCCGTCCTTGTTCTGGAAGAAATAGGCGCGCGGATCGTCGAATTTCTTCTCGACGACGATGTGGCTCCCCTGCACGAGGCGAACGTTGTGGACATCGTTCTGCCCGACCGCTCCGGCGAGCACCCTGTCCACCCAAGGCCCGGCCGCGTTGACTATCAGGCGAGCCTTCACCGTCTCTACCGTCTTGTCGCGCAGATTTTCGACCGCGATCGTCCAGTGGCCGTTCTCGCGCCGCGCCCGCACCACCTTGGCGCGCGTCCTGATCGTTGCGCCGCGCTCGGCTGCGTCGCGGGCGTTGAGCATGACCAGCCTGGCATCGTTGACCCAGCCATCCGAATATTCGAACGCTCTTTTGAACAACGGCTTCAGTGGCTTGCCTGCCGGATCTCGCGTCATATCGAGCGTCCGCGTCGGCGGCAGCAATTTGCGCCCGCCAATGTGATCGTAGAGGAAAAGACCGAGCCTGATCAGCCATGCCGGGCGCAGTCCCTTGGCGTAAGGCAGCACGAAGCGCATCGGCCAGATGATGTGGGGCGCCGCCTTCCAGAGCACCTCGCGCTCCATCAGCGCCTCGCGCACGAGGCGGAATTCGTAATGTTCGAGATAGCGCAGGCCGCCATGGATCAGCTTCGTCGAGCCGGAGGACGTACCGCTGGCGAGATCGTTCATCTCGGCGAGGAACACCGAAAAGCCGCGCCCCGCAGCGTCGCGGGCGATGCCGCAGCCATTGATGCCGCCGCCAATGACGAAAATGTCATGGATAGGAACTGCGTCCAAAGAAAAATTCCTCCCGAGTTTCGCAGTGCAGCATTTTCACGCCGTTTTCGAAACCGTTAGGGAATTATTTCGAAGTGGGAACGAATGTCAAACGAAAATCCGAGCCGCCAAGGCATTTGGGGCGAAAGCCTGCGCTCAGCGTGAGGTTTCGATAAGCTGCACCTCTGAATCCTGGCAGATCCGGCGCACCGTGGCGATATCGCAATGATCTGTGATGAAAGTGTCGACCTGCGACAGATGGCCGATCCGCACCGGCGCGGTGCGCTCGAATTTCGTCGCATCGGAGACCAGGATGACATGCCTGGCATTGGCGATAATCGCCTGCGCCACTTTCACTTCGCGAAAATCGAAATCGAGAAGCGCCCCGTCATGATCAATGGCCGAGGCCCCGATCACCGCGTAGTCGACCTTGAACTGCTTGATGAAATCCACTGCCGCCTCGCCGACGACGCCGCCGTCTGAGCCACGTACCACCCCGCCCGCGATCACCACCTCAATGCCGGGATATACCCGCATCCTGTTGGCAACATTGATGTTATTGGTGATGACCATGAGCCCGACATGGTCGAGCAACGCCTTCGAGACTGCCTCCGTCGTGGTGCCGATGTTGATGAACAGAGAGGCGTTATCGGGGATCAGCCGTGCCGCGGCCTTACCAATCGCCTCCTTCTCGTCCGAGGCGATCTTGCGGCGCGCCTCGTACTCCATATTCTCGATGCCGGAGGGAAAAAGAGCACCGCCGTGGATGCGGCTGAGCAGGCGCTGGTCGCACAAATCGTTGAGATCCTTGCGGATCGTCTGCGGCGTCACGCCGAAATGGGTAGCGAGATCGTCGACCAGCACCCGGCCATTGTCCTTGGCCATCTGCACGATTTCGGAATGCCGCGCCGACAAATACATTTCCGATCCTCCCGCTTTCGTTTTTCACCTTTCCATTCGAAAACGAAAGTGGCCGGAAGTCAATCCGGAGAAGCTCGAAATCGGCGCGAACTGGGATTATTCGGGAAAGTCAGGCAGGCTCTTGAAGGCCAGCTTCAGCGCGTTCGACCAGCCGTCCGAAACCGTGCGGTAGTATGGATCGTCATGTCCGATGCGCTTGTTGAGCGCCACCCGGTATGTGTCCTTCTCGTAGAACAGGAGATCCAGCGGCAGGCCGACCGAAAGGTTCGATTTCAGCGTCGAGTCGAACGAAACCATCAGCAGCTTGACCGTCTCGGCGAAGCTCATGGCGCGATCATAGGCCCTGACGATGATCGGCTTGCCGTATTTCGTCTCGCCGACCTGGAAAAATGGCGTGTCGTCGGTCGATTCGATGAAATTGCCTTCCGGATAGATCATGAACAGGCGCGGCTCGGAGCCGCGGATCTGGCCGCCCAGGATGAAGGAGGCGTTGAAATAGGAATCGGCCCGCTCGCCCGCCGGCGTCGAACTGGCGATCACCTCCTTCACGGTATCGCCGACTAGCCGCGCTGTCTGAAACATCGACGGCGTGGCAAGCAGCGTCGGCGTGCGGTCCTTCACCGCCTTCATGCGCTCGTCGAGCAGGCTCACCACGGCCTGTGTGGTCGCCAGATTGCCGGCCGACATAAGAACCACGACACGCTCGCCGGGCTTCTCCCAGACCTGCATCTTGCGGAAGGTGGAAATCGAGTCGATACCGGCATTGGTGCGGGTGTCCGACATGAACACCAGCCCGCGATCGATCTTGAGGCCGACACAATAGGTCATCGAATCTCTTCCGGCGGCGAATTTGCCGGAAATTACTGCTCCACGGTGATGCGGACCGCAAGCTGTTCCGCCGCCTGTCCAAGCCTAATCCCCGACACCGGGGCGGCGTCGCGATAGTCGCGGCCGGTCGCCAGCCGCACATAGCGCTCGTCGGGAGAGATACCGTTGGCAACGTCGAAGGCAACCCAGCCGAGTGCCGTGACATGAGCTTCCGCCCATGCGTGGCTCGCCGCCTGCTCGGTCGCCGCGTCCATCATTAGGTAGCCACTGACATAACGTGCCGGAAAGCCCATGAGCCGCGCCGCGGCGATGAAGATGTGCGCATGGTCCTGGCAGACGCCGCTCTTCAGCGCCAGCGCCACTTCGGCCGGCGTCGCGGCGTCGGTGACGCCGGCCGTATAGACGACGCGCTCGCCGATGGCGTTCATCAGGCGGTGCAGCCGCTCTATGTCCGGGCCATTGCCGAGCGAAGCGGCAAGGTCACGTATGCCCTCACCGGTCCCTGTCAGGGCTGTCGGCCGCTCGAACAGCCACAGCGGCGCAAAACCCTGGTGCAGGCCGGTCATGCCGGCAGTGTTTCGCGTCGTGACCTCGCCCGCCGCCTCGACGCTGACGATGCGCGGTTCCCCCTCGATGCTGACGAGCCGCGTTTCATTGCCGAACTGGTCGGTGAAGCGGACTTCCTCGCGCGCGCCTTCGATCGCCAGCGACCAGGACTGAACCGACTGGCAGGCGCCCCCGCTAGGCACCAGCCGCAGCCGCAGCAGTCCGTACTGGATGGGAAAATCGTAGCGGTATTCGGTGTGGTGGGTAATCTTCAGGCGCATCGGCGGCTCCGGTCACTGGAACCGATAATGCTTGGCGACTTCGTCGCCCAGCCGGTAATTGTCGCGGATGAAGTCCATCAGGAATTCGTGCAGGCCGGCGTCGAATATCTCCTTGATCGAGCCGACCTTGAGCTTGGCCATCGTTTCGCCGACGGTCTTGTGGCAGACGTGACGCATCCCATAGGCTTCGTCGAGATAATTCAGGCTCTGCGAGATGTTGCGGTAGCAGAAGGCCAGCGAGCGCGGCATGCGGCCATCGAGGATGAGATAGTCGGCAATGTTGGCCGGGCGGTAGTCCGCTTCATAGACCCAGCGGTAGGAGCGGTGCGCCGAGACCGAGCGCAGGATCGATTCCCACTGGTAGTTGTCGAGCGAGGAGCCGACCCATGAGATCGACGGCAGCAGCACGTAATATTTCACGTCCAGGATGCGGGCGGTGTTGTCGGCCCGCTCGATGAATGTGCCGATCTGCGAGAAATCGAAGATCTCGTTGCGCAGCATGGTGCCGTAGAAGGCGCCGCGTATCAGGGCTGTCTCGCGCTTGATGGCGTCGAGCACCTTCGGCAGTTCGCGCTCGTCGATCGGATCGGCCAGCATGCGCTTCAACGACATCCAGGCTTCGTTGATGCTTTCCCATGTTTCGCGGGTCAACGCCGTCCGCACCATGCGCGCATTGTTGCGGGCCGTTTCGATGGACGACATCACGCTCGACGGGTTGGAGGTGTCGCGGAGCAGAAAATCACCGACGGTCGCCGCCGAAAGATCGCCGTGCAGGTTGCGGAATTCGGTCTCGCAGCCGGCGCTCAACAGCACGGAGGTCCATTCCTCGGCCGAACTCGCCGTCCTGGTCAGCGCCATGCGCAACCCCGCATCGACGAGCCGCGCCATGTTTTCGGCCCGCTCGATGTAGCGGTTCATCCAGTAGAGGCCGTTGGCTGTGCGACCGAGGAGCATCAGGCAGCTCCGCTGGGAAGGAAATAGTGATGGAGAATCAGGCGGTAGGCAGCGGGCAGTAGGCAATAGGCAATAGGAAGATCGTCAGGAAGTGAATGCATTCAAGTCGCCCTCTGCACGCTTCGCATCAAAGCGCGGAGCATCTTGCCGATCTGCTCGGACCTTTGAAGGAGAAAGTCCTCCTGAGTTGACTCCAGGTATCCGATCCGCTTTGCGATTATGACGTGAGTTTCCAATTCCTTGAGTGATCCCTGCGCTATGCGAAGAAATTGAATGTAGGATCCGGTGTTGTCCCGTCCGTAACCCTCGGCAATGTTGGCGGCGATTGACGTGCTCGATCGTCTGATCTGCGAAGTCAGCCCATAGGTTTCGCTTGTCGGGAAGCTCTTCGTTTCTGTGTAGCACGCGACCGTCAACTCGATGGCAGCCTGCCAGACGCGCAAATCCCGGTAGGATTCGATCGCCTTGACTATATGCATGTCTTCTCGGATTTCGACCATCAACTGCCTACTGCCTACTGCCTATTTACCATCCCCTAATCGTCGAGAACCCACGTATCCTTCGTCCCGCCGCCCTGCGATGAATTGACGACCAGAGATCCCTCCTTCAGCGCCACCCGCGTCAGCCCACCCGGAACGATCTGGATGCGATCTGAGACCAGCACGAAGGGGCGCAAATCGACATGGCGCGGCGCCAGCCCCTTCTCGGTCAGGATTGGACATGTCGACAGCGACAGCGTCGGCTGCGCGATGTAGTTGGACGGTTTCGCGGCGAGTTTTTTGGCGAAATCCTCGCACTCCTTCTTGCTGGCCGCGGGGCCGACCAGCATGCCGTAGCCGCCGGAGCCGTGCACCTCCTTGACCACCAGTTCGGAGAGGTGTTCCTGAACGTATTTCAGGCTGTCGGGCTCCGAGCAGCGCCAGGTCGGGATATTGCCGAGGATCGCCTTGCGGCCGGTGTAGAACTCGATGATCTCGGGCATGTAGGAATAGATCGCCTTGTCGTCGGCGATGCCGGTGCCGGGGGCGTTGGCGATGGTGATGTTGCCGGCGCGGTAGACGTCCATGATGCCGGGCACGCCGAGCGCCGAATCCGGATTGAAGGTCAGCGGGTCGAGGAAAGCGTCGTCGACGCGCCGGTAGAGCACGTCGATCTGCTTGTAGCCCTCGGTCGTGCGCATCGCGACATGACCATCGACCACCCGCAGATCCTGGCCCTCGACAAGCTGGACCCCCATCTGGTCGGCCAGGAATGCGTGTTCGAAATAGGCGGAATTGTAGCTACCCGGCGTCAGCACCGCGATGGTCGGAGCGCCTTTGACGCCGTCCGGCCTCACGGCCGCAAGCGACTGCCGCAGCAGTTGCGGATAGTTCTCGACCGGCCGGACCTTGATCCTCTGGAACAGCTCCGGAAAGAGCTGCATCATCGTCTCGCGGTTTTCCAGCATGTACGACACGCCGGATGGCGTGCGCGCATTGTCCTCGAGCACGTAGAACTCGTCTTCGCCGATGCGCACGATGTCGACGCCGATGATGTGAGTGTAGACGCCGCCGGGCGGACGCACACCGATCATTTCGGGCAGGAACGCCTCGTTGTTGGCGATCAGTTCCTTCGGAACACGGCCCGCGCGCAATATCTCCTGGCGGTGATAGATATCGTCGAGGAACGCGTTCAGCGCCTGGACGCGCTGCTCGATGCCTTGCGTCAGCCGCCGCCACTCATGCCCGGAAATGATGCGCGGAACGATGTCGAAGGGGATCAGCCGTTCGGCGGCCTCCTCCTCGCCATAGACGGCGAAGGTGATGCCGGTCTTGCGAAACACCCGTTCGGCGTCCCGCATCTTTTCGGTCAACCGCGCCGGATCCTGGCCCTTCAGCCAGTCGTCATACCCGGTATATGGCCGTCGCAGTCCGGTAGTTTCCGGCAGCATCTCGTCGAAAGCGACCACGCACGCACTCCCCTGTAGGAGCATTTCAATTGCGTGCGCCAAGAAAAGCAAGCGCAATCGCTGGGCACTCGGGCATGCGCGGATCTCTGCCCAATTTCAGGGCACATTGCCTGGGGATATTGAAAACGGATTGTGCAGAAGACGGCATACTCTCGATCGCCGGCCTCGATTTTCGCGGACGGGTGAAACCATGCCGCTCCAATCCGCGTATGGTATGACAGGAATCAGCGCGGCTTCGGCAGCGGCCGATGTCGCGGTTTCGTTGCGGGAGGTCAGCCATGCGCCGCGTTTCATTTGCACTCGCGGCCGCTTTTTGCCTTCTGGCGTCGGCTGCCTTCGGCGGCGAGGCCGAGATCAAGGCGGCGCAGGACGCCATAGACGGGCAGATGAAAGCGTTCAGCCGCAATGACGATGTGGCCGCCTATTCCTTTGCGGCGCCAAATATCAAGCGCATCTTCCCGACTGTCGAGACCTTCATGGATATGGTGACTGGCGGCTACGGGCCGGTCCACAGACCTCGCAACTATGCTTTCGGCAAGGTCCAGGAAATGAGCGCTACCTCGATCGTCCAGCAAGTGCTGATCGTCGGGCCGGACGGTAAGGACTATGAGGCGATCTATACGCTCGAACTGCAGCCGGACGGCACGTATCGCATCACCAGCGTCAGCCTGCGCGCGTCGAAGTCATTGAGCACGTAACGGTCACCACAAGCCAAAGCCAAAGCCAGCCAGATAGATGCCGACCAGGACTGTGAATATTCCACCGAAAAGGTACCAGACAGGGACGTTGAATGTGCCGATGAACTTTTCGAGCATATCGTCCGGGAGGAGCAGATAGGCTGTTGCCTCGATGACGGCCATCCACCCGAGGAACGAGATGATCGCAGCCGGCAGCGGCGACCAGACGTTATGCGCGATGACCAGAAAAAGCCCCGCGAGAAGCTCGGCTATCGATACGACAGCGCGAACAAGGCGTTCTTCGACGAAAGCGCCGAAAACGGGGATGAAATAGCGCCGTCGAATTGCGATCGCCGCGCCCGTAATAATGAGATGCTGTAACGGGGCCTGCGTCGTGCGCTGCCCGTTACCGATTGCATGCTGACCGGTCGCCGCCGACGCTCCCGTATCTGATTCTGACAGGAGGATTACGGGATGAAACTGTTCATTGGGTTGGATGTCTCACTC
>DASZDZ010000119.1:0-41099 GCA_035941355.1 Pseudaminobacter sp.
AGTTTGAGCTACACGACATCGAAGCGCGGCGCGCATTGTCATCTTGGTGATAGATAGCCCGCTGCCGCAGGAAAGAGTATGGCGGAAAGCCGGTGCCCTGATCGCATTCGGGGGCTGTTACAGAACAGAAAACCCGACCGCGAGGCCTAATGGCGAGGCGGCAAGGGTGATCTCTGTGACATTGATAGACATTGGTTCCTCCTCCCCCGGATTGGGAAGGAGGTGCTGCCCTGTCCAACAACATTGGATGGCTCGCTAAATTTGGCGTGTGATGGCGGATGAGGCAGAAAATAAGCGTGGGCTGGAAGCGATCATCCGGCGCTTGGTCAGTGAGACCGGGATCACCGTAGATCAGGACCGTTTCCTTGTCTCTATCTTGGGAAATGACTGGCCGTCACTGGTGAGAGAGGCTCACCTCATCAAAAGCTCATCCTGACGCTCGTGCTTGACAGGGCCAGCGCACGGCTGCAGCAGCCCGCCAGGCCTTCCGCGCCCGCGGCTGAGAAGGAGGGCAGGGCCGAAGAAGGCAAACCTTAGCCAAACTGGCGTTCTGACCTAAGCCTTTTGCTCGGGTTTCGTGGAAGACAATCTCCTCGCATGCTTAAGATGCCGGGGAGGTGTTTTGCGGCTTCCCGGCCAGCGCTCGGCTCCTCGGCGGGTTGTCCCCACTCCTACGACTTCGCCGAGATTGGGCAACGAGTCGGGCGCGCGTTTTCTTAATTGCTTCGGCCGATGATGGGGTCATGGTCAGGCGCACGTGGTTTCATCCGGAAGTCACCATCCTCCTGGGGAGGGACCGGCGCAACGTGAACTCACTTGAGCAGGCGGCCGACATCCTCATGTCGGATCGAGGGCCAGTGCACGGCCGCATGTGTGAGCGGGCCACAGTAAAGCTGATCCGGCCCTTGAGGCGAGGCGACGCCGGATGAGGCGCGGCAAGCCTTCCACGAGGCGGCTGAGGAGGCCGGCATCCTGATCGGCGACGACAACCGGCCGTTGTCTGGCATAGTGAAGCGCAAACGGTAAGCCAGTTAAGGTTGAAAGGATGATCCCGCCATGAAAGCAATGAGAGGGCGCGCGCGCCCGTTTCGCGTCGTTGGCTCTGGCGGGCCTTCTGCGCGCTACTTTGCACCAAACACCTTGCGGATGTGGCCATAGCACCTGCGCTCGCTTGCCACAACGCCGCCCCCCGCCCACATAGGACGCCAAGGGGAACATCGTGTCAAATTTCGTTCCCGGGGGTGCCCCGGGGGTGCCCCGCAACAATGCAACATATGACGGCGTGATGCCGCATCCAATAATGCGCTGATTTCATTGAGTAAACTGGTGCCGCTTAGGTGACTCGAACACCTGACCCCATCATTACGAATGATGTGCTCTACCAACTGAGCTAAAGCGGCAGCCGTGGTCGCGACGTGGCGGCGCGGCCGGATGTGCGCCTGATAGCTTCATTGCGCGGCGAATTCAAGCGGCGTCGCACGCAAATCGCAGGCATGGTCCGGAAGCGGCGAACGCGCAATGCTGGCGCGCCGCCGAATGTCGGATGCTTTAGGTTGATTGATTGCGCCGCTGCGGCTAACGATCATGGAGAGCCGGCCGCATCGTGGGGATAACGGATTGGACGCGATTGAAAAGGCGATCCGTAACGCCTTCGAGAAGGGAAACGCCGACGACCGGGCGTTCCGCGAAAAGGTCTATCGTTCGGCCTTTGCCGCGCTCGATCGCGCCCTGCAGGCAAATCCGAGCCTGACGGTGGAGGCGGCGATCAACCGCCGCAAGTCGCTGCAGGCCAAGATTACCGAAATCGAATCCGAATTCCAGACGGCAGCGCCCGCGGCAAGTGCTGCGCCGGAGCACGCGGCGACAGTCGCGCCCGAGCCCGTGGCCGGCCCTGCTGCGGAACGCGCGGCGGCTGGAGATGTCGCGCCGGAGCCCAGGGTCGACCGCGCTCGGGAGCCTGCGGCGAGCGCCGCTCCGGAACCGACGGTTGCCGCCGGGACCGGTAGCGAGCCGACCTTTGACGTCAGCGTCGAGCCGGAGCGTCAAGAGGGGGCTGGGCCCTCGGCAAGAGCGCCCGAAGTGTCGCTCGATTGGCGCGTGGAGCCGCGCGATGCCCCGCCGACACCCGACATCAGCGGCGCGCGCACTCCGACGCTCGCCGGCGACGCGGCCGGCGAGATCACGCCCGACCGCGACGAGCGCCGCGCCCGCCGCCGCCTGCCTTTCGCGCAGATGTTCCTCGCCGCCACCGTGCTCGCCGCCATCGGCATAGGTGGCTGGTGGGCGTTCCAGACTGGCCTTCTGAAAACGCCGGCCGAACGCGACACGACCGTGCCCAACCCGCCGGCGACGGTGGAGAGCGAGGATTTCATTCCCGAGGCGGAAGCGCCGACGTTGCTGCCCGGCCAGGCCGACGCGGAGCGCAGCTGGATCACCGTGTTCTCGCCGGACAACGCCGCGCAGGTCGCCGCCCCTGCCGATACCAGCGCCGAAGTGATGGAAGACGATACCGGCAGCTTCCTGCGCATCCGCTCCGGCACGTCGGGCTCGGCGATCGTCTTCGATGTCGGCCAAGGCGTCCTGGAACAGATCGCCGGGAAGAAGGCGACCTTCGACATCGTCGCCCGCGCCGAGGAGGGCCAGGAGACCGAAATGTCGGTCGACTGCAATTTCGGCGAGCTAGGCGATTGCGGCCGCAAACGCTATGCGGTCGGCTACCAGCGCGGCGACTATCTGTTCGAGCTCGATTTTCCGAACGCCAATCCGGGCTCTGGCGGCACCATCGCCATCAACTCGGATTTTTCCAACCAGGGCAAGGCTGTCGATATCTACGAGATCCGAGTGTCGGTGGCGCAGTAGGTTGTGTCCTTCGACAGGCTCAGGATCAGGACCGTGGGTGGCGATGTCAGCCGGTCAGGTTGGCGCTATCCGTCGCTTGTTGGGCCGCAATGGTGGCGGAGTAGGTGTGCGTCCGACAGGCTCAGGATGAGGACCGCGGGTGGTGACGTCAGCCAGTTAAGTTGACGCTACCTGGAGCTTGTTGCCCAACGATTGATCTGTCGCTGGGTCGCACAAACCGTCCTCATCCTGAGCCTGTCGAAGGACGCACCAGGTGTCGGCAGCGCTCAATCCAGCAGCGCCTGCAAGGTCTCGATCCGGTCGGCCTCGTGCGTCGGCTTGTCCCAGCGCAGCCGCGAAATGCGCGGGAAGCGCATCGCCACTCCGGATTTGTGCCGCGTCGAGCGGTTCAGCCCCTCGAAGGCGATTTCCAGCACCAGGCCGTGGCTGCGGTCGGCGCGCACCGAGCGCACCGGGCCGAAGCGCTCGATCGTGTTGTCGCGCACGAACTTGTCGATCTGGCGCAACTCCTCGTCGGTGAAGCCGAAATAGGCCTTACCGACCGGCACCAGTTCCTCCGCGCCTTCAGGCCCGGACCAGACGCCGAACGTGTAGTCGGAATAGAAGCTCGAGCGCTTGCCGTGGCCGCGCTGCGCATACATCAGCACCGCGTCGACCGTGTGCGGGTCGCGCTTCCACTTGAACCACGGCCCCTTTGGCCGACCGGCGAGGTAGGGCGAATCCCGGCGCTTCAGCATCACTCCCTCGATCACCGGATGCGGCGGATGCCTGCGCATCTCCTCAAGTGCGGCCCAGTTGGCGAAGGGCGCCAGCGGCGACAGGTCGAAGCGCGACGGGTCGAGCCGGGCGACGAAATTTTCGAGGTGGCCGCGGCGCTCGATGAAGGGCAGGGCGCGCCGGTCCTCCGCGCCTTCCTGCAGGATGTCGTAGCAGCGCACGAACACCGGATACTGCTCGCGGATTTTCGCCGAGACCGCCTTGCGGTTCAGCCGCTGCTGCAGCTCGGAGAAGGTGCCGGTCGCCTTCAGCGGGTCCCCGACCAGCAATTCGCCGTCGAGCGCGCCGTCGAAATTCATGGCGTCGACCAGATCGGGAAAGGCGCCGGAAACGTCGTCGCCGGTGCGCGAATAGAGTCGCCGGACGCCGCCCTTCGACACCGCCTGCACGCGGATGCCGTCCCATTTCCACTCGGCGGCGTAATCGGACGGGTCGAGCTTTTCGAGGTCGCCATCGCCGACGGGGTTGGACAGCATGACCGGGCGAAACAGGGCCTTGGCCGACTTTACCGGCTTGTCGGCCTTGCCCTCCAGCCAGGCGAACAGCTCGGTATAGGGCGGCGAAAGCCCATGCCACAGTTCCTCGATCTCGCTGACATCGACCTTGCCGAAATCAGCCAGAGCCTGCTTGGCGAGCCGCGCCGAGACGCCGATGCGCAACCCGCCGGTGACCAGCTTGATGATGGCGTAGCGCGCCGAGATGCCGGCATTGTCGAGAAGCCGCGCCAGCACCTTCGGCCCGTCGGAGCGGCTGGCCGCCTGCAGCGCCGCCACCGTTTCGCCGAGCGTGAGGTGACGGTTGGGCTTCAGATGCGCGGGCGCATCGGGCCAGACCAGCGATACCGTCTCGGCAAGGTCTCCGACATAGTCGTAGGAATAGCCGAACAGCACCGGGTCCATTCGCTCCATCACCAGCGTGCGCAGCATGGCCGGCTTGACCGCGGCGATGTTCAGGTCGCCGGTGATGGCGGCCAGCGCCAGCCCGCGGTCGGGATCCTCGACATTGCGGAAATAGTCGGTCAGCAGTGTCAGCTTGCCGTTGCGCGACGGCGTCATGACGAGGCGATCGAGCAGCTCGGCGAAGCGGTTCATCAGTCGCCTTCGTCCTCATAGCCCACCAGATGTAGCGGGCGCGCCGAAATGCCGGAAAGCTCGCACCAGCGCACCAGCGCCTCCTCGCGGCCATGCGTCACCCAGACCTCGCTGGCGCCTGTTTCGGTGATCGTATCGGTCAGCTCGTCCCAGTCGGCGTGGTCGGAAATGATCAGCGGCAGCTCGACGCCGAGCTGCTTGGCGCGCTGGCGGATGCGCATCCAGCCCGACGCGTAGCAGGCGATCGGATCGGGAAAGCGCCGCGCCCAGCGGTCGACGAAGGCCGACGGCGTGCCGACTACGATCGCGCCGGAGAAGTCGGCCTTCGAGCCGGTCTCGACGGTCGCCGGCTGCAGATCGCCAAGCGCGACGCCGCGGCTCTCATAATACTCGCAGAGTTTCGCCAGAGCGCCATGGATGTAGATTGTCTCGTGGTAGCCGGCGTCGCGCAAAAGCCGGATCACGCGCTGCGCCTTGCCCAGCGCATAGGCGCCAATTAGGTGCGAGCGCTCCGGAAACTGTCTGGCCGAGGTGAGGATGCGGGCGATCTCCTCCGTGTCCGGCGGATGCCTGAACACCGGCAGGCCGAACGTCGCCTCCGTGATAAAAACGTCGCAGGGGATCGGGACGAAGGCCGCGCAGGTGGCGTCCGGCTGGCGTTTGTAATCGCCGGAGGCGACGATGCGGATGCCGCCATATTCGACCGCGATCTGCGCCGAGCCGAGCACATGGCCGGCCGGGTGGAAGGTCACCGAAACGCCGTTGACGGTGACCGTCTCGCCGAATTTAGCCGCCTGCGTCGAACTCGCAAAATCCTCGCCGCAGCGGATCGCCATGATGTCCAGCGTTTCGCGGGTCGCCAGCACCGAGCCATGGCCGGGGCGGGCATGGTCGGAATGGCCGTGCGTGATCAGCGCGCGCTCGACCTGGCGGACCGGATCGATGAAGAAATCGCCGGGGGCGCAATAGAGCCCTCCGGGTTTCGGGCAAAGCAGGTCGCGGGCGCGCATGCTGCAAACATAGGCATTTGCGTGGGCGTGGGAAGCCTGTTGAAATTCGCTGCTGACAGGCCGATAGAAGCGCGCTTAAAGCCCATGGCCGCCAAGGACCGCCCCGATTGAAACCGCTAGAAACCTCATCCGGCGACCTTCTGGCCGACCGTCGCGCCGATTATGCCGAGATGCTGTTCGGTTCGGGCGACCATGCCGCCGCGGCCGAACTGATGCTCGGCGCGCTGGAACTCGCGCCCGGCTGGGCGATGGGCTGGTTCCGCCTCGGTGAGTTCCAGGAGGCGGCGGGTGCGCTCGATCAGGCGGCCGAAGCCTGGCGCATGGCGCTGAAGCTGGAGCCGGCGGACCGGCCGGGCGCGGCGCTGAAGCTCGCGCTGATCGGCGCCGCACCGGCTGCGGACGCGCCGCCGAGCGCCTTTGTCGAGGCGCTGTTCGACCAGTATGCGCAGAAATTCGACGACGCGCTGGTACGCACGCTCGGATACCGCGTGCCGGACCTTCTCGCCGAGGCGATCCGCAGTTACGGCCGCGAACGTTTCGGACTGGCGATCGACCTCGGCTGCGGCACCGGCCTGATGGGTGTGCGGCTGCGGCCGGTCGCCGAGATTCTGGAGGGCCATGACATTTCCGCCGAGATGCTGAAGAAGGCGCGCGGCAAGGGCGTCTACGACAGGCTCGTGAAGTCCGATTTGCAGACGATCCAGCTTGCGCCGGCCAGCGCCGACCTTGTCACAGCGGCCGACGTGTTCATGTATATCGGCGCGCTTGATGGCATTGTCGCCAAGGTCGCATCGGCCCTGCGTCGCGGCGGATTGTTCGCCTTCTCCGTCGAGCGCCATGCCGGCCCGGAGGATTTCGTCCTGCTCCCCTCTCGCCGCTACGCGCATTCCGAGGCCTATGTGCGGGATGTTCTGGCGCGATATGGAATGTCGGCCCTGTCGTTGGAGATGCACATCATCCGACAGGATCGGCGAGAGCCGGTAGAGGGGCTGATCGTGGTGGCGGAACGTCCGCGAGTCATTGACGGAACGTGATCACGGTTTGTTCACAAATTCGCTTGGCGGCGTGAGCCGTCCGCGCTAATTCTGGCGCGTGAACACGCTGACCCGCTCCCAGATGCAGCATGAAGCGGCCGCCCTGCTGCCGGCGCGGTTCGTAAAATGGTTTACTGAGCGCGGCTGGTCGCCCCGGCCGCATCAGCTCGAACTGCTTTCCCGCGCGCAGGGCGGCGCGTCGGTGCTGCTGATCGCGCCGACCGGCGCCGGCAAGACGCTGGCCGGCTTCCTGCCGACGCTGACCGATCTGGAGCATCGGCCGAAACGCAAGCCCGGCGAGGCGCGCCGCGGCATCCATACGCTGTATATTTCGCCGCTGAAGGCGCTGGCCGTCGACATCGAGCGCAATCTGACAAAGCCGGTGAGCGAGATCGGCCTGCCGGTCACGATGGAGACGCGCACCGGCGACACGCCCGGCCACAAGCGCCAGCGGCAAAAGCTGGTTCCGCCCGACATTCTCATGACCACGCCGGAGCAACTGGCCTTGCTGATCGCAGCCTCGGACGCGCAGCGCTTCTTCGAGGATCTGCGCTACGTCGTGCTCGACGAATTGCATTCGCTGGTGACGTCGAAGCGCGGCCATCTGCTGTCGCTCGGGCTCGCGCGGCTGCGCCGTTACGTTCCGTCGCTGCAGGCCATAGGCTTGTCGGCGACCGTCGCCGAGCCGGACGAGTTGCGCCGCTGGCTGGTGGGCCAGAATCCACCCGGCGACATGGCCGACCTGATAACCGTCGCTGGCGGGGCGAAGCCCGAGATCACCATTCTCGATTCCGAAGAGCACGTGCCGTGGTCGGGGCATTCGGCGCGCTACGCCACGCCTGAGATCTATGAGGCGGTGAAAAGGCACAAGACGACGCTGCTGTTCGTCAATACGCGCAGCCAGGCCGAACTGCTGTTTCAGGAGTTGTGGCGCGTCAACGACGACAGCCTGCCGATCGCGCTGCACCATGGCTCGCTCGATGTCGCCCAGCGGCGGCGCGTGGAAAAGGCAATGGAGACCAACAGCCTGCGCGCCATCGTCGCGACCTCGACGCTCGACCTTGGCATCGACTGGGGCGATGTCGACCTCGTCGTCCATGTCGGCGCGCCAAAGGGGGCGAGCCGGCTGGCGCAGCGCATCGGCCGCTCCAACCACCGCATGGACGAGCCGAGCCGGGCGATCCTCATTCCCGCCAACCGCTTCGAGGTTTTGGAATGCCGCGCCGCGCTCGATGCGAACTATCTCGGCGCTCAGGACACGCCGCCGCTGGTCGATGGCGGGCTCGACGTGCTGTCGCAGCATGTGCTGGGCTGCGCCTGCGGCGCTCCGTTCTACTCGGATGACCTGTTCGAGGAGGTCAGGAGTGCCGCGCCCTACGCCAGTCTCGACCGCGCCACCTTTGACCGCGTCGTCGAATTCGTCGCCACCGGCGGCTATTCGCTGAAGAGCTACGAGCGCTATGCCCGCATCAGGCGCACCAAGGACGGCGCATGGCGCGTCTCCAATCCGCGTGTCGCCCAGCAATACCGGCTGAATGTCGGGACGATAATCGAGGTGCCGGCGCTGAACGTGCGCTACGTCAAGGCCGGGAGCAAAGGTTCGGCTTCGCGTGGCGGGCCGGTGCTCGGCAAGATCGAGGAGGCATTCCTGGAGACGCTGACGCATGGCGACACCTTCATGTTCGCCGGCAAGGTGCTGCGCTTCGAGGGCATTCGCGAGAATGAGTGCTTCGTCTCCAATGCAGCGGGCGCCGACGCCAAGGTACCCTATTACGGCGGCGGCAAGTTCCCGCTCTCGACCTATCTGGCCGAGCAGGTGCGCGCCATGCTGGCCGATCCTTCCCGCTGGAAGAACCTGCCGAACCAGGTGGCGGACTGGCTGCGCATCCAGGCCGAAAAATCCGTCCTGCCGCGACGCCAGGACCTGCTGATCGAGACCTTTCCGCGTGGCGAGCGCCATTACATGGTGGCCTATCCGTTCGAGGGCCGGCTGGCGCACCAGACGCTGGGCATGCTGCTGACCCGCCGGCTGGAGCGCGCCGGCGCGCGGCCACTCGGCTTCGTGGCGACCGACTACGCCATGGCTATCTGGTCGCTCGGCGACATGGGCCAGATGTTCCGGCGCGGCAGGCCGAGCCTCGGTCAGCTCTTCGACGAGGACATGCTCGGCGACGACCTCGAGGCCTGGCTCGCCGACAGCTGGCTCCTGAAGCGCACTTTCCGCAATTGCGCCCTTATTTCTGGGCTGATCGAGAAGCGCCATCCCGGCCAGGAAAAGAGCGGCCGGCAAGTGACGGTGTCTGCCGACCTGATCTACGACGTGCTGCGCAGCCACGAGCCGGACCACATCCTTTTGCAGGCGACGCGGGCCGATGCGGCGACCGGGCTCCTGGATGTCAGGAGACTTGCCGAGATGCTGTCGCGCATCCGCAGCCGAATCGTGCATAAGGATCTGGAGCGGATTTCGCCGCTGGCGGTGCCGATCATGCTCGAAGTGGGCAAGATGCCGGTCCACGGCGAAGCCGGGGATTCGCTGCTTTCGGAGGCAGCCGATCTGGTCGAAGAGGCCATGGGTTAGAATGAACGTAGCGCTAAGGCCTTTTGTGGCCCGCAAAGACGGGGCGATCCTGATCGCGGGCGAGCGAGCCGTCTGCGACCAGCGCGGCGTGCTCCATTTCCCCGACTTTGGGCTGCTCGTCGTCTCCGACCTGCATCTGGAGAAAGGCTCGTCGCTGGCGCGGCGCGGCGTTTTGCTGCCGCCCTACGATACGGCCGCCACCCTCACGCGCCTGCAGGCGATCATTGCCGACTACAATCCGCAGATGGTGATCAGCCTCGGCGACAGCTTTCACGACGGCGAAGGTTCGGCGCGGCTGCCCGATCCGTTCCGCGACCGGCTTTGCGCGATGATGGCCGGCCGCGACTGGTTCTGGGTGGCGGGCAACCATGATCCCGACGCGCCGGCGGGGCTGCCGGGCGAGACGGTGCGCGAACTCGCGATCGGCGGGCTGGTGTTCCGCCACGAGCCCTCGGCGGTTCCGGTTGCCGGCGAGATCGCCGGCCACCTCCACCCCTGCGCCCGCATCGTCCAGCGCGGGCGCTCCGTGCGCCGCCGCTGCTTTGCCAGCGATGGCGACAGGGTGGTGATGCCGGCCTTCGGCAGCTACACCGGCTCGCTGAACGTGCTTGATCGCGCCTATGCCGGCCTGTTCCGCCGGGAAGCCTTCATCGCCTACATGCTCGGCGCCAGCCGCATCTTTGCCATCAACGGCTCTATGCTGCGGCCGGGTTAAATTCAGGGGTCGCTGCGCGCCCTTTCGATTCCGGCCTGACCTGAATCTCAACGCACGCCGACAGATCATCAATCCCTGCGGAAGATGAGGCGGCCGAGCCAGCCTGTCAGCATCGCCAGCCCCACTGCGACGAAGCCGTAGAAAGTGCCGTGATTGCTCGAAAGGCGAAACAGCATCTGCTCGAAGCCCGACTTCTGGATCGCGAGCTGCGCCGAGGTTTCCTTGACGAACACGCCGTTGCGGAACAGGAAGCCGCGCGCCTTGTGCGTGCCGACGGGAATGTTGGGCGCGAGCGACACGGTCGCTCGGAACAGGTTCGCCGACAGGAACTGCACGCCGCCGACGCGTTCGTTGAACAGGCCGGTCGCTTTCTTGCGTTCGCGCAGCGCGGCCTCGAATTGCTGGATCGTCACCGGATTTCCATCGGGATCGGCGGGCTGGATATGAAGATTGTCGGCGCCGAGAGCCAGCTGCCGATAGTTGGTCGGGCCGGTGATATCCTGCATCGGGCGGGTCGTCGCCACCGAGTATGACTGCGGCACGTTGAGAAAAGTTTCCGACTGCAGGTTGACCCAGACGCCGAGCACGCGGTCCTTGCGCCTGACGACGACAGGCCGCGCCGGCCCCTCCAGCACGACGATGACGTCGTAGCGGCCCTGCCGGATGATCAGCGGGTCTGCATTGTCGACCGAGCCGAAGATCGTCAGGTCGGCGCCCGAGAAATCGGCGGTGATCTCGATCCTGTCGGTCGAGAGCCCGATCTGGACGCTTTCCGGGCCAGCCGTCTGGGCGAGCGCGGCGGTCGGCATACAAAGCGCGGCCAACGTCGCGGCGAGCAGCGTTCGCTTCCCGCTCATAGCTCCCCCGTCAGCCCGGTCAGGGAATAAAGGCTGGGTGGCGGCAGGAACAGCCCGAAGGCGAGGCGAACTGCGACCGCCAGCACGAGCAGCCCGAGAAGCGCGCGCAACTGCTCGCCGCGCAGTTTTTGGCCTGCCTTTGCGCCATACTGCGCGCCCGCGACGCCGCCCAGCATGAGCACGAAGGCGAGCACGATATCGACCGTCTGGTTGGTGGTGGCGTGTACGATCGTGCTGAAGGCGGCCACGAAGATGATCTGGAAAAGCGAGGTTCCCACCACGACGTTCGTCGGCACCTTCAAAAGATAGATCAGCGCCGGCACCATGATGAAGCCGCCGCCGACGCCCATGATCGACGACAGGAAGCCGATGCCGGCGCCGAGCCCGAGGACCGGGATGACGCTGACGAAGAGCTTCGAGGCGCGGAACCGCATCTTCAGCGGCAGCCGGTGGACCCAGTTGTGCTGGCCGGGCTTCTTGAGTGTCGGCGCCGCGCCGCCCTTGGATCGCCTGATGGCGTTGACGCTCTCGACAAGCATCAGCCCGCCGACCGCGCCGAGGAAAACCACGTAGAGCAGCGAAATGAACAGGTCGAGCTGGCCGAGGCTGCGCAGCAGCGAAAACACGTATATGCCGACCGTCGATCCGACTATGCCGCCGGCGAGCAGCACCGTTCCCAGCTTGAAATCCAGCGTGCCGCGCTTGAAATGGGCGAGCGCACCCGAAAACGACGATGCGATGACCTGGTTGGCGCCGGTGGCGACCGCGATGGCCGGAGGGATGTTGTAGAAGATCAGGAGCGGCGTGATCAGGAAGCCGCCGCCGACCCCGAACATGCCCGACAGGAAGCCCACCGCCGCGCCCATCGCGAGCAGCACCAGCACGTTAACGGACATTTCAGCGATCGGGAGATAAATGCCCACCCGTCAAACTCGATTGTGCGCCTGTTGGCGAAGACCGTCCCTAGTCTTCGGACTACATGGCTCTTGCGCCGACAATGCGGCGAAGTCAAACTCGCCGCATGTCGAAACAAAAACCATCTCAACAGGTTAACATCGAGTCCGTAACCAAAGCGTTCCCGTAGCGACGCCGGTTGCGATCATTTGCGCGCAATCAGCGCACGAACCAGCTTTTCGTCGATCTCGCCGGTAGGCGCCAGTTCGTTGTCCTTCTGGAAGGCGATGATGGCGGATTTGGTTTTCTCGCCCATGACGCCGTCTGCGTTGCCGGCTTCGTATCCGTTCTTGTTGAGGATGGCCTGGATGTTCTGGACCGCCTTCTTCATGTCGATGCTGGCGGTGGTGTCGGCGCCGCTTTCCTGCCAGGAATCGGGTATGTCGACGACGTTCGTTTCGGCGTTGAGCGGCTTGGCTTTCCACAGTTCCGCCGTGGAGCGGGCACGCTCCAGTTGCTCGGGCCGCAGCGCATTGGCGATCTCGTCGCGCTTGGCGGCGGCGTCGCGGTCGCCTGCCTTGGCGACCAGTGCGAACCATTTGTAGGATTCCTCGAGGTTCTGCGTCATGCCGACGCCCTTGGCTGCGAGGATGCCGAGATTGAACTGGCTGTCCTTGACGCCCAGTTCGGCGGCGTCGGCAAACCAGCGGGCCGCCGATTCATTGTCGGCGTCGCCGTCGGTGCCCATGGCGAACAGCACGGCCAGATTGTGCATCGCGCTTGCGTTCCCCTGTGCCGCAGCCAACTGATACCAGGTCTTCGCCTTCGGCACGTCGCGTTCGACGCCGATGCCCTTTTCGTAGAAATTGCCGATGCGGTATTGCGCAGGCGCGAAGCCGAGTTCGGCCGATTTCTCGTACCATTTGGCGGCTTCCTTCATGTCGGTCTTGACGCCGCGGCCTTCCGCGTAGCGTGCGGCGACCTCGAACAGCGCCTTGGCGTCACCTGCGTCCGCCGCCTCGCGCAGCGCGACCGGCCCGGCTTCGGCCGGCACGCTGAACGCAGGGGTCGCGGCCACAGAGGCCGGCTCGGCAGCAGTGGGCGCAGGTGCCGTCACCGGCTGAGGTACGGCCGCCGTTTCGGCCGCCGGGGTTTCATCCACGGAAGCGGTCTCGTCGGCGGGCGGCGGCGCCACGGTCGCCTGCGCGGGTTCGACGGGCGTCTCCGGCGAAATCACTGCCGACGGCGCGTCATCGACTGCCTCGACGGGTCCGGACGACGCTTCCTCGTCGACGTTGCGAACCTCTGCGCTTTCGGCCGGTGCGGCATCTAGCTGCACAGGCTGCGGCGCGGCGTCCTCCTGCATGGGCTCCGGCGTGGCGGCCGTCTCGGTCTGCTGCTGGGCAACGAGCGGCACGGTCGAGACGTCGACCACCTCGACGCCGCCATCGGCCAGGAACGCCTTGCCGAGCTGCAGGCCGGCGAGCGCGACGACGATGCCGGCGCTGGCCATCAGGATCGTCTTGCGGCGCTTCTTGAGCAGGTCGCCGATGCGCAGTGCCCGCACGGGGCCGCCGAGATCGGCATTGCGCTTCAGCACCTCGGCTTCGGCCGCAGCCGCCTGTGCGGCGCGGCGCGCGGCGGCGATGAAATCGGATTTCGCGGCATCGGCCTCGGCCGGCTTGACGGGCTGCGCGCGTTCGTCGCGCACCCGTCTCATGATGGCATTGAGGTCCGGGCCGCCCGAGCCGGGCTCCAGCGGCCGGTTTGCGAGCTTCGGATCGAGCGGCTCGTCGAGGTCGACGCTCGGCGCCTCTTCGCCCATGGTCGGGGCGGGAGCCGATCCGGCGAGCGTCGTCGTCGCCTTGTCTTTCTTGCCGGTCAGCGCGCGCGCCAGGCCGCCGAGCATGGAGCGCCGGCCGGCTGGCTCGGCGTCGGCGATGGTGTCGGAACCGAGCGCGGCCTCCGCCGCTGCCGCGGCGGCCTCGGCCGGGGTGCGCTGGCCGGGCGCAGCGTGGGGCGCCTGCGCCGCCTCCGGGTCCGTGACATGGAGCGACATGGCTTCGTCGAAATCGAGCGACGGGGCGTCCTGAAGCGAAAGCTTGCGCCGTGGGGCAGGCTGCGCCTCCGCTTCGCTGTCGTCGGATGTTTCGAGCGAGGCCAAGCGGTCGACGATCTTGATCAGCGTGTCGTGGATGGCTTCGAAGGTCTTGGTGTTGCGTTCGTCCGAGCGGCGCGTCAGCGCCTCCAGCGCCTTGAGATCCTGGGCGAGGCCGGTGACCGCCGCGGTGTGCGTCTGCGACCCATCGAGCGTGCGCACCGCATTCTCGGCTGCCTGGCGCGCCGCTTCGAGGATCGATTCGCGGCTGCCTGCGATCGATTTCTCGATATCGTCGAGCCGCGGTCCGATGTTTTCCAGTTCGGGCAGCGGCGTTCCGGGTCGGGTGAGGTGGTTGGAAAGTCCAGCCACCTGCGCTTCCAGGCTGCGGATCAGCTCAGGATCGATGCCGGCAAACTGTGCGGACGACGAATCGAGCCGGCTCGAAATGCTTTCCAGCCGCGCTTCCAGCCCGCGCATGGCGTCATGGCCGGCATCGCCAGGCACGCTGGCGCCGATCTTGTCGGCAAGGGCGGCAAAGCGCACGTCGATGGCGTTCATGATCGCGGCATTGTCGAAGGCGGCGTCCGGAACTTTCTGGTCGAGCCTGTCGGCCACTTCGTCGAGGCGCCGTTCGAGGTCGCGGAACAGCATGTTGCCCTGTTCGAGCGCATCGCCCTGCCGGCGCTCGATCATGTTGGACAACAGGTCAAAGCGCTGCTCGATGCCCTGGAAAATGTAGTCGGCGTCCGGCGGCGTGGGAACGCGGTCGATCTTTTCGGCGATCGCGGCGATCTGCCTGGCCAGCCTTTCCATCGCCTGGTCGGGCGCGTTGGCGTGCGCGGCGAGTTCGTCGACACGCTGCGACAGGAAGTTGATGCGCTCGATCACCTCGTTGGTCGGCCGGTCCTCGGCGACCTCGTCGATCTGTCGGGCCAGCGCCGAGATCCTGGCCTCGATGCGCTCGAAGGGTTCTGGGTCGAAATTCGGCATCTGCGCGGCGGCCGTCGAGGCCACGATGGCGCGCGAGATTTCGTCGAGACGCTCCTCGATCAGGGCGAACGTCTCCGACCCGCCATGCTCCTGCTGGCGGGCGAAATGGTCGACCGCGCCCGCAAGGGTGCGCACTTTCTCTTCGAACGAACGCAGCGACAGCGATTCGGGCAGGTTGTTGACGGCTTCGCTGATCTGCTCGAGCCGAGCGGTCAGCGCGGCGAGGCCCGGCGCTTCCGCCCTGTCGCGGGCATCCGCGCGGTCCTCGAAAGCGCTCCAGCGGCGGTCGAATTCGTCCCAGCGGCGGTCGACCGACAGCACTGTCTCCTCGCGGGCGAGCGTGTCGAGCGCGGACTTCACCTGCTCCAGTTCCAGCCGCAGCAGGTTGATGCCCTTGTCGTCGCTGCGCTCCGAAAGCGTCTGGATCGCCGCCGAGATGCGCTCGAACTCGCGGCCGAGTTCCTCGCCCGCCCGCGCCGTGGGGCCGGACGCGCAGGCCAGTTCTATGTCCTTGCGTAGGCTTTCGAATTCGCGGCGTATCCCCGATGTCACCTGCTGGCGCAGTTCCTCGCGCAGCGCCTTCAATTCGCCTGCGATCTTGCCGGCGGCGGCCATGCCGTCCTCCTGGCCGCGCAGGCGGTCGAGATCGCGCGCCATCGACCGGTAGGGCTGCTCGCCGGCGGTGCGCTGCGGGTAGGGCGGCTCCGCGTCGAAGCGTGTCTGCCGGCCGGCGCGATCAGGCTCGCCGCGGCCCGCGCCATTCAGGTCGTCCCGATCGGGCGCGCGGCCAAGCCGCTGCTCCAGCGTTTCCAGCGAACGGTTCAACTGCTCGAGCGTGGTATGCGGTCTGCGCTGCCTTCCGGCGTTCAGTGTGTCGAGATATGACCGCTTGCTGTTCATAGAAACGCCCATCTGCCAGCTTCTCCGGCCCCCGGCCGGATGCAACGAAACCCGTGCCGGGTGCGACCGCGGCCAAACCGCGGAAGTGGAGTTGCGGCTTGCGCCGTGCTCCAGAAACCGTGAAGAACCAGGTACAAAATAGCCACGGACGACCGACATGCGCACAATTCGCCCAACGTGGTAAACAAGGCGTTAACCAAGCTTAAGATCGCGCAAGGATTGCTGAAAAAGTATGACGCCGCTCGCACGCGGTGCGACACTCTTTCAGCCGGACCGCACTTGCGCCGCCGTTGCCGCGCAGGTATAGCATTTACGTAAACGTAACAGGTGCGGAAACCGCGCTGCTACGGCAGTCCTTAGTAGAAACCACCGCTGGAAGCCAACGCCCCAATGCTTCCGCCCGGCGCAAGCGGAACCGACCGCGCGCCCCATGGGGAAAAAGCAAGATGACGATGAAACTTATGAAAGCCGGCGACGATGCCGGGGTCGCCGACAACATGTTTGTGGATCAGGGAGGGGCCGCCGACGGCTTCCTCAGGATCGGCGACATGGCCAAGAAGTTCGGCGTAACCCTGCGCACGCTTCGCTTCTACGAAGACAAGGGGCTTCTGCATCCCCAGCGCGACGGCAGCACCCGTCTCTACACGCGCCGCGACAAGGCCAGGCTGAAGCTGATCCTGCTCGGCCGCAAGGTCGGGTTCTCGCTGCGCGACGTGAAGCAGATGATGGATCTCTACGATCCGTCCGGAACCAACACCAAGCAACTTCGCCTGGCGCTCGACAAGTCCGAGAAGCAGCTCGCCCGCCTGCAGAAGCAGAAGCAGGTGATCGAGGACGCCATCGACGAGTTGAGCAACTCCATGTCGCTGGTGCGCAAGATGCTCGCCGAGCGCTCCTCGCAGACCAACAGCGCCGCCTGATCCGGGCGGCGCTAAGACCTTAAAATCTTCGCATGTCCTTTCCGAGAACCGGCCCCGGTTTCGGTGTCATGCGCTATCCGGCTTGGCCGGAAAAAGGGCGCGATGAGCGCCCTTTTTTTGCGCGCCCCGTGCTGGCGGTCGCTTGGCATGCTTCCGCGCGGGCCAAATTTCGGACACGTTCCGCCTCCTCGCCAATTGACGTTTGCGTAAACGTCAATTATTGCTGATGGCCATCGACTCGCGGCCGCTTGCGCTCGTCGCTTTCCTGGCCGACAAAATCGCATTGGAGGGAGTGAGATGCCGACATACAAAGCGCCGGTGCGGGACACGCTGTTCGTGCTCAACGAAGTGCTCGGCTACGAGCGCTACAGCAATCTTCCCGGCTTTTCCGACGCCACGCCGGATGTTCTCGAGGCCATTCTCGCAGAGGGCGCAAGGCTCGCCGAAAACGTCATCCTGCCGACCAACCGCACCGGCGACGTTGAAGGCTGCGTCCGCCACGAGAACGGGTCGGTGACCACCCCGAAGGGCTTCAGGGAAGCCTTCGACCAATATCGCGAAGGCGGCTGGATGGGCCTCGCCGCTCCGGTTGAGTATGGCGGCCAGGGCTTGCCCTATTCCGTCCACTCGGCGGTCGGCGAATATCTCTCCTCGGCCAACATGGCGCTGATGATGTATCCCGGCCTCACCCAGGGCGCGATGGCCGCCATCCTCGTCCACGGCACGGACGAGCAGAAGCAGAAATTCCTGCCTAAAATGGTCACGGGGGTCTGGACCGGCACCATGAACCTGACGGAACCGCATTGCGGCACCGATCTGGGCCTGCTGCGCACCAGGGCGGCCCCCAATGGCGACGGCAGCTACAGGATTTCCGGCCAGAAGATTTTTATCTCCGCCGGCGAGCACGACATGGCCGAGAACATCGTCCACCTGGTGCTGGCCCGCATCGAGGGCGCGCCCGAAGGCGTCAAGGGCATCTCGCTGTTCATCGTGCCCAAGTTCAAGCTTAACGGCGGCGAACCGGGCGAGCGCAACGCGGTGTCCTGCGGCTCCATTGAGGAGAAGATGGGCATCCACGGCAATTCGACCTGCGTCATGAACTATGACGAGGCCGAGGGCTATCTTCTCGGCGGGGCGAATGGCGGCCTGAAGGCGATGTTCACGATGATGAACGAGGCCCGCCTCGGCGTCGGCATGCAGGGGCTGGCCGTCTCCGAGATCGCCTACCAGAACGCCGTTGCCTATGCGCGCGACCGCATCCAGGGGCGCTCGCTGACCGGCCCGAAAGCGCCGGACAAGAAGGCCGATCCGATCATAGTCCACCCTGACATCCGCCGCTCGCTGATGACCATGAAGGCCTTCAACGAGGCCGGCCGCGCGCTGATCCTGTGGACCGCGATCAAGTCTGACGTCGCCCACCGCTCCGGCGACGACAAGGAGCGCCAGGCGGCCGACGACCATATGGGCCTGATGACGCCGATCATCAAAGGCGTGCTCACCGACAAGGGGTTCGACCATGCCGTGATGGCGCAGCAGGTATTCGGCGGCCACGGCTATATCGAAGAGCACGGCATGAGCCAGTTCGTGCGCGATGCCCGCATCGCCATGATCTACGAAGGCGCCAACGGCATCCAGGCGCTCGATCTCGTCGGCCGCAAGCTCGCCCTGAACGGCGGCCGAGCGATCCAGGCCTTCTTCAAGGAGGTCGGCGAATTCTGCGAGGAAAACCGCGCCGACGAAAAGATGGCGCCCTATACGAAGCAGCTCAAGAAGGGCCTCAACGACCTGCAGGTCGCGACCATGTGGCTGATGCAGAACGGCATGCAGAACCCGGACAATGCAGGCGCCGCCTCGACTGACTACCTGCATCTCTTCGGCCTGGTCTCGCTTGGCTATATGTGGGCGCAGATGGTCAAGGTCGCGCAGGGCAAGCTCACGGACGGGGCCGACGGCGCTGCCTCGTTCTATGAGACCAAGCTGGCCACCGGCCGCTTTTTCATGGATCGTGTCATGCCGGAAACATCGGCGCACCTTGCCCGCATCTCGAGCGGCGCGGGATCGATGATGGCGCTGCCGGCGGAAGCGTTCTGATTTCCGTGGGGCCGGCTCGATCCGGCCCCGCGTCAAAAAAGCCGAAGCGGAGGAAATTGTGGCCACTGTTCCTGCTGAAGTCCTGGGCTTGCCAAAACCCGCCTGGGCCGGCGACGATGTCGCCATGCTCTACGACATGGCGACGCGCTTCCTCTCGGAAGAAATCGCGCCGCGCTACGAGGAGTTCGAGAAGGCCGAGATGTTCGACCGCGAGAGCTGGACGAAGGCCGGCCAGGCAGGCCTGCTCTGCGCGTCCATGCCGGAGGAATATGGCGGTTCGGGCGGCACCTTCGCGCATGAGAGCGCCATCATCGAGGCGATAAGCCATGTCGGCGTCGATGGCTTCGGCATCGGCCTGCACAACTCGATCGTCGCCCCTTATATCCTCCACTACGGTTCGGAAGAGCAGAAGAAAAAGTGTCTGCCGAGGATGGCGAGCGGCGAGCTGATCGGCGCCATCGCCATGACGGAGCCGGGGGCGGGTTCCGACCTGCAGGGGGTAAAAACCTCTGCGAAGCGCGACGGCAACCAGTATTCGATCAACGGCTCGAAGACCTTCATCACCAACGGCCAGCTCGCCAATCTGATCATCGTCGTCACCAAGACCGATCCGTCGAAAGGCGCCAAGGGCACGTCGCTGATCGTCGTCGAGACCGACGAGGTTGAAGGTTTTGAACGCGGCCGCAACCTCGACAAGATCGGCCTGAAGTCCAACGACACGTCCGAACTCTTCTTCAATGACGTGCGCGTGCCGACTTCCAACCTGCTCGGCCACGAGGAAGGGCAGGGGTTTGTCCAGTTGATGCAGCAATTGCCGCAGGAGCGGCTGCAGATCGGAACAACCGCGATCGCGGCCGTCGAGCGCGCGCTGGCGCTGACCATCGACTACGTCAAGGAGCGCAAGGCCTTCGGCAAGGCGATCCTCGAATTCCAGAACACGCAGTTCAAGCTCGCCGAGCTGAAAACCGAAGCCACCATCGGCCGGGTCTTCTACAATGATTGCGTGGCCCGTCACATCAATGGCGGGCTCGATCCCGTGACGGCGTCCATGGCCAAATACTGGCTCACCGACCTGCAGGGAAAAGTCATGGACGAATGCCTTCAACTCTTCGGCGGCTATGGCTACATGAATGAATATCCGATCGCCCGCATGTTCCGCGACGCCCGCGTCCAGCGCATCTACGGCGGCACCAACGAGATCATGAAACTGCTGATCGCGCGCTCGCTCTGAGAGACAGCGGTCCGGCATTCGAGGAGAAGAAAAATGGCCGAAGCTTATGTCTATGACGCCGTGCGCACGCCGCGCGGCCGCGGCAAGAAGGACGGTGCGCTGCATGAGGTGCCGGCCGTGCGCCTCGGCGCAAAGGTGCTGGAGGCGCTGCGCGACCGCAACGGGCTCGACACCGGTCAGGTCGACGACATCATCTTCGGCTGCGTCGATCCGGTCGGCGAGGCCGGCTCGGTGATCCCCCGCTCCTCGGCCTTCGAGGCCGGTTACGCGACCACGGCGCCCGGCATTCAGATCTCGCGCTTCTGCGCCTCCGGTCTCGACGCGATCAATCTCGGCGCGGCCAAGATCGCCCAGGGCGGCGACGAGATCGTGATTGCCGGCGGCGTGGAATCCATGTCGCGCGTCGGCATGGGCATGTCCGGCGGCGCCTGGTTCATGGATCCTTCGGTTGGCATGCCCGCCTACTTCATGCCGCAGGGGGTTTCGGCCGACCTGATCGCCACCAAATACGGCTTTTCGCGCGATGATGTCGACGCCTACGCCGTCGAGAGCCAAAAGCGCGCGGCCAAAGCCTGGGAGAAGGGCTGGTTCAAGAATTCCGTCGTGCCGGTGAAGGACCAGAACGGCCTGACAATCCTCGACCGTGACGAGCACATGCGGCCGACGACAGACATGCAGTCGCTGGCCTCCCTCAATCCGTCCTTCACCATGCCTGGCGAGATGGGCGGCTTCGGCGCGGTGGCCGTGCAGCGCTATCCCGAGATCGAAGAGGTCAACTACGTCCATCACGCCGGCAATTCGTCCGGTATCGTCGATGGCGCGGCAGCCGTCCTGCTCGGCTCGAAAAAGGCCGGCAAGACCATGGGAATGAAGCCGCGCGCGCGCATCCGCGCCCTCGCCAATATCGGCTCGGAGCCGGCGATCATGCTGACCGGCCCGGTCGACGTCACCGAAAAGCTCCTGAAGCGCGCCAAGATGAAGCTGTCGGACATCGACCTGTTCGAGCTCAACGAGGCCTTTGCGGCGGTCGTGCTGCGCTACATGCAGGCTTTCGACATTCCGCACGACAAGATCAACGTCAATGGCGGCGCCATCGCCATGGGCCACCCGCTCGGCGCCACCGGCGCCATGATCCTGGGCACCGTGCTCGACGAACTGGAGCGCCGCGACCTGAATACCGCGCTGGTCACGCTCTGCATCGGCGCCGGCATGGGCACCGCCACGATCATCGAACGCGTCTGACCGGGGAGAAAAAGAATGACCTACAAGAATTTCACGGTCGAGACCGACGCCGACGGCATCGCGCTTGTCACCTGGAACATGCCTGACAAGTCGATGAACGTCTTCACCGAAGAGGTGATGAACGAACTCGACAAGATCGTCGACCAGGTCGCCTCGGACGCCGCCATCAAGGGCGCGGTCATCACCTCGGGCAAGGAGAGTTTCTCCGGCGGCGCGGACCTCACCATGCTCAAGCGCATGCTGACGCTGTTCCATGAGGAAGAGGCGAAGGACCACGACAAGGCCGTCCGGATGCTGTTCGACGGAGCCGGGCGCATGAGCGGCCTGTTCCGCAAGCTCGAGACGTCCGGCAAGCCATGGGTCTCGGCGATCAACGGCACCTGCATGGGCGGCGCGTTCGAGATGTCGCTCGCATGTCATGGCCGCGTCGCAGCGGACTCGGATAGGGTGAAGATGGCGCTGCCGGAAGTGAAGGTCGGCATCTTCCCGGGCGCGGGCGGCACGCAGCGCGTTCCCCGCCTGGCGCAGCCGCAGGAGGCGCTGCAGATGCTGACCTCCGGTCAGAACCTGACCTCGCAAAAAGCCAAGGCGATGGGCCTGATCCACGAGATCGCCGAGCCAAAGAAGCTGGTCGAGACCGCCAAGGCAATGATCAAAAACGGCCTGAAACCGGTCCAGCCCTGGGACGAAAAAGGCTTCAAGCTGCCGGGCGGCCCGGTCTATTCGGCGGCCGGCGCCAACCTCTGGCCGCCGGCGATCGCCATCCTGCGCCGCGAGACCTACGGCAATTACCCGGCCGCGACCGCGATCCTCAAATGCGTCTATGAAGGCCTGCTGGTGCCGTTCGATACGGGCTTGAGGATCGAGCAGCGTTATTTCACCGAGATCATGCAGACGACCGAAGCAGCGATGATGATCCGCTCGCTGTTCGTCTCGCTGCAGGAACTGAACAAGGGCGCGCGCCGCCCGGCGGGCGTGCCCGACACAAAATTCAAGAAGATCGGCGTGCTCGGCGCCGGTTTCATGGGCGCAGGCATCGCCTATGTGACTGCCAAGGCCGGCATTCCCGTCGTGCTGCTCGACCGCGACATGCCATCCGCCGAAAAGGGCAAGGCGCATTCCGACAACCTGATCTCGGAGCAGGTCAAGAAGGGCCGGGCGAAACCCGAAGAGAAGGAAAAGCTGCTCTCCCTGATCACGCCGACGGCCGATTACGCCGCGCTGGACGGTTGCGATCTGGTCATCGAGGCGGTGTTCGAGGATTCCGAGGTCAAGAAGGTCGCGATCGAAAAGGCCGAGGCCGTGCTCAAATCCTTGGCCGTCTTCGCCTCCAACACCTCGACGATCCCGATCACCGGGCTGGCGAAGAATTCTGCGCGGCCGAAGAATTTCATCGGCATCCATTTCTTCTCGCCGGTCGACAAGATGATGCTGGTCGAGATCATTCTAGGCAAGAAGACCGGCGACAAGGCGCTGGCCATGGCCATCGATTATGTCCGGGCGATCAAGAAGACGCCGATCGTCGTCAACGACACGCGCGGCTTCTACGTGAACCGTTGTGTGCTGCGCTACATGTCGGAATCCTACCGGATGCTGATCGAAGGCGTGCCCGCGCCGATGATCGAGAATGCGGCGAAGATGGCCGGCATGCCGGTCGGTCCCCTTGCGCTGACCGACGAGACCGCGATCGACCTCGCTCAGAAGATCATGAAGCAGACTATCCGCGATCTCGGCGAGAAGGCCGTCGATCCCGACCAGATGAAGCTCATCGACACCATGGTCGACACGCATGGCCGCCACGGCCGCAAGAACGGCAAGGGTTTTTACGACTATCCGGCCAAGCCCGCCAAGAAGAAGCTGTGGCCCGGCCTGAAGGACCTCTATCCGCAACTCGCGCCGGAAAAGGTCGATGTCGAGGAGTTGAAGCAGCGCTTCCTCGTCACCATCGCGCTCGAGGCCGCGCGCGTCATGGAGGAAGGCATCGTCACCGATCCGCGCGAAGCCGATGTCGGCTCGATCCTCGCCTTCGGCTTCGCGCCCTATACCGGCGGCGCGCTGTCCTACATAGACGGCACGGGCGCGAAGAAGTTCGTCAAGCTGGCGAAGGGCTTGCAGAAGAAATTCGGCGCGCAGTTCAAGGCGCCGAAGCTGCTGCTCGACATGGCCGATAAAGGCGAGACCTTCTACGAACGCTTCGACCCCTACAAGAAGGACGAAGTGCAGAAGGCGGCCTGACCGGTCCTCCCCGATGTATGTCTGGGCCCGCTTTGCTCGAATGGCCGCGACCGTGAAAAGCCGCGGCCCTTACCGGCCCGGCGGGACAAGCCGCCTGGCCTTTCGCTGCCTGCCGACCGACATCGATTTCAACATCCATCTGAACAACGCGCGCTACCTCATGCTGGCCGATCTCGGCCGCATGGACATCTTTCTGCGCTCAGGCCTTCTGAAATTGATGCGGGAGCGGAAATGGGCGCCGATGATGGGCGGCGTGCAGTCGGTGTTCGTCCGCGAGATCAGGCTGTGGCGGCGCTTCGATGTCGTCTCGTCGATCGAAACCTGGGACGGCACCCAGGTCATCGGCCGCCACCAGTTCATCCTCGACAATGGCGAGACCGCCGCGCTGGTTATGACCACGGCGGGCGTTTACGACGTTGCAAACCGCCGTTTCGTCGACATCGACGAGGTGATCGCTACGCTGGGCTTCGAGACGAGGCCACGCCAGCCGAGCGAAGCCGAACGGATATTCATGGCCTCGCATGCCGGGCTCCGGGCGCTGGCCAAGGGGGACCGGTCCGATTGACCGCTCCCTTGCGAAATGCAGTTCCGAGCGAGAGCCAACTACTTGGCCAATGCCTCACGGACAGCCTTCGCCCGCTCCTTCTTGTCCACCGGGATCCAGAAATCCTTGAGAATGAGGGAATCTCCTCTTTCAATCCCGCTGTGCGACATACCCGCATGTCCTGCCTGCGGTTGCCAACGGGATGCGGCGATTTCCTGGAGTACGGCGTGGGCATTCGCGCGGTCGAGCATATAGGCCGACTCTGCGGCATTAAGCCGGACCTGCCTGTTCGGATGGTCGAACAGCGAGATGAGCAATCTGCGTTGGTCGCCTGGCCGCAATCGTAGTTCGTTGACCACGGCAACCTCGTGCTCGAAAAGCCGATTGAACCGCGCGGTGTCGAAATTGTCGAGCGCCTCGGCCTGTGCCGCTCCGATCTCGACATAGCGGGCAACGAGTTCATCGTTCGTCAGTTTGCTGAGAGATACTTTCTTCATTTCAAGACCTCGAAGACAAGCGCTCATTCCCTCATTCCGGATCGATGCGAAGCTGCGAGGTTCCATTGGCCAACGCAACGAGCGACATGCCGGCGTCGCCTGACCATGGCTGAAATGGCGAGGCGGCGATCTCCTCAATGATGGATTTCGCCCGCTCAGGATTAAGGGCGTAGGTCGATTCGGCCACGTTCAGACGCACCTGCGGGTGGCGATGCGTATACAGGACAAAAAGGGCTACCCGGGCGTCGCCCGGGCGGTGCCGCATTTCCGAGAGCAAAGCTCTGCGACGCAAGATCAACCGGTTAGCGCGCGATGACTGCAGATCTGCCGTAGCCTCGCCCTCGGCAAGACTTAATTGTTCGAACAAATCCACCAGCTCGGCAATTGACATTGAGGCGAGAGATTTTGTGCGACGTTTCGCAGTCATTTCAGCACCCCAAACAATCTAAGAGCATCGGAACAAGGTGACGTCCAATGCCCCTTTCACGCATGACCTGGCCGCGCTATGTTCCAGTCCGAGGTAGGATAAATGACCAAGCTTGAGCGCGCCATCAAAGAGGCCGAGCAACTTCCGAGCGATCTGCGGGAGCAGCTTGGCGAAAAGCTCCTTCATTACATACACAAATATCTCGCGCTGCGGGATGACATCGATGTTGGCCTTCGCGAACTCGATGCCGGCGAAGGGCGTGACGGGAGGGGTGTTTTTGCGGCCCTGAAGTCGACATATGGCGCTTAGGCTCATCATCGCTCCGGCCGCGGAGCGGGATTTGACAGACATTCTGGAATTCATCTCACAAGATAGCGTTTCGGCCGCCCGCAAGACTGTTTTGCGGATCGAGCGGGCGATCGAACTGTTGCTGGAGCGCCCTTTTCTCGGGCCGGCGGTCAGCAGGCCTGCGCGCGTCGGTCTCCGCAAGATGACTGTTTCGCCCTACATCATTTTCTACCGATTGGCGGACGACCAACTGCAGATTGTTCGCTTGTTGCATTCGTCCCGCGATCTTGATGAAGAATTGCCGGTCGATTGAACTCGTTTTCAAGCGGTTCCGGGCCAACTCGGCTGGACAACCCTCCGTACCCGCGCTAAAACAAAAAGGTATTTTTTCCTGTCTGGCACGGAGGACGCCATGCTCTCGCATGAGCGCGTTTGGGCCGCTATCGACGCACTTGCCGCGCGCTATTCGCTTTCGGCGTCCGGGCTTGCGAAGCGGGCTGGGCTCGATTCGACCGCCTTCAACAAGTCGAAGCGGCTTTCGGCCGACGGCCGGCCGCGCTGGCCGTCAACGGAATCGCTGGCCAAGATCATCGAGGCGACGAACTCCTCGCTCGACGAGTTCTTGGCACTGATCGACGGCAAGCCAGCGCCTAGAGACAAGCCCCTTCCGGTGCAGGGCTCGTCTGTGCCGTTGCTCGGCTTCGCCCAGGCTGGCGCCGGCGGCTTCTTCGACGATGCCGGCTTTCCGGTCGGGCAGGGTTTCGACCTGATCGAACTGCCGTCGCGGGCCGGCGACAATTCTTATGCGCTGAAAGTCCAGGGCGATTCCATGCTGCCGCTCTATCGCGATGGCGACGTGTTGATCGTCGAGCCGGGGGCAAGGGTCGCCAAAGGCGACCGCGTCGTAGTCAAAACCGGCAGCGGCGAGGTGATGGCCAAGGTCCTGGCGCGCCAGGGCACTAAGGAAATCGAGCTTCAGTCGATCAATCCCGACCATCCCGATCGCGTCATCCCGGCAAAAGACGTTGAGTGGCTGGCCCGTATCGTCTGGGCGAGCCAGTAGCCGCGCTGATGCGTGCGCTTCATTTCGCGGCGGCTGTGGCGGGGCTTGCTGGGGCAAGCATTGCCATTCTTGCCGGCGGACGCGCGCTGATCCCGCATGAATCGCCTGACGTCTCCAGCGTTGCATCGCCCGACGGACCCGAAACTGCGGCGGTTCCAAAAGTTGATCCGCCGCGTCCGACCATTCGGTCGCGCACCGCGGCGCCGGACGGGGAGATGGAGCCGCCGTCCGGACCTGAGGAGTTTGAACGCGTCGCCCCGCGCGCGCCGCTCGGCGATCTCGGCCTTGCCTTGCCGCCGAAGCCGCCTATGCGCCACGATTGGGAAGGAACCGTCCTCTATCGCCCCGTAGCGCCGGCTGCCGGGCTGGTGGAGGCGATGGGCCATAAGGTCGCCATCGCCGGTGTGGATGCCATGGCCGACGACGAAACCTGCTTGTTCGAGGGCAAGGAGTGGGCCTGCGGCATCCGCGCCCGTGCCGCTTTCCGGTCCTTCCTGCGCGGCCGGGCCGTCACTTGCGCCGTGCCATCGGAAGCGGACCGCAAGGTCGTCACTGCCGCGTGCCGGCTTGGCAAGCAGGATCTCGGCCAGTGGCTGGCGTCCAACGGGTGGGCGCGGGCGGCGCCAGGCGGACCGTATGGCGATGCGGAGGAAAAGGCGCGCGCGGCGAAGAAGGGCATATTCGGCCCGCCACCGGACAAGAATTCCTTGCCGCCGCCGTCCTCAGCCGTCAGCACATTGCCTAAGCCGCCAACTGACCCGACAGCGCCTTCCGAATGAGCGCGCGCGTCTCCTCGATGCCGTAGAGCGCCACGAACGAACCGAAGCGCGGGCCGCGCTCCTGGCCGATCAGCACTTGGTAGATCATCTGGAAGAACGCGACCGAGACGCCGGGTCCGCCTTCCGGGCTCTTCTTGGCGTGGTCCTGGTAGCGCTCGATCTTCCGCGCGACATTGAGCGACATGTTCTGGATCGCCTCGCCGTCGGCGCCGGCCGGCAATTGCCCGAGCGCATCCGACAGCGCCTGGAGCGCCTCGGTTTCCACGGCGTCCGGCGACCGGTAGACCTTCGCGGGCTTCACGAAATCGTCGAAATAGCGGATGGCGTAGCCGGCGAGCCGGTCTAGCTCCGGATGCGACTGCGGCGTAACGCCCGCGACATGGCGCGAAATGAAACCCCACAGCACGCTCTTGTCATGCGCATTCGATGCGCTGACCAGATTGAGCAGCAGTGCGAACGGCACCGGCAGGTCGATCTGCGGCGGGTTGCCGTCATGCATGTGCCAGACGGGATTGCCGAGGCGGGTCTTCCAATCCTGCTTCTGATAGGCCGACAGGAAGGTGTAATATTCGTCGACGGCCTTCGGGATCACGTCGAAATAGAGCCTCTTGGCCGTGCGCGGCTTCTGGAACATGTAGAGGCCAAGGCTTTCGGTCGGCGCGTAGGCGAGCCATTCGTCAATCGTCAGCCCGTTGCCTTTCGACTTCGAGATCTTCTGCCCGTTTTCGTCGAGGAAGAGTTCGTAGACGAAGTGTTCCGGCGCGCGCCCGCCGAGCGCCTCGCAGATGCGGTCGTAGACGCCCATGTTCGGCCCGTGGTCTTTGCCGAACATCTCGAAGTCGACGCCGAGCGCGGCCCAGCGCGCTCCGAAATCCGGCTTCCATTGCAGCTTGACCCTGCCGCCGGTGACCGGCAGCGTGGTTTCCGTGCCGTCCTCGTCGTTGAAGGTGACGGTGCCGGCAGCGGGGTCGACATGCTTCATCGGCACGTAGAGTACCCGGCCGGATTGGGGCGAAATCGGCAGGAAGGGGCTGTAGGTCGCCTGCCGTTCCTCGCCCAGCGTCGGCAGCATGATCGCCATGATCGCGTCGTAGCGATCGGCCACCCGCTTCAGGATCGCGTCGAAGCGGCCCGATCTGTAGTAGTCGGTCGCGCTCGCGAATTCGTAGTCGAAGCCGAACGTGTCGAGGAAGCGCCGCAGCATCGCGTTGTTGTGATGTCCGAAGCTTTCGTAGTCGCCGGCGAAGGGGTTCGGCACCGAGGTCAGCGGCATGTGCAGGTACGGTTCGAGGAACGCGCGGTCAGGCACGTTGTCGGGAATCTTGCGCATGCCGTCCATGTCGTCGGAGAAGCACAGAAGCTTGGTCGCGACCTTGTCCTCGGTCAGGATGCGGAAGGCGTGGCGCACCATCGAGGTGCGCGCGACTTCGCCGAACGTGCCGATATGCGGCAGGCCGGACGGGCCGTAGCCGGTCTCGAACAGCACCGCTTCCGGAAAATCCCGGCCTTTGTAGCGCGCGACGATCTTTTTCGCTTCTTCGAACGGCCACGCCTTGCTTTCGGCGGCGGCCGCGAGAATTTCGGGGTTGAGATCGATCAGGTTTGATCTCGCCATCATGCGTGTCCTGTATTCCTGCCGGCCGCTGCCGGTTGTGCGCCAATCGGGCTGTTCGGCAAGCCCGCTCGCCATCGATTGCGGCGTGAAGCGCCTGATCGGCGCCCCTAGGTTTGCAGATGGTGTCTATGCGGGCCGCTCGGGGGCGTCAACATTGCCCCCGTTTTTCCTTGCGGCGGCAGCGCCGCATTCCTACCTTCGCAGCAACGAAACAAAGGGGGCAGCAATGGCTTTGCCGACCGCGCATGAGGCGCTGATCTATCTGATGGTGGTGACTTCCGCCTCCGACCGCGACATGACCGATGTCGAACTCGCGCGCATCGGAAATGTGGTTCGCTCCTGGCCGATCTTCGAGGGTTTTGACGACGAGAAGCTGATCGGCATCGCCCAGGATTGCCAAAAACGGCTTCACGAGAATGGTGGAATGGCCGGCGTCCTGACCCTCGCGCGCAAGGCCATCCCCGAGCATCTCCACGACACCGCCTATGCCATGGCGTTTGAGGTCGCCACCGTGGATCTGGAAATGCGCATGGAAGAAGTTCGCGTGCTGCAACTCCTGCGTCAGCATCTCAACGTCGACGACGCTACCATCGCCGCCATCGAGCGGACGACCAAGGCCCGCCACCGGACGCTGACATGAGGGTGGTATGATGGGTGACGGCGCTGCATTTCCGGAAGCATGGATACGCGGCGCCGTGTTCCTCGCCGTATTCGGCTCGCTGGCGCTTCTGGAACTCTGGTCGCCGCGGCTCGAGCGCGACGAACTGCGCGGCGCGCTGAAATCTCGGCGCTGGTTCACCAACATCGCGATGGTCATCCTGTCGTCGCTGGTCTTGCGGCTGGTCTTTCCGGCCGCCGCCGTCGGCGCCGCACTTTGGGCGGAGGCGCGCGGCTGGGGCGTGCTGCGGCTTGCCGGCCTCGACGGAATTGCAGGCGGCGTGATCGCATTCGTGGCGCTCGACTTCGCGGTCTGGGCCGAACACGTCGCCAGCCACAAGATACCGCTCCTGTGGCGTATCCACAGGATGCATCACGCCGACACCGGTTTCGACGTCACCACCGGGCTGAGGTTCCATCCGCTGGAGATCGTGCTGTCCATGGTTTGGAAGGCCGCGATCGTGGTGGCGCTCGGCGCGCCGGTGCTCGCCGTGCTTGTTTTCGAGATCGTGCTGAACTCCGGCTCGATGTTCAGCCACTCCAATTTGCGCCTCGATCTTCGCGTCGACCGCTGGCTCCGCCCCATCATCGTCACGCCCGACATGCATCGCGTCCACCATTCGACGGATATTGCCGAGACGGACTCCAACTACGGATTCAATCTGTCGTTGTGGGACAGGCTGTTTGGAACCTATGTCGGCCAGCCGAAACGGGGCCATGAAGCCATGGAAATCGGGCTTTCGGGCTATTCCGCGAGCGAGGCTGCCGGGCTTGCGCGCTCACTGGCCCTGCCGTTTGCGTCGCGGCCGACAGCCTATATCAGAAGAAGCTGACCGGAAAATAGCGCAGGTAAAGCTCGGCGAACACGCCCTTCACCGCGATCTGGTGCAGTGCGGCGTCGAACGCGGCGGCCAGCGCCGGTTCGCTCGTGGCGATGGCTAGGCCGGAGCCGAGATATTCCGGCGCAAGATAGGGACCGCCAGCAAAGCGGCAACACCCACCGGCCTCGGTGCCCTGCAGCCAGAATCCCAGGCGCATGCCGTCGCCGAAAGCCGCCGCTATTCTTGCGGCTTTCAAATCCTCCAGCATCCAGTCCTGCCTGGAATAGGTGACGACCTTCACGCCGGCAAAGTATGCGCGCAGAACGAGTTCGTGCGCCGAGCCCGCGATGACGCCGACGCGCTTGCCCTGCAATTTGTCGAAGACCGGCTCAGCCACGGCGGTCGTCTTCGGCATGATGAAGCGGGCGGGAAACCGCAGATAAGGGCGGGAAAACGCATATTTCAGCCGCGTTTCCCCCGTCACAGCAATCCCGGCGAGGATCGCCTCGCCCTGTCGGCTCCGTAGCAGCCCGTCCAATTCCGCCCAGGGCGCCGCCTGGATCTGGCACTTGTCGGCGATGTCGAGTTCGGCGCAGATGGCGCGCGCCAGGTCGACATGGAACCCCGACAGGCGTCCGTCGCGATCGAGGAAATTGAACGGTGGGAAATCCGTCGTGGTCAGGAAGCGCAGCCTGGCCAGCCCGGAAAGATTTGGCTTCGGCAGGCGTTCGTTGGCGTCCCAGAACATCGGAACCTGCGGTTCGGCCGCGCGGGCGAGGCCGCAGGCGAAAGCCAACGCGCAGAAAGCAGCGATAAGAACAGCGCGAAGCTTCATTCGAATACCTTGGCGACGAAAACGGTCAGCTTGTTCTAGCGCCGGTCGAATGCGATTCCCAGCCATGCGCCATCGAGCAAGTTTCCGGGGCGACTCAAATCGTGTCGCAACCGGCGGTCGCGGCCAGTCGGTAGCATTATGGTTACCAAATCCGTGCCAAGACCTGACAAATTTTACCCATGCAACCCAAGGTTAATAGCGGCAATCCGATTGCGCGCATAACATCGTTCAATCGGAGGTGGCAACGGGGGGGGTTGCCGGTGGGGTGCGGTCTCTTGCGGCTGCCGCGTTCGCGCGGCGGCGTCCGGGCGAGTATTGTCCTGCGTTTCGGTGTGCTGGCGGTAGATCGCGCCGGCTCGCGCCGCGCCGGCCGTCTCTCCTCGGAAGGCCCGCCATGGGCATTCTAGCCCCTGGATTTCCAGCCCGTATTTTCGACCTGAATGGAAGCGGGGCGGACGCCGACCTGCCGCCGCCGGCCGGCGAGAGCGGCATCAGCGTCTTCGCTGCTCTTCTCCTCCCCGAGCTTGCAGACTGGCAGCCGGTCCTCGACCGTGCCGGCGTGCCGTTCCAGACAGCCGTGCGGGTCGCCTCCAGCGCCGGCTCCCACGGGACCACTTTCCTTGGAGAGTTGCTGGCTTCAGGCGCGGTCGAGGAGGTCGCGTTCTACCGGGCCATTGCGCAGGAACTCGGCATTCCCTTTCAGCCGACGGTCGAAGCCGGCAGGCTGCTCATCCGCGATGCCGACTGCCTGGCCGCGCTGCGCCGGCCAATTCCAAAACTTCTCATTGCGCGGATGGAGGAAAAAGCCGGAGCGACCACGCTTCTGGTTGCGCCCGACAGAGCGAGCTTTTCCACCCTCCGCCGACTGTGCGGTAGGGACACCGAACTTAGGCGGCGGCTCCGCATCGTCGCGCCGTCGGCTCTGCGCAGGGCCATGCTCGAGCGCGCCGCGCCGCTTCTCGCCCGTGCGGCCGTGGCCGAACTGTTCGACCGCCGGCCCGATTGTTCGGCGCGAACGGTGCTGACCGGATCGCAAGGCTGTGTGCTCGGCGCGATTTCAGTCGCGCTGCCATGGGCGTTTGCGGAGTTCCCGTCCGGCGCTTTCCTGGCGCTTCACATTTTCTTCTCGCTGCTGTTTCTGGCCTGCGTCGGCCTTAGGGTCATGGCGCTATCCTGGACCCCGCCGCCGCCACGCGGCCATCAGGAATGCACCTCGCCCGACTGCCCGGTCTATTCGGTGCTCGTCGCGCTACATCGCGAGGCCAATGTGGTGCCCGATCTTCTCGTGGCGCTGAGCAGGCTGCGATGGCCGCGCAGCAAGCTCGAGATCAAGCTGGTCTGCGAGGCAGACGACCTGGAGACGATCGCTGCGATCAACGCGCATCCGCTGAGATCCTATGTCGAAGTTGTGGCAGTGTTGCCCGGCGAGCCGCGCACCAAGCCGAAGGCCCTGGCTTACGCGCTGCCGCTGGTCTCGGGAGAGTTCGTGGTGCTTTACGACGCCGAGGACCGTCCCCATCCGCTGCAATTGATGGAGGCCTGGCAGAAGTTTCGCGCCTCCGGCCCCGAGCTTGCCTGCCTGCAGGCCCCGCTCGAAGTGTCGAACCGCACCGAAACCATGGTCTCGCGCATGTTCGCCTTCGAATACACGGCGCTTTTCCGCCGCCTGCTGCCGTGGCTCGCGGCAAAAGGCGTAATGTTTCCGCTTGGCGGCACTTCCAACCATTTCCGCGTCTCGGCACTCGCCGAAGTCGGCGGCTGGGATCCGTACAATGTGACGGAGGACGCCGATCTCGGCCTGCGCCTTGCGCGCTTCGGCTACCGCGCCGACATGATTTCGTGTCCTACGCTGGAAGATGGCCCGGAGGAGTTCAAGATCTGGCGGCCGCAGCGCACGAGATGGTTCAAGGGCTGGATGTGAACTTTTGAACAAAACACTAAACCATTGAAAAAAATTAGTAAATCAGCGCGCATTGTTTCGAACTATCGCAACGTAGCAACGAGGTAGCAACAATTCTGCTTCGAACTCAGGCCGGGAGCCGAGCCCATTCAGGACCTTCTCCCGTCGGGCGAACCAAAGTCATTTCGGCCGTCGAGAACAAGACGTCGCTGGGCAGGAAGCATTGGGGAGGGGACACATGAAACAGACTATCTTGCTTGGCGGCCCGTGTGCCTGCCTATCAGGTTGCATCCTCATGGACCAGCAGGCCGAAACGAGGTTCTCTGCATCGAGGGCGGCTGGGGCGATACGCTAGACGATCGGCAGACGCTTCGGCTGCTGCGGGAGCGCTCCAACTTTGGCTCCGTGCATCCGGCAGACGCATCTGCCTTTCACCGCCGGCGCGAGGCAACGTGGCAGGAAGTACCGCAGACTGTCGTTCAGAGGTTGGGAGATGCAAGTTGCGCCTGTGGGGCAGGCGAAAACCATAGCGGCGAGAAAATCAGCGTCAGATGAACCGGGAAGCTTGCGCCGACGACGTCAATTTTGGCGGCAGTAACCCGGCCCCTTGGGCGGACGTCTGCTATTGGCCGCCTGCAGGACTTTGCGGCGAGCTCTGAGCGGCGGGAGCTCCGCCACTCGGTTGCTCACCTCTCGGACGGAATTCAAAGAAAAGGTTGAGAACCAAAAGAAGTACAAGGAGGAACAGGAAAGCAATGACTGATATAAGGGCGTAATGAACCCGTGTAACCGGTGAGCTCGGCGCAGGCGACGGGCCGCGCGCAAACAGCGATCCGCTGGACGACCCGCGTGGCCTGACAACCATCTCCATTGGTTTGAAAGACCAACCCACTGCGCCGTAGAGACCTTCGGCGCTAAAGACTTTATTAATCACGCGCTGAACGGCAGCCTTGATCAGTTCAGAAAGCTGTCGCTCCACCTCTTCTTTTGCTGCCTCGAACACAATCGATCCGCCCCAAGACAGTAGAGAAATCGTTCCAGCTAAGATTAGACTCCCGCTGTCGAATTGGACACTTGCCTGCACCGACACATATGGAGGCAAGAGCTTTCGTACTTCACGTTCGATCTTTTCGGCGATCTCCTCTGCCTTTCCATTGAGTTCCGTCGCCTTTACTTGAGGCATGCCTTTGTTGTTTTTACTGGGGTCGAAAAAATCGGCCTTGCCGCTGCACTCGAATACGATCATCCGTAGCTCGTCGGGCATCGCACTATCCTCAAATCCCACCACCGCAGTAAAGTACCACTCCCCAGTCACGGACCATACCGCGACAATCCTTCGGCGGGCAGGTCAGGGCTGCATAGGTCCGGTGTTCCTCGCCCCTCGCATCGCGCCAACTGTCCCAGTTGGTGGCGGAGGGTGTCTGTGGGGAACATCACCGACGCGAGAAATCTTTTTGATTAGGATTGCGTAGTTTCCCTGTCGTCAACTGGGACAACCGCCGTGTCGGCAAAGCTTCTTTCTTTGATAGTTGACCCGTTTCGCGGGTGGTTATGTCGTCGCGCCGAGCGGAAAGCACTGTTGACGGCAACCGACGAACTCACTCACTTGCCCGATGATATGCTCAACGACATCGGCATCTCTCGCGACGAAATCATGGCACTCAGCGCAGTCGCGAAAAGGCGATGCCCTGATCGCATTCGCCAAGAAAGTGAAAGACGGGAAGCGCTCAACGCCAAACCATGAGGATAGACAAAGATGTCTCGCCACGAAGAGGAGTTAATGCTGCAGTTGTCGCTGGCCGAGTCTTTGTCCGCCTGTGACCGAGCGGCGAGCGGATCGGGCTGGCGCGTTACCGCACGTCAGGCGACATCGATCCGGTGCATAGAGACATCCCAAAATGCGTTCGGCTTCACCAATCCTGCGCAAGTGACCATCGCCTTAACCGAGACCGGTGACTCGACACGTGTTATGCTGAGCGCGTCGAATTTTGGGTTTGGCCCCATCCAGTCGAAGCACGTCAGGGAGCAGGCGAAACAGCTGAGTCGGCAGATCGAAACTGAGGCCAGTCGATCGGTCGAGCCGGAAGCCCCGCCAATTGAGTCGATACGATCAGTCTACATCAATGACAAGCAGCTGAGCGATGAGCAGCTCCTCTCAATCGAACAGGCCTACCGAGTTCGCGTGCCTGACGGCCGCTATTGGTATGACCCTGTAAGCGGAGCGTGGGGCGTGAACGGTGGACCACAGAGCGGCATCGCCGTTGCAGGTCTCGCGCTTGGTGGCCCATTACGGGCCGACGCCTCAAACGGAAACACCGGCGTGTTGGTCAATGGCCGTGAGTTGCATGCTCTCGATGTCGCAGCCTTGACGGCGCTGGTAGGGAACGTGATCCCTGGCCGCTGGTGGGTCGACTCACTGGGTAACTTCGGCCCGGATGGCTGGCCGATGGTCGGGAACCTCTTCATGATCGCGCGGTCCCGAAATGCAACGGGCTCCTCGGGTGGAGGCAGCAGCCAGTACGGTTCGCTCGTCTCTGAAGGTGGGTTCATTGGTTTCCAAGGATCGATCGGCAGCGGCGTCAGCGCATCGATCGACCGTTAGAGCGGAATCACTTTGAACCTAGAAAGCCGGCGCCCAATTATGCAGCCGCGCGCTCGGAGTTGGCCAAAAGCATTGGCCTAGGCCGCAAGGCGGGCCAAAAACTAAGGGGTCGCGGCCGCAGGAAGGCTGCGTAGAGCCGAGCTAGACGGGGGTTTGGGGGTGACTTAGGCCGCCCTTTCACCTGGCGGAACACTCAGCAAGGGAGGCGTCGTCGCGTCGAGCAGCAACGCGCCGCCACGGGGTGACCTTTGTTCGCGGCCGAAATGAAGAGGGCCAAGAGAATTGCGGTTGCCCTGCTCGCCTGTCTGGCAATTTCAGGCTGTGGCATGGCCAAAGCAGCGAGGGAGACCGGGCAGACGTTTGACAAGTTCGGCTCCGTTGCTCGTGACTTCAAGGCGAGTCACCTTGCGAACCAGAGAATGCAACAGCCCCTAACCTGCAATTTGACCTTGAGGGGGACGCAGGATTTCAACCAATCCGTTTAATGCATTCTTTCGTCGCGATCTCATCATTCAGGGCGGCGATCTCGCCCTTCACTTCGGCGATTCTCGCCTCGCGAGCTTTGGGTGAGAAAACCATCGACTGGGTGAGGCCGGTTAGGGCTCCGCTAATGACGTCGGCGCGGAAGCGTTCGCCCTGAGCGTCCTCGAGAAGGTCGCGGATGGTCATCCGTCGATCGCGCTCTGTGATTAGCATTGGGCAATCGAGATATGCGAAGCGATTATCCCGCCGCGCGCTGTCGGGATTCCCGCGAGTTAAGAGCGGCAGCTGTTTTTCGCATGGACGCGCCTGTCGAAACGAGGACGATCAGGACGAGGCCGCCTGATCGTCATGGAGCTTGCTGTGAAGCCCGGGCTCGACGAGAATCCGCGCCTCGAGCGCTGCGTCAGCGAACGCCTGCCGGGCCTCTTCGGCTGTGACTTGCCCGTGCACGGCTCCACGCAGCGCATTGCCGGCCATTTCCCACATCGGCCCGGCACGGTCCGGCCATTTGTCGTTCGCAAGACGTCATTCTCGAGAAGCGCTCGCTGATGAGTTGGCTGACAAATCCACTTCGTGGCGTGCGGATGTAATGAGTCTTCTTAATTTGACGGCTCGGGGTCATTTGCCTCTCATTCGGCAGGCGGAGGCCGCGGAATGCGGCCTCGCCTGCCTGGCTATGGTCGCGTCCTATCACGGCCATCGCATCGACATGAATACCTTGAGGCGCCGCTATCCGCCCTCGCTCAACGGCATCAGCCTGCGCGCCCTCATCCAGCTCGCGAGCCATCTCCACCTTCTCGCTCGGCCGCTCCGGTACGAGTTGCGGTACCTGCGCCAGCTCCGGCTGCCTGCCATTCTTCACTGGGACATGAACCACTTCCTGGTTCTGAAGGCGGTCACCCGCAAAGGCATTGTCGTGCATGACCCTGCAGCGGGCGAGAAATTTTACCCGCTACCTGAGGCATCGAAACATCTGACGGGAGTCGCCCTCGAGCTTGCGCCTTCGGAAAGTTTCATCATTCAGGATGAGCGGGCGCGGCTACCGCTTTCGGCTTTCTTGGGCCAGCTGAGCGGGAGCGGGCATGCGCTCATTCAGATCCTGGTGCTGTCGATCGTCCTGCAACTGCTGATTCTCGCCGCCCCCCTGTACCTACAGCTCACGGTCGACGAGGTGATTGCGCGCGGTGACGTCAATCTGCTGATCGTACTTGCTCTCGGCTTTGGTCTCCTGATGATGTTGAAGACCGCCACGACGGCGGTCCGGTCCCTCGTCCTTTTAGTTGTCCAAAACGTTCTGCAATTCCAGTTAGGCGCACGCCTGTTCCGGCACCTCATGCGGTTGCCAATGTCCTACTTCGAGAAGCGGCACATCGGTGACCTGCTCTCGCGCTTCACGTCGCTTCAGCCGATCCGCAACCTTCTTGCAGAGGGCATGATTGCGGCTGTTCTGGACGGGTTTATGGCAGTGATCACGCTTGCCATGATTTTCGTCTACAGCACCCAGCTAGCCCTCGTCGTGCTCGCCGCGACGGTGCTTTATGCCGGCGTACGGCTCGCTCTTTACCGTGTTCTCTGGCAGCGCACCGAAGCGACGATCCAAGCTCAAGCCCAGGAGAGTTCCAGCTTTATCGAGAGCATCCGAGCCATCCAGAGCATCAAGCTCCTCAACCGCGAGAGTGAGCGCGAAGGCCAGTGGCTCAACCGCTACAGCGAGGTGGTGAGCACGAACGTCCGCTTGGGCCGGGCCCAAATCGCGTTCACCACCCTCAACGGCGCGATCTTTGGCCTTGAAAACATCATCACGGTCTATCTGGCTGCGACGCTCGCGCTCAGCAATACACTCACCGTCGGCATGATCTTCGCGTTTATGAGCTACAAGCAACATTTCATTGAAGGGGCCGTCCAACTGATTGAGAAGGCGCTCGATTTTCGGATCCTCGGGCTCCACCTGGAACGTCTGGCGGACATCGCGCTGACCCCACTCGAGCGCGGGCACGACCAAGCCCTCGCTTACACGCGGCAGATTCGAGGCCACATTGAGCTTCGTAACGTTTCTTTCCGCTACGCCGACACGGAGCCGTTCGTCCTCGAGGATATCAACATTACGATCGAGCCCGGCGAGTTCATCACCATCATGGGGCCGTCGGGGGGCGGCAAAACCACGCTTATGAAGATCATGCTCGGCCTGCTCGAACCAACCCTGGGAGAGGTTCTGATCGACGACATTCCGCTCTCCGTGATCGGCCCGCGAAGCTACCGGGAGCAAGTCGGGGCGGTCATGCAGGAGGACCAGCTCCTGTCCGGCTCGATCGCAGACAACATCTGCTTTTTCGACCCCGAGTTCGATCAGCAGAGGATGATTGCCTGTGCCCAGCTAGCGAGCGTCCACCAGGAGATCATGGCGATGACCATGACCTACAACAGCCTTGTCGGCGATATGGGCAGTTCACTCTCGGCCGGGCAGAAACAGCGCGTTCTGCTGGCGCGCGCGCTCTATCGCGAGCCGCGCATCCTCGTTCTGGACGAGGGCACCGCGCACCTGGACGTGGACAACGAGCGTCACATCAATGAGAGCCTAACTCAGCTTCGGATGACGCGCGTGAGCGTCGCCCACAGGCCAGACATCTCGGCCGGGGCCGATCGGGTGATCCGCATCGCCAAGACCGTCCAATCCGAGGCGCGTGGACCAGCTGCCCTCATAACCAGTGGTGCATCGCCGGATGGTGATGTGGATAGCCCCGTTGGTTAGACCGAGCCGTCCACCAGCGTTTCGCCAATTAACCGTTGGACCAACTGCCACCGATACCAGCCGATAAGAAACGGGCTACAGCGCCCCAGCGGCTAAACGGGAATACCGGGCAAGCAGGACCAGGGCCTTCTGCTGGTTGACAGCCTCGCAGGTATAGCGCCCATGCCGATAGTTTCCGTGCGCCGCTCCCCGGGGCGCACCGCCGCCAGCCCCATGAAAGCGGCAGACCTTCCAGCCACGCACCGCGGGAGCAAGACACGGGCGACCGCTCCTTTTTGACCGAGCAGTGCAGCGTGGGGCGGCATGGGCCTTGTACATGGGGTTACCGACCAATTTATCCATCTACCCCACCCCGTGTGCGACGTTGCCGACAACGGCCTTGCCGCCCTCGTTAACCGTGACCCGTTCGACAATCACCCGCTGCTCGCCCTTGCTTCGATAGCGTTTCAAAGCCTCGACCTGGGCCGCAAACGTCCTAGCGAGCCTGTTTAGCGCTCTTTCGTGCATATCCCAGATTTCCATTGATTTTGAACCGCCGAGCCTCTCCGCTGCTCGCATCGTGGCAAGCTGGATTGCCGCCATCTGGACGCCAAGCATTGCCTCGATCTGGTCATTCGGGTGGAGACCTCGAACAATGCTCAACGCATAGTTCAGCTTGGTGGCGTCAACACTCGCGCCCGTTTGTGCGGCCATCGCAAGACTGTCGACAGTGCCGATGAGGAAGTCCCGGTTCTCACTGCCAACGGCCTCAGAAAGGAGCCTGTAGCCGATTTCGGGGTCCGCATGGTCGACTTCCAACCGAGCAACGCGCTGCCCATCTTCATCGAGCATGCTGACCTTCATGCCCGGTGCAGGAATCTTGCTGCATACTGACCTTTCGTAAGCCGCCAGGACCTCAGCCTCTCGTTTTGTCGGCTCGTAGGGCTTTGCCAGGGCCCTTCCCGACTTCTTGCCCCTGGGTTTCACTTTGTCAGCCACCGTTCCATCTCTTTCTTCAGTGAGCCCGATGGCTCCTCGGGTTCCCCAGCGGTGACATTGCCGGCGACATGGAGATCGCGCCCTCGACGGTGATCTCCTGCTACGCAGCGCTGTAGGTCGCCCGCATCGCGGCTTCTGTTGCGGTCTTCCGGATATATTCAGACAGGGTGAGGCCCCGCCTGGCTGCTGCGGTGCGAAGGGCTCGCTTCTCTTCCGGAGAGACACGAAGCCGGATGTTTCCAATCATTGCTGGGCTGAGGCGCATGGTGACGGTCTCCTGTGATTTGCACAGGAGTCTATCAGCCACCGTTACTGCTGGCGTTCCGCATCACCGGCAAAGTCAGAGATTATCCGCGCGACATGGGTTGGCCGGCATCTGTGGCTTTGGTCGGGGTCGTCCGGTGATTTCAGGCATAGGGAACAGACCACGCGCTGCATTCGGCTGCGTGCCGCCACCATGAGAAGGATTGTGTTCCCACCAGATCGGCGCAACAATCACGCTGCCCGCCTGCTCTGATCGCGGGCAAGCCTCGGCGGTCGCGCGGCCTGCACTCCCCAACCCCCATACCCAACTCGCGGCCGAATAAATTGTCGCGTCAACAAGATCAGCGAGAGGCAGCCGCCGGTCGGCCTGAGTCCCGGAGTAAGCCGGAGCGTTGTTCTCAATCTCCAAGGAGGATGCCTGAAATGAAGAAGATCAATCTCTTTTTAGCCGCCGTCGCGATTGGCCTCGGCATCGAGGGTGGACAGGCCCAGCAGAAAGACCAAGCTGCCCCCCAATCTACACCTCAGCCTATCGACTCTAAGAAGCAGAGGGAACAAGATGTTAAAGCCTTTGTGGGAGCGGCGACTAGTCTCCAATTCGTGACCGAAGAGCTGGAGCGAAAGTACTCTGTAGATCTTAGTATCACCGACATAAACAACTATAGGTTCAAATGCACGGACGGAGATGGTTGTGCTTGGATCTGTGTGTTTGCTGCGCAGGCCACGGGGGACTGGTGCAGCTGCTACAGCGAGTCAGACGGCTGCAGTTGCGGTTGCTGATCAAAACAAAGCAGCGAGTTTGCGGTGGGGAAGGGGTTAATCGTGGAAGCTCGCTGCTCTTTTTGCCTGGCTTGCCTAAATCAAAAGGGCGGGTAGCATGGGAGGGAGCTGAGCGCCGCGAAATTCAGCCCCAAGATCCAGTTCCGGGTTCACTAAGTGGCCGTTCCAAAAAGAGTTGAGTGATTTCAGCAGGTTGTGATTCCGTCGGATTTGCGAGATTCGATGGAGATCACGATGGCCTGGACTGAAATCACCCGTGCGCATTATGAGCGGCGTTGCGCCCGTTACGCAA
>DASZDZ010000120.1:0-11012 GCA_035941355.1 Pseudaminobacter sp.
TTGTCGGTAATTACGAGGACGATCTCGATACGATGCTGCCGGGCTATGCGCAGCATTCCAGCGCCATGCTTTCCACGCTCGGCCATTGGGATGCCGGTTCGCATGGCGGCATGGACTCTTCCTATGCGCTGAAGATCGCGACTCGGGCCAAGCCCGGCGCGCAAAACGTCGCGATAAAGCGCCACACCTTTCGCAAGCGCGGGCCGATCCGCTTCGAACTCTATTTCACCTTCAAGCCGGAGGCGAGCGAGCTCAAGCTGTCGGAAACCGACGTGCGTTCGATCGGCTTCCTGTTCGACCTGCAAGGTGGCGACCGCGACCGCGACGGCGAGCGGGTGATGCCGCACCTGCGCTTCCTCAACGCCGCCGACGGCAAGCACCTGCAGAAATGGCAGTACAAGCGCGAAACGACGAGGTTCAAGCCGGTCGGCGCCGGCGAAAAGACGTTGAGCCATTATCACCTGGCGCCCGAAGGCTGGCTCGACCTGCCGGATGGTGGGCAGCGACTCTGCTACAATGAGATAGCGACCAAGGTGAACTGGAGCTATCTGCGCTTCGATTTCGACCTGGAATCGATGCAGGCGCTGGGTCTGCACTGCAACGACCGAAGCTTCGACCTGTCCGGTTTCGATTCCATCCGAATCCCGGCGATGAAGAACCTCTGGTGCATGCTGAATTTCTGCCTGTTCGCTGAAACCGATGTGGCAAAGCGCGCCTTCCTCTACGTCGATTCCATCTGCATATCGGGGGATTTCTGATGCTGCCCGAGAACATCACGGCAGTCATCGCCCGCAACGAACGCTGGACCGGCCACGCGGCCAGCGAACCTTACGAAGCCGGCTGGGCGCGCGAGGCGGTGTTCTTCATCCGGGCTCTCAAGCAGCCCGTCGGCGCATCGCCGACCGCTTGGATCGAGATGTCGCCGGACGGCATGCATTGGCTGCGCGAAGGCACCGAATTTCAGATGCCGAGCCAAAAGGATGCGATCGCGGCCGCTCGACTGGCATGCTTCGGCAACTGGTTGCGCGTGGCAACGCAATTCGAGCAAGGGGCGGAGTGCACCGTGCTCGTGACGCTTCATCTCAAGGCTTGAAATACGCGTCCTCGGCCCGCGGGGCTAGCCGGGGTCGGCCGGATATCAACCCGTCAGCATCGGAACAATGAGGGGTCGGCGCCCGTGGCCTCAAGGCCCAAAACAGTGGCTAAGGCCGACGACTCGTAAATCCTCCGCTGGAGAACCTGATTGCGAATCTCCGCGGAACTATCCCGGGGTACCATCCGTTCGGAAAGCTCGGAGCACGGGAGTTTCGGGGTGGCCCGGTTGCGGCAGGCGAAGCTGGAAGGTCGAGATCACAGTTGAGGAGGAATACACCGATGGCATCAGATGCGAAACGGCAGCTCGTGGAATTCCTGATCGACCGCGCGTTCGATCCCGTAATGAAGGCCAAGCCGGAAGGCCGTTCCGACGCGAAAAGGAAGAAGCTCAAGCACGTCCAAGACGCCACGCGAGCCGAGATAGAGCGCTTTCAGCGCTACGGTTCGGCTAAGGATGTCGTAGAGAATTTCAGGCGTGACCTCAACTCCGACCCAGCCAAAAAAGTGCATGCCGACCTGAAGGCGCTGAACCTGCCGACGCTCAACGAAATTAAGGGCGAGTTCGAGACCAAGGCATCCGAACTCGGAGTGGACGCCTCGTAGTGAACCGCGGCCGTGCCACGCGCACCGCGCCGTCCCGGAGTCGAACAGAACGCATCGCCCGGTCGGCGCGCTGATTTAGCGGAGGCTCTGGCGCATCTCGGCTGTCATTTCAGGTCCAATCCGGCGCCAGACTCGTTTTGCCCTGTCGATCCAATATAATTGAATGGCTATGGCATTCTCCCATCAGCTTCGGTCGCTTGACTTAACCGCGGGTCGGCGGCCACGAGCGACAGTCGCGCACCTGTCAATCCTGTGCCTGCTGATCGTCTCGCTTGCTCTCGCCGCGCTTTCCCCCTTGCAGGCTCAGGAGGCGGCGAGAACACCGCGGCCGGTGAAAGTGGGGCTCTATGTCAGTCCACCCTTTGTGATGGAAGCGGAGGGTCGTTTCACTGGAATGGCTGTCGAACTTTGGGAGGCGCTGCAGACCAATGTTGGCCTCCAGAGTGAATACCAGGTGTTTCCGACCCTTCGAGCGCTGGTCGATGCGACGGCGAGTGGAGACATCGATGTTGCGGTCACGAACCTGACGATCACGAAAAGCCGGGCTCAGCGGATCGATTTCACGCAGCCCTGGTTCGACGCTGGATTGAGGATAATGGTCAGCGAGGACCGGAGCACCGGATTCTGGGATCTTGTCGCCGGGCTTCGAAGCTCCGGACACCTTGCCGCCTATGGCTTGCTTGCTTTTATCATCGTCATCGCAACGCTGTTGCTGACGCTCTTCGACCGGCAGTTCGACGAGAATTTTCCGAAGCGATGGCGAGACGGGCTGGCAGAGAGCTTTTATGCCGTCATGTCCGTTGCGACCTCCGGGAAATCGCCGTCGCGCAAGAACCTGTTCGGCTGGGTCGGGCGCATCTGGCAGGCCTTGTGGCTCGTCAGCGGCATTGCCGTGCTTGCCTACGTCACATCGTCGGTGACCAGCGTGATGACGACGCTTTCGCTCGCCAACCAGATCAACAGCCTGACCGATCTGCCTGGCAAAACAGTCGGCGTGTTCACAGGCAGCGTCGCGGAAGAATTCACGCGCGATTCAGCGCTCGCCTCGCGGTCGTTCGCGAATATCGACGAGGCCGTGGCCGCGCTGCTCGATCATGCGATCGTTACCGAAGCTTGCCCTTGCGGCGGACTTCGTGCAGAACCTCGAAACCCTTTCCTTTGGTTCATAGAGGATCCTCCATGCCGTTGCCCGAACGCAAAGCCTTGGCTCACCAGTTGCGCGGCATGATCATCTCGGTTTGCCTTGTATCCGCCTTCGCAATATCCGGATGCACGGTGCGCCCGCTTTATTCCGATGCGACCGCTCCCGGCGGAGTGCCGACGAAGAGCGCGGGGCTGTCCAGCGTCAATATCAAACCGGTCGAGACCCGTTACGCCCAGGAGGTGCGCAACCACCTGATTTTCCTGATGAATGGCGGAAGCGGACAGCCTGCCAACGCAGAGTACGACCTGAATCTGGGCATCACCGTGATCGACGAACGCGCTGCCTACCTTCAGCGGCCCAAGGAAAGCCGGCCAACCGCTGGCACGATCGTGCTCACTTCGTCCTATGTGCTGACCAGGGCCAAGACCGGCGAGGCTGTGGCGACGGGAACGCGCCGGATCTCCTCGTCCTATGACAGGTCCCGCCAAGAGTTTGCCGCTCTGCGCGCCGAACGCGACGCGGAAAACCGGGCTGCTCGCGAACTGGCCGAGCTTTTGAGGCTGGCCATTGCGCAAGACATACTGAAAGCGCAGTAAGGTCGGGGCTTGGCCGGATTCCCGCTTCACATTTCCATTTGTCGACGCGACGCGCCAGACCTGAAGCCGGATCAGCTCATGTCTCGGATGAGACGAACAGCGCGCCAAGCAGGTTCTTCAGACTTCTTCTATGGCGGCAGGTCGAAAAATTCTGTAGGAAGGTGCTTAGGTGGGGGCGGCAGAATGTTTTCAGCTGACACAAAACGATTTTTCGTCAAAAGCATAGTCGAAATCGGCATATTCTCCGCGGCAGCAAACGTGCTGTTGCTTGTCGTTCCACTTTACCTGCTTCAGGTCTAAGACCGGGCTCTGCTTTCATCCAACATGAACACGCTGCTATATTTCACTGTTCGCCCTTGAATTCACTGTTGCCTTTGCCTTATTGATCGTGTTCCGGATATTGGAAGTCATTCGCGCACAGCATGCTGGCCCGGTCGCAGCAAGGCCAGCGAAACATTCATTTCCACCATGAAACTCGGGCCAGTCCTTCGCCCGAAAATTTGATCCGGTCCGGGCGCTCGGCATGACATCTAACGCCCTCGATCTGCGGGGGAAGGTTCGCCGATTCACTTACCCATCAAATCAGGCGAACAGGACCAATGCGTTCGACAGCAACCTGTCGCGCACCATACGCATGATCCTCAAGATCGCGATCCGTACTGTCCGCACGTGCATGGCGCGTCGCCAAGGCCATTTCGTTACCTGATGCCGAGTTGCCGGAGCTCGGCAGCCTCATCGCCAAGCAGATCGCCTTGCTCGCCGGTCTCGCCCGGTTCACCCGACAGTCCTGCAAATGGCGCGGCAAAAGCTTAATCAGCGGCGGCAGGGCCAGCGTGCGCGCCATCCCCTTCATGGGCGCTCTGGTGGCTTTCCGGCATAATTCCGTCCCCAAGGCATTCCGTGACAGGCTCGTTGTACAGGGCAAGCCCAGGATCATCGCCATCATCGCAACGGCGCCGCTTCAGATCCGCAACATCCTTGTTCCAGCGTTTCGCGAATCGCGTAGCACCATGCGTCACTGACACCTTCTTCGTGGCCGGATCGGATCTCTCGACGCAAAACGGTTCTCAAGGGTCGCGATTGATCAAATCGCCCCGGCCCGAAATCGCTTGAGCCGAGGTCGAAATCGTCTATGACCAGCAAAGTCGATATCAAATGGGCATGCGTGCAGGACCGTGAATGACATTGGCGAGATACGGATCGGGATAATCGGATTGGGTTATGTCGGATTACCGCTGGCGGTACTTTTCGCCGGCCGTTTTCCCGTGACCGGGTTCGATATCAGCGGGAAACGCATCGCCGAATTGCGCGAAGGCGTCGACCGCACACTGGAGGTCGAGCGGCTGGCATTGCGCGCGACATCAGTAGATTTTACCGCCTCGCCCGACGATTTGAAGTCATGCAATTTCTACATTGTCACGGTGCCGACGCCCATCGACACCGCCAAAAGGCCTGATCTCAGCCTGCTCAAGGCCGCCTGCGAGACCATCGGCGCGGTCATCTCGAAGGGCGATGTCGTCGTGTTTGAATCCACCGTCTACCCGGGTGCCACCGAGGAAGACTGCGTGCCGGTGATCGAGCAGGCGTCAGGGCTTGTCTGTAATGTCGACTTTTTTGCAGGCTACAGCCCGGAACGGGTCAATCCGGGTGACAAGCAGCATACGGTCGACAAGATCGTCAAGGTTACTTCCGGGTCGACGCCCGAAGCCGCCGACCTGGTCGATCGGGTTTACGGCTCGGTGATCACCGCCGGCACCTATCGGGCGCCGTCAATCCGCGTTGCCGAGGCGGCCAAGGTCATCGAAAATACCCAGCGTGACGTCAACATCGCTCTCGTCAACGAGTTTTCGAACCTGTTCCACCGGCTGGGCATCGACACGCTGAGCGTGCTGGAAGCCGCCGCCACCAAGTGGAATTTCCTGCCCTTCCGGCCGGGGCTCGTCGGCGGCCACTGCATCGGCGTCGACCCCTACTACCTGACCCACAAGGCGCAGGAGGTCGGCCATCACCCCGAAATCATCCTAGCCGGGCGGCGCATTAATGACGGAATGGGCGAGATCGTCGCGTCGCGCCTGCTGCGCCTGATGATGTCGCGCGGACTGAACGCGCCTCAGGCGCGGGTCCTGGTGCTGGGCTTCACGTTTAAGGAGAACTGCCCCGACATCCGCAACACCCGTGTCATCGACGTTGTCAGGGAGCTTTCGGGCTACGGCATTGATGTCGACGTGCACGATCCCTGGGCCGACCCGCAGGAGGCGGAAGCCGAATACGGGATAAGACTCCAGACGGACCCGCAGCCGGGCGATTACCAAGGGGTGATCCTCGCCGTCGCCCACGAGCGTTTCCGGGCCCAAGGCAGTGACGCGATCCGCCGCTTTGCGGCGCCTAGCGGGGTCGTGTTCGATGTCAAAGGCGTCTTCCCCGCCACAGCAAGCGATTTGCGTCTCTAGGGAGACCGTCATGCGAATTCTGGTCACAGGCGTTGCCGGCTTCATCGGGTCACATGTCGCGCAAAGGCTGCTGGAGCGCGGTGACGAAGTGGTCGGCCTCGACAACATCAGCGATTATTACGATCCGAAGCTGAAGCTCGCGCGTCTAGCGCGCCTCGAAACAAGTTCCGACTTTCGTTTCCTGAAGGCCGATGTCGGCGACCGCGACGCCATGCGCGACCTGTTCTCCGGCGGCGGCTTCGACAAGGTCGTGCATCTCGCTGCCCAGGCGGGCGTGCGTCATTCGATCGAAAATCCGCACGCCTATGCCGACGCCAATCTCATCGGCTTTCTAAACATTCTCGAAGGCTGTCGGCACGCCGGCGTCGAACACCTGGTCTACGCCTCGTCGAGCTCGGTCTATGGCGCCAACGCCAAATTGCCCTTCTCCGTTTCCGACAGCGTCGACCATCCGGTCAGCCTCTACGCTGCGACCAAGAAGGCCAACGAACTGATGGCGCATGCCTATGCGCATCTCTACCGGCTTCCCGTCACCGGCCTCAGATTCTTCACCGTCTACGGTCCGTGGGGCCGTCCGGACATGGCGCTGTTCCTGTTCACGCGCAAAATCCTGGCCGGCGAACCGATCGACGTGTTCAACCACGGCGAGCACAGACGCGACTTCACCTATATCGACGACATCACCGAAGGCGTGGTGCGCACGCTTGACAAGGTCGCGACTCCATCGCCGGACTGGAACCCGATGCGGCCCGACCCGGCGGTCTCGTCGGCGCCCTACAGGCTCTACAATATCGGCAACAACCAGCCGGCGCGGCTGCTCGATTTCATCGGCGCCATCGAAAAGGCTCTGGGCAGGAAAGCTGTGATGAACATGCTGCCGATGCAGCCAGGCGACGTCGAAAGCACCTATGCCGACATCAACGCGCTCGGCGAGGCGGTCGGCTTCCGGCCGCGCACCCCAATCGAGGAAGGCGTCGCCAAATTCATCGATTGGTATCGCGACTACTATCGCGCCTGACGTCCGCAGGCGGTTGACGTGCAGCGAACGCGACCGGCCTGTTGGCTGGGGCAAGAGGGCGTACTTCAAACGAACCACGGAACTATAGCGCCGGCTCGCTGCGCAAATTCAATAGACATTTCGATCAAGCCGATACTGCTGTTGGAGAGGTTGCAACTCATTCGCAGCACATGGAGAAGATTACAGAGCGTAGGGAATCTGAACTTTGATCGGGCACAAAATTCTGTGGGCGATCGGAATCGATGCTCCCAGCCACCAAGGCTTTGCAATCCGACGGCGGTTCATGGTTGGCCGTCGTCACTTCTGCCCGGAGCGATAGCGTATGCTCATTCCTGTTCCCGAAACCCATGGCAGGTCAATAGCAAAGGCCGTCAGTTGGCGCATTACGGGCAGCATCGACACATTTGCGCTGAGTTGGTTTATTACAGGAAACGTGGTTTCGGCGAGCTCCATCGCTTCCGCTGAAGTGGTTACAAAAATCGTGCTTTACTATTTCCACGAGCGAGCATGGGCTCTTCTCCCATTCGGGAGACAGATGACATTCCGCGTGGAGTAACAAGTACGACGATCTCTGGTCCAACTTCTCGGATGTGTTAGATATCTATGACAAATCCCACGATCATACAGTTTAACGAAGCCGTCAGAACGGCCATCCGGCGCGAGTTTGAACTAGCAAAGGCTCGTTTCGGTAATGACTGGCAGTTACTGTGCATAGAGGAAAACTGGGGCGACACCCTGGATGACCGGCACACCCTGAGGATGCTCCGATCCCTTAACCGGAATGGATCCTGCTACAGCAGGATGTTCTGCCGGCGAGACTAGAGTCCGTTCATTCCGATGGAATCGGATGGATTCGGCCCAGCCAGCGAAAACCTTGATCCGCCGCCGGTGACGTGTCTGCTATGAACCAGGGATTGGCGAAATCCGCCTCGCCCCGTTGCCCGCGTTTGCCATAGCGAAGCGGACCGCCATCGATAAGCATGGTTCGTCCGCCAGCCCCCCGCAGCACAGCATCGCCGGCCGCGGTATCCCATTCCATGGTGCGGCCGAAGCGCGGATAAAGATCGGCCTCTCCACTCGCCAGAAGGCAGAATTTCAAGGAAGACCCCACCGAGACGATATCCGCGCCCTCGAATCTGGCGATGAACTCGTCGGTTTCCAGCGTGCGGTGGGACCGGCTTGCAACGATAGTGAGCGGCTCAGCCACGCTTCGTACCGATATCTTGCGGCGGGCCGCCGGCATGAAGTCCGGTGTGATTGAAACCTCGGTCGCTTCGCCGGGACGCCCGGAATATAAAAGGCCCCTGGCCGGAGCATAGACGACGCCTATTTCAGGCGTCCCCTTGCGCACCAGCGCGATGTTGACGGTGAAGTCCTTTTGGCGATTGATGAATTCCTTGGTGCCGTCGAGCGGATCGATCAGCAGGATCGCATCACCCTCCAGCACCGGCATCACGCCGGCGGCGATTTCCTCTTCCGCCACGCACGTTACGCCCGCCAGCGCGATGCGAAGACCTTCGAGGATCACGCGCTCAGCCGCCCGGTCGGCCTCGGTCACCGGCGAGGCATCCGCCTTCGTCTCATGGGCAAATCCGGCCTCGAAGATATCCATGATGGCGCGACCCGCCGAAAGCGCCAGGCTTTCGAACAAGGCGAGGACGGCCTCGTCGTCAGATGGATCCATCTTCGTCGGCAGGAGGTCGTTGGGCAATATTGCGTTCATGCAGCCACCCTTCGAGAGCGTCAACTATCTCTTCGGGCCCGAGAGCGCCCCGCTGGCTGTCTCCCCTGCCCTCACTTATTACGGAACGAGAACTACCTTCGCTTGGGGCCGCTCGCCGCCAACCTTGAAGCCGTTTCGCCAACATACAATTTTACATTGCATGTATCCGCGAGCCGGCAGCCATAACACTCATTATTTCCTATTCTGCACTTTGCTCCAGGGCGAGCAACAGCGCAAAGCGGACTTGCGTCGTCGCGACAGAGCGGGTCGCCCGTAATTGTCGGGGGTGGCCTTTCGCGCCGGGCCACTGCTCGACACTTTTGCATCGGCGACAGTTTTGCGGAGAGCGGGCGTGCGTCGCGGCGTTAAGGGGAACTGATGGCAACGCAGTCGTCTAAACATTGATCAGCGTTTTCTTGGGCGGGCTCATCCGCTCAAATATGAGATTACGACAGTCGTGCTGCTACGTGCGGGGTGGTTCCTCAGTTGGGTCGCGCCTGTCCGATACGCTCCCATTTCTGGCCGGCAGATTGGGATTGACGCGCAAAGTACCGATAGGGCGTATTTGACCAATCGCGAATAACACCAGTCCTGTTATCGAGAACCTTGTCGCCCTTGGACGTCCGTACGGTAAGCACCGTATGACCCGCGCCGCCAAATCGTGCGACGGTCAAAAGCAGAGCGGAAGCTGGCCAGCCCCGCTTCAACAGTTCGCTTTTCTTCAAAATTGCGAAATCCTCGCAATCGCCCTGGTTGGCGGGCAATTCCCAGTAATCTGCTTTGCCAGATGTTTGGATGTCGCTCCGCTCCTTGATCCGCCGGTTTACTGATACATTGACGGATTTCAGTTCAGCCAGGCGGGCAGGCGTTAGCTCGACGACATTCTTCCCATTTGTGGTGTTACAAAGTCTCGGCTCTCGCTTACAAAACGATTTGAAAGCAGGGGGCGAGAATGCATAGCCTGAGACTTGCATGGCAGTCCCAGCCGAGGCGGTTTGATTGCAGCCCAAAACCGCGATCAGTACCGCGGGAATTATCATAAAACGAAGCATGGGTCCCCACTCCGAAAAGATTATGGCTTGAAGTGGGCCAGATCGGCCTTTTCCACACCATGGTTCCTCGAAGGGCCCAGCTTTCGAGCCTAATAGCTAAAGAACTGCTAAAATTTGTGGAACATATTAGCGACTTCTAATGTTAAAAGGAGTGCCCGAGTAACGGGTAGTAACGTTGGGAGAAACGCACATGAGGCGCAGTCTCAGGAAGACGCCGCATTGTCGGCGCGTGTTAGCAATAACTACGACATTCTTGGTGAGTAGTTTTTTCGGACCAGCGCTTGGGCAGTCCGATATAAGGCCCACAATGTCGGCAGCGCAATGTAACCCACTGACCGAAAACAATTATGAGCGTTGTTGTATTGCGCTAAACAGAAGTTCCATTCTTACCCCCCCGCAATTAAGCTTATGCCCTCCTTTAACCACCTCATTCATCGAAAGCGTGGTGGATAGAGAAAAGGGCGATGGCCGGGGTAGCCCCGGTCCTGGCGGCGATGACGACGGCGGCGGCGATGACGACGGCGACGGCGGCGGCGGCGGCGATGACGATGGCGGCGGCGGCGGCGATGACGACGGCGACGGCGGCGGCGGCGGCGGCGGCGATGACGATGGCGGCGGCGGCGGTGATGACGACGGCGGCGGCGGTGATGACGACGGCGACGGCGGCGGCGATGACGACGGCGGCGGCGGCGGTGATGACGACGGCGGCGGCGGCGGCGATGACGACGGCGATGGCGATGGCGATGGCGATGGCGATGGGGACGGCGATGGCGATAGCGATGGCGATGGCGATAGCGATGGCGATGGCGGGAGAGGCTAACTAAAGGTCCCCGTTCAGCATCCGAGGTCGCGGGCTTTTCCGTCCGCGACCTTCGGATGCACCATGAGCGCTGCTGTTTGTTGACAAAAGGAACTGGCGGGGTCTCTCAGGCCGGGGCTGGATGCGCGATCCGCCGACCAATGCCTGGGTCGAGGTCAGTCGTTGTGTAAACGTCAGCTTCGGGAAAGCGCCTCCAACGTCAGCAAATGGCGCACGTGGTCGGTTAGTGCGCTCAGCCTTCAGATTGCCCGATGTGGCTCGGAAAGGTCCGGCCGGGGTGGGAGGAAGGTCGTCGTCGCCGAGGTTCCAACGACCGGACTGCACTACCTTCCGGACCTGCCGTGATAGTGTCTGAGCGAACCGAGGCTTTCGACAGCGACCTCGGTGATCCTCCAATGTGGGGAAGCGTTACCCTCGCTCCACTCTGCTAAACCTGCGCTGCCACTGGAGGAAAAGGCCATGCCCAGCCCGTCGCAACAGATCATGAGACTAGGATTCGGGTTCGCCGTGT
>DASZDZ010000121.1:0-37843 GCA_035941355.1 Pseudaminobacter sp.
ATCCGAAGGTGATGATAACGCCGCACATCGCCTCGGTGACGCAACCGCATACGGCGGCGCAATCCGCCGTGGACAACATCCGGCGCCACCGCGCCGGCGAAGAACTGATCGGCCTCGTCGATCGGACGCTCGGCTACTAACCAGGAAACCTCACATGTCACTTCTCATCACGGTCGACACAAATCCCGCCTTTACGCCGAAGGAGGCATTGCCGCTGCCGGAGCGGCTCATTTCCGGCGCTCCATCCTTCAAGACTTGGGCGCAGGATGCCTCGAAAGGTGAGAAGGTTCTGACCGGCGTCTGGGAGACGACGCCCGGCGCGACACATTCGATCAAGGGCACTACCTACGAGTTCTGCCACATCATTTCGGGTGTGATCGAAATCGAGGAGAAGGGGGGCGAGACGAAGACTTATCGCGCCGGCGACAGCTTCGTGATGAAGCCCGGTTTCGTCGGCGTTTGGCGCACGATCGAGACCGTGCGCAAGATCTACGTCTGCGTTTATGACTGAGTTCAATGCTCAAGGGCCGTCCGAATAGAGCGCCCGGCGGTTCCAGAACAATCGACTTTCCAAGTTCCGCCTGATGCGATTCGACGCCGTCAGGCGGCTCATCCTCGACGGAAAATGCGGCGCGCGGTCCATTATTGTTCCGATGAAACGCTAGTGCGAATGAGGACCTCCATCAAATGAAGACCTACAACATAGCGCTCATCCCCGGCGACGGCATCGGCAAGGACGTGACCGAGTCGGCATGGCAGGTGATGCAGACGGCGGCAAAACGGGGCGGTTTCGCCCTTGATGGCAAGCGCTTCCCATGGTCCTGCGCCTATTACCTGGAAACCGGCGCAATGATGCCGCCAGACGGCATCGAGATGCTGCGGAAATTCAATGCGATCTATCTCGGCGCTGTGGGGTGGTCCGCGGAAGTGCCTGACTCAGTATCGTTACACGGACTGCTCCTGCCGATCCGGAAAGGGTTCACGCAGTACGCCAACATAAGACCGCACAGGCTGTTGCCGGGCGTTCAGGGGCCGCTCCGCTCTGATGGTTTCGACATCCTGTGCATACGCGAGAATACCGAAGGCGAATATTCCGGCGCCGGTGGGCGCGTCCATTCCGGCACGGTCAATGAAGTCGCGGTTGAGACAGCAATCTTCACGCGTGCGGGTGTCGAACGGATCATGCGTTTCGGTTTCGAACAGGCGCGGGCGCGCCGCAAGAAACTCGCATCTGTGACCAAATCCAACGCGCAGAAACATTCCATGGTTTTCTGGGATGAGGTGACGCGCGAGGTAGCGAAAGACTATCCCGATGTAGAGGTCTCGCACTACCACATCGACGCCATGGCTGCCCGCATGGTGCTGGCGCCTGAAAGCCTCGACGTAATCGTCGCCTCGAATCTGTTTGGCGACATCCTCACCGATATCGGAGCGGCGATCCAGGGCGGGCTGGGTTATGCCGCCTCTGCCAATATCAATCCCGATCGCAGCGCACCTTCCATGTTCGAGCCTGTCCATGGTTCGGCGCCCGATATCGCGCATCTCGGCGTCGCCAATCCGATCGCCGCGATCTGGTCCGGTGCGATGATGCTGGAGCATCTGGGCGAGCGGCATGCTGCGGCCGAAGTGATGTTGGCAATCGAGTCCGTAACCGCGCAGGGGATAGGCACGATCGCAGGCAGGGACCGGACTGAAACAATCACGCGAGCCGTGCTTGCGGCATTGAGCTGAAGGGCTGAGGAAAAAGACCATGAATGCGATCACGAAGATTGGCACCTTTAACGATACGGACCTGTTCCGCCAGCAGGCGTTGATTGGCGGTGTCTGGCGGGAAGCAGACACAAAGGCCGTCGCTGAGGTCACCAACCCTGCCAGCCTGAATGTTCTCGGCACCGTTCCCGACATGGGGGGCGACGAGACCAGGGCCGCGATCGGCGCTGCGGCCGAAGCGTTCAGGAGTTGGAAGAAGAAGACTCATGCCGAGCGCGGGGGACTGCTGGAACGCTGGCACGACCTCATTCGCCGCCATGAACAGGATTTGGCGCTTCTGCTGACTCTGGAACAGGGTAAGCCGCTTGCTGAGGCGCTCGCGGAGATCCGCTACGGGGCATCGTTCGTGAAATGGTTTGCTGAGGAGGCGCGCCGGATCGGTGGCTCGACCATTCCGTCACCCACGGCCGATCGCCGCATTCTGGTTCTCAAGGAAGCAGTCGGCGTCTGTGCCGTCATCACCCCGTGGAATTTCCCCAATGCGATGATCACACGCAAAGTCGCCCCCGCACTGGCTGCCGGCTGCACGGTCGTGATCAAGCCGTCCGAGTTCACACCCTTTTCGGCGCTCGCGCTCGGCGTCCTGGCGGAGCGAGCGGGCATCCCGGCAGGCGTTATCAACATCGTAACTGGCATGCCGGCGGGAATCGGCGAAGAGCTGATGGCCAACGAAACGGTGCGCAAGATCTCCTTCACAGGTTCAACCCGCGTCGGCGCGCTTCTGATGAAGGGAGCTGCCGACGGGATCAAAAGGCTCAGCCTCGAGCTCGGCGGGAACGCGCCTTTCATCGTCTTCGATGACGCAGATCTCGATCTCGCCGTCGAAGGGGCGGTAGACTCCAAATTTCGGAACGGCGGCCAGACCTGCGTGTGTGCCAACCGCATTCTCGTGCAGGCCGGCATCTATGAGGCGTTTGCTGCGAAGCTCGCCAGGCGCGTTGCAGAGATGAAGGTTGGCGCCGGTACAGAGGAGGGCGTCGTCATCGGGCCGATGATCAATGGTGCCGCCATCGAGAAGATCGAGCGGCATATCGCCGACGCCCTGCAGAAAGGCGCAAGGATCATTGCGCAGAGCGATTCGTTACCGGAAGGCCGGCAGTACGCCCGGCCTATTCTGCTCGGCGATGCGACGACCGAAATGCTCCTGGCGTCGGAAGAGACGTTCGGCCCCGTGGCTCCGCTATTCCGCTTCGAGACGGAGGAAGAAGCGATCGCGATCGCCAACGGAACGCCCTTTGGCCTTGCCGCCTATTTTTACACGGAAAACCTCAAACGATCGTGGCGTGTGGCCGAGGCGCTGGAGTTCGGCATGGTCGGACTCAACACCGGTCTGATCTCGACAGAGGTCGCGCCTTTCGGCGGTGTGAAGCAGTCGGGGCTGGGGCGCGAAGGATCGCAGCTCGGGATTGAGGAATATCTGGAGGTAAAGACGCTCCACGTCGGCGGGTTGAACTAGAGGCTTTTCCGAATCTCAAGAGCGAGACCAGCAATGAGAAAGGGGCGGTCGAACCGCCCCTTTCTCATTCGATACTTCGGATGCCGCGATGGCCGGAGGCCCGCCAGCCTCAAGCAACTTCCCAAACGGGCTCCAGTCCGACGGCGGCGGCCAGACCTCCGATATCCTTGATCTCGGTATATTCGTAGAAAGGGTTCGCGGGCTCGTGGCCGCGATTCACCCAGACCTTGCTCTTGATGCCGAGATCGTAGGCGGTCATCAGATCGTAGCGGAAGGAGGAGGAGACGTGAGTAATGTCTTCCGGCCCGCAGCCGAGTTTGTCGAGCATGTACTCGAAGCCCTTCATTTGGGGCTTGTAAGCGCCAGTCTCCTCCGCCGTGATGACCATGTGGAAGGGCGCGCCGAGTTTGTCGACGTTCGACATGATCAAGCTGTTCATGGCGTTCGACAGGATTACCAGAGGAATCTCCTTCGCTACCTTGGCCAGACCCGCCGGCACATCCGGGTGCGGGCCCCATGTCGGAACTTCCTCATAGATGCGCCGGGCATCCTCGGGCCGGAATGCGACGCCGTTGCGCTTGCAGGTGCGTTCCACGGAATTGTGCACAACATCGAGGTAGGGCTTCCAGGCGCCAAGAACCTCGTCCAGTCGATAGGCGGCGAAGTCCTTGATGAACTGCGTCAACGCGGCGGGCGAAAGCTGCGAACCGTAGACGCGCCTCGCAGCACCGGCCATATCGAAATTGGTGAGCGTGCCGTAGCAGTCGAAGGTGATGTATTTCGGTCTGAACGTCGACATGGCGACCATCCTCCTAGTTTTCTCGGCACAGCGTGCCTGTACCGCAATCACCATAGACGGCGATCTGGAAGACTAATGGCCGCATTCGCCGCGACCTGAAGCAGATCGTTTCGTATTGCATCGCCGGTTTGGCAGAGAGTTGCGCCAGGTGTCCTTTCGAGCTTTGGGAGCAACGCGGCCTGTCGGCCATGCTTCGGCAGAAGATGCGGCGCGAGCGGCGACGGATAGTGAAAACGCGTGGCGCATGGCTGCCGGTCGGGAGAAACTGCCGTCTTTGGTGGTCTACTGTGAGCACCTGAAGACGAAGGCCAGAAATGCTCATGACCGCAGGACAGATCACGCTTGAAACGATGGCGCCGGGGCATCTGGAAGGTGCCGTCGAGTTGTCTCGCCAAGTTAAATGGCCGCATCGCCGCGAGGATTGGGAGCTAGCCCAAACGGTCAGCCGGGGGATCGTCGCTTTGGAAGAGGGACGCGTGGTGGCGACGATCTTGATGACCCCTTATGGCGAAGATGCCGCCACCATCAACATGGTCATCGTTGATGCCGCAATGCGCGGCCGCGGGCTTGGCCGGCAGATGATGGAAGAGGCGCTTGCCAAGGCGGGTGAGCGCACCTGTTACCTGGTGGCGACACGGGAAGGCCTGCCGCTCTACGAGAAGCTGGGCTTCGTCGCCACTGGCGAGATCGTACAACATCAGGGCGAGGCGCCACCGGTTGAGGCGCCGGATCATGTATCTTGGAGTGAGAGCGGCGATCATGCATGCCTTGTGGCGCTCGACCTGGTAGCATATGGCCACGAGCGCTCGGCTCTGATGCGGCTTTTGCGCGATCGCGCGAAATTCGCTGTCATTCGCGAAGAAAACGTCGTTCAGGCATTCGGCGCGGTCCGCGAGTTCGGCCGAGGCTTAGTCATAGGCCCGGTGGTTGCGAGAAACAGCACCGAGGCCGAGGCCCTGATCGACTTTCTGCTCGCCCATCACCAAGGCAAGTTCGTCCGTGTCGATACCGATGTTTCAACGGATCTTGCTGAATGGCTCGCCGGGCGCGGGCTCGCGCACGTCGGCGGTGGGATCACGATGCGACGCTCGATGGACACGCACAAAGAAAGCAAGCCCGCGCATCACCGCACCTATGCGCTGGTCAGTCAGGCACTCGGTTGATTTGGAGGAAGAAATGCTTGCAAACTCACTGATCGAACTCGATCGCGCACATCTGGTTCACCCGTTTTCATGCTATCGGAGCCACGAGGAGACGGGCGTGCGGGTGCTCAAATCCGCCAAGGGCGCGATGGTGACCGATGCAAGCGGGAAAACCCTGCTGGATGGATTCGCCGGTCTATGGTGTGTAAACATCGGATACGGCCAGGAAAGCGTCGTTGAGGCAGCGGCCAAGCAGCTAAGAGAGCTTCCCTATGCCACGGGATATTTCGGGCTGGGATCCGAGCCTGCCATTCGCCTTGCTGCCAGGCTTGCCGAACTGGCGCCCGGCGATCTGAACCATGTCTATTTCACGCTGGGCGGTTCCGACGCAGTCGACAGCACGATCCGTTTCATTCGCTACTACTACTATGCCAAGGGTACGCCGCAAAAGGACCAGTTCATCTCGGTCGAGTATGGCTACCACGGATCCTCGACGGCAGGGTCCGGTCTGACCGCGATCCCCGCTTTCCATGCGGGCTTCGGCGTGCCTTACGACTGGCAGCACAAGATTCCCTCGCACTACGCCTATCGCAATCCGGTCGGTTCCGATCCGCACACGATTATCGACGCATCGGTCGCGGCCCTGCGCGCCAAGATCGCGGAACTCGGCGCGGACCGCGTTGCGGCCTTCTACGCCGAACCCATTCAGGGTTCGGGCGGTGTCCTCGTTCCACCGACAGGCTGGCTGAAGGCCCTGCACGCCGTGTGCAAGGAACACGACATTCTGTTCGTTGCCGACGAAGTCATCACTGCCTTTGGCCGCACCGGCCCGCTCTTCGCCTGTGAAGAGGACGATGTGGTACCGGATTTCATAACCACGGCGAAGGGACTGACCTCGGGCTACGTGCCGATGGGCGCAGTCTTCATGTCGGACCATGTCTACAATACGATCGCGGACGGAGCCGGCAAAGCGCCTGTCGGCCATGGGTACACCTATTCAGCCCATCCCGTGAGCGCGGCGGTGGGGCTTGAATGCCTGCGTCTCTACGAAGAGGGCTTGCTCGAGAACGGGCGGAAGGCCGGGAAGCGCTTGATGGAAGGCCTTCGCTCGCTCGCCGACCACCCGCTGGTTGGCGATATTCGCGGTCGCGGCATGCTGGCCGCGGTCGAGCTGGTCACTGACAAGGAGCGCAAGACGCCCCTGCCGGCGGCAGCCGATCCGGGGCGTCGGATCTTCGACCGCGCATGGGCGAACGGCCTCGTCATCCGCGCCTTCAACAGCGGCATCCTGGGCTATGCGCCGCCGCTCTGCTGCACGGAGGACGATATCGATGGAATCCTCGAACGCACGCGGATGACGCTGGATCAAACCCTCGAAGACAAGGACGTGCGGGCGGCGATGAAAAGATGATCGTCCAGACTGTCGCCGCATGCGCGGGGCAGCCTCTTCCTCATCTGTCGAATATGGCGTCGAGCGGCAGGTGAGATTTCACGATAGGGGATTTCAGCACGACGAAGCTGAAATATTTGTCGATGCCGATGTCCATTTCGACAAGGCGCTCCATGACCGTCTGGTATTCGGAGATTCCCGCTGTGACAAACTTAACCAGGTAGTCGTAGCCGCCTGAAACAAGGTGGCATTCGATGACGGAATCGATCTTCTCGACGGTGGCAAGAAACCGCGCGAAGTCGTTGTGGCGATGGTTCTTGAGCGTGATTTCGGTGAAGACCGTCAACGTCTGCCCGAGCTTGGAGACGTCGATCTGGGCGGAATAACCGGTGATGAAGCCTTCCGCCTGAAGCTTCTTGACCCGCATCAGGCAGGGGCTCGGTGACAGATACACTAACTCGGCAAGCTCGACGTTGGATATGCGCCCGTTCTTTTGCAGCTCGGAGAGAATTTTGATGTCGATCTTGTCGAGCTTCATCAGAAACCTGTCACACGTTCGAACCGCGGAGCGTTCGGCAAACGGCGTCCGTTACTTCCTGCGTGGTCGCGGTGCCCCCAACGTCTGGCGTCAGCACGCCCTCCCTTGTCACCGATTCCACAGCGCTCAACAACCGGGCGGCCGCTTCGCTTTCTCCCAGATGTTCGAGCATCTGGGCAGCGGTCCAGAAGGTTGCGACAGGGTTGGCAATACCCTTGCCGGCAATGTCGAATGCGGAGCCGTGGATAGGCTCGAACATCGAGGGATAGCGCCTTTCGGGATCAATGTTGGCGGTCGGTGCCACGCCGAGACTGCCCGCAAGCGCGCCTGCAAGGTCCGACAATATGTCGGCGTGAAGGTTGGTGGCGACGATCGTATCGAGGCTCCGTGGTTTCAGCGTCATACGCGCCGTCATAGCATCAACCAGCATCTTGTCCCACGTGACGTCCGGGAATTCCCGTGCCACCTCGGCGGCGATTTCGTCCCACATTACCATGCCGTGACGCTGCGCGTTGGATTTCGTAACAACTGTCAGGAGCTTTCGCGGCCGTGACTGCGCCAGCCGGAATGCATAGCGCATGATGCGGGTGACGCCGACGCGTGAAGATCGCGACCTCGGTTCCGACTTCCTCGGGGAGGCCGCGATGGGCGCGGCCGCCGTGGCCCGAATACTCGCCCTCGGAATTCTCCCGCACGATCACCCAATCCAGATCGCCAGGGCCGACGCCCGCCAACGGAGAAGCTATTCCAGGCAGTATCCTGGTCGGCCGCACGTTGGGGTACTGATCAAAGCCCTGGCAAATCGGCAGCCGGAGGCCCCAGAGAGTGATGTCGTCAGGCACATCGGGGGCGCCGACCGCGCCAAAGAAGATGGCGTCGAAACGCTTCAGTTGCGTCACACCGTCCTCGGGCATCATCCGACCATGGGCCTTGTAGTGGTCTGAGCCCCAGTCGAAGTGCTGGACGCGCACCTTGAAGTCGCCGCAGCGCTCTTCAAGTGTCTCAAGCGCCTGGAGACCGGCGGCAATAACCTCTGGGCCAATCCCATCGGCTGGAATGGCGGCAATCTGGTATTCGCGCATCGTCCACTTCCCCATTGTTTCAGTGCTGGCCGCCTCGCGGCCTCAATCTCGGGTGCGACCGGTTGGACGTGGGCAAACCGGTCTTCTCAGAATTCAGCGACCTTGCCCCACGCAGCGGTCTTCAGACGCTCCGGCCTATAAGGACGCGGATCGACAATAGGCTCGCTGCCCGTGATGATGTCGGCGACCATATGCCCCGCGCCGGGGCCAATCCCGAAGCCGTGACCACTGAATCCCGCCGCCAGGATGAAACCCGGAAACCCCTCGATTTCACCGACTGCGGGAATGCCGTCGGGCGTGCTGTCGACATAGCCCGCCCAAGCATGAGAAATCGCGGTGCCCTCGAGTTCGGGCATCAATTCGCAGGCTCGTCGATATGTCAGCCGAATCTGCCCCATGTCGGGCTTCGGGTCGAGAATCCGGTTCCGTTCCATTGGCGTGACGTTGTCAAGGGCCCATTTCCTCAGGCTTTCATGACCTTGACGCCGGCCCTCGAACGCTCCCGGGGCGAGACTACGCCAGCGGCGGGCGAACATGGGCAGGAATTCGCGGCTGAACCTGAGCTGCTGCGGCGTTGGATCAACTCGCGCCCGCCCGCTGATCGCTAGCGTGTATCCACCGTTGCCGCGCCGCGTCAGCGAGACGCGCGCGGTATGCAGGGCATCCGGCAGGCCGTTTGCGCCCGGCGCTACGGCTAGAATGGACGAACGCACGGCAGCTTGCGGGAAACGAATACCAAGCTGGTTGCAGAAGGAAGAAGCCCACGCGCCTCCGGCCATGACCACGGTCGTTGTCCGGATGGTTCCCGCTTCGGTCACCACACCGCTCACCCGGCCAGCGCTCAACTCTATGCCGCGAGCCGCGCAATATTGATGTACGGTGCCGCCAGCCGCCATGATCCCAAGCGCGGCTACAGGCACGGCCCTCGAGGTGTCTGCCGTTCCGTCGGTCGGTGAGAAAACGCCGCCCTTCCACTTGCGTCCGGTCGACTTGCCCTTCTCGGTGGCTTCTTCCCCGCTCAGCATATGCGTCGTGACGCCGACCGTCCTCGCAAAATCGCGCCACTTTGCCCAACCTGCGAGTTCATTGTCGTCCTGCGAGAGATAGAGCAGCCCGCAACGGCGAAAGCCGGTGTCTTCGCCAGTCTCCTGCGCCACTTTTTCCCAGAGATCGAGGCTCTTCGTTGCCATCGGCAGCTCGCGCGCGTCACGGTTCTGCTGGCGGCACCAGCCCCAGTTGCGGCTGGACTGCTCGGCGGCAACGCGTCCTTTCTCCAGCAGGGCAACGCTGACGCCGCGGCGTGCGAGATAGTATGCCGTGAATACGCCTACCACGCCGCCGCCGATCACGACGACGTCCGCCTCGCGAGGCAGGGAAGGGCTACACTCGATGTGCATGAGCGGCGCGGGCATGGATGGGACTCCGGTAATTTTGAAGCATCCTAACCTGCCGCCTGCAGAGGCAGACTGCGAAGTTTGTGCCTGGACGGAATATCGTGCGGTTAGCAGCCTCTAGGACGGGCAATTGTTGCGCGAAAAGCTCGCTGTCACCGGGGCAAGCAGGAGTACACTTCATGCAGTCGCGTCATCTACGGCATGGCTATCAGGGCGCGGCGCACAGTCGCCGACCCTGATCGGCAGTGCCTTGGCCGACATTGCGATAAGGCCGCACGGACACCGATCCGCTCGACCGCATGGCCTGGCACACCGTGCCGATGCACACCACAAAGCCCCGGTTCCTGCCCGTCGTGGGCGCGTATTACTGCATGAAGGATACGGTTGCCAGATCGCGCCGCAGGCGCCGAACAGCTGCAGAGTGAAATGCCGAACTGGTCGTTCTTTTCAGAAGTTCCTGCCGCCCGAGGGCCAAGTTCCGATGACTCTGCGGAAACAAAACAGTCAAACTGCCTGAAAGAACGGAGCAACCTTCCTTATGGCAGGCAAGCTCCAGAGGACTTCCGATAGGCAGGGCTTACGCCTTCGGAGAGTTCTCCAAGAAAAGGGAACAGTGTCTGGTACACGGACCGGATTTCATCAAGGGAGCCGCCAGGATGAGCAGAATCCATGTCTCGCAGCCTCAGGGCGCGAAGCGCCGAGATGGCCAGACGACGGCCGCTACGGTGAGGCGCTTCTGCTTAAAGGGCGATGATGCGGTCCGCAACAGCGTGGACCCGCTCGGTTGAAAGGGGAGGTGATCTCGATGGTCGCAAGCATCCAGGCTGTAGCCCCCCACGATGTGGCGCTTTCGATACGCGATCTCACGGTGAATTTGCCGGAAGGCATGGAACGGACCCATGCCGTCGAGAACATCTCCTTTGATCTGAAACGCGGCCAGATTCTGTGCGTCATTGGCGAGTCCGGATCCGGCAAGTCGGTTACCGCTAACGCCATCATGGGGCTACTGCCTCGGGTAATCCACGTCTCCTCGGGCGCCATCCACCTCGACGGGATGAACATCATAGGCATGTCGCCGGACAAGCTGCGCAGCCTGCGCGGCAGGGTGGTGTCGATGATCTTTCAGGACCCGCTCTCGGCGCTCAATCCGCTGATGACCGTGGGTGCACAGATCGACGAGGTCATGGCGGCGCATGGCGTCGGCTCTCCGAAATCCCGTCGCGGCCGTGCTATCGAGTTGCTGACTGAGGTGGGATTGCCGGACCCGGAACTCATGTACCACCAGTATCCGTTCCGCCTCTCCGGCGGGCAGCGGCAGCGGGTGATGATCGCCATGGCGCTGGCACTCGAGCCCACGATCCTGATTGCGGATGAACCGACGACGGCGCTCGACGTGACCACCCAGGCGCAGATTCTCGAGTTGATCCGCGAGATTCAGCGACGCAAGGGAATGAGCGTCATGTTCATCACCCACGACTTCGGGGTGGTGGCTGAAATTGCTGACAGCGTCGTGGTGATGGAGAAGGGCCACATCGTCGAGCAGGGTAGCGCCAAACAGGTCCTGCAGTCGCCCAGCCATCCCTATACCCGGCGCCTTATCGCAGCCGTTCCGCACCTGACCGGCGAGGACCGCATTCCTCTTGAGACGGCTGACAAAGCGCCGATCTTGATGGTCGAGGGCCTGATGAAGACCTACCGCGGCGGCAGTTCCCTGTTCGGCTCGCAGCGCGTCGTGCCCGCGGTCAACGAGGTCTCATTCGAACTCGCGCCAGGACGCACACTCGGCGTTGTGGGCGAAAGCGGTTCCGGCAAATCGTCGCTTGGTCGGCTTTTGATCAAGCTGCTCGACAGCGACGGCGGCGGGATTCTGTTCGAGGGCCGCGACATCGCTAAGCTTTCCGAAGCCGAGTTCCGCCCGCTGCGGCCGCGGGTCCAGATGATCTTCCAGGACCCATTCGCGTCGCTCAACCCGCGTTCAACTGTCGGCCACATCCTGACCGTTGGCCCAGTCGCGCACGGCACTCCCTATACCCAAGCGCGTGAAGAGGCGAAGGCGCTTCTGGCTCACGTCGGGCTCGATGCCGGCGCCTTCGGCCGCTATCCGCACGAGTTTTCCGGTGGGCAGCGCCAACGCATCGGCATCGCTCGGGCACTGATGTTCAAGCCGAAGTTGCTGATCGCCGACGAGGCGGTCTCGGCGCTCGACGTGTCGATCCAGGCCCAGATCCTGCAGTTGCTGGATCAGATCCAGCGGGAGACCAGCGTGTCGATGATCTTCATCACCCACGACCTGCGCGTCGCCAGCCAGATCTGCGACGAAATCGCGGTGATGCAGAAAGGGCGGATCGTGGAATCCGGTCCCCCCTCGCAGATCTTCCTCGACCCGAAATCAGCCTACACGCGTGAGTTGGTGGCGGCGATTCCTGGAGAGCAGCCAGGATCTACCCATCCGGTTGCAGCAAATGGGTAAGAGCAACGGCGGATACCGCCAGAACAAGGGGAATTCCAATGACTGAACGCTCAAACACCAAGTCAAACTACTCGCGGCGCGATGCGCTTAGGATGCTAGCAATAGGCGGAGCCGCGGGCCTCATTGCGCCCAATCTGTTGGGCAAGCCCGCCTTTGCGCAGACGCCTCCAGCGAGCCCAACCGGCCGCGTCGTCGTCGGATTTTCGCAGGAACCCACCGTCTTCAATCCACTGATGCCGCATACCGAGTGCGACGACGCTGTGCATTTCTCAGTGTTTGATGCACTCGTTCGCATGGATCCCAAGGGCGTTCTTCAGCCCAATCTTGCGGTCGAAGTGCCCAGCCAAAAAAACGGCGGCATCTCGGAGGATGGTCTTAAGTGGCGCCTCCGCCTGCGTGATGACGTCCGCTGGCACGACGGCGAGCCCTTCACAGCCGAGGACGTGAAATTCACTCTTGAGCTCATCACCAATCCGAAATTCCGCGCGTGGCGCACGGCGGGCCATTCGCTGGTGCGCGACATCAAGGTGGTCTCGCCGACCGAGCTCACCTGGCGGATGGAGGAGGCTTTCGCCCCCTACCTGTCGTTTCTCGCCGAAACCTTCATGGTTCCCAAGCACATCCTCGAAAAAGAGGCCGACCCCAACGCCGCCGCCTTCAATCAGGCGCCTGTCGGCACTGGCGCATTCAAGTGGGCGCAGCGCATCGCCGGCGATCATATCGAACTCGTCGCGAACGCGGATTATGCCGGGGAGGGCCCCTATTTGGAGCGGCTCGTCTTCAAATACATCCCCGACATGACAGTGCTCTACACCCAGTTCAAGAGCGGCGACATTGATCTTGTCGACCAGGCATTCATAACCGCCGACCACTACGCGGAAGCCAGCAAACTATCGGATCGCGTGGTCATCTTGGAGCGCGGGGCATCGGTCGAGTCGATCTATCTCAATCTTGAGAAGCCGCAATTCAAGGACCCGGCGGTCCGACAGGCACTCTACGCCGCAATAGATAGGAAAGCGATCCTCGAAGGACTCTATTACGGGGTCCACAACCCCACCGAGACCTTCATGCCGCAGAATTCCTACTACTACAATCCGAACCTGCCGGCGCAGGAGTTCAACATCGAGCGCGCGCGCCAGATCCTCGACGAGGCCGGCTGGGTACCCGGAGCTGATGGAATACGAGTGAAGGACGGGGTGCGTCTGTCGTTCGCCAACTCCACCACCTCCGGCAACCACCTGCGCGAGCAGACGCAGCAGTTCCTGCAGCAGACATTCGCCGAGATCGGGGTGGAGATGACCATCTCGAACCTGCCGGCCGCCGTCATGTGGGGCGATTTCTGGCTCAAATCGCAGTTCGAGTCAGCCATCTCCGGTGTAACCAATGTCATCGCGGGCGACCCCGACGTTTCCAACCGCCTGCACACCAAGGCGATCGTCGCGAAGGGCGGAAAGGGCTCAAACACAGGCCAATACTCCAACCCGGAGGTCGATGCGCTGCTCGACAAGGGCGCCCGCACCTTCGATCGGGAGGCGCGGCGCGCCATCTATCTGCGTGTGCAGGAAATTGTTCGTCAGGATCTGCCGTTCCTGCCTCTGTTTGCCTACGCCAATGTGTTCGGCCGCAAGGAAGGGCTGGAGGGTTTCGAGGCAAATTCCAACGCCCGCGTCGCATCCTGGCATGCCGCCGGATGGCATTGGAAGGGCTGATATACTTATGCCGCCGCCGCCTTGCGGCGGCGGCCAGTCATCGGCGCTGTCTTGAAAGAGGAGAGTTGAATGCGCGGCTTCCTGCTCAACCGGCTCTCGCAGAGCCTCATCCTGCTCCTGATCGTGTCGGTCATCGGGTTCGTCGTCCTGAACCTGCTACCGGGGGGTCCGCTGGCGCAGTTCGGGCTCGATCCCGGCATGACGCAGGACGATCTCGATCGCCTGAAAGAGCAATTGGGACTGAACCGTCCGCTGTTAATGCAATATCTCGACTGGGCCTGGCGGCTTCTCCAGGGCGACTGGGGCCATTCCTTCCGCGATGGCGTGCCTGTCCTGACAGTGATTGGCCGGCACGTCTTTGCCACGCTGCTGCTGATGGGTACGTCCACCGCGATTGCAATTGCGATCGGCACCTGGATCGGTATCCGCGGCGCCACACACCGCTATTCGCTGTTCGACCATGTGGCGACGGTCGGAGCTATGGTCGCGCTGTCGATCCCGACCTTCTGGTTCGGGCTCGTCGGCATCTACATCTTCTCGCTGCGGCTAGGCTGGCTGCCTGCAGGCAACATGTACACGATCGGCGACGGTTCGGTACTGAACTACCTGCATCACCTGATCCTGCCAAGCATCGTGCTGTCGCTGGTGCATGTCGCGATCTGGAGCCGCTACATGCGCACCGCGACGCTCGACGCCATCGGCCAGGATTTTGTCAAGACCGCCCGCGCCAAGGGCCTGAGCGAGCGCCGAGTCATAATGAAGCACGTAGTCGGCAATGCGCTTTTGCCGATGATCACACTGGCAGGGGTGCAGCTTCCCAGCATCCTGACCGGCGCGCTGGTGACGGAGACAGTGTTTACCTGGCCGGGGATGGGTCGACTGTTCCTGGATAGCCTCGGCTACAGCGACTACCCGGTCGTGATGGGACTGCTGATGTTCTCAGCCATCCTTGTCATTCTGGGTAACCTGCTCGCAGACATCGCGGTGGCGATCGTCGACCCGCGCATTCGTCTGGGTTGAGTGCGTAACCTCACGCCCAACAGGAGGCAGAAAATGACCGCTCTCGCCGCAAATGCAGAACCAGGCCGCTGGTGGCGCAGCCGCACGGTGCGACGTTTCACGAGCCATCATCTGGCGTTGCTGGGCGTGGCGATGATCACACTTCTCACGCTGGCATGCGTCTTCGGCCCCCATCTCCTGCCATATGATTCCCTATACATCGATTTGCGCGCCCGCTTTTCACCGCCGCTGACCGGTGACCACTATCTCGGGACCGACCCGCTTGGGCGGGACGTGGCCGCACGGCTGTTCATGGCGGGGAGAACCTCACTGCTGGTGGCTTTCTTCGCCATGCTGCTGTCGACGCTGATCGGAACGCTCGTCGGCGTGATCGCGGGCTACCGCGGCGGCTGGATCGGTGCAGCACTGATGCGCACGGTCGACGGCTTCCTGTCGTTCCCCTCCATCTTCTTGTTGCTGGCCTTGGCCGCGGCACTGAAGCCGAGCCCTGCTATGGTCACCGTCATCGTCGCTGTCACCAGCTGGATGGAGGTAGCCCGAATTGTCGAGGCCGAGGTGCGGTCATTGCGCGAGCGCGAGTTTGTGCTGGCCGGGCGCATGGTGGGGCTGAGTGGCACGCATATCATGTTCCGCGAGATCCTGCCCAACGCCATGGGTCCGATCATCGTGGCCGCGACGCTGACAGTGGCGCGCGCGATCCTGCTGGAAGCCTATATCAGTTTCCTGGGTTACGGCATTCAGCCGCCGCTGCCCAGCTGGGGCAACATGCTCGAGGGCGCCCAGCAGTATCTGGACAGTGCACCCTGGCTGGCGATCATCCCCGGGGCCGCCATCACGATCGCCGTGACCAGCTTCAACTTCATCGGCGACGGACTGCGCGATGCGCTCGACGTGCGAGACGATCGGGTCTGATCTCGGCGGCAAACACGGCCCATTCCCGATCCAGCAAACGCAGCGAGAAGTCACTCACGTGCACGAGCCCAAAGTCGCCGACAAGAATACACCCTACTGGTGGGAGGCGGCGCCCGTTATGCCGCTGCCGCCGCAGCCCTTGGCCAAGAAGCTTGATGTGGCGATCGTCGGCGCCGGCTACGCCGGGCTGGCGGCCGGGCTCGCGCTAGCGCGCGAAGGACGCTCGGTTGCAGCTTTTGATGCGATGAATCCGGGCGAGGGTGCTTCAACGCGCAATGGCGGAATTACGAGCGGGAGTATCCGGCTGGACTACGCCACCATCACCCGGCGCTTCGGCGAAGAGAAAGCCATGGCGATCGAGGCCGAGGGCAAGATCGCGCGCGAATTCGTTTACGATTTCATCAGAACGGAAAAGCTCGACTGCGACTTCAAGCTGGTCGGCCTTTTCAAAGGGGCTCTCGGATACGAGCAGTACGAGAAGATGGCCCGCGGCGCCGAGGCTTTGGCGAAGAAACTTGCGGTTGAATCTTACCCCGTTCCCCATGCGGAGCAGCGCAACTACATCGGGACCGACTTTTACCGCGGCGGCGTGGTGCGGATGGACATTGGTGGGCTGCACCCGGCCAAGTTCCACGCCGAGCTCTTGCGGGTGGCGCTCGCTTCGGGTCTGACGGTGCATTCAAACACGCCCGTGACCTCGATCGAGAGGGATGGGTCGGGGTTCCGCATCGCCACTTCGGCCGGAACGGTGCAGGCGCGGCAGGTTCTGGTCTGCACGAACGGCTATACCGATGGGGCCAGTCCCTTCCTGCGCCGCCGGCTGGTTCCCGTTCGCAGCCGGATCATCGCCACCGAGGAACTCGCGCCTGAGATGATGGCCCGCCTGATGCCGAAGCTGATGATGATGGGCGAGGGCCGCGAGCTTGGCTTCTATTACCGCCCTTCGCCGGACGGCAGGCGCATTCTGCTGGGCGGCCGCGACAGCTCGCGCGTGGGTGATCCGGCAGCGCCGACGCTCCGTCTGCGCAACGGGCTAGTCGAACTTTTCCCGGAGCTGGAGAGGGTTCGCCTTTCCCACAGCTGGTTTGGCAATGTGGCGATGCACCGCGACATGCTGCCCCGCATCTTCGAGAAGGACGGCGTGGTCTATGCCACCGGCTTCTGCGGTTCGGGCGTCGTTTGGGCGCCGTGGGTCGGCACGCGTGCGGCCCACAAGCTGATGGGACATGGTGAGCAGGCGCGCACCGCATTCGACTTTCGGCCGCCTGCGGCCATCCCGCTCTATCATGGCGATCCGTGGTTCATGCCGGCCGTTATCAAGGGCTACGCACTGTTGGACCGTATCGCCTGGTGGCGCGCCAGCCGCTGACACGACGCAGAATCGCTCGGGACAGGTTGTTGCCGGAGAGCACTCCAGTACGGCGGAAAAATCAGCCGGGGCTGGGACTTGTCGGTGCGAAGCTGATCAGCGGTGAGACGCCTTTTTTGCGCGGAGCAACGAGTCGGCCATGTACAGGTCCTGTAGGGAGATACCAGAACTGTCGAAGACGGTGATTTCGTTGTCGAAGCGGCGTCCGGGCGCACGCTTTTCAATGACGTCGCCGATTGGTGTTACCGCAAGCACACCGGCGTCGATCGCGTCGCGCACGTGTTGAAACTCGCCGATCTCAAGAGACTGGGAGGGCAGGTCGCAGAATAGACTTGCCCTCGACAACAATTCGCCCGGCAATTCGCGCTTGCCCGGAGCATCCGACCCCATGCTGACGATGTGGGTTCCGGGTCCGACCCAAGCGGCATCGAACAGTGGTTCGCGTGAGGGCGTCGCCGTCACCACGATGTCGGCCGCGCGCACAGCTTCCTCGGGCAAGGCAGCGCGCGCCTCCAGGCCCCTTTCGCCGATCTGATCGAAAAGAGCGTCGCGTCGCGGCGAAGGCCGGGCCACGACCAGCACGGTTTCGATTGGGCGGATGCGTGCCAGCGCCATCACTTCGAAGGCCGCCTGGTTGCCGGCGCCGAATATCGCCAGAACCTTGGCTTGCTTGCGCGCAAGAAGATCGGCCGCAACCGCGTCGGCGGCGGCCGTCCTGTAGGCGTTGACCTTGCCGGCCTCGATCACGGCGCCGAGCCGACCTGTCTGCGGATCGAGGAGCACGATGGTGGAGTTGTGGCGGGGGAGGCCGCGTGCCGGGTTGCCAGCCCAGAAGGAGCCGATTTTCACGCCGGTCAGGTTGTCCGACCACCCGGACTTGATTGAGAAGGTGTTGGTCGCTTCCCGCGAGCGCCCGAGAACCGCAGGAAAGACACCGCTCTGCTTGGATGCTGCGGCCACGAGAGCTTGCCGCGCCGCCTCGAAGGCAAGTTCATGTGTGACGAGGGCGGCAGACTCCTCTTCGCTGATGTAAATCATCCAAACTCCTTGTGGACACCAAGCCGTTCATCGCTGCGGAGTGTTCCGGCACATGGCGTTGGTCAGGCCCGAGATTACATCGGTGTAGAGGCGCGGACGTCACGCCGACTGGCAAGCATGATGGGCGACGCAGAGTGGCAGATGAGTAGTTTTCACTCGATTTGCGCCGTTTTGTATGCCGAGGGACGGGGCCAAAACGAATGATCCCGTCGAGTTGACAGGGCAAAACAGCAGGGAAATCTGCCTGCCGGGCGCGACTTTAAGGTCCGACTTCAAACCGACCTCGGACCAAGAGACAGCGTTGCACTTATGGCCCTCGAATATGAGCGAGACACCGTCAGCGCCCCGATCGAGCTGATGAACTTCGAAACCCGCCATGTGCCGGGCGCGCTGAAGCTGTCGCAAGAGATGGCCTGGCCTTATCGCCGAGAGGACTGGGAGTTCGCCGCGACGGTCGGCCAGGGTCTGGTCCTGGAGCGGGCAGGCGAGGTGATCGGCACGGCCCAGTGGTGGAACTACGGACAGACATATGCCACCGCCGGGATGATCATCGTCACCGCCTCCGCGCAAGGCGGTGGCTACGGCTCGCGGCTCTTCAATGGGCTGCTTGAGGCGACGGACGGGCGCGACGTGCTGCTCAATTCGACCGAAGAGGGACTCACGCTCTACCGGCGGCGCGGCTTCATGGCGTGGGGCACCGTGCTTCAGCACCAGGGCTCGCTGACCGTCGCCGTGACGCCAAACGCCCGCGACGGCATCCGACAGGCGACTGTCTCTGACCTCCCGGCGATCCAGGCCTTCGATGAACGGGCCACGGGCTTGCCCCGACTGTCGATGGTGGGCGCGCTTGCCAATGTGGGCAACGTGGTGGTGGTCGAGCGCGCGGGGCGGTTGCGGGCTATGCGATCGCCAGGAGGTTCGGGCGCGGCTATGTGGTCGGCCCTTGTGCAGCCGAAAGCACCCAGGACGCGCAACTCTTGATCCTCGCCCAGCTTGCGAAGCTCAAGGGGCAATTCGTGCGCGTCGACGTCTATGCCGAATATGGAATGAGCGACTGGCTGGAGAGCCTGGGCCTTGATCGAGTCGGTTCTGCGACTGCCATGGTCAAGGGGCGGCGGCCCGTCTCCGATGGGCCAGCACGCATGTATGCGTTGGCAAACCAATCGTTCGGTTAATGAGGATACGGAGCGATGGAGACGAACGGAAAAATGCGTGAAGCGGCCAGAACGATCGACGCCCTCATCACCCCGTCGCTGCTTCTGGACCGAGGACGGCTCCAGCGCAACATCAAGCGTCTCGCCGAGCACGCCAGAAAGCTTGGCGTGGTGCTGCGCCCGCACATGAAGACGGCCAAGAGCATCGACGTCGCCCGACACGTGTTCCCCCGTGAACCCGGCCCAATCACGGTCTCGACCATCGCCGAGGCGGAATACTTCGCAGGCCACGGCTTTCGAGACATGACCTATGCGGTCGGCATGTCGACGGCTTCGGCTAGCCGCGCCATGGAGCTATGTCGCCGCACGGGCGCCGATCTGAAGCTGCTGCTCGATACTGTGGAGCAGGCTGATGCTTTGGCGGACGTGCGCGAGGCCACTGGCGTGACACCGTCCGTCTTCATCGAACTGGACTGCGATGACCATCGCGGTGGATTGAAGCCGGACGATCCGAAGCTGCTCGAGGTGGCAGACAGGGTTGTCGCAGCGGGCGCCAATCTCGTCGGCGTCCTCGCCCATGCCGGCGAGTCCTATGGTTTGAGCACGCCCGATGCGCTGGTCGAGGCAGCCGAGAACGAGCGTTCGGCCACCGTGCGCGCGGCCGAAATTCTGCGCGCCCACGGCCATGCCTGCCCGATCGTCAGCCTCGGCTCGACGCCGACGGCGCACTTCGCCCAGAATCTCGAGGGCGTCACGGAGTTGCGCGCCGGGGTCTACATGTTCTTCGACCTCGTCCAACACGGGGTCGGGGTCTGTGCCATCGACGATATCGCGATTTCCGTGTTGGCCACCGTGATCGGCGCCAAGCCGGAAAAAGGATGGGTGTTGGTCGACGCTGGGTGGATGGCGCTTTCGCGCGACCGTGGAACCGCGAGCCAGCAGCTTGACCAGGCTTACGGTATGGTCTGCGACGAGAAGGGGCGGGTGCTGGAAGATGTAGTCGTGGCACAGGCCAGCCAGGAACATGGCATCCTCGCGATCCGCAGCGGTTCCGGCAAGAGCATGCCCGAGCTCCCGGTCGGCACACGGATTCGGATTCTGCCGAACCATGCCTGCGCGATGGCCGCCCAGCATGACTTCTACAGCGTCGTCAACGGTGAGAATCCCGAGATCGAAGCGCGGTGGGAGCCGATCCGCGGCTGGTAGGGGCTCTAATCGCTACGCTTTGCATGGCGCCCATGCAACCTGACGCACTGGTGGTGCAATTATGAAGTTTACATCTTATTGGCTGGATACGTCTCAGCCGTTCGATGACGGATCGTCCAGATCCCTCGAAGGTCGCTACGATGTGGCCGTGGTGGGCGGCGGTCTGACGGGGTGCTCCGCCGCACTGGCCTTCGCCAAAAAGGGCGCCCGGGTCGCCCTGCTCGAGGCCGAAACAATCGGCAACGCCGCGTCCGGGCGCAATGGCGGCATGTGTAACAACGGCTTTGCTCAGAATTATGCGGTCATGGCCGGCAAGTACGGCACGGACGCCGCGAACGCGCTCTACAAGGCCTTCGACGCTGGCGTCGATATGGTCGAGCGGCTGGTGCAGGAAGAAAAGATCGACTGCAGCTTCGCCCGCGTCGGCAAGCTCAAGCTTGCCGCCAAGCCCGAGCACTACGACATGCTGGCGCGCAGCCAGGAGCTCTTGGCGGCCAATGTCGATCCCGGAACGAGGATGATCGCGCGCGCCGACCTGCGGAACGAGGTCGGGACTGAGCGCTACCACGGCGGGCTGCTGTTTCCCAAGAGCGCCAGCATGCATGTCGGCCGGTTCGTCCGCGGCCTTGCGACCGCCGCAGTACGGCGCGGTGCAGAGATTTATGAACATGCTCCGGTCATGGCCATGCGCAAGGTCGCCGGCGGGCATGAGGTCGAGACCCCTCGGGGCAAGATCGTCGCGCGGCAGGTTCTGCTGGCGAGCGGCATTTCCAAGGTCGGTCCGCTCGGATGGATCCGCCGCCGGATCGTGCCGGTCGGCGCCTTTCTGGTCGTGACGGAACCGCTGTCGCCTGCGCAACTCGAGCGCCTCATGCCGACCCGCCGCAATGTCGTCGACACGCGCAACCTCGTCGTCTATTGGCGGCTGACCCCGGACAATCGCATGCTGTTCGGCGGGCGGGCCCGGTTTGCGGTGTCCAATCCGCAATCCGACGAAAAGAGCGGCCGGATCCTGAAAGCGGCGATGGTCGAGGTCTATCCGGAGCTGGCCGACACCCGGATCGACTACTGCTGGGGCGGTATGGTCGACATGACCCGTGACCGCCTGCCGCGCGCCGGGGAGCGCGACGGCGTCTACTACTCAATGGGCTATAGCGGGCACGGCACCCATATGTCGACGCTGATGGGCAGCATCATGACCGATGTCATGGACGGGCGCCCCGACCTGAACCCCTGGAAGGATTTCGACTGGCCGGCGATCCCCGGATACTTCGGGCGTCCCTGGTTCCTGCCGATCCTCGGCGCCTACTACCGCATGAAGGACCTCGTGACATGACCTCGCCCCTCGAGCACCTGTCCCGCAACGGCCACCTGGGCAGGTTCTTCATCGACGGCGAATGGCGCGAACCCAGCGGCACCGCCAGGGGCGTCGTGGTCAATCCGGCCACGGAAGAGGTCGTGACCCGGTTTCCGCTCGGAAACGGCGAGGACGTGGACGCGGCTGTTTCAGCGGCCCGCCGGGCATTCGGCGGCTGGAGCCGTACCAAGCCGGAGTACCGAGCGGGTTTGCTCGATCGCCTGCAGGCGCTGCTCGAGGCTCGAACCGAGCTGCTTGCACAATGCGTGACCCTCGAAATGGGCGCGGCGATCGCATATGCACGCGCCGCGCAGGTGCCGCTTGCGATTGCCCATGTGAGGGTCGCTCGCGATGTCCTGACCGCCTTCCCCTTCGTCGAGCAGCGCGGCCACACCGCCGTGACCCACGAACCGATCGGGGTCTGCGCGCTGATCACGCCGTGGAACTGGCCGCTCTACCAGATCACCGCCAAGGTCGCGCCGGCGCTCGCCGCAGGCTGCACGGTTGTGCTGAAGCCGAGCGAGCTTTCTCCTTTGAGCGCCCTTTTGTTCGCAGAGGCGATCGAGGAAGCCGGCTTCCCGGCCGGTGTCTTCAATCTCATCAATGGTGACGGCCCATGCGTCGGAGCGGGGCTCGCGTCCCATGCGTGTGTCGACATGATTTCCATTACCGGCTCTACCCGCGCAGGTATCGCAGTGGCCCAGGCAGCGGCGCCAACGGTCAAGCGCGTCGCGCAGGAACTCGGTGGCAAGTCGCCGAACGTTATCCTGCCGGACACCGATCTCGATCGCGCCGTTTCTCTAGGCATAGCCGCTGGCTTCCGCAACCTCGGCCAGTCATGCAGTGCACCGACGCGCATGATCGTGCCGCGCGCGCTGCTTTCCGAGATCGAGTCGATTGCCGAGCGGGCCGCTGATGATATCGTCGTCGGCGATCCTCTCTCGGAGACCACCACGCACGGTGCAATCGCCAACCGAGCCCAGTTCGACCGGATCCAAACCATGATCGGCGTTGGCATTTCGGAAGGCGCGAAGCTCGTTACCGGCGGCACGGGCCGTCCGGGCGGCCTGAATGTGGGGCTCTACGTTAAACCGACGACTTTTTCCGAGGTACGCACGGGCATGCGCATCGCCCAGGAGGAGATCTTCGGACCGGTTCTTTGCATCATCCCCTACGACACAGTGGAGGAGGCCGTCACCATCGCCAACGACACCGTCTATGGCCTCGGGGCCCATGTGCAGGGTAAGGATATAGACCTCGTCAAGTACGTTGCGTCGCAGATCCGCGCCGGTCAAGTACATCTCAACTACCCGGCGTGGGATCCACACGCGCCGTTTGGCGGCGTCAAGCAATCCGGAAACGGACGCGAGTACGGCCTCGAGGGCATGTTGGAGTATCTCGAGGTCAAATCCATCCTCGGCTATTTTCTAGGCGACATCTAAGCCAAGCGCAGAGAGCGCGCCGGTGGCGCCTGGGGGGCGCTTCCGCTCCTTTGGGCAATCATGATTAACGGTCGCGTCCCGAGAGGTGGTGTAGCTCGGCGGTAGCTTCGCGGGCGGTCATCGATGTTCTCCGGTAGGGTCGGGTTGCTCACACCAACCTGATTCGAAGGAACCACCGATGACCAACGACATGATGAACCTGCGCACGCTCGTAGAGAAGACCCCTGACGCCGATATCCTGCGCGAGATGATCGGCTTTGCCGCCGAACGGCTGATGGAGATGGAGGTGGGGGCGGCGACCGGCGCCGGCTATGGCGAGAAGAACCCGCAGCGCACGGCCCAGCGCAACGGCTATCGCGACCGCGATTGGGAGACGCGGGCCGGCACGGTCGAGCTGCGCATCCCGAAGCTCAGGAAGGGCTCCTACTTCCCGAGCTTCCTGGAGCCGCGGCGCATGGCCGAGAAGGCGCTGACCGCGTCATCCAGGCGGCCTACGTCCAGGGCATCTCGACCCGCTCGGTCGACGATCTGCTCAAGGCCATGGGCATGAGCGGCATTTCGAAGAGCCAGATGTCGCGGCTGGGCAAAGGCGCCCGGTGCGGCGATCGCCAAGGCGCCCATTGCTATCGACGATGCAAGAAAATCACGTCTTTTCAGCTACTTACTCTCCCTACACATGGGCCGGTTCGCTTCGGCATCATGTTCCTCCCGGCGCCGGCGCACGGAGCGTAACCAACGTCAAAAATTTGCGCAAGGAAATGGTCGCCGCGAGTTTGCATGCTTGGCCAAATACGAAAGTCCTCGGTCCGTCGGCCTTGTCGGGCGCGATTGTTGGCGGTTCGGAATCACAACCATCAGGTCATCAGCCGACGAGTTTGGAAGAACCGTCTCCTGCTTAGCGCTTCGCCGCAAGACTTCGGCAGCACCCGGACAGTCTCTTGACGGCAAGCTGCTCGGGATAAAAGGTGCGGCCCGGAATGCCTTGGCTGGTCGGGGCGGATTCGAACCGGCGGAAACGTGGAGATATTGCTTTGAACCATATCGATCTCGCTGATCGCGTGGCCGTCGTCACCGGAGGAGCTCAAGGGATAGGCTTCGCCGCCGCCAAGCGCATCTACGCCTCGGGCGCCAAAGTCGCACTTTGGGATCTCGACGCGGAGCAGTTGGCGGAGGCGCGCTCGGCTTTGGGCGAGGACGTGCTCTGCGAAACACTCGACCTGACAGTGGCAGGCGACGTCGCCGAAACTGCCAGCCGCACTGCTCGTCAGTTTGGCCGCATCGACATTCTCGTCACCAGCGCCGGAATCGCGGGAAGCTCCATGCCGGTCGCGTCCTATTCCGTGGATGAATGGAAACGCGTGGTCGATGTCGACCTGAACGCTGTGTTCCTTTGCTGCCGCGCCGTGGTGCCCGGCATGATCGAGCGCAATTACGGTCGCATCGTCAACATAGCCTCGATCGCCGGCAAGGAGGGCAATCCGAATGCCGCAGCCTACTCGGCCGCAAAGGCGGGCGTTATCGCTCTCACCAAGTCGCTCGGCAAGGAATTGGTGATGTATGACATTGCCGTCAACTGCATCACGCCCTCTCCGATCAAGACGCGCATCCTCGAACAGGTGAGCGAGGAGCACATCCGCTACATGCTGTCGCGAGTCCCGCGCGGGCGTTTTGCCGAAGTCGAGGAAGCAGCCTCCATGATCGCCTGGCTAGTCAGTCAGGAAAACTCGTTCACCACCGCCGCGACATTCGATCTTTCCGGCGGGCGAGCGACCTACTGACTGGGCCGGTCGCGCTGGCGCGGCTCGTCGTTTCAGAGACGGACCGCTGGGGTAGTCGTCATCGGGAAGGGTGACCTTCACAAACATCCATCTTGGCGCTATCGGCTGAATCCGCGACGTGCGGATGCCACCGCAACTGTGGGAGATTGATGAATGCCGCACCAACCGAAAGTCGCCCAGCTCCTTGCCGGGAGCGATATCGTCGGCGAGAGCATCGTGTGGGACACGGAACGGAGATGCCTGTTCTGGGTTGACATCATAGGATGCGCCATCCGTCGCTACGATCCCCAAGCGGGAACCGAACGCCGCTGGAATCTGGAGGAATTCCCGACCTCGATCGGTCTCAGGAGTGACGGCGGCGCCATCCTCGGCCTGACGCGCAGGGTTGCCTTGTGGGATTTCGGTGAGGAGATGGACACCTTCGCCGTACCGGAGCCGGACGAGCCGGCCAACCGGCTCAATGAGGGCCGCGTCGCGCCGGACGGCTCGTTCTGGGTCGGAACGATGCAGCAGAATTTCACGCCGGACGGGACGCCCACCGACCTGACCGGCAAGAGCGGGCGCTACTACCGGATCGACCCTGACGGCAGCGTGACCAAGCTTTCCGACGATCTCTACGGCATCACCAACACGATGGTCTGGCTGCCGGACGGGCGCTTCGTCACGGCCGACACGACCGAGGACACTCTCTATGTCTATGACGTCGATCCTTCGAGCAGGGCCTTGCGCAATCGCCGCCCGTTCTCGAAGCCGTTCGGCCGGGGATTCCCCGACGGCTCCTGCATGGATGCCGAAGGCGGCGTGTGGACCTGCCGCGTCGCCGGCGGCCACGCGCTGACGCGGACCATGCCGGACGGCCGTGTCGATCGGATTGTCGAATTGCCCTGCAGTTGGCCGACAAGCTGCACGTTCGGCGGCCATGATCTCGCAACGCTCTATGTCACGTCGGCGCGGTTCACGATGAGTGCCGAGCACCTTTCCGCCAATCCGCAGGAAGGCGGCCTGTTCGCACTCGAGCCCGGTGTGGCCGGAACCCCTGAGCCCCGCTTCCGCTACGCGCCGCGAGGCTGAAACACCAGCGCCTCTCGCCCGGCAAACACGGCGCTGGCGCCCAACGCCTCTTCGATGCGCAGGATCTCGTTCCACTTCGCCATGCGTTCGGAGCGCGTGATCGATCCGACCTTGAGCTGCCCGGCGTTCCAGCCGACCGAAAGATGCGCGACGGTCACGTCCTCGGATTCGCCAGATCGCGCCGACACGATGGCGCCGAGGCCGAGCCGCTGTGCTGCATCGATCGCGGCCCTGGTCTGCGAAATGGTGCCGGCTTGGTTCGGCTTGATCAGAACACAGGTGACGAGCCCGTCCCGCGCCGCTTCCTCGACCAGAGCCGCGTTGGTCACCAGGAGATCGTCGCCGACGATCTGCACCCGGTCGCCGACGGCGGTGGTGAATCTGCGAAACGCCTCCTTGTCGTCCTCGGCAAACGGATCCTCGATTGACACGATCGGGTAGCGCTCGACCCAGTCCACCAGCATCTCGCCAAGCCCGTCGCGATCGAGTTCGCGCCGCTCAAGCCCCAACCGGTAGTGGCCGTTCTTGCCAAATTCCGACGCGGCGACGTCGAGCGCGATAGAAACTTCGTCGGCCGGCGTGTAGCCGGCGCGTTCGATCGCGCGAACCAGAAAGTCGAGCGCCTCCTCATTGGCAGCGAAAGCCGGCCACCAGCCGCCTTCATCTGCGACGCCCTGTCGGAGTCCCTTCTCGGCGAGCAGCGCGCCAGCGGCGCGGTAGACCTCCGCCGTGCGCTCCATCACGGTGCCAAAATCCGGCGCCGTGGGGCAGACGACCAGAAAATCCTGGATGTCGACACGTTGGCCGGCATGCGCGCCGCCGCCGAATATCTGGATCTCAGGCACGGGAATCCGCACCTGCCGTCCGCCCGCGGCATAAGCCCAAAGCGGTTGTCCGGCGGCGGCCGCCGCAGCGTGCATCACCGCCATTGACACGGCGATGGTAGCGTTGCCGCCGAGACGGGCTTTCTGTGGCGTGCCGTCCAGGTCGATAAGCGCGCGGTCGATCGCATCCTGATCGGCGGCGTCCATGCCAATCAACGCGCGGGCGATCTCGCCGCTGACGTTGCCGACCGCGCGCATCACGTCGAAGCCGCCGAACCGTTCTCCGCCATCGCGAAGGTCGAGCGCCTCGCCCGAACCGGTCGACGCGCCGGCCGGGGCGATGGCGCGGCCGCGCGCTCCGCTCGACAGCAGGACTTCGGCCTCAACGGTCGGTCGCCCTCGCGAGTCCCATACACGGCGGCCTCTGATGGAAGCGATCAATGTGGTCATGTCTTGTCCAGTATCCTCGGCAGGGCCTCTGCCCACTTGGTTTTGATGAGCGAAAGGCTATCGACCGGGGTTGCAATCAATGGCGTTGCGAAAGCCCGCACGCCCGCCTTGACGGTCTCGTCGTCGATATACTCCACCGGCGATTTGCCGTCGATGCGGGCCAGCAGCAGGGCGGGAAGCAGGGCGGCTATGCGCGACTCCAGTTCCGACGGAGGCTCCCATCCGATATCGCGGAAATAAGCGACGAGCAGCGCATCGAAACACCCGAGGAATCCGGCGCTCGCCGACGGGGTCCACAGACATTTCAACAGAAGGTGGTTGAGGCAGAAGGCTAGATCGAAGGCCGGGTCGCCGAACCATGCGCATTCGGCGTCGAGAAACACCGGGCCTTTTGGACCGACGAGTATGTTTTTCGGCGAAACGTCGCCGTGGACCAGCGCCTTGCGCTTATGCAAGGTCCGGTCGACGAGCCGCAGCAAGGCGTCGGAAATCGCGGGATGCCTGGTGGCGGTGAATTCCAGATAGGGTTCGAGGCGTATTGCGCGAAACAGCGCATCATCATTGAAATCTGTTGCGATCTCGGAATGCCGGGCCGTGCTGGCATGTATCATGCGCAGGCTTGCGCCGACCTGCGCCGCAAAGGCGGGGTCCGCGCGGCCCGCCTGCAATTCGCGTTTCCAGACCGGATGCGTGGCCTCCGGCAGGAAACTCATCACAAAATATCCTTGCGCGGGATCGTGCGCCAGGATCGTCGGCACTGTTTCGGGCACGGCCATTCCAGCCCGCCTGAACCATGCGACTTCGCTGGCGTTGCGGCTGACGGGAGCGCGCCAGTCCGCGGCCACGCGCAATTTCTCGAGCGCCCGCTTGACGACGAACTCACGGCCGGCCGCACGTACCAGCCAGATGTCGGAAGCGACGCCTCCGGTTAACGGCACCAGTTCGGGCTCTATGCCAGCTGGGATCAGCCCGAGCCGCCTCAGGCTGGCGACGGTCGCGTCAAGAACGCCGGTCATGCGGTAGTCTCTGGTTCATTCGCCGCGCCATCAACACATCCTACTAATCAAAGCAGCAACCCACTTTTTTGATTTTGAAGCGGCTGAGTCCTTATCAGACTAGATCTTGACGCACACCTCTCGAACATACTACCAACAAATTATCCTAAACCTGCCATACAGGTTTAGTGGCTTCTGGTGAGGACCGCGTGAACGTATCCGCAAAGCATTCCGACGCAGCGAGCCTGGTCAGCAATACGATCGGCGAGATCACGCGCCATATCCGCACGCACGAGCTTGGGCCTGGCGACCGGCTGCCCAGCGAGGCCGAGCTTTCCAGGCAATTGAGCGTCTCGCGCACCGTGGTTCGCGAGGCCTTCAGCTCGCTCGCCGCCATGCGGCTTATCGACCTGAGGGCAGGCAGGCGGGCCACCGTCGCCGAACTGGATTATGGCGCCATGTCGCTGGTGATCGAGCATGGCGTCCACACCGAACAGATCACCGTGCAGCAGATCTATGACGTGCGCCGCACGATCGAGACGCGCACGGCGATGCTCGCGGCCTTGCGCCGATCAGCCGACGAAGCGGAAAGGATCAGGGACCACGCGCTCGCCATGCGCGAGAATTTCCAGCGGCCGGAACAGGTCATGGAGCACGATCTCGCTTTTCACCTCGAGATCGCCAAGGCGGCGAAGAACCCGGTTTTCAGCCTCATCGTCGGCGCGTTCGAGCGGGTGTCGCGTCAGACATGGCCGATCGGCTGGCGCAGCCGCCCTTCGGACGCCGAGCAGTTGGAGATGATCCAGATCCATATCGATCTCGCCGAATCCATTGCGACCGGTGATCCGCAATCCGCCCGCGACCTGATGGCAAGGCATTTTGACGAGAGCGTCAAAGCCCTCCTGACGGCCGGAATTGCCTGAAAGGAGCCGGGCGCATGAAGATCACGAAACTGGAAACGCTGCGGCTCAAGGAGCGGCCGAACCTGCTCTGGGTGCTTGTCCATACGGACGAAGGCCTCGTCGGGCTGGGCGAGACCTTCTTCATGGCCGAAACCGTCGAAACCTATCTGCACGAATATGTGGCGCCGCGCGTGATCGGGCGCGATCCCTTGCAGATCGACCTGCTTGCCGCCGATCTCGTCGGATATCTCGGCTTCCGGTCGACGGGCGCGGAAGTGAGGGGCAATTCCGCCTTCGACATCGCGCTTTGGGATCTGTTCGGAAAGGCGACCGGTCAGCCGATCGCCCAACTCCTCGGCGGGTTTACCCGGCAGGAAATCCGTACCTACAATACCTGCGCCGGGACCGAATACATCAAGAAGGCCACAGGCCAGACGACGGCCAATTACGGGCTAGACAAGGCCGGCAAGCCCTATGACGACCTCAACGGCTTCCTCCATCGCGCCGACGAACTGGCGCTGTCGCTCCTGGAGGAAGGCATCACGGCGATGAAAATCTGGCCGTTCGACGCGGCGGCCGAGAGAAACCGCGGCCTTTACATCTCGCAGCCCGACCTGAAAGCGGCGCTTACGCCATTCGAGAAGATCCGCAAAGCCGTCGGCGACAAGATGGACATCATGGTCGAGTTTCACTCGATGTGGCAACTGCTGCCGGCCATGCAGATCGCTCGCGAACTCGCTCCCTACAAGACGTTCTGGCACGAAGATCCGATCAGGATGGACAGCCTGTCCAGCCTGAAGCGCTACGCTGAGGCTTCGCTGGCGCCGATCTCGGCTTCCGAGACGCTTGGTTCAAGGTGGGCGTTCCGCGACCTTCTCGAGACGGGCGCTGCCGGCGTCGTCATGCTCGACATCAGCTGGTGTGGCGGGCTTTCGGAGGCGCGCAAGATCGCTGCCATGGCTGAAGCGTGGCACCTGCCCGTCGCGCCGCACGACTGCACCGGTCCGGTGGTGCTCGGCGCGTCGACCCACCTGTCGCTGAATGCGCCGAACGCGCTCGTCCAGGAGAGTGTCAGGGCCTTCTACAAGACCTGGTACCGCGACCTCGTTACCGCCTTGCCGGAAGTGAAGAACGGCATGATCACCGTGCCTCCCGGACCGGGACTGGGCATGGAGCTGAACCCGGAGATCGATCGCGCCTTCACCGCGCTTCGACGGGTGAGCGACGCATCGACTCTCTGAAAATGAACCTGAAGCAGCTTGTTACGGAGGAGAACCATGAAGAAGCTACTTATCTCGACAGCCTTGGGAGCAATACTGGCTGGAGGCATGACGACGGCCTCATTCGCGCAGGAGCCGATGAACATCGTCTTCACGCACCACTCTTCGGCGTCGAACCCGTTCTGGCAGGCGGTGAAGAAGGGGTTTGACGACGCCTGCGCCAAGATCCAGGCCAATTGCCAGATGGTCTTCACCCAGACCGAAGGCTCGATCGAGCAACAGTCGGCCAACATGCAGGCCGCGCTTGCGGCAAGCCCGGACGCGCTGATCACCTCGATCGTCGACAACAACGCCTTCGACCAGATCATCAGCGACGCCCGCGCTGCCGGCGTCACCGTCATTGCGTCGAATGTCGACGACACCGAGGGTGCGGCCGGCAACGCCCGCCAGGCTTTCATCGGCCAGGGCTTCGTCCCCGCCGGTTACGAACTCGGCAAGAAGATGTCCGAGTTCTTCCCTAAGGAAGGCAAGATCAGGGCGCTCGTCGGCGTCTCCGCTCCCGGCCAGAACTGGTCGGAACAGCGCGCTGCCGGCGTGATGAAGTTCCTTGAGGAATACAAGGCCGCGAATACCGGTCGTGAAGTGGTCATCGAACGGCTCGACACCGGCACCGATGGCGCCGTCGTCGCCGACCGTGTTGGCGCCTATCTATCGGCCAACCCGGACACCACGGTGTATTTCGACACCGGGCTCTGGCATGCCTATGTCGCCCAGGTACTGGTCGATCGCGGCGTCGAGCCTGGCAAGGTGCTGATGGGCGGCTTCGACATCGTCTCGGAAGTCCTCCAGCAGATGGAAGCGGGCTACATCCAGGTCCAGGTCGACCAGCAGCCCTACATGCAGGGCTTCATGCCGGTGATGCAAGCCTACCTCTCGAAGAACATCGGCCTGTTGCCGGCAGACATCGACACCGGCAAGGGCATCATCGTCAAGGAAGACGTGCCGAAGCTCAAGGAATTGGCTGCACAAGGCGTGCGGTAGGCGCGACATCGGCGGGCTCCCCTCGTTCTCTTGGGGAGAGGCAAAGTTGAGGGGCGGCGCGACCTTGTATGGTAGCTTGCCCCTCATCCGCTGCCGGCATCTTCTCCCTGAGAACGGGTAGAAGATGGACTGCCGCGACTGCCCTAACCGTACGATAAAACCAGCGAAAAAGAATCAAGGCCGGAGCGATCGATGAAGCGCTTGATGAAGATTTATCTGGAGAAGCCGGAGCTTGCGGCGGTCGTGTTCCTGCTCCTCCTTCTCATCGTATTCCAGATTCGCTCGGACGGCGTATTCCTGAATGCACAGAACGTGCGCGGCATGCTCGGGCTGCTGCCTGAGATGGGGCTGGTCGCGATCGGCGTAACCCTGCTGATGATCTGCGGCGAATTCGACCTTTCCGTGGGCTCCGTCTTTGCGCTGACCCCGATGACCATGGCGGTGCTGCTTGCGGCAGGAGTGCCGTTCGTGCCGGCCCTTGCTGCCGGCCTCACGGTCGCTGCCCTGATCGGCTTCTTCAACGGGTTCATAACGATTCGTTTTGCGATACCGAGCTTCATCACCACGCTTGGCATGCTGTTCATCGCGCGCTCGCTGACGGTAGTGATTTCCGGCGGCTTCCCTCCCGTCATCCCCGCCAACGTTCTGCCCAAATGGCTGTTCACGGTGTATGTGGGACCGGGCGACCTCTTTCGCATGTCGTTCTTCTGGTTTCTCGCCGTGGCAATCCTGGTGACGGTGCTCTTGTCACGCACGAATTTCGGCAACTGGGTACGCGCTACCGGCGGCTTTCTGCCCGCCGCGCAATCGATGGGCATTCCGACGGCCCGGGTAAAAGTCGCCTGCTTCATGATCTGCTCGGTGCTCGCCGGCTTTGCCGGCACCATTCAGGTGATGCGACTCGGCGCGCCGCTGCCGTCGATTGGCGAAGGACTGGAGCTGCAGGCCGTGTCGGCTGCCGTCATTGGTGGCGCCTCGCTGTCCGGCGGCATCGGTACGATCTTCGGCGGCATTATCGGAGCCGCCCTGATCCGCGTGATCGACAACGGCCTAGTGCTGAGCCAGGTCGACGCCAACTGGTTCAAGATGGCGATTGGCTTCCTGACCATCTTCGCGGTCGTCGCGAACGCCTGGCTGCGAAAGCGGGCCAGGGCAATGAAGCTGGAGACCTGATCATGGCGACCCCCATCATCGCTATCCGCAATCTGCACAAATGGTATTCCGGCGTCCACGCCCTCAAGAACGTCTCGCTCGACGTCTATCCGAACGAGGCCCTCGGCCTGATCGGCGACAACGGGGCCGGAAAATCGACCCTGATCAACATCCTCTCCGGCACTCAGAAGTCCGATGGCGGCGAGATCAGGATCGAAGGCGAACCGGTCCGCTTCTCGAACCCCCGCGACGCCATGGATCGCGGCATCGAGACGATCTACCAGTACAACTCCATGGTCCCGACCATGACCATCGCCCGCAACGTCTTCATCGGACGCGAGCCGGTGAAGGCTTCGCTTTTTGGCATCGGCATCCTGGACCAGAAGCGGATGCGCGACGAAAGCGTCAAGGCGATCGCCGACGTCGATCTGCATCTGAGGTCGCCCGACGCGCTGGTCGGCGAACTGTCGGGCGGTCAGCGTCAGGGCGTGGCGATCGCCAGGGCCATGCACTTCAAGTCGAAAGTCATGATCCTCGACGAGCCGACCAACCATCTCTCGGTCAAGGAGACGCGGAAGGTGATCGGCTTCGTCCGCGGCCTCAAGGCCCAGAACATCACCAGCATTTTCATCAGCCACAACATGCACCATGTCTTCGAATGCTGCGACCGGGTCGTTGCGATGGCGCGCGGCGAAATCGTTCTGGACAAGCGGATCGGCGAGACTTCGATCGAGGAAGTCCAGGAGGTTCTGTGACAGGAGGAAGCAATGCCTGATCTGAGTGGCCGGAAAGTGCTTTTGACCGGCGGTCTGGGGACACTGGGCCGGGCCCAGGCCAAAAAACTCTCGGCGGAAGGCGCCGATGTCATCGTGCTCGACCGGCCGGAGATCGAGGGGGCCGAGCAGCGGGCAAGGGAACTCGGCGCGACGGTCAGCTTCGTCGGCTGCGATCTCAACGACCTGGCGAACGCGACGAAGGTCGTCGAAGGGATCGCTACGGATGTCGGCGGTATCGACATCCTGATCAACAACGCAGCGCTCATCATCAACCGGCCTTATGCCGAGTTCAGCCTTGAGGAATACGAGGAGCAGATCCGCGTGAATTCCTCCGCGGCGTTCGCTCTCGTGCGTGTCTGTACGCCTCGCATGAAGGACAAGGGCTGGGGCAAGATCATCAACTTCACGTCCATCACGCTCAACGGTCAGCTTGGCGGCTATGTCCCCTATATCGCATCCAAAGGCGCGATGCTCGGCCTCACCAAATCACTGGCGCGCGAACTCGGTCCCTATGGCATATGCGTGAATGCCGTTGCGCCAGGGGCAATTGTGTCCGAGGCGGAGGAGCGCGTCTTCGGGCACAAGCTCCAAGAATATAATGACTGGGTGATCGATCGGCAGTGCCTGAAGGTGCGTATCGTGCCCGAGGATGTCGCCGATCTGGTCCATTTCCTCGTCTCGCCGTCCGCCGACAGGATCACCGGTCAGAATATCGGGATCGATGGAGGCTGGTAGGGCCGTGGACATCGTCGTGTTGCAGGACTCGCGGACAAGAGTCGGGATCGTTCCGGAACTCGGCGGTGGAGTAGCCTTCATGGAGGCGCTTCTGCCGGGTGGGCACAATGTCCCCGTCCTGCGGCGATGGACGCACAACGAGGCGGACGGTCCATTAGCCCTGGCGTGCAATGTGCTTGTTCCATTTTCGAACCGGATTTCCGGCGGCGGTTTCACATTCCAGGGCGTCTTTCATGCGATCGCGCCCAATCTCCCCGGGGAAGGGTTCCCGATTCACGGTGATGGGTTCCAGAGGGCTTGGGCGATCGAGAAGACGAGCGGCCAAGCGGCAACCCTGACGCTCGGCAATGGCGAGATCGGTCCCTTCCAATATGGGGCCCGGCAGCGATTCCGCCTGGAGAATGGGGCATTGCATGTCGAGATTGCCGTCACCAACATGGCATCCCGGCCTCTGCCTTTCGGCGCCGGTTTTCATCCGTGGTTTCCTCGATCTGCCGGAACGACGCTCCGCTTCCGGGCGTCCGGCGTTTGGCTGGAGGATGCCCACCACCTGCCGACCGAACTGGTCGATGTCGCGGCTCGACCGCAGTGGGATTTTTCGACCGCCCGGCCTCTGCCTAACGCCTGGATCAACAATGCCTTCACGGACTGGCCCGGCGCCGCCATAATAAACCAGCCAAGTTTGGACATCGCGGTGGACATCGAGACGTCGACGAACCTGGACGTCGCCATCGTCTACTCGCCCGGTCCGGACGCCGATTTCTTCTGCTTCGAGCCGGTGAGCCATTCGGTCGACGCCCACAACCTGCCCGGCCGCCCGGGACTGAAGGTGCTGGAGCAAGGACAGTCCCTGCATGCCGCCATGACATTGCGATGGACAACCTGTCGAAAGCTCGCCGCTAGCTAGGTGTGGAGTCTCAATAGGTTGTTTCCGGTCAGACCGAGTCGGCTGATGGGCGGTTTTGAGCCGGTACTGCTATGAGGTCTATGCCAATTGTAGCGGTGAAGCCATCGCGGCAGCTCGGCGGTGCGTTCGTCTGAAGTGTTGTAGGCGCGGGCATAGGCCTATTCGCGCAAGCTTGTCTGAATGAAGCGCTCGGCTTTCCCGTTGGTCCTGGGAGTATAAGGCTTGGTGAAGATCTGGCGCAGGCCGAGACGCCTGCAGGCTGCCCGGAAAGTCCTTGAGCGGTAGCAGGAACCGTTGTCGGTCATCACGCGCTGCACTTTGATGCCGAGGCTGGCGTAATAAGCAACGGCGGCCTCAAGGAAGGCGGCTTTACAAATGCCTTGCGGATCGAAATGCGCAACCAGAAGACGACGGTGCTCGGGCTGCATGTGAGCTTCATGGACACTGACATGACCCTTGGATTCGATATGAAGAAAACCAGCCCAAAACAGGTTGCCGAAGCTGCATTTATCGGCCTGGAGGCAGAAGAGGAGGAGGTGCTTGTTGACGATTTCACCAGGGAAGTTAAGCGAAGCCTGTCCGACGGAAAGCCGATCTATCTTAATCTGCCGCCACTCGGCTGAATGGCATGGCTGCGATTGGCAATTCCAGTCGACGTCCGCGCTTCAGAACTGCGAACGGCAGCTCTGCGCCCATGTCGGCCATTGAGGTGATCTTTGTTGTCGCCCGATAGCAGACGTTGCAGCGACCACGCTGGACATCGTAGATGCGCCATTTGCTGACCTTCATTGCGTTTCTCCAAACCTGCCGTTTGCGCTACAGCCTGATACGACCGATATTGTTGAAAAAAGTCCGACGCACCACAAAGTAGGCGCCGGCGGTAAGCGAGCTTTGTAGCGCCGGTCAAGCAGCCGGGCACACAACCCACGGCGGCGTTACCTCAGCGAGGTTGCCAACTTGCGCAGGATGCCTGTCGTATTGTTGTCGATGGTTGAGCCATGAGAGACGAGGATCCGCTTTAATGACGGCAGTTCGGCCCAGCGTCTGAGTTGCGCAGCGAACTCCGCCTTGTCCATGATCATCGTGAGCCTGACGGGAATTGGTATGCGCGGCTCGTTGCCAGCAAAGCGCATCAGCCGCAGGAACCATCCGCCGAAGCCGGATGTCTTTTGGATGTTGCCAACCACGTCGTTGAGGATCAGCGTGGTGCCGTTTGGGCCGCGGACTTCGAGAGCGGCCTCCTTCTGGCTTGTTCCGGGAACCGTGACAAATGCAACATCGGGGTCGTTGAAGTCCGCGTGCGTTGCGTCAACCGGGACCGCCTTCTCAACCTTCGCGCGCGCGCCAGCAGGCGCAATAACTTGTAACCGCGGATAGCGGTCCTTCCAGATCTTGGCGTCAAGCCGGTGATGACCATTCGGCACGATCATGAACGTTGGCGTGCCAAAATCCTCAAGTGTCCGCATTTCATGTTCGTCGAGCGCGATCGCGTTGAAAATGACAAGTCGCCCGTCAAGCAGACGCACCACAGTCATCCGCCGCGGAAGGCTGGTCAACGGCATCTGGATCTCTCCGACGACCGAGAGAATACTGTCGTCAACTTTGGTCAATTTACCGTGGGGCAGGACCTTCCATTCAGTGAGCGTTTTGGACATGGAAAGGCACCTCGATCGCATGTGAAAAGTCAACGCACCCGAGCCTCAAAGCGTTCCGCCGACGAACTGATCGAATAGGCTTGCCAATATCGGCTTCTGGCGCACGTGGTCGGGTTGGTGCGTTCAGCCTTCAGATTGCCCGACGTGGCTCGGAAAGGTCCAGCCGGGTGGGACGAAGGTCATCGTCGCCGAAGTTCTGGCCAACGACCGGACTGCACTAGCTTCCGTGATAGTGTCTGAGCGAACGAGGCTTTCGACAGCCACCTCGGTGGTCCTGCAATTTGGGGAAGCGTTACGCGCGCTCCCCTATGCTAACGTGCGCTGCCACTGGAGGAAAAGGCCATGCCCAGCCCGTCGCAACAGATCATGAGGCTAGGATTCGGGTTCGCCGTGTCACAGGCGCTGCGCGTCATGATCGAACTTGGCGTGCCCGATCTCCTGGCCGCTGGCGATCAGTCGGTGGATAAACTAGCAACTGCCACTCGGTCAGATGCTGCCGCGCTTTATCGTGTCATGCGACTTCTCGCGGCTGAAGGGGTCTTTAGGGAAGTATTGCCCCGGCATTTCGAGTTGACGGAGGTTGGCGCAGTGCTGCGCTCCGATCGGCCGGGTCCCCGTGACTTCATGCGTATGATCAACAGCGAGGCTTATCTTGCCTTCGAGCAGCTTCTGTATTCTGTCCGCACAGGAATGCCAGCCTTCGACAAGGTGTTCGGGAGCCCAAGATTTGACTGGCTGTCGGAACACCCGGAGCAGGCTTCCTTGTTTCAGCGTGCGATGGTCGCCTTGAGCCAAGGCAGCAACGAAGCCATTGCCGAAGCCTATGACTTCGGGCCGTTCACGCGGATCATCGACGTTGGCGGAGGACACGGTCAGCTTCTCTCGGCGATCCTGGCCCGCAACCCCCATTTGAGCGGCGTGCTTTTCGATCTGCCTTCGGGCGTCGCGGCAGCACGGCAGGGTGCCGGAGGCGACCTGCCGCGCACCGAATTTGTCGCCGGTGACTTCTTTGAGAGCGTCCCCAGTGGTGACGTCTACCTCATCAAGAAGGTCGTTCACGATTGGGATGATGGGCGTGCTGCAGCGATC
>DASZDZ010000122.1:0-17787 GCA_035941355.1 Pseudaminobacter sp.
GCGGCTCTCGTCGCAGTTTCCGGCGCACGCGCGGCCGATGCGGTCGTGATCGCTGAACCGGAGCCCATGGAATATGTGCGCGTCTGCGACGTGTACGGCACGGGCTTCTTCTACATCCCCGGCACCGAGACCTGCCTGCGCGTCGGCGGCTATGTCCGTTATGACGTGCGCGTTGGCGACGCCATCGGCAACCAGGACGTCTTCGACAAAAAGGACTTTGCTGAAGGCGAAGTCGAACTCAACGACACGTATGAGAAGCGCGCCCGCTTCCAGCTGCGCGTCGACAGCCGTTCGGAAACCGAACTCGGCACCCTGCGCACCTACGCCGCGATCGAGTTCAACTACAACACTGCCGTTACCGACGGCTTCACCGACAACGAGACGTCATTGGCGGTCAATCAGGCCTACATTGAACTCGGCGGCTTCCGCGTTGGCAGGACCGACTCGTTCTTCACCACCTTCACCGGCTATGCCGGCGGCGTGATCCTGGACGATATCGCGGTCGGCTACGGCCCGTTCGACACCCACCAGATCTCCTATACCTGGACGGGCGCAAACGGCTTCTCCGCCGGGCTCGCTCTTGAAATGGGCGACGGCGATGACGAAGAATTCGGTGTCGACACCGATGGCGATGGTGTTGTCGATGCAGTTAGCTCCATTGCCGACATCTACACGGTCGACAGCTATGTCCCGCATGTTACCGGCGGCGTTGCCTACACGGCGGCATGGGGCGGCGTTTCGGCTGTCGTCGGTTATGACTCGGTGTGGGAAGAGTGGGCAGCCAAGGCCCGCTTGGACGTGAACGCCACTGAACAGCTCGCTCTCTTCATCATGGCTGGCTATGCGTCGAAGGATGACGATCTCGTTGACGAGTTCGGTTTTGAGTTCGCTAACGGCGGCCCGAACTACTACGGCAACTGGGGCGGCGACTGGGCTGTCTGGGGCGGTGGCACGTACACCGTTTCGGAAAAGGCCAAGATCAACGTCCAGCTCGCTTATGACGAAGCCGAGAACTTCTCGGCCGGCCTCAACGTTGCTTACGAGCTCGTTCCTGGCCTCGTGATCACGCCTGAAGTTGTCTATGTCGACAACTTCGACGACGATCTCGGCGATGACAACGACGCTTTCGGCGGCATGGTTCGCTTCCAGCGCACGTTCTAATCGAACTTGGTGTGAAGTTGACCTGGACAGGTTTGTCCGGGTCAACTTTTTCGTAGACCGATCGTGAATAGCTGCTTTCGGCGCGATTTTGACGGGCAACAAATCAGGGGGGCTGACGGGAGGGGGTTAACGTAGAGCAAAATTTCCGCGTTTGGGCTGCGGAATTTTGCGCATTGCGATCTGAGGCGAAGGATGTCTCTCTCTATTGTTAAGTTCGTACATTTCGTGCTTATGCTTTGCCGTCTTTTTATGCGGGCGGGGGGCGCTTAAGCTATGAAACTTGACGACGAAAATCTGCTATGGAAAGAAGGTATATCCTTTACTTCCTACAGCTCGCAAACGGCAGACTACGGGCTGTCCAAGCTGAAAAAAGTTGAAGCTTTCAGTATAGCCGACCTCTTTTCCCTCTATAAAGACATTTTGTGGGACGATGGAAACCACAAATACAATGTCAGCTCCTTCATTGGAGAACTAGACGAGATACTGCTTGGAGAGCGATTCAGCGTTCTTGACCAGGATACCGTCGACGGCCTGATCGGAAAATTGCGCGAACGCGGTAACAGCAACGCAACCATCAATCGAAAGATGGCGGCGCTCAGCAAATTGCTGCGCAAGGCGTATAAAATGGGCAATATCCACAACCTTCCGGAATTCCGCCGCCAAAAAGAGCGTGCCGGACGAATCCGCTTTCTGGACCGCGAAGAAGAAGAGCGCCTGTTCTTGGCCGTGAAGGCCAGATGCGAGAACAGCTACCGGCTGTGCATCTTCCTGGTCGACACGGGTTGCCGCTTGGGCGAGGCGATCGGGCTTATCTGGAATGATGTGCACGATCATCGCGTTTCCTTCTGGATAACCAAGTCTGGGCGCAGCCGAACCGTGCCGCTCACGGGGCGGGCGCTGGAATCGCTCTCCGGCGAAGGCGCCCGGAAGAAGGGGCCGTTCTCGATGCTGAACCAGGCCAATTTCCGCGCAATCTGGAACGATGCCAAAGCGGAGATCGGATTGGGAACGGACAAGCAGGTGGTTCCCCATATCTTGCGCCATACCTGCGCGTCACGCCTCGTCCAGGGCGGCATCGACATCAGGCGAGTCCAGATGTGGCTCGGCCATCAAACCCTTCAAATGACCATGCGTCACGCGCATCTCGCGACCAACGACCTCGATTCCTGCGTCGTCGTTCTCGAACGCAAATCAAGGACGGCCTGAGCAAACCGGCGTTTGTGGGTTTGGGCGCGACGCGCGCCGACAAGGCAATCGCCTGAGGCTTCAACCCCGCGCCGCCCGCTCGCGCTTCCACACGGCCTGTTCATTCCGGCCGGCGCCTCCTACCAGATCGACGCCGGCGAAAAGAAATCCGTTGCGATCCAGACCAGCGACCAGAATGGCGCATATGCGGCCGTGCCGCTTGATGCGGCGCTCATCGCCGCGCTCAAGACCGGAACCAACCTCAACATCGGCATGGAATCGGTGACGCGCAAGCCGGTCGCCATCCCGCTGTCCCTGAACGGTTTCACCGCCGCGATCGACAAGCTGGACGCCATCGAATAGGCCGCAGGCGGTGCAGGAAACGGGCAAGACCTACCGCGGCAAGCAGCTCTCCCTCGACGGCAAGCGCTTCGAGAATTGCGTCTTCGACCGCTGCGAACTGGATTACGGCGGCGGCATCCCGCCGGTCCTTTCCGGCTGCTCCTTCGAAAACTGTTCGTTCTCCTTTTCGGGCAAGGCCGCCTACACGCTGGCATTCCTGAGCGGGATGCATGGCGGCGGCTTCGGCGCCATGGTCGAGCAGACCTTTCAGGGCATCCGCGACGGCGCCTATCTGCAGCTGCCGCTGCAGAACCTGGCCCCTCAAGCCGCATCGCGGCCGCCGGTCGACGCCCATCCGCTGGCCTTCCGCACCCCGCGCATCGTCAGCATTCCCAAGCGCAAGAGCTGAGCCCTCCAGCCTCCGGTAGCCGGCCGTAATGGCCCCGGCAGAGGCGCGGATTTGCGGAACCATCCCTTTTGGGGACCGTTTTGAAGGTTGATCGCCTGCTGATCGATCAACTCGAACAGGAAAGGAATCCGTCATGAAATTCAAGATGCTCCCGATCACCGCGCTTGCCGCTGCACTCGCCAGCGGCGCCTTCGCGCAGACAGCTCCGGTCCAGGACGATACAGGCCCGGCCCCGGCGGTCGACCCGACCACCACCAGTTCACTTGAAAACACCGACCTGATGCAGCCGTTCTTCACCGACAACACCATGACCACGTTGCGTCCGGTCGAGGAGATGAGAAGCGCCTGGGCGGCAATGTCTGAGGAAAACCGCACCACGATGCTGAGGGATTGCGAGGAGAACCCGTCCATCAAGTATCGCGAGTTCTGCGGCGCTGTCGAAAACATGTAAGCACGAAGTACATCGCGCCATCGAAACAGCGGGCCTTCGGTCCGCTGTTTCGCTTTTCAGCAGAGGTAAGGCATCCGCGCGGGGCCTGCGATCCGCAAGCCCCTCATAAAAATCGCATGCAAACACCGCGATTTTTGCTATCGCTGGCCGGCCGGTCGTTCTGCCGCCGGCCTGGTCCAATCCCCGTGAGTGCTTGCCCCATGCCCAGCCGCCCGCCGCTTACTCCGATCGTCCGCGCCCTCCCCGCAACCGTGCCGTTCGTCGGCCCAGAGGCGCAGCAGCGCGCCAGCGGCAAGCCTTTCCGGGCGCGCATCGGCGCCAATGAAAGCAGTTTCGGCCCGTCCCCGAGCGTCATCGCGGCGATAGCGGCTGCGGCGCCCGACATGTGGATGTATTGCGATCCCGACAATCACGACCTGAAGGCCGCACTTGCCGGCCATCTCGGCGTGGAGCTCGGGAATGTCGTCGTCGGCCAGGGCATAGACGGGCTGCTCAACATCGCGGTCCGGATGTATGTCGCGCCGGCCGACGCGGTGGTCACCTCGCTCGGCGCCTACCCGACCTTCAACTTCCATGTCGCGGCCAGCGGCGGCCGGCTGGTCACCGTTCCCTATGCGGACGATCGCGAAAACCTCGACGGCCTGCTTGCCGCCGTCTGGCGCGAAAACGCCCGCATGGTCTATCTCTCCAATCCCGACAATCCGACGGGCACGTGGTGGGAGGCTGGCGAGATCACGCGCTTTGTCGAGGCGCTGCCGGAAACGACGATGCTGATCCTCGACGAAGCCTATGGCGAGACCGGGCCGGCATCGGCGATGCCGCCGCTCGACATTGCGCGTCCCAATGTGCTCAGGATGCGCACCTTCTCCAAGGCCTACGGGCTTGCCGGCATACGCTGCGGTTATGCGGTCGGTGAGGCGAAGGCCATCGGCGATTTCGAGAAGATCCGCGATCATTACGGCGTCAGCCGCATGGCGCAGATCGCCGGGCTCGCAGCGCTTGCCGACCAGGTCTGGCTCAACGAGGTCATGGCCAAGGTCGCCGCCGGGCGCGACCGCATCGCCGGTATCGCGCGCGAGAACGGCCTCTCGCCCATCCCCTCGGCAACCAATTTCGTGACGATCGACTGCGGCCGCGACGGCGCTTTTGCGCTCAAGGTACTTCAGACGCTCATCGCCCGCGGCATCTTCATCCGCAAGCCGATGGCGCCTGGGCTCGACCGCTGCATCCGCATCAGCGTCGGGCTGCCTGACGAACTGACGCTGTTTGCCGAAGAACTGCCGGGGGCGCTGGAAAAGGCGCGCGGCTGACAACGCGGCTTAGGCCGAGCGGCAGGTTAACGAGAAAGATAGCCCGCCAAATCGACCCCGCGATCAGGAGCCCGCAATCCTATAACGCGGTGATGCTACGCGCTGCGCCGATGCGAGAAGAGCCAGTAGATCATCACGACGTGCGTCACGACCAGAAGTGGGACATAGAAGGCGTAGACCAAGGCGCTGGCTCCAGCCGGATAGGCGAATGCCTGAGCGCTCACGCCAACGACTTGTGATTGCGCCCAATCCAAGAGGCCGACGACGTTGAAGACCCAAGCCATGGCGATCGCGCCGGGCGTACGTGCCCTGAGCAAGATTACGGAAACGAGTGCCAACAGCGCCGAGATTGTGTCGCCGTAAACAACGGCGTTGAGAGCAAAGGCGGGAACATCGGCCGAGACTTGCCCCGGCAACAATCCGGTCAGCGCGACATAGCGAAAAACGTGTAGCCAAGTGAATGCAGCCAAGCGATCTTCGAGCGAGAACTTGGAGAGCCACGGAACAAGATACCATCGCGCGATGAGGCCAAAAGCGATGAAGCTCAGCAGCGATTGGACCCCGATGATTAGCAAGGGAGTTGGCATCGTGCTGAAGCAACGCTATGACGCCGGCTTCGTTGCGACGGCGCGTTCGCGCTCAAGGTGTTTCAGACCCCCATGCCAGTGGCACTATCGCGAATGCTCGCGCAAGGTGCGCTCAAAAATCGTGAGCGCCTCCGCGAAGCCGCCGCTTTTCAGCACGGCGAAGCCGACGCGCATGTGATCCGGCATCGCGAAGCAGTCGCCCGGCGCGACGAGCACACCCCTGGCCGCCAACGCCTCGCAGAACGGGCGGCTGTCGCGCCCGTCGCGAAACCACGGGAACGCCACCGTGCCGCCGGCAGGCTTCACCCAACCCAGTATGTCGCCCACACGCTCCATAAGCTCCGAGAGCGCGGCGAGATTTTCCTCCGCGACCGCCTGCAGCCTCGCCAGCAGCACGTCGCGATGAGCCAGCGCGTGTATCGCCAGAGCCTCGAGAACCGGCGAACCGCTGATCGTGAAATAGCTTCGCGCGTCTACGAGCTTCTTGCGCCGTTCGGGGTTGGCGTCGACGATCCAGCCCATGCGCAGACCCGCCAGCGACAGCGCCTTGGACATGTCGCCCATCACAAGCACGTTCTCGACGGCCGCCGCCGATGGCCGCTCTCTATCGAAATAGAGCGGGTGATAGACCTCATCGACGATAAGCGGCACCCGGCGTTCCGCAAGAGCGGCGGCGAGCGGGGCGATCTCGTCAGGCGACATGATCGTGCCGGTCGGATTGTGCGGTGTGTTCACCAGCGCCAGCACGGTTTCGCCGTTGGCCGCGGCCAGCACATCTCGCGCTGACTGCCGATAATTGTCTTCGCGAGCCAAGCTGTAATGGCGCGCGCCGAGGCCCCAGACGTTCGCCATGGCCTCGAAGGCTGGGAATGCCGGCGACGGCAGTACGACGTTGCCGCCCGGGCGGGCAGCCAGGCAGAGAAGAATGGACAGGGCTTCCGATGCGCCGGTCGTCACCACGACCCAGTCGGGATCCACCCCGAGAAACGCTCCGATCGCCTCGCGAAGCGCGCTGCTTCCTTCGGCCGGCGCATAGCTGACGGTCACATCGTCTAGACGTGACGCTTCGGTTCCCAGCGACAACAATTCGCCGACAGTCCATTTCGGCCCGGTGCTCGAGGCCAGGTCATATTTTATGGGAGGCGATGCGAAAGCATACTTTGCAAGCCAGTGGTCGAGGAGAAATGGCGGCAGATCCATGGCGTAACTTTCTCTGGCAGGATTTTAGAACAATCGATCGTTTTCACGCGCTTCCGCACTATCCGGCAAACGGCTTGTTTTCGCATAGGCCTGGCAGACGGAAAGTGTTGGCCGGCAGCGGCTGTCACACACCGCCGCCGAGAAGCGCCTCCAGCCGATCGAGCAGCGGCCGCTGGCCCTCGATGATCTTTTCACGCGCGTCCGCCAGTGCGAACCAGCCGGCGCGATCGACCTCGGGGAAGGAGGCGACGCGTCCGCTTCGCGGCGGCCATTCCATCTCGAAGCTGTTGCTTGCCAGAGTGGCGGGATCGAAATCGCCTTCGGCCGCGAAGGCGGAAACGGTCTTGCCGGCTTTTTGCCTGATGTCACCGAGCGGCGTCATTTCGCCGGCGATCGTCCAACCGGTCTCTTCGGTGAATTCTCGCCGGGCCGTGGCTTCCGCGTCCTCATGGTCGGCATATTCGCCTTTCGGGATCGACCAGGCGCCGAGATCGCGCTTTTGCCAGAACGGCCCGCCTGGATGGACGAGCAGGACTTCGATCGCCTTAGCCCGGTTCCGATAGACGAGAGTACCTGCGCTTCGTGCCGCCATGCCACAGCTTCAGCCGCTATGGGCTTTCATGCAAGACCTCCATTTGGCTTGAATTAATTGAACGTTCGTTTTATTATCTCAGCTCAAGGAGCGACAATGGCGCGCACGACGGGATCGGACGGCGGCAGGACCGAAGCAGCGACGCGCGAAGCAGCGCTCAGCCTCATCGCGCGCCATGGCTACGAGGCGGTCTCGATGCGGCAACTCGCCGCCGAGGTCGGCGTGCAGGCGGCGGCGCTCTACCGCTATTTCCCGACAAAGGAAGACCTGCTCTTCACCCTGATGCGCGAGCACATGGGAGGCCTGCAGCAGGCATGGGAGGCGTCGCGGCCGGCAACCGCCGATCCGGGCGCACGGCTCTCCGCCTTCGTCGACAACCATATCCGCTTCCATGTCGCCCGCCGCCACTCCACCCATGTCTCGAACATGGAGTTGCGCAGCCTGTCCAAGGACCGGCTTTCCCAAATCCTGCGCCTGCGCGGATCATACGAGAAGGAACTGCGCCAGATTCTTCGCGATGGCGCCGAGTCAGGGGCGTTCACCATCGACGATGTCGGCATGACCGCGATGGCCATCATCCAGATGATCACAGGCGTGATTGTCTGGTTCCGCCCGGACGAGCGGCTCTCTGTCGAAGAGGTCGCAGAAACCTACCTTTCCATGACAAAGCGCCTCGTGGGCGCGGATGCCGCCAGGGAGATGCGAAATGTACGACCGCACGCTGAATTTCGGGCTGGGTGAGGACATAGACAGCCTGCGCGACCTGGTGCGCCGCTTCGCCCAGGATAGGATCGCGCCGATCGCGGCGGAGATCGACCGCAGCAATGTTTTTCCGGCGCATCTGTGGGCCGAACTCGGCGCGCTGGGCGTGCTCGGCATCACCGCCGATCCCGATTTCGGCGGCTCGGGAATGGGCTATCTCGCCCATGTCGTGGCCGTGGAGGAGATTTCGCGCGCCTCCGCCTCGGTTGGCCTCTCCTACGGCGCCCACTCCAACCTCTGCGTCAACCAGATCAACCGCTGGGCGACACCGGAGCAAAAGGCGAAATATCTCCCTGCCCTGTGCAGCGGCGAGAAGGTCGGTGCACTCGCCATGTCGGAGAGCGGCTCCGGCTCCGACGTGGTGTCGATGCGGCTCAGGGCTGAAAAGAAGAACGACCGCTTCGTGCTGAACGGCACCAAGATGTGGATCACCAACGGGCCCGACGCCGACACGATGGTGGTCTACGCCAAGACCAACCCGGAGCGGAATTCGCGCGGCATCACCGCTTTCATCGTCGAGAAGGAAACACCCGGTTTCTCCGTTGCGCAAAAGCTCGACAAGCTCGGCATGCGCGGCTCCAACACCGGCGAACTGGTGTTCGAAAATGTCGAGGTGCCGTTCGAGAACGTGCTGCACGAGGAAGGTCGTGGCGTTGAGGTGCTGATGTCGGGCCTCGACTACGAACGCGTGGTGCTGGCCGGAGGGCCGCTCGGCCTGATGGCGGCTTGCCTGGATGTCGGCGTTCCCTATTGTCACGAGCGCAAGCAGTTCGGCCAGCCGATCGGCGAGTTCCAGCTGGTCCAGGCTAAGCTCGCCGACATGTATACGGCGATGAACGCTTCCCGCGCCTATGTCTACGCGGTCGCGGCCGCCTGCGACCGCGGCGAGACGACCCGCAAGGATGCGGCCGGCTGCGTGCTCTTCGCTGCCGAGCGCGCGACGCAACTGGCGCTCGACGCGATCCAGCTGCTCGGCGGCAACGGCTACATCAACGACTATCCCACAGGCCGCCTGCTGCGCGACGCAAAACTCTACGAGATCGGCGCCGGCACCAGCGAGATAAGGCGCTGGCTGATCGGGCGGGAGATCATGGCGGAGGGGGTTTAGGCTTGGGTCAGGCCATCCTCCTGCCAAAATGTCGTTCCGTTGCCATATTGATCTAAATGTGACATTATTACCTCCTGATGACAGGAGGCAAAAATGGCAGGTCCGAAAGGTTTCGCCGAGGAGCCGCAGACATTCGAAAATGCCCCGACCAACCTCGCATCGGTCGGCTACACGCGCCTCAAGATCGGCGAGGCTGGACGTATCGTCATCCCCGCTGAGATGCGCGCGGCGATGATGGTTAAGCCCGGCGACACAGTCACCGCCGAAGTCGTCGAAGGGGAATTCCGCATCGTGTCGCCGGCGGTTGCAATCAGGCGCGCTCAAAATCTAGCCCGCAAGATATTGCCGGCGGATGTAAGTTGGGTCGACGAACTGATCGCCGACAGGCGCGCGGAGGCGCGGCGCGAGGCGGAAGAGGCCGATGAGTGGCGCAAGGCGCACGGCCTTCCGCCGCTGGACTGACACGCTTGGCATCAGTCCTCGATTCCTCTGTGATCTTGGCGATCGTTCGCGGCGAAGCCGGCGAAGAAAAGGCTTTGCGTCTCTCCAGGGACGCGGTCATCAGCACCGTGAACGTAGCCGAAGTCGTTACGAAATGTATCGAGAAGGCGTATCCCGTAGAGGTCGCGCTGCAGGTGATTCAAAGCGCCGGGATAATGGCTATCGACTTCGATTACGATCTGGCGGTTTTGGCCGGCCGGCTGCAGCGCTCGGCGCCCAAGGGCGTCTTATCCCTCGGCGACTGCGCCTGCATCGCGACGGCTATCAAGATCGGCGGAACCGCGGTGACCGCCGACAGGGTCTGGACCACGCTCGATCTCGGCTGCAAGATCGAACTCATCCGCTGAGCCGGATGAGCTCCCGATGTCTCGAAGCCCCGCCCTCTCAGAACCTGATGTCCGCCGCAGACTTCAGCTTGCGCTCGGCCGCAACCGCGCCCTCGAAAACCTCGCGCACGCCGGTTGCCGCCATCGGGTCGACATTGCGCAAGCCCTTGAAATCGAGGCCCGTCAGTTCCTCGATCCGGCTTATCCGGACCTGCCGCAGATCGAACCGGCCCACCTCGAAGCGCTCGGCCGCGAGATTGCTGATGAGGTCCGCCTGGTGCAGCACGAAGCCGACGGCCCGCAACTCGTCGCCTCTCGAGCGGTAAGCCACCACTTTCCAGAACGCGCTCGGAATGAGCAGGCCGCGATGCGTCCTGTCGTCCTTGCCGAAGACCGGGCCGTTGAAGATCGACAGGCGCTGCATGTCCTGCTTCGCCTGGTCGGTGATGTGGTTTTCCAACTCGCCCCAAAGCCGCAGATCGCCCGGCTGCGACAGCTTGCTCTGGTTGAAGACCTGGTGCTGCGGCGCGCAATTGGTCCAGTGGAAGGTGTCGTCATTGGCGAGCTTGGCCTCCTCGGCGGTCATGCCCCATCCGGCGTCGTAGCGCCGGGCAAGATGGCCGCGGTCGAGCGGGTTGTTCTTATAGAAGCGGTTGTCGGCCTGCAGGCCCGTGTCGATACGGGGATCGAGGAACCAGTCGTCGGCGCCGCGTTCCTCGACGAAGGGCGCGGCGGCGTCGTAATTCACCGCCGAGACATAGGCCAGCCGCCGGTCCGCGTTCATGAGAACGCTGAAATGGTGGTATTTCAGTTCGACGGAACCGTCGGCGAGCGTCGCCGGTTCGCCTTGCCGCCGATCGACCAGGTCGGGCATCGGCACGGAGACGCCAAGGAAATCGTCGTCGAAGCCCGGCCGGCCGTCATAGTCGGGCGCGGGCCGCACCCGCTCCGCCAGCAGCGCCGCGTGGCCAAGCTCGGCGCGCACCGCGCGAGCGCCGCCGACCGCCACCGTGATCGTCACCGGCACGGTGATCGTCGCGGTTCCAGCGAGATCGAGCGCGCAGGTTTTTTCGGAGCCGCCGTTCAGCGCCACGCTTGCTTCGTGGAGCGGCCCGATTTCCGTCGTGTCGGATTTTTCCAACAGTTCCTTCAAGAGCGCGGCCGCGCCGGCCGGCAGGCCATCGCGTTGTTTCAGGTGGCTGATGATGCGCGAGATGCGGATGCCCTCATTGCCGATCCAGGCGATGTCCTCGACGGGCATGGCGTCCTTCCAGACCTTGCGATCCCTGGTCAGGTAGTTGCCGGCAGTGTCACGCGCGGGCACCGAGGAATGATGCAGCGCGACCACCTCCCAGCGGTCGTTGAATACCGGCGAGCCTGACGAGCCGGGTTCGGTGTCGCCGAGATAATGGGCGAAGCCGTCGAGATCGCCGAGCGGCAGCGCGCTGAGTTCGTTCTCGCGGATCACCACTTCCTTCATCCGGCCCTGCGGATGCTGGACGATGTTGACCGGATCGGTGACGAGGATTTTTCCCTCCACGCCGACCAGCGGGCAGAAGCCGAAATCGGCGATTTTTGCGGTCCCTACTCCCGGCGCGGGCTTCACCGCAACCAGCGCAAAATCCAGCGTCTTGTCGTTGAGGAAAAAGCGTTCGGGATCGAGATGGAACGACTGGACCAGCTTTTGCCTGCCGAGGCGGTCGCGCTGGTAGTCGAACTCGGCGACGCTGGCTGCGGCCCAGTCGGCATTCTCCAGCACATGCTCGTTGGTCAAGAGCAGCGACGGCGACACCATGAAGCCGGTGCCATAGCCGAGGCTCCCGCCAAACTCGGTCCTGATGCGCGCCACCGAGCGCATCGCGAACGAGCCGAGTTCGAAGAACTCCGCCGAGAGGAAATCCTTGCTCGGGCCTATCACCCGCTCGACGAACAGGGAGTCTATGTCGGCCCTGGTGACCGGCTTGCGCGTGGCCAGTTCGCGCACCGGCGCCGGAACCGCCGCCTTCTCCATCGCCGCTATGTTCTCCAGCGGCGTACGCAACTGCTGGCGCAGCCGGTTGGCGTGCTTGACGATGCGGTCCTTGCTGTCGATCTCGTCATGCCGGCCCTCCGCTTTGGCTCGCGCCCTCTTGTCGCGTTCGGGCTTCGTCGCCTCCCAGCGATCAGCCGCAGCGTTGATGATTTCGTAGGAAAAATGAAACGTCCCGCCCACAATTTTTCTCCCCTCAAGGTTGAAAATCGTTCCCAAGCCCCGCCGCAATACTACTCCTGCGTGTCTTCCTTTGCAACTCTCATCACCCTACGTCAGCTGCACATTCGCCATATGACACGGCGGAACCACTGAGACGCTGCGGCGCCGGGCGGCTGGCGGACGCCGTTCCGGCCCCGCTGTTGCGCCGGCCTTGCGGACCTGTGTAAACATCCGGGTCCAGCGAACGGCGCAGCAGGCCTCCATGACCGTCATCCAGTCCCAGATATCCACCTCCTCCGATCTTTTCCGCGCCAACGCGGAAAAGATGCGGTCGCTGGTTGCCGACATTTCCGAGAAAGCCGTGGCCGTACAGCGCGGCGGGTCGGACGAGGCCCGCGAGCGCCACGCGTCGCGCGGAAAGCTGCTGCCGCGCGACCGGCTGACGCAATTGCTCGATCCCGGCTCGCCCTTCCTCGAGATCGGCCAATTCGCCGCCTGGGGCATGTATGACGACAACATCGCCGCAGCCGGCATAATCGCCGGCATCGGCCGCGTCGAAGGCAAAGAAATCATGGTCGTCGTCAACGACGCCACGGTGAAGGGCGGCACCTATTATCCGCTGACCGTGAAAAAGCATCTCCGCGCCCAGGAGATCGCCATGCAGAACAATCTGCCCTGCGTCTATCTGGTCGATTCAGGCGGCGCCAATTTGCCCAACCAGGACGAGGTTTTTCCCGACCGCGATCATTTCGGCCGCATTTTTTTCAACCAGGCCAACATGTCGGCCATGGGCATTCCGCAGATCGCCTGCGTGATGGGCTCGTGCACGGCGGGCGGCGCCTATGTGCCGGCGATGGCGGATGAATCGATCATGGTGCGCAACCAGGCAACTATCTTTCTCGGCGGCCCGCCGCTGGTGAAGGCCGCGACCGGCGAGGACGTGACGGCGGAGGAGCTCGGCGGAGCCGACGTCCACACGCGGCTCTCCGGCGTCGCCGACCACTACGCGATGGATGACGACCACGCGCTCGCCATCGTCCGCCGCATCGTCCGCAACCTCAATCGCAAGAAGCAGATAAGTCTCGACCTGCGCGAGCCCCTGCCGCCGCTGCATTCGGCCGACGAGATCTACGGCATCGTCCCGCAGGACACCCGTCAGCCCTACGACGTGCGCGAGATCATTGCCCGCATTGTCGACGGCTCGGAACTCGACGAGTTCAAGCAGAATTACGGAACGACGCTGGTCACCGGCTTCGCGCATCTGCACGGCATGCCGGTCGGCATCATCGCCAACAACGGCGTGCTGTTTTCCGAATCCGCGCTCAAGGGCGCGCATTTCATCGAGCTATGCTGCCAGCGAAAAATCCCGCTGGTCTTCCTGCAGAACATCACCGGCTTCATGGTCGGCAAGAAATACGAGGCCGGCGGCATCGCCCGCGACGGCGCCAAGCTGGTCACGGCGGTGGCCACCGCGCAGGTGCCGAAGGTCACTATGATCATCGGCGGCTCGTTCGGCGCCGGAAATTACGGCATGTGCGGCCGCGCCTATTCGCCCCGCTTCCTGTGGATGTGGCCCAATGCCCGCATTTCGGTGATGGGCGGCGAGCAGGCAGCGACCGTTCTCGCCATGGTCAAGCGCGAAGGCATCGAGCGCCGCGGCAAGAAATGGTCGGCCGGGGAGGAAGCCGAATTCCGCCAGCCGATCCTGGAAAAATACGAGCGCGAGGGCCACCCGCTCTATTCCTCCGCCCGCCTCTGGGACGACGGCATCATCGACCCGGCCCGCTCGCGCGAAGTGCTGGCGCTGTCGTTAAGCGCGGCGCTGAACGCGGAGGTCAAGGAGACGAAGGTGGGCGTATGGAGGATGTGATGAAGCAGAAAGCCGCTCAGGCCGCGGGCCCACCTGTGAAGAAGCACCGCATATATACGATCAGTTTTGCAAGCGTCTATCCGCACTACGTCGCGAAGGCGGAAAAGAAGGGCCGCACCAAGGCCGAGGTCGACGAGATCATCTTCTGGCTGACGGGCTATGGCCCCGGCGAGCTCGCCGCCATCCTGTCAGACAAAACCGACATCGAAACCTTCATCGCGCTAGCCCCTCGGCCCAACCCCTCGCGCGCTCTGATCAAGGGCGTGATCTGCGGCGTCCGCGTCGAGGAGATCGAGGAGCCGCTGATGCGTGAAATCCGCTACCTGGACAAGCTGATCGACGAGTTGGCGAAGGGGAAAGCGATGGAGAAGATCCTGCGAACAAGATGACTTCGGCGGCAATGAGCCCGCCGAAAGAAAAGGAACTACCAATGCAATACGCGATCCTGGCCTACCACCCCGAGGGCGCGGTCCAATCCTGGACCGAAGAGGAAGACGAAGCTCGGATGGACAAGTTGCTCAAGATCAACGATCGGCTCGTCGCTGAGAAGCATCTCGGACCCGCCGCGCGGCTCGGGCCCACCGAGGGCGCCAAGACCCTGCGTGGGCCGGGCGATGGCATGGTCATCGACGGCCCCTTCGCCGAAACCAAGGAGCAGTTGCTGGGTTTCTATGTCGTGGACTATCCCTCGATCGACGACGCGCTCCAGGTCGCACGGGAGCTGCGCCGCGCCAACCCCACTGCCGTCTACGAAATCCGCCCGATTATGCTCTACCTGCCGGGGGCGGAACTGGAGGAAGGCGGGCACAAGAACGATTGAATTCCCTGGCTTTCGCCCCGCTGTCATGCTCGAATTCTAAAAGGGGAGGCAAAAGCGCGAAGGAGAAGGCCATGAATACTTTCATTCAGGTGGGAACAGCTCTGACCATTGCGGCTCTGAGCGCTTCCGGCGCGAGTGCGGCGAGCAAGAAATACGGCTCGGAAGCCGGCTGGGACATTTTCGTCAATGACCAGTTGGGGCCCGGCTGCGTGATCGCACGGAAGCTCCCTGCCGAAGCCCATGTCGAAATGGGCATCGATGCGACCGGCACCGTGCGCGGCTATCTGGCCATGTACACGAAGGCGGATGCGGCGGTTACTGCTGGCGAAGAGCTCTCCGTGATCTTTGACGTCGACGGCGAAAAGTTCTCCGGACAGGCTACCGGTCAGCAGATAGAGGGATTCCGCGGAGCCTATGTCCCGGTCAACAATCCTGACTTCATCTACGACCTGGCCAAGAAGAACAGGCTGACAATCACTCCGGAGGGACGCGATCCGATCGTGATCAGTCTCACCGGAACCGATGCGGCGTTCGCGGCTCTGCGTGCCTGCCAGGAATCCCAGTAGCCGAATTGCTGCCTGAGATAGGCAGCTTCCTCGCGCTCGCCATGGTCAAGCGCGAGGGAGCGCTGCGGCAAGAAATGGTCGGCCGAGGAAGAGGCCGAATTCCGCCAGCCGATCCTCGAAAAATACGAGCGCGAGGGCCACCCGCTCTATTCCTCCGCCCGCCTCTGGGACGACGGCATCATCGACCCGGCGCGCTCGCGCGAAGTGCTGGCGCTTAGCCTGTCGGCCGCGCTGAACGCGGAGGTGAAGGAGACGAAGTTCGGCGTGTTCAGGATGTGAGGGGACGCGCCGGCCTTCACCCTGCTCCTGCGGGCGCTCTCCATTCACCAAGTCTTGTGAAGATCAGCCCCTCCCCTCTGGCCACACGCATAGATTGCGGCTAAGCCGTAGTTGGCATTAAAGGGGGAATAAGCATGAAATTGCAGACAATTACGCTCGCGCTCGCATCGATGCTCGGAGGGTTGATGCTCGCGGGCACGCCGGGTATGGCGGAATCGCTCGCCGGGAAGGTCGGAGACAAGCGCTCGGTGGTGATTTTTTACCAGGGCGAGGAAGGCAGTTGCAAGCGGGCCTACCAGAACTACATCGCCGCAGCCGGCCATTCAGCATACGCATCGACCATCAAGTTCAAGACCCAAGGACGTTGCTCGATCATGGTTTCCAAATAACCGGAACCACATCGGCGCGGCTACGTTGGGAGGCACTACGGCATCATCGGCCGGCAAAGACGTGCGAGACGTCCAAGATGTGAGCGGCATGTCCGTATCTCAGCGCATGCAGGTCATCACAAGCGACATCACCAAGTTGAATGTCGATGCCATCGTCAACGCCGCCAATTCCTCGTTGCTCGGCGGGGGCGGCGTCGATGGCGCGATCCATCGGGCTGCCGGGCCGAAACTGCTGGCCGAATGCCGCACGCTGGGCGGATGCGAGACAGGCGATGCAAAGATCACCGGCGGCTACGATCTGCCCGCCCGGCACGTCATCCACACGGTCGGCCCCGTCTGGCGGGGCGGCAATAAAGGTGAAGCCGACCTGCTCGCCTCCTGCTACCGCCGCTCGCTCGAACTCGCCGCTGCCCATGGCTGCCGAACGGTGGCTTTCCCGGCGATCTCGACGGGCGTTTTTGGATATCCGAAGGACGAGGCTGCAGCGGTGGCGGTGCACGCTGTCGCCCGCTTTTTGCGCGGAAGCGATTTTCCCCAAAAAATCATCTTCTGCTGTTTCGACGAGCCCGCGGCCGCGTTGCACCGAAAAGTGATCTCGAGCCTCGATCCAGCCTGACGAAAATCCCTTTCTCATGCTCATCGGCGTCGCTCCGCCCGCCGATGGCCTACACAACGCCGTATTCGGCAGCATATGTGAGCAGCCCTTCGGAACGTAGCACGCATTCCGTGCGTTGCTGGATTTCGAAACACTGGTAGAAAGTCCGAATGTCAAATCTCAGCCGCCGCAGGCTTCTCACCCTGGCCGCTACAGGCGCCGCCTCCGCCGCGCTTTCCGCCTGCACCAGCACGCGTGAGCGCGCCACGACAGCCTACGCCCAGCCGCTCGCGCCTTTCCAGGGTCCGCAGCTCAGTCTCGATCCCGGCTTCGGCGACCCCCGCCTGATGTATGCCGCCATGACCGACGAGGGCCACGAGATTCCGGCCGTACCGATCGAGCAGATCGACCCGCGATACTATCGGCAGATCGTGCCGAACCCGACCGGTGAGATGCCTGGAACGGTCGTCGTCGATACGGGTAACCATTTTCTCTATGTCGTCGGCAATTTCGAGCAGGCGATCCGTTATGGCGTCGGCCTCGGCCGCGAGGGTTTCGAGTGGGCCGGCCGCGGCGTGGTCGAGTGGAAACAGAAATGGCCGCGCTGGTTCCCGCCGAACGAAATGATCGACCGCCAGCCCGAGCTGGAAAAATACCGCGCGCGGCAAATCCCCGGCACGAACAATTGGGAGGGCGGAATGCCGGCGGGCGTCAACAACCCGCTTGGGGCGCGGGCGCTCTACATCTATCAGGACGGCAAGGACACGCTGTTTCGCCTGCACGGCTCGCCGGAATGGGCCTCGATCGGCAAGTCCGTCTCCTCGGGCTGCGTACGGCTCATGCACCAGGACGTCATCGACCTCTACGATCGGGTACCCGAAGGCACGCCGATCGTCGTCACGGGCGGATTGCCGCCGGTCGAGGTCGCGCAAGCGCAGTTCTGACCGGATTGCGCGCGCCGGGGCAAAGCCGCGAAAAAAATTTTATCCACACCCTCCGCCGCTCCCGCATAATTTCCTCACCGTTCTGGCGGGACCTGGTGCGCACCGGGTATGAACGGAAGGCGGATCATCCGCGCGTCATTGTCCATGGAATGTACATGGAGCGGGGCGCGTGACCGGTCGACCGTGGCGACAGACACCG
>DASZDZ010000123.1:0-80313 GCA_035941355.1 Pseudaminobacter sp.
CTCCTCTCGACACACAGGGGCCGTATTACCCCCTTGGAGCCAGGTTTTCGGCGGAACCCCCCGGACCAATCGCCACGTTAGCGACCAATCGGAGGCGCCGGTTCCTCCCCCGCAAATCACCGTCATGACCGGCGGTCCCGCGGGAGGAACGGGCCTATTGTGCGGGAGCGGCAGGGGGTGTGGGATAAGAGATTCTATTGCCAGATGTCCAACTGCTTGAAATCGCTGCAAAGAATCTTCGGCAACTGCGAAAATCAGCCATGATCGGACTGGTTTTATCCACACTTCGTGGGTGGGTGCCGTTGCCTTTTCGGCAAATCACTGGGGCAGAGCAGGAGCGAGGCGCGTTACTGCGCCAAAAGCTCGTCCTGCTCCTGGGTCAGCGGGGTGATGCCGGCGGGGACCGGTTCGGGCGGCGCGTCGCCCTGCGGTTCGGGCGCCGGCGTTGCGCAGGCGGCGAGCAGGATGAGGCCGGCAAGGATTGCGGTGGGCGGGAGGTTCATGAAACGGCGGGTAGGATGGCTTTGGGGCTGGATGAAGGCACGGTGGTGACGCGGAGGCAAGAGAGAATGTCGAAGGCCGCGCGCCGTGAGAGCTTACGATAGCCAGTCCCCGGCCAATGACAATCCAGCGCATCGGGTGAGCGGCAAAACGTTGTCGCGAAATGCTATTTCTGCGACATAGCAAAAGTCGGGTGCGAAGCCGTCCCCTTTTAATCCTGATTTTCGCGATAGATCTCGTTGGAAGGTGCAGTGAGCCGTTTCTGGAGTCCCCTTGTCCATACATTGACCCCGTATGCAGCGGGCGAGCAACCGTCCATTCCCGATGTAGTCAAGCTGAACACCAACGAGAACCCCTATGGCCCATCGCCTCGCGCGCTAGCCGCTATCTCGGAGCAACTGAACGATACTCTTCGCCTCTATCCTGAGCCGACTGCTTTGCGGTTGCGCATAGCAATCGCTCAAAGCCACAATGTCGATCCGAACGAGGTCTTCGTCGGAAAGGGGTCGGATGAGGTTTTGGCGCACACCTTTCAGGCGGTCCTGAACCATGATCTTCCCCTGCTTTTTCCGGACATCACGTACAGTTTTTATCGAACCTACTGCCGCCTCTATGGGATCCGGTTCAACGAAGTGCCCCTTGATGATGATTTCCAGGTCAGGATTGGGGATTACGGGCAGCTTTGCGGCGCCATCATCCTCCCCAATCCCAATGCTCCAACCGGGATCGCACAGCCGCCGGCAGACATTGAAGCCTTAGTTCGAGAACGCCCCGACAAGGTCGTGGTCATAGACGAAGCCTATGTGGATTTCGGCGGCACAAGCACCATTCCACTCGTGCGGAAATACGAGAATCTTCTTGTCATCCAGACTTTTTCGAAATCACGCAGCCTTGCCGGCCTCCGGATCGGCTTTGCAATAGGCCAAAGGCCGCTGATCAAAGCTCTGGAGAGGGTCAAGGACAGCTTCAATTCTTATCCTCTCGATCGGCTTGCCTTGGCGGGCGCCGTCGCCGCCTGGGAAGATCGAGGCTGGTTCGAACGGCACCGCGATCTGATAATTGCAACCCGGCACCACTTGGCGGCCGCCCTACGAGGGCTCGGCTTCGACGTGCTTCCTTCATCCGCGAATTTTCTATTTGTGAGGCATCCGCATAGATCAGGCGCTGACTTGAGCACGCAGCTACGAAGCCGGGCAATTCTGGTACGGCATTTTCCCACAGAGCGAATTCAGGATTTCCTCCGCATCAGCATTGGAACAGACGCTGAATGCGATCGGCTTGTGAGGGCCCTTAAAGAGATATTGGGATGACCTAGTGTCGCGAAAACATAGATTTCGCGACAGTTTCGTCTCCGGCCTGATCAAGGGCTGGATTGTCGAAGATGCTCCTCGCAAAAAAGAGCTTCGCGACCGATTTGCGATACCGCGAAGGCTGCCGACCTCTATCAGCTCTTGGTTGGCTTGCCGGTGTTAACCACGCTTGTAGGCGGGCCGGGCTTCCCCGCGGGCAACGAGATGTCTGCGCCGCGGGCGCCACAGCGCATAACATCCGAACACCGCGGCCAGGATCATCGCTGTCCCGAAAAAGCAAACACTGCGCCATAGGCGGTTGGTCCAACGCGCAGCCGAAAGCCAGCAGCGCATTACAGCGCACTTGAGTGGACGCCGTTTAAAACCCGCTGAAAGAAGTAAAGCATGGATCTCCCGAAGTCCGAAGCCGTCAGGCGACGGTGCCCCCGGCTCTAACTTGTCGAACGCAATCTGCCCTGCTAAATTTGACTAGACGGCTGTTTCCTGGACACGGCACCGGTTTTGCTCGCAAGGAGCGCTACCATGCCTGACAAACGCAAAGTCCGGCTTGTCACGTCGGCCCTTTTTGCGGGGCTTCTGGCGCTCGCCGCCTGCCGGGAAACGGGCGGCGAAGGCGAATACTTCGAAATCGACGGCAAGCTCTTCGTCTTCAATTATCGTGTCGCTACCGCGACCTATCGTCTTAATCTGAAGCCTCTCCAGCCGGTCGGGGAAGGCCAGACCGTAGTTGCCGCCTTTGAAAACCCTGCCGGCGGCGACCCGCTCGTGGTCAGGAAGAAAATCTGGCCGATGACCGATAAGACGATGATCGAAAGCCCGCCGCTCCGCTGCGTGAAGAAGGACAAGCCTTACAAGGTGTCAATCAGGATCGAGGGAGCGGACGGCTCGGTGGTGCAGACGTTGGAGACGACGATGGCTTCGTCCTTGGATCAGGACGTGCTGCCCGATCGGCCGCTCGTGGTAGGCCCGGGCTTCGACCCCAATCCCGAACTCGCTGGCAGGCCGGGCGGAAAACTGTATGCGACCAACGAGGCGGGCTGTCCGATCGTGGAGCGACCGGGCTGCTCCGAGTTTGACGGCCTGGCCATTCAGTGCGGGTAATTTTCGTTCATCGGCCGTTCGGGTGACGTCTCGCCGGCCGCCAATGGGTCTTTGCATTTCGAACGGCCGCGGAACGACGTCCACCGACGTGGAGGAGTCCGACGGTTTCTCCGAGCCCGCGATTTACCTGGTGCGGCCGGACCTTCTGCGGTGCGTTCCACCGCGGTTCCCGATTACCGGGTCATTCCAGGCGCTCCGCACAGGCCGCGAGTTGGTTGAGCGCGGCGCCCCAGCCTTCCTGGAATCCCATCTCTTCGTGCTTGCGGCTGTCGGCGGCATTTCTGTGCAGCACGCGGGCCGAATACCGGGTGCCCTGTCCCTCCGCCTCGAACGTAATGATCGCGGTCAGCGCCAGCCAGGGTTCCGTCGGCCGCCAACCCTCGGCAAGCGCCGTGGTGAACACGAGGCGCTTTTCAGGAACTATGTCCAGAAAACAGCCTTCGACATGCGGCTGGAATTCGCCACCGCCCTCGCGCATCTTCGTCTCGAAGCCGCCACCCGGGCGCAGGTCCAGTTTGATGACCTTGCATTCGATGGGATCGGGTATCCACCATTTCGCAAGATGCTCGGGCCTGCTCCATGCCTTCCAGACGGTAGCCGGGAGGGCATTGATGAAGCGCGAGATTGTAAGCTCAGTGTTTTCAACCGTCATTTTCATTGTCCCGTGACATTTGGGTTTCGACATAGTCTGCAAGCCGATCCGTTCTGGCCTGCCAAAGCGCGCGCTGCTCGGAGAGCCATGACTCGGCCTCCGCCAACCGCCCGATCTTCACCTGGCAAGTGCGGGTGCGGCCGGTCTTTTCGGTCGTTATAAGTCCGCTCTCCTCAAGCACCCGCAGGTGTTTCAGGAAGGCTGGGAGTCCTATATCGAAGGGCTCCGCCAATTCCTTGACGGGCGCGGGACTCTTTGTCAGGCGGCTGATGACCGCTCTTCTGGTGGGGTCGGAAAGCGCGTGGAATGCGGCATCGAGTGGCGTTCTATGGTTTTCCATGTGGTGAACTATAGACAAAGGTTCACCATATGGCAAACAAAATCGCGGTTTCGTCCGCTACTTTCCTGTTCGATCGCGGGCGTTACTTGTGACAAGACAAACAGGATGTAAGGCTATCTGCGAGCAAGCTGGTTGAGGAGACCCCACCCTCATGAAGCGAATGACCGAAGAGCATCTCGCGGTTCTGCGCCGGCACATGGTCGAGATGATTGCAATCCATGTCGACCTTACAAGCGAAGAACTCGGCAAGGCCGCGCTCGATGAACGCGTGATGGCGGCGATGCGGCGGGTGCCGCGGCATCGCTTCGTGCCAGCCTCGGTTGCGCCTTATGCCTACCAGGACATGCCGCTGCCGATCGGCTTCGATAAAACCATCTCGCAGCCCTTCATCGTCGCTCTCATGACCGATCTCCTCGCTCCTCAACCGCACGAGTCAGTGCTCGAGATCGGCACCGGCCTGGGCTACCAAACCGCAATCCTCGCGGAACTCGCCGGGCAAGTCTGGAGCGTCGAAATTATCGAGGAATTCGCAAGCCATGCCGAGGCTCTGCTGCAGGACCTAGGCTTCTCCAACATCGGCATTCGCGTCGGAGACGGGTCGCGCGGCTGGCCTGAGCACGCCCCATTCGACAAGATTCTTGTCGCGGTCGCGGCCGACCGCGCGCCTCCGGCTTTGCTTGAGCAGCTCAAGCCGGGGGGGCGCCTGGTTCTGCCTGTGGGATCTGAAGACGCGCAGTTCCTGACTGTCATCGACAAGGATGCGGCAGGGCAACTCAAGACTCGGAAACTCATCCCGGTTCGGTTCAGCCGGCTCGAAACGGTCTGATGGCGTGCGGAAATCCACCGCGCCTTCCGGTCGCCATGCCGATCGCCGGAATTTCGCGCGTCAGCGTTGGCGGAATGCGAAATATCGACCCAAGCGGACGAGAACATTAAGGTTAGCTGCCGTTTGCGATCACCCGGGGCGAGACGAACGCTTCCGGGTGGAGAAAAGCGGTTGGCCACCTATTTCGGAAGAGAGCGGATAGGGATAAAACGCCAAAATCCTGGCTTCAAAGGGAAAGGAACACGCAATGGCAGTTGCCAAGAACACGATCTGCCTCTGGTACGACAAGGACGCCGAGGCTGCCGCCCGCTTCTACGCCGAGACGTTTCCTGACAGTTCGGTGGGGGCCGTGCACCGGGCACCCGGCGACTACCCAGCGGGCAAGGAGGGCGAAGTGTTGACGGTCGACTTCACGGTTGCGGGCATTCCTTGTATCGGCCTCAACGGCGGTCCCGAGTTCAAGCATAACGAGGCGTTCTCGTTCCAGATCGCCACCGACGATCAAGAGGAGACCGACCGCTACTGGAATGCCATCGTCGGCAATGGCGGTCAGGAGAGCGTGTGCGGCTGGTGCAAGGACAAATGGGGGATTTCCTGGCAAATCACTCCGCGCGCACTGATTGACGCCATGGCGGCTGGCGGCGACGAGGCAAAGCGGGCGTTCGACGCCATGATGACCATGAGGAAAATCGACGTCGCCGCGATCGAGGCGGCGCGGCGCGGCTGACGCTCGGCACCTGTCGGCCGAAGTCCGGTCTATAAGATAAAGCTGCCGCTTATTTCTGGAACGACTGGATGGACTACCTTCGCCCAGGCCACTCATTTCTGAACGCAAGCAACGCAACGCCGCCGCCTCCAATAGCGAGCCTGGAGGCGAAGGCGTTGCGCAGCAGCAGTCAGCCGTAAGCCACCTCGTCAAGCTTTGCCCGCGAAGCCTCGCCGCCGTCCACGTGAAGCGCGACGCCGGTCGCACCCGGATCGCCCAAGTCGGGGCGGAGTTGCATGCTCGGAATCAGGTAATCGCCGCCATTCTGCTGGCGATATTGAATGGGCGGGGTGGTCGCGAGCGTCCGCATCCTCTCGCGCAGGCGCCGGGCTAAGGGCTCGAAATCAGCTTCATCGAGACGATCTACCCTGTAGACGACGAACGGCGGAAGGACGTCGTAGCCCGGATAGTAGAGGATCCCATGATTGATCGGGAACAGCAGGTCGTCGATCGGCCCGTTGACCCCGCGAGCGGCGTAATGCTCCTCCCAGCCGCCGGCGGTTACGATCAACATTGCGCGCCTCCCCGCCAAAGTTCCCTCACCGTAGCGGTCACCCCATCGCTTATCACTGTGCTCGCCGACGCCATAAGCGAATCCGTATGCGAACACCCGATCGATCCAGCCTTTGAGGATGGCCGGCATGGAAAACCACCAGAGGGGGAACTGGAGGATCAGGGCGTCAGCCCATAGAAGCTTCTCGATCTCGGCTCTGACATCTTCGGTCAGAGAGTCGGCGGCAAACGCGTCTTTTGAGGCGGCCACCGGTATGAACCGCGCGTCCTGCGTCAACAAGGGAAAGTCGGCGCGGTCGACATGCGGCTTCCAACTGTCGGCATAGAGGTCCGACACCCGCACCTCGTGACCTTGCGTCTCGAGTTCCTTGATGGCGACGTCGCGGAGCGCGGCATTGAGCGAGCGCTGTTCGGGATGAGCGAAGACAAGCAGGACTTTCATGGGTTAGCTCCAGGGATGAGAAACTGCCCCCTTCAGGTAGACGGTTCAATAATGATCCACTAGATGTAGATAATGCATAGGATCATGCCGAAAAATGGATAAATCCGACGTCACACTCGAACGCATGCGAACCTTCGTCCGCGTCTCCGAGCGCGGGAGCCTGTCAGCGGTCGCGCGCGAGTTCGGAGTCGGGCAGTCGACGATAACGCGACATCTTCGAGAGCTCGAGGAGGCTGTCGGCGTGCCTTTGCTCAGCAGGACCACTCGGCGTGTCGCGATGACTGATGAAGGCAGCCGCTATTATGCCAACAGCGTTCAGATCCTGCGGCTCGTGGAACAGGCCCGCGATGAAGCGCGGGGCACACGTGGAGCGCCTGCCGGCACAATCCGGATATCCTGCACGGGGGCCTTCGGGGTCTTGCATCTCAGCCGGCTGATCTTCGCGTTTCAGGACCGCTATCCCGATATCGGGGTCGACCTCAGCCTCACGGACGAGCGCATCGATCTTGTCCGGGAGGGGGTCGACATCGCGATTCGGCTGGGTCCGCTCACCGACAGTTCCGTGAAACTGCGGGCTCTCGGTCTTTCCCGGCGTCTGCTTGTGGCCGCACCAGACTATCTCGCGGCGCGAGGGAGACCGGCTGCTCCGCAGGACCTAGGTGGCCATGAAGGCATCAGGATGACGAACGTGGCGGGGAGCGACATCCTCGTCCTGCAGGGGCCGGAGGGCGAACGCCATGACGTGCCCTTCGCAGGACGATTTCGGGTGGACCACGGGCTTGCCGCGCGTGAAGCCCTTGTCGCTGGGCGCGGTATCGCACCTGCCCATCACTGGCTCGTCGACGATCTCCTGGCGGCCGGCCGGCTCGAAGCGGTTCTGCTGAACTATTGGCTGCCTCCCGTCCCGCTGAGCATGCTGATTGTCCCGGAGCGTGCGGGCATTGCTCGGGTCCGACTGCTGATCGACTTTCTCGCTGAGCAGATTGGCGGCATCCCGGGGATCGCGCAGCCGCAGCCGACGCGTTAGCTCGCGAGCATCACTGCTCTGTCGGCGCGGGCATTGCAGGTTTCCAGCCGTGTAAACCGGGCGGCGCCTGCGCCCGCTTTGGCACCGGATACTACCGTCCCTCTAAAAGCGAGGACCGGCGTTTTCGCGCGGAACTTCAAATTGAGGCACCGGCGTTCATCGGTCCGGCTTTTCATCGCGCCACTTACGTGGTACCAGCCCTTGCCAATCCTGCAAGGGAAGATCACGAGTCGGCGCAGTCCAACGGGCTTGAGCGCCGGCTTCATGTATTTGAGGGTTTGGCATGGCAAAGATCATCGAAACGGCAACCGGCACGCTTGCTCTCACTTTCGACGACGTGCTGTTGCAGCCCGGCCATTCCGAAGTGATGCCCGGCGAGACCGATGTGCGTACCCGCATCGCCGGCGACATCGACTTGAACACGCCCATCCTTTCGGCGGCCATGGACACCGTCACCGAGGCGCGGCTCGCCATCGCCATGGCGCAGGCCGGCGGGCTTGGCGTCATCCACCGCAATTTCTCGCCGGCCGAACAGGCCGAGCAGGTGCGCCAGGTCAAGAAGTTCGAATCCGGCATGGTGGTCAATCCGGTCACGATCGGGCCGGACGCCACGTTGGCCGACGCGCAGGCGCTGATGCGCACCTATTCGATTTCCGGCATTCCGGTGGTCGAGAATGGCGGCACGGGCGGCCATGTGGTCGGCCGGCTGGTCGGCATCCTGACCAATCGCGACGTGCGCTTCGCCACCGATCCGGGCCAGAAGGTCTATGAGCTGATGACCCGGGAGAACCTGATCACGGTGAAGGAGACCGTCGACCAGACGGAAGCCAAGCGGCTGCTGCACCAGCACCGCATCGAAAAGCTGCTGGTCGTCGACAAGGCCGGCAACTGCGTCGGCCTGATCACGGTCAAGGACATCGAGAAGTCGCAGCTCAACCCGAACGCTACCAAGGACAGCCAGGGACGGCTGCGTGCGGCGGCCGCAACCAGCGTCGGCGACGACGGTTTCGAGCGCGCCGAGCGCCTGATCGACGCCGGCGTCGATCTTCTGGTGATCGACACAGCGCACGGCCATTCGCAGCGCGTCCTCGATGCTGTGACGCGGGCGAAGAAACTTTCCAATTCGGTGCGCATCATGGCCGGCAACGTTGCGACGGCCGCCGGCACGCAGGCGCTGATCGACGCCGGCGCGGACGCAGTCAAGGTCGGCATCGGCCCCGGCTCGATCTGCACGACACGGATCGTCGCCGGCGTCGGCGTGCCGCAGCTTTCGGCCATCATGTCGGCGGTGGAGGCGGCCGAGAAGGCCGGCGTTTCGGTGGTGGCCGACGGCGGCATCAAATATTCGGGCGATCTCGCCAAGGCGCTTGCCGCGGGCGCGGGCGCGGCAATGATCGGCTCGCTGCTCGCCGGAACCGACGAGAGCCCCGGCGAGGCCTATCTCTACCAGGGCCGCTCGTTCAAGGCCTATCGCGGCATGGGCTCGGTGGGCGCAATGGCGCGCGGCTCGGCCGACCGCTATTTCCAGGCCGAGGTGCGCGACACGCTGAAGCTGGTGCCGGAGGGGATCGAGGGCCAGGTGCCCTACAAGGGCCCGGTGGCGGGCGTGCTGCACCAGCTTGCCGGTGGGCTGAAGGCCGCCATGGGCTATGTCGGCGCGCGCGACCTGGCCGATTTCCGGGAGAGGGCGACCTTTGTACGGATATCAAATGCGGGTCTGCGCGAAAGCCACACGCACGACGTGACGATCACGCGCGAAAGCCCGAATTATCCGGGTGGGATCTGAGAAGCGACAGGGGTCCTGGGGATCCGATAGTCGGCGTTCGACCACCGCTGGCTACGGCAAAAATCTGCTTTGAGCAGCGCAAGTGATTTCATCGCGTGAAATGCCGATGTCGTTGAGAACGTCATCCGGTGAACGGCTCAATTGATCCGTTGCTCGCCGCACGGCTTTTCGCTTGGCGCGACGGCGGGACCACTTTTGAATCGAACGGACGGCGACAAGAAGAAACCTATCCATCATGGATCGTCCCTTCACCTGAATTTACGAGGGAATGTGGGCGGCCTGCCTTTCGGCCGAAGCCGCAGCGTCAGTGAAGCGATCTATGCGTAGCGGCCGACGGACAGCTTTTGCTCGGCCATGCGACGGGCGAAGGCCGGCCCCGGGCCACGCATGTAATGCAGTTCCGGTCGGTAGCGCGGAGCCACGAATTCGCGAACCGCTGATAAAATTTGCATGACGGGAGCCAGGAGTTTCATGACACCGGTCCTTTTCCCTCATTAGCCTCGATGTTGGCTACCGAGGCCTGGAATTTGATGTGTACAGGGTAAGCAGTGGCGTCGGTTTCGTATGTGAGGATTCACACACCCTGCGAAAGCAGTCGCAAAATCGTCGCTCGCCACCTGGCAACGCTGCGACGGCGATCAATTTCCTTTCGGGAGTGAGCTAGGGGAAGTACACTTGGTCGAACAACCAAGGGTATGCCGTCGTGACATCCTCACCTCTCTTCATGTCAAGGTTGGATAACACCGACCTCGCCGCCATTGCCCGGCGATGGAGGGAGTGCAGCTATCGGCACAACGAGCTAATCATCGCGCATGGCGACAGCGATCGCGACGTCTTCTTCCTTCTGCAAGGGCGGGCTCGGGTCACGATGTTTTCAGAGGACGGCAGGGAGATCGCCTATCGCGATATCGCGCCGGGCGAAATTTTTGGGGAATTGGCCGGGATCGATGGAAAAGCCCGCTCGGCCAGCGTTGTCGCGCTTGAGCCAACCCGCGTTGCGCGACTGACCGGGGCGGCATTCCGGGACATTGTGATCAACCATCCGAATTTCGCTTGGGTGCTTCTTGAGCATTTGTCGGCTCAGTTGCGGCGCATGACCGACAGGGTTTTCGAGTTCAGCACTCTGGTCGTGCGCAAACGGCTGATCCTTGAACTGTCGCGCCGGGCAGAGGAGATCGGGCCAGTAAATGGCCAGGTGTCCATAAGCCCGGCGCCGACGCATTCCGAGTTGGCGGCAACGATCAGCACCCACCGGGAAGCGGTTTCACGCGAGATGAGCGCCCTTGCCAAGAAGGGGCTTATCGAAAGGCGCGGGAGAAGGCTTATCCTGCACGATCTTGCCCTGCTCGATAGGCTCGCTGCGAAGAAGGAATAGCCGGAGCGGCCTGCTGAAAAAGCTCGTCGACCGCGGATAGCCGGGCAGGGGGAGCGGATGAACCCGACGCAGATTTTCTGGCCGATGATCGCCCACGTCGTGCTGGTCTATATCGTTTATCTCGTGATGTTTAGGCGCAGGGTCGGTGCAGTCAGGTCGGGCGAGGCGAAGGCATCGCAGTTCCGCGACCGCGACATGGAGCCGGACAGCAGCGCGAGTTCCAGCGCCAATCTGATGAACCAGTTCGAACTGCCGGTGCTGTTCCACGTCGTGTGCCTGGCGCTATTCGTGACAGCCGGCGTCTCGTGGTTCGCGCTCGTGCTGGCGTGGCTGTTCATCGCCACGCGTTATGTGCATGCGTGGGTGCATCTGACCAGCAATCGACTACGTCACCGCAATCCGGCCTTCGTCGCCGGCGCGGTCATGCTCGCCTTGCTGTGGATCTATTTCGCACTGCACCTGCTGGCAGTAGTCTAGTTGGTGAGACCGGCCTGCAACCGGCGGCTTTCTGCTGTTCCGGTCAGTGCGGCGTCTCGAACACCGCGATCTTCTTGCGGTCGAATTTGAGGGCGATCTCGCCGCGCACCAGCTTGACGGCGATGTCGCCGAAAACCTCGCGCCGCCAGCCATGCATGGCCGGCACGTCGGCGGCTTCGCCTTCGGCGGCGATGCGGTCGATGTCGTCGCCGGAGGCGAGAACCTTCGCTGCCACGCCTTCCTGCTCAGCGACCTGACGCAGAAGCACTTTCAACAGTTCGGCGGCAGCGCTGGTGCCTTCCGGCGCTTGCGCGAACCGCGGCAGCTTGGGCATTTCTTCCTTCGGGATTTCGAGCGCGGCGTTGACAATTTCCAGCAGGGCGGTCGCGGTCGACGAGCGCTCCCAACCCTTCGGCACGGTGCGCAGCCTGGCCAGCGCGGCGGCATCGCGCGGCTGCTGCTGGGCCACTTCGTAGATCGCATCGTCCTTGAGCACGCGGCCGCGCGGCACGTTGCGGTCGCGGGCCTCGCGTTCCCGCCAGGCCGCTACCGCCTGGACCACCGCCAGTTCGACCGGCTTCCTCAGCCGCATCTTGAGGCGCTTCCACGCATCGTCGGGATGCGGGTCGTAGGTTTCCCGCGAGGTGAGGATCTCCATTTCCTCGTTCAGCCAGTGGGCGCGGTTGTCGCGCTCGAGTCGCGCCTTGAGGTGCTGGTAGACGTCGATCAGGTGGGTGACGTCGGCCAGCGCGTATTCGAGCTGCTTGTCCGACAGCGGCCGATGGCGCCAGTCGGTGAAGCGCGACGACTTGTCGAGATGCGCGCCGGTGATGCGCTGAACCAGCTGGTCGTAGGAGACGCTGTCGCCGAAGCCGCAGACCATGGCCGCGACTTGGGTATCGAAAACCGGATGGGGAAGAAGCCCGCCGAGATGGAAGACGATTTCGATATCCTGGCGCGCGGCGTGAAACACCTTGGTGACTGCCTCATTGGCCATCAGCGCGAAGAACGGGGCGAGGTCGATGTCGGGCGAAAGAGGGTCGACCAGCGCACTGACGCCGGGGGCCGCCATCTGGATCAGGCAGAGCTCGGGCCAGTAGGTGGTTTCGCGGATGAATTCGGTGTCCACGGTCACGAAGCTCGACTTTTCGAGCGCCGCGATGGCCGTTTCAAGTTCGTTCTGGGTCTTTATGACGTGCATGAAGGGTCTTTGGCTGCCAAATGGGTCTGTCTCCATTTCAGCCGCGGAGGCTTTCGTCAAGCGTAACCGCCGTTTGCGGCTAGTCTGCGGGCTTGTCGCCGCCGCCATTGCGGCGGGTCAGCCGGGCGAAAATGGGAGAGGTGCGCAGCAGCGCGATGAAGCGCCCGCGCTTGGATGCCGGCACGGCCGAGCGCACCAGCATGCGGTAGAGGATGATGAAGATCAGGACCGCGTAGACCAGCGCGGAGAAGATGAACAGCGAGTGGGGGCCGAAATTCTGCATGACCCATGAAGCCGAGATCGGACCGCCGATCGCGCCGAAGGAATAGAACAGCATCAGGGCCGCGTTCACCAAAACGAACTCGTCCTTTCCGGCGCGATCATTGGCATGGGCGGCCGAAAGCGAGAACAGCGGCATGGCGAAGGAGCCGAATACGAACACTATGACGAAATTGGTGAGCGCGTCGCTGCCGGCGAAGAAGACCAGGGCCAGCGCCGAGGCGAGCGCGCCGATCGTCGTCAGCAGGAGCACCATGCGGCGGTCCCAGATATCGGACAGGTAGCCGAGCGGATACTGGATGATGGCGCCGCCGATGATGCCGACACTGACGAACGTCACCACATCGGTGACGTTCATGCCAATCTGCTCGGCATAGACAGGGCTCAGCGTGCGAAAAGAGCTGTTGGTGACGCCGACCGCGATGCAGCCGATGCAGCCGAGCGGCGAAATGCGCCAGACCCGCGCGAGATCGAGCTTCACGCTTTCCGGTGGCGTCGGGTTGGAGCGGTCGCCGAGCGAAACCGGAACCAGCGAAAGCGTGATCATGATCGACATGATGGCGAAGATGGCGAAGCCGTCGGCGCCGAATACCGGGATCAGGAACTGCGCGCCGGTGACCGAGCCGATGTCGATGATGCGGTAGAGCGCCAGAACGCGGGCGCGGTCGTGGTTCGATACGCCGGAGTTAAGCCAGCTTTCCATGATGGTAAACAGGCCGGCGAAGCAGAAGCCCGAGGCGAAGCGCACCGCCGACCACATGACCGGGTCGATGACCAGGACGAGCAGCAAAGTACCGGCGGACGCGATCGCGGCGAGCGCCGAGAAAGAGCGGACATGGCCGACCGCCTTCAGGATGCGGGTGATGAACACGCAGCCGAGCAGGAAGCCGGCGAAATAGGCTGTGCCCATAAAGCCGATCGTCGACGAGGAAAAACCTTCCGACGCGCCGCGAAGCGCGATCAGCGTGCCTTGCAGTCCGTTGCCGCCGAGAAGGATGCCCGCGGCGATGAGGAGGGGGATCAGCGGGCGGACAGAGGACATGGACCCACAGGCAAAGAAGTATTTGCTTCCTCTATAGGCTGAAGCGGCAGGGGTGGCGATGCACCAATTGGCGCGCCTGCTGGTCCAGCCGAACTTGTGAAAATTTCACATTTTACGTATGATTTTTGTGAAGGAGAATCTGCTATGGCCACAATGACCGTTTCCCTGCCCGACCCGATGAAGGAGTGGGTCGAGATGCAGGTCGAAGATGGCGAATATGCGAGTTCCAGCGATTATGTGCGCGATCTCATCCGCCGCGACCGCGAACGCCGCAACGAAGCGCGGCTCGAGGAGCTTCGCCGCATTGTCGACGAGGGCCTGAACGGTGGCGTCAGCAAGCGTACGACAGATGAGATTTTTGCCGAGGCTGTAGCGATCGCCAAGGCCCGCGGCACATTCCGTGAATAAACACCGGCTGAGCCAGCGTGCGGACCGTGACCTGCGCGACATCTATTTGTATGGCGTGGAGAATTTCGGCCTGGCGCAGGCAGAGCGCTATCGGCTTGAGTTGGACGGCTGCTTCGCGATGCTGTCCGAGTTTTCGCGCCCGGATCGGCAGTCGGACACGATCCGCGCCGGTTTGCGGCGGCACGAACATGGCAGCCATGTCGTGATCTACAAGGAGCATCCCGATCACGTGCTGATCGTCGCCGTCGTTCACGGCCGCAGCGTCAAGGGACTGAAGCTTTAGCGGCCCGCCGCCGCTTCGCCTCGATAAAACCGGCAGCCCCCGCCGAGCCCAATCAGGCGGCCGGGTCGGCCTCGGCCAACATACCGTCGACTAGGTGAATGCGGCGATCGGTACGCGCGGCCATCTCGAGGTCGTGGGTAACGATGATCACCGTCTTGCCCTGCTCGCGCACCAGCATCTCTAGGATGGAAAAGACCTGTTCGGAACTCTTGCTGTCGAGGCTGCCGGTCGGTTCGTCGGCGAGGAGAAGCGCAGGGTTGTTGGCCAGCGAGCGGGCGACCGCGACGCGCTGGCGCTGGCCTCCGGAAAGCTGAGACGGCAGTTTGTGAACATGGTCGCCAAGTCCGAGCGAGACAAGCAGGCTCTCGGCGCGCTCGTCGATCTCGGCCCGCGACAGCTTGCCGAGCTTGCGCATCGGAATGGCGATGTTGTCGCGGGCTGAGAACTCCGGCAGGAGAAAGTGAAATTGGAAGACGAACCCCATCTTTTCGAGCCGCAGCCGGGCGCGTTCGGCTTCGCTCATGACGCCGCAATCCTGGCCGTCGATGGTCAGTGTGCCGCCGGTCGGCTGGTCGAGCAGCCCGAGCAGGTAGAGCAGGGAAGATTTACCGGAGCCAGAGGGTCCGGTGATGGCGACGAATTCGCCTTCGCCGACGGTCAGGCTGACGTCCTTGACCAGGGTGACCGGCACCGTTTCGGGCAGGATGCGAGTAAGCTTGTTCGTCACGACGAGATCGTTCACGACGCACCCCTGATTATGTCAACCGGATTGAGCCGGGCCGCCCGGCGCGCCGGCAGGTAGCCCGCGACGGCCGCGGAACCGAGCGCGAAGCTGCTGGCGATCGCGTAGTGCAGCGTGCTCCAGGCGATGGGCAATTCGGTGATCTCCTGGCCGCCGGCGTCGAGTTCGAATCGGATCGAGGACAAAGCCAGCGTCAACGCGAAGCCGAGCATCCAGCCGAACCCTGAACCGGCGGCGCCGATCGCCACGCCTTCGATCACGAACATGCGCTGCATGTCGCCTTGGCTGAAACCGAGCGACTTCATGATGGCGATGTCGCGCGCTTTTTCATGGGTGATGGTGGAGATGATGTTGAAGATGCCGAAGCCGGCGACGAGCATGATGGCGGCGACCACGGTGTACATGATGACGTTGCGCACAATGAAGGCTTCCATGATGCCTTCATTGGCCTCCTGCCAGGCGACGGCTTTGTAGCCGAGTTCCGCCTCGATGCGCCGCGCGACGGCCGGCGAGGCGTAGGGGTCGTCCAGCTTGATGCGAATGTCGTTGATCGCGTTGGCTCGCTCGGAGACGATCTGCGCGTTCTTGAGCAGGACATAGGCCTCGCTCTCGTCGCGCGCGGTGGTGCCGGTGTGGAACAGTCCGACGATCTTGAACGCGCGCGACAGGCCGGTCGAAGAGACGGCAAAGACCGTGTCGCCGATGCCGGCGCCAAGTTTTTCGGCCATGCGGTCGCCCATCACGATGTTGTTGCCGCCGGAAACCAGCGCAGCGAAGCTGCCTTCAGTGAAGTCTCCGATGATTGGCGAGACGGCGCTTTCGGTGGCCGGATCGACCCCGATGATGGAAGCGCCGGCCTCCCGGCCCGAATAGCGGACGACGCCCTGGGTCCTGAGGCTCGCCGAGAAGAGCCCGGGCAGCCATTCCCTCAACCAGGCAGTAGCGGCGGTCGGATTGACGATGCCGCGCCGGTCGTCGGGCGGCCTCAGTCCCGAAATCTCCACCGCGGCGAAGGCATCCTCCGCGGGCTGGCGTTTTGGCGTGCGGCGTTCGTCAGTGACCTGGACATGCGGCATGGTGTCGATCAGCTGTTCGACAAAATCGTCCTGACCGCCCTGCATCAGTGCCGCCATGGCGATCGAGAATCCGACGCCGACAGCCACCCCGATCACCGCGACCAGGGTCTGCCGCCCCCGACCCAGGATATGGGTGAGTGCGATGTCGAGGATGAGCCGCATCTCAGCCGCCTTCCGCTTGCGCGGTCGCGCCGTCTTCGAGCATCCGCGCGGACGCCCCGTCTTCGAGGTTTTCGGGATATGGTGAGACGATCTTCGCTGACTGGTCGATGCCGGAAAGAATCTCGACATTGGCGGTGCCGCGAATACCGGTTTCGACGGGCCGGCGACGGGCAATCTCGCCCTCCAATACGAAGACCGCATCGTTCCTGACCGCGAGCGAAGGCAGCAACAGCGCTTCGCGCGAAACGCGAATGACTATGTTGACGTCGGCCGACATGCCGATCCTCAGCGGCGTGTCGGCCGGCAGCGACAGGCGGACACGGTAGGTCTTTGTTACCGGGTCGCCTTTCGGCGTTATGCTTTGCACTTCGGCCGAGAGCTCCTTGCCGGGAAAGGCGTCGGAGCGGAGCAGCGCGCGCTGGCCTATCTCAACACGCGGAATGTCCTCCTCGTTGACCTCGGCGACGGCGATCAGCGGGGAGGGGCGTCCGACCCAGAACAGCACGACGCCGGGTTCGCCGATTTCCCCGACTTCCGCATCCTGGCGCAGCACGACGCCGTCGCTCGGCGCCGCGAGCACGTAGTTGGCGAGCCGCGCCTCCTGGCCGGCGATCAGCGCCTCGAGCTGCGAGACCTGACTCTCGGCCCGGTCGAGCTCGTTCAGGTTGGCGACCTTGCGGTCGACCAAAAGCGCAATGCGATCACGCTCGGCAGCTGCGAGCCGGTGGCGCGCCTTGAGTTCGCCCAGCGCGGCCTGCGCTTCCGTGTCGTCGAGGCGGGCCAATTGATCGCCCTGAGCCACGGTTTCGCCCTCGCAGTTGCAGACCCAGACGATCCGTTCGCGCACCAATGCGGTGACCTTCGCCCAAGTCCGCGGCTCGATAACGCCGGCGGCGTAGACGACCTCGGCGACATCGCCCCGCGTCGGCGTGACGATGGACACCAACGCCGGGCGGTTCAGATACCAGTAGCCGGCGGCGGCCGCCGCCGCGACGGCCAGGATCGCCAAGGCGGTTCGCAAAGCTTTCATCGCCGACTCCATCGAAACGACACTTAGAATACAATACCGTATTGTAAATTAATAGGCCAATGTTTAGGATTGGAGTTGCCACCTGGGAAACTGGTGCAAGAACGAAAGGGGTGCGATTGGCGAAGGCAGGCAGAGCAGCCGGACGGCCGAGGCGTCCTGAAACGGACGACGCCATCCTTTCCGCCGCGCTCGCTCTGTTCATGGAGGGCGGGCTGGACGGCGCCAGCTTCGAGCAGGTCGCGAGAAGGGCCGGCGTGACCCGCGCCACCATCTATCGCCGCTGGTCATCGCGCGAAGCGCTGGTGGCGCGCGCGCTGGGGCGGCTGAAGGAGCAGGGGGAAGAGCCGCTCGGCCGCTGGCAGGACGTTTCGCTCGAGACCATGGTCGGCATGATCGTAGAGCACGGGCCGAAAGGCTGGATCGAGGCGGACGCACGACGGCTTCTCGCACGCATAATGGGTTCGGTGCCGGACTCGCCGCAACTCATCGAGATTTTCTGGGACGTCTATGCCGCACCGAGGCGCACCGCGTTCAACGCAATCGTCAGCAAGGCAAAAAGCGAGGGCATCCTGCCTGAGGCAACAGACCCCGACGTGTTTCAGACGATGCTGGGGGGAGCCGTGATGTACAAGCTGCTGTTGGAACCGGGCGAAAAATCGGAGGAAGAACTGCGCGCCTTTATCCTGCTCGTGCTGCGTCAGCTCGGACTTGGGGAAATTCTGGACAGGCTGGGGCTCTGACGGCCGATTCGACAGGCAGGCGCCGCGCCGGGCTGAATCGCTCGCACCGCGCGCGAATCCAGCGCGAAGCGGTCGCCTTGACAAAGCTTCCGTCACATGCGCTTTTCGCCGCGATTTCAGGGCAGGGCGCCAGTTCGCTCTCCCAGCCACAACCCCTTCGATCGGAAGCCTTGAAAATGCACCGTTACCGCAGCCATAACTGCGCCCAGTTGAGAAAGTCCGATGTCGGGCAGAGCGTCCGCCTGTCGGGCTGGGTCCACCGCGTCCGCGACCATGGCGGCCTGCTGTTCATCGACATGCGCGACCATTACGGCCTGACGCAGATCGTCGCCGATCCGGACTCGCCGGCTTTCAAGGTCGCCGAGACAGTCCGCGGCGAATGGGTGATCCGCGTCGACGGCGAGGTCAAGGCGCGTCTGGCCGATACCGTGAACGCGAACCTTCCGACCGGCGAAATCGAGATCTTCGCGCGCGAGATCGAGGTTTTGTCCGCCGCCAAGGAATTGCCGCTGCCGGTGTTCGGCGAGCCGGACTATCCCGAGGACATCCGCCTCAAATACCGCTTCCTCGATCTGCGCCGCGACACGTTGCACAGGAATATCGTGGCGAGGACGAAAATCATCGCCGAGATGCGCAAGCGCATGGAAGAGGTGAGCTTCACCGAATTCTCGACGCCGATCCTGACTGCGTCGAGCCCGGAAGGCGCGCGCGACTTCCTGGTGCCGAGCCGCATTCATCCCGGCAATTTCTACGCGCTGCCGCAGGCGCCGCAAATATACAAGCAGCTGATCATGGTCTCCGGCTTCGACCGCTATTTCCAGATCGCCCCGTGTTTTCGCGATGAAGACCCGCGCGCCGACCGGCTGCCGGGCGAATTCTATCAGCTCGACCTCGAAATGAGCTTTATCGAGCAGGAAGACGTGTTCCAGACGATGGAGCCGGTGATGCGCCGCGTCTTCGAGGCCTTCGCCAACGGCAAGCCGGTGACGCGGGATTTCCCGCGCATTCCCTTCGATGTCGCGATGCGCAAATACGGCACCGACAAGCCGGACCTGCGCAATCCGATCGTCATGGACGACGTGTCCGAACACTTCCGCGGCTCGGGCTTCAAGGTGTTCGCGGGTATTCTCGCAGGAGATCCCAAGGCCGAGGTCTGGGCAATTCCGGCAAAGACCGGCGGCTCCCGTGCCTTCTGCGACCGCATGAACTCCTGGGCGCAGGGCGAGGGCCAGCCGGGGCTCGGCTATATCTTCTGGCGCAAGGAGGGCGAAAAGCTGGAAGGCGCCGGGCCGATCGCCAAGAACATCGGCGACGAGCGGACCGAGGCAATCCGCATCCAGCTCGGCCTGGGCGAGGGCGACGCCGCATTCTTCGTCGCCGGCGACCCGAAGAAGTTCGTGTCGTTTGCGGGCGCGGCGCGAACCCGCGCCGGCGAAGAATTGAACCTTGTCGACCGCGACCGTTTCGAACTGTGCTGGATCATCGATTTCCCGTTCTTCGAATGGAACGAGGACGAGAAGAAGATCGACTTCGCGCACAACCCGTTCTCGATGCCGCAGGGCGGCATGGAAGCGCTGACGGGCCAGGAGCCGCTCGGCATCAAGGCGTTCCAGTACGACATGGTCTGCAACGGCTTCGAAATCGCCTCCGGAGGCATCCGCAACCATCTGCCGGAAACCATGGTCAAGGCGTTCGAGATGGTCGGGCTGTCGCGTGAAATCGTCGAAGAACGCTTCGGCGGGCTCTATCGCGCGTTCCAGTATGGCGCGCCGCCGCATGGCGGCATGGCGGCCGGCATCGACCGTGTCGTCATGCTGCTGGTCGGCGCGAAGAACCTGCGCGAGGTGACGATGTTCCCGATGAACCAGCAGGCATACGATCTGCTGATGAGCGCGCCCGCGGAGGCGGCACCCCAGCAACTGCGCGAGCTTGGGCTGCGTGTGGCGACGCCTAAGAAAGAAGTTTAGGCAAACCTCGCAAACGACTCACAGGAAAAGAAAAAGCCCGGCTTCGCAGCCGGGCTTTTGTTTGGAGTGGGCTTGGAACAGCCGGCCTATTCGCCGTCGTCGTTTGCGGTGACCGAGACGCCGAGCGTCTTGGGCAGGTCGAGTGGCGTCGCCATGGCGCCGGCCGCGATCAGCGCGAACGGTACCGGCGCTGTCGGCGCGGCGTCGATCTCGATGCTCTTCGGATCGTCAAGGAACTTGGTAACCGCCGCGGTGATTTCGGCCGACAGTTCCGGATTGTTGAGCTGCGCCGTCAGGAACGGCACGATCGCCTTGGCCTGGTTGGCGATGTCTTCCGGCTTCATGTTCTGCTGTTTGGCGACATAGTCCAGAACCTTGCCGGTGAGCGAACCGTCGTCGAAGCGGATGTTGGCCGTATGGAAGGTCAGTTGCTGCATCAGCCCAAGCATGGCCAGCCCCTGCGCCGAATTGTCGGCGCCGGCGGGCTGCTCGGCCATCTTCTTCTGCAGTTCCTGCAGCGACTTCAGGAATGCCGGCGTGTAGCCGCCGAGATCGAAGGTGAAGCCGAACGTGCCGGCGTCGTCGACGGTGATGTCGTACTGCGTCAGCCCCATGCGGCCATCCGTCGGCTGCCAGGATCCCGCCATCTCGAAATTGCCGCTGATGGCCTGGTAGCCGAGGGCTTCGATGACCTTCTTGGCTTGCGGATCCTCCGCCATGCTGAGGTCGGCGGTGAACTTTTCGGCCGAGCCGGTGAATTCGAGCGCCTTCCCGTCGGCGGGCGGCGTTACCTCGAACGACAGTCCGTCCATGGCGAAAACCGTTTTGTCGGCCATCGCGACACTGACATTGGCGAGATCCATGCCGTCATACATCATCATCGAGGCGACCGGATCGGTCTCGCCTTCCGGTGGCAGTGTCACGCCGGTGAATGTTGCGGCGCTGATGTCGATCTTGGCGCCTTCCTGGGTGAAACTGTAGGGTTCGGTGCTGATCGTCTCGATCTTGTAGCCGCCATCCTGCTCGGTGACGCCGTCGAGCATGACCTTGCCGAGCGCCACCGATTCTGTCTGGCTGCCGGGCGTGAATGTCACGCCTTCCAGCACGAGCGAGGACGCGTCGCCGCTGACGCCTGTCCAGGCGAGGTTTATGTTCTGGTCGCCCAGCACCTTCTTGAAGCGTTCCGCGACCGCGTTGGCGTCCTGCGCGTAGGCCGCGTGAAACGGGATCGTCAGCAGGAATGTCGAAATGGCGAGCTTGTGTAAGACGTGACGGTGTAAGGTCATCGGAGTGTTCCCTGAAACTGGTCTTTGAATCTCGTTGCGCCCCTGCTGTCGCGTATCATCGGGACCGGATGAAGGCGCATCGCAACACATTGGTCGAAAATCTCGGAAAAAGGCAAGGATTGGCGGTTGCGCAGGCGAAGAGACCCGTTCCGGCAAGCCGCCTCTTGCCGCGAATCGTCGGCTAAGCTAACTGCACGCCATGGGAAAAGGGCTTTTGCCGCCGGGGTCCGGCGGTGGCGACGCAATAGAACCGGTCGACCTGAAAAAGGCGCTCGAAGAGCGCTATCTCGCCTATGCGCTGTCGACGATCATGCACCGGGCTCTGCCCGACGTTCGCGACGGGCTGAAGCCGGTCCATCGCCGCATCATGCACGCGATGCGGCTCCTGCGCCTCAACCCCGACCAGGGTTTTGCCAAATGCGCGCGCATCGTCGGCGAGGTGATGGGCAAGTTCCACCCGCATGGCGACCAGTCGATCTACGATGCGCTGGTGCGGCTGGCGCAGGACTTCGCCGTGCGTTATCCGCTGGTCGACGGGCAGGGCAATTTCGGCAATATCGACGGCGATTTCGCCGCCGCCATGCGCTACACCGAGGCGCGCATGACCGAGGTGGCGACCGAACTGCTCGCCGGCATCACCGAGGACGCCGTCGATTTCCGCCCCACCTACAATGAGGAAGACGAGGAACCGGTGGTCCTGCCCGGCGCCTTCCCGAACCTTCTGGCCAACGGCTCCTCCGGCATCGCCGTTGGTATGGCGACCTCCATCCCGCCGCACAACGCCGCCGAACTCTGCAAGGCCGCGCTCCATCTGATCGACAATCCCGACGCGACTGTCGAGGACCTGATGACCAAGGAGCCGCATCTGGAGGATGCGGACGAGAACATGGTGCGCGGTCCGGATTTCCCGACAGGCGGCATCATCGTCGACAGCTGGGAGTCCATCGTCGAAGCCTACAAGACCGGGCGCGGCGGCTTTCGCGTGCGGGCGCGCTATGAGACCGAGGACCAGGGCAGGGGCACCTGGAACATCGTCGTCACCGAAATTCCCTACCAGGTGCAGAAGGCGCGGCTGATCGAGAAGATCGCCGAGCTTCTGATCGCGCGCAAGCTGCCGCTGCTGGAGGACGTCCGCGATGAGAGCGCCGAGGACATCCGCCTGGTCCTGGTGCCGAAGAGCCGCACCGTCGATCCCGCGCTTCTGATGGAATCGCTGTTCAAGCTGACCGAACTCGAAAGCCGCTTCCCGCTGAACATGAATGTGTTGTCGCGCGGAAAAGTGCCGAACGTGCTGTCGCTGAAGAGCGTGCTGCAGGAATGGCTTGAGCACCGCCGCGACGTGCTCTTGCGCCGCTCGCGCCACCGTCTCGGCGAGATCGAGCGCCGGCTGGAAATCCTCGCAGGCTACCTGATCGCATACCTCAACATCGACGAGGTGATCAGGATCATCCGCGAGGAGGACGAGCCCAAGCAGGTGATGATGGCCCGCTGGGACCTGACCGACAACCAGGCCGAGGCGATCCTGAACATGCGGCTGCGCGCGCTGCGCAAGCTGGAGGAGTTCGAGATCCGCAAGGAGTTCGATGGTCTAACGGCCGAGAAGGAGTCGATCGAGGCGCTGCTCGCTTCCGACGCCAAGCAGTGGAAGACGATTCGCTGGGAAGTCGAGAAGGTGCGCGACAAGTTCGGCTCGCATACCCCGCTCGGCAAGCGCCGCACGACCTTCGCCGACGCGCCCGACCACGACCTGACCGATATCCATCATGCCATGGTGGAGAAAGAGCCGGTGACGGTGGTGGTCTCGGCCAAGGGCTGGCTGCGCGCCATGAAAGGCCATCTCTCGGACCTGTCGCTGCTGACCTTCAAGGAAGGCGATAGCTTAAAGCTGGCCTTCCCGGCGCAGACCACCGACAAGATCATCGTCTTTACGACGGGCGGCAAGTTCTACACGATCGGCGCCGACCGGCTGCCGGGCGGGCGCGGCCATGGCGAGCCGATCCGCATCATCGTCGACATGGACAACGAACAGGACATCGTCACTGCCTTCGTCCACAATCCGAGGCGCAAGCTGCTGCTGGTCAGCCATGAGGGCAACGGCTTCGTCGTGCCCGAGGCCGAGGTTGCGGCAAACACCCGCAAGGGCAAGCAGGTGATGAACGTGCGCGCGCCTGACGAGGCGCAGCGCTGCGTGCCGGTTGCCGGCGACCACATCGCCATCGTCGGCGAAAACCGCAAGATGCTGGTGTTTCCGCTGACCGAAATTCCCGAGATGGGCCGCGGCAAGGGCGTGCGCCTGCAGAAATACAAGGATGGCGGCGTTCTCGACGTGAAGCTGTTCGCGATGGAAGCCGGCCTGAGTTGGCAGGATTCGGCCGGCCGCACCTTCCTCAAGACGCGCGAAGAACTGATCGAATGGATGGGCGCGCGCGCCTCCGCCGGCCGCCTGGCGCCGAAGGGTTTTCCGCGGACAGGCAAGTTCGGGTAGGTCTGGCGCTGCGCGATGCTGTTGCGCTGAGATGTCTTCCTAATCGACCAGGGCCCCGCAAGTCATGTTGACGACGGCGCCGGTCATCGCGCGGGCGCGATCGGATGCCACGAACGCCGCGACATCCGCCACTTCGCCGAGCGTCGGCAGCCGCTTGAGCAGCGTTCCTTCCGCCGCACCGTGAAGCATTTCCTCGACAGTCAGGCCGGCGCGATCGGCGGCGGGCTGAAACACGCGCCTGCTGTGCGAGCCCTTTGCCAGCGCCTCGGGAATGGCGTGGGGTTGCAGGCAAACAACACGAATGCCGCGCGGCGCGAGTTCGGCGGCCAGCAGCCGGGTCATGCCTTCGGTGACCGCACAGGCCGCGCCATAACCGAGATAGCCGATGCCGGGCAGGCGCGATCCCGGCGTCGATATGTTCATGATCACGCCCGAGCCTCTCTGCGCCATGAAACGCGATGCGGCATTGGCGGTGATGAAGGCCGCCTTTGCGTAGCTCTCGACCGGAAGCATGAAGTCCGCGAGAGAAAGCTCTTCGAAGGGTGTTCCCTGTACGTGGAAAAAGCCCACCGCATTCAGGGCAATATCGATGCCGCCGGTTTCGCTCGCCACGGCCTCGGCATGACGCTCGACCGCCCGCTCGTCGAGGACGTCGACGACAGCGACTTCAGCGGCGCCGCCCCGGCTAACGATTTCCTGCGCTCGCGCCTCGAGCTTTTGCAGCGTTCGCCCGACAAGAAAGACCTTTGCACCCTCGCGGGCGAACGCCCCGGCCGCGGCCCCGCCGATCGCGCCGCTACCTCCATAGACGATCGCGGTTTGTCCCCGTAACAGCATGACCGTACCCTCCCGATGCAAATGATTGCATGTTGCAATCAGTTGCATCTTAGGACCAATTCTCTGGGGAATGCAACCGAAAGCCTCCGCAGGCGAACGACGCGAGAGGCAGGCGTCAAATCCATCAGGCTTTGACAAGGAGCCGTGGGCTGCGCGTGCCAGACAGGCGGCTCAGGTTTCCTCGATGGCCTCGGCAATGTAGCCGCCGGTCTGCCGCTGCCACAGTCGGGCATAAAGTCCGTCGCGCTCGAGCAGCGCCGACGGCGTTCCCTCCTCGACGATGCGGCCTTTGTCGAGCACGACGATCCGGTCCATCCTCGCGATCGTCGACAGGCGGTGGGCGATTGCGATCACCGTCTTGCCTTCCATCAAGAGCGCGAGCTTATCCTGAACCGCCGCCTCGGCCTCGCTGTCCAGTGCCGACGTCGCCTCATCGAGAACGAGAATGGGTGCGTCCTTGAGCAACACCCGGGCAATCGCGACGCGCTGGCGCTGGCCGCCGGAAAGCTTCACCCCGCGGTCGCCGACGAAAGCGTCGTAGCCGGCCCGGCCTTCGCTGTCCTTGAGATCGGCGATGAAGCCGCTGGCCTCGGCCAGCATTGCCGCGCGTTCCAACTCCTCCTGCGAGGCAGTGGGGCGGCCGTAGCGAATATTGTTGCCGACGGATCGATGCAGCAGCGAAACATCCTGCGTCACCACACCGATACTTTCCCTGAGACTCGCCTGCGTAACGGAGCGGATATCCTGACCGTCGATTCGGATCGCGCCCTCCTTCAGGTCGAAGAAGCGCAAGAGCAGGCTGACGAGCGTCGACTTGCCGGCGCCGGACAGGCCGACGAGCCCGACCTTCTCGCCGGCCCGCACCATGAGCGACAAGCCGTCGATCACCTCTTGCCCCAGCCGGTATTCGAACCGGATGTTTTCGAACTCGACTTCGCCGGCCGTCACGGCAAGCCGCTTGGCGTTCGGCATATCGGTGATTGTCGGAGGCGTGGTCACTACCGGCATCGCGTCCCTGATCGTGCCGACCGCCTGAAAAATCTGCTGGCCCATCTGCAGAAAAGTTCGGGAGTTGGCATTGAGCCGCTGCACGATGGCGATCGAGGCGACGAACTGGCCGATGGTTACGAAGCCGGCGACAAGCCCCCAGAACCCAATGGCGAAATTACTGAGCGAGAGGAGAACGTTGAGCAGCACGACGCTCGTGTCGGTGGTCAGGTGGATGCGCCGTTCCCGCTGCTGGGTCTCGACGGTGTTCTCCATGAAGATCCGCATCGCGCCCGCCTCGCTGTCTTCCGCTGCAAACAGCTTGACCATCTGGATGTTGCTGTAGAGGTCGGTCATGGCGCCGACGATCAGGCTGCGCGCGCGCGCCGTACGGCGCGAACGCTCGGAAAAATGCGGCACTGCCGCCACCGCGAGGGCGACGTTGGCCGCGATCCAGAAAAAGACGGGAAGCGCCAGCGGCCAGGAAAGCGCAGCAAGCAGGATAAGCGAACCGACGAACTGAACGAGAAAAAGCGGTATCCTGTAAAAGGATACGACGATCTGTTGCTGTACCGCCGACGCTACTTGCGAAATGCGCGAGGCAACCTGGCCAGCGAAAAGATCGTGGAAGAAAGCAAGGTCCTGGCGTTCCACCGCCTTGTGGCCCTGCCATTGCATCGCCGCCGGCATGCATACGGCCACCGCCTGCGAGTTCAGCGTATTGCCGAGGAAGATCAGCAACGGCAGCACGGGGAATATCAGTACGCCAAGGACGGCCAATGTCGGCCAGTCCTGCTGAAGGAAAACGACTGCACCCTTCGTGCTCACCCCGTCCACGAGGAACGAGATGCCCCAGATCGTCGCAAGGTTGATCCCCTCGATTGCCACCATGAAGAGGGCAACGGCCACGAGGACGCCGCGGAACATCTTGGCGAAATGGAGGAGCAACGCGAACGGCCCACTCGCCGGCAGCGGCGTGGGAGGAATGTCCAGCGGACGGATGAGCGTCTCGAAGGGGCGGTAGATAAAATCAGAAAACGACATGGCGGCTCCAACCAGCTGGCCGGGAAAAGCATGCGGCACGAAGGGAATCGCTGGGATTAGACCATGGATTGGGCTTGGCTGGAAAACTTGACGATCCCAGCAGGAGCGTGGCGGGGGACGACCTGCCCATGCGCCGGGATGTCGCACGCCATCTGTCAGCATGATTCAGACTTTCCATTGACTGCGAATGATCATTCGCATAAAGGGAGAACGATCATTCGCATAAAATGAGAGCGAACGTTCGCTCGGGCGAGAACGGAAATGGAAGAATTGTCCCACACTGACAGCCTGCCGGGCGTCGAGACGGCCGACGGCGAAATGCCATCGCGCGCAGAACGCCGCGACCAGCAGATCCAGCGCATTTTGGAGGCGGCGAAGACATGCTTCGTACGTTCCGGTTTCCAGGGTGCGTCGATGCAGCAGATCTGCGCCGAAGTCGGCATGAGCCCGGGCGCGCTCTACCGATATTTCCCGTCGAAGGAAGCGATCGTCGAGGCGATCTGCGAGGCCGACCGCCAGGACGACATGACCTGCTTCGGGGCTTTGCGTGATGCGACATCCGCCGTCGACGGGCTGATCGCAGGCGCGATGGCGCATATCGCCCATACCAGCATGAAGGGCAGCGCACCCCTGTTTGCGGAGATGCGCTCCGAATCCATGCGCAACGAGGCGATCCGGGCGACCGTCGACGGGCACAAGGGCGAGGTCGCAGCGATGATCGAGCCGCTTCTGGCGGCGGCGATCGAGCGAGGCGAGGTCAACCCGCCGGTAGAGCTTCCGATCCTGATGGCGGTGCTGATGTCGATCGGCGAGGGCATGGCGATCAATGATTTGCCGGCCCGGGGAGTGCCGCTCGACAAGCTGGAAATTGCTCTTCGCGCCATGATCGAAGGCATGCTTCGGCCGGCCAAAAATACTCCGGCCGAATAGCGGCCGTCCGACAACCTCAAGCCAATCTGGTTAAATCCCATGTCCCGCAATGCTGTTATTGCCCTTTCCCTCGGCGCGCTGCTTTCCGGCGCCGCCGTCATAGTCGGGTTGGCGCCGGCTTCCTTTGCCGCGAACGAGGCGGAACCTGCCGTCGTGCAGACGCCGCCGTCGATCCGCGTGACGCAGGCCGAGCGGCGGGAGCTTGTCGCAACGCTGACCGTCACCGGCACGATACTGCCGCGCGACGAAGCCGCGGCCGGCACCGACCTCAACGGCCTGACCGTAACGGCGCTGAATGCCGACGAGGGCGACACGGTGAAGAAGGGCGATGTGCTCGCCGTTCTCGACCGCTCCACGCTCGATACGCAGCTCGCACAAATGCAGGCGAGCCGCGCCCAGGCGGAGGCCAACATCGCGCAGATGAATGCGCAGATCGGCGACACGGAGGTCGGCGTCCGCCAGGCGAAGGACGCGCTCGAACGGGCGAAGGCGCTGCAGAGCAAGGGCGTCGCCACGCAGGCGCAGTTCGACAATGCGCGGCATGCCTTCGACAGCGCCAACGCCAAGCTGGTCTCGGCGCAGAAGGCGCTGGCCTCGTCGCAGGCGCAGCTTGCCGTCATCGACGCGCAAAGGGACAATGTGCTGCTGCAGATCGAGAAGACCGAGGTGAGGGCGCCCGCCGACGGCCTGGTGCTCGCCCGCGACGCCACGCTGGGCGGTGTCGTTTCGGCCAGCAGCGGCCCGCTGTTTCGTATCGCCATCGGCGCGGAATTCGAACTCGCGGCGACAGTCGCCGAGACCGCGCTGCCGAAACTCGCGACCGGCATGAGGGCGGAGATTTCGCTGGCCGGCGCCGACAAGACGATCGGCGGAAAAATCCGCCGGATTTCGCCCGAAATCGACAGCAAGTCGCGGCTCGGTTCGATACGCATCGCGCTCGATCCCGGCAGCGCGGCCCACGCCGGCAGCTTTGCCCGGGGCGAAGTCGAGACGCTGCGCTCGAACGCTGTCGCCGTCCCCGCCTCGGCGGTGATCTTCCGCGGCGACAAGGCGTTCCTGCAGGCGGTTTCGGACGGCAAGGTCGCGACCGTGCCGGTAACGCTCGGCGCTCGCGCCGGAGGTTTCGTCGAAGTCGTGTCGGGCATCGAAGAAGGCCAGGAGATCGTGTCGCGCGCGGGCACCTTCGTCGCCGACGGCGATCTGGTGACGCCGATTCGCGGCGAAAAGACGGGAGCCATCCAGCCATGAACTTCTCCGCCTGGTCGATCCGCAATCCGATCGCGCCGATCCTGCTCTTCATCGTGCTGGTCGCGCTCGGGCTGATGAGCTTTTCGAAGCTGCCGATAACGCGCTTCCCCAATATCGACGTGCCGATTGTCAACGTGACGGTGGCCGATCCGGGGGTAGCGCCGAGCGAACTCGAGACGCAGGTGACCAAGCGCGTCGAAGACGCGGTCGCCAATATTTCCGGCGTCAAGAACGTTATCTCGACGATCACGGAAGGCAATTCGCAGACGCAGGTCGAATTCCGCCTCGAAGTGGACACCCAGACCGCCGTCAACGACGTGAAGGACGCGATCGAGCGCATCCGCTCCGACCTCCCGGCGACAGCCGACGAGCCGATCGTCAACCGCGTCGACGTCGAGGGCCAGGCGATCCTGACCTACGCCGTATCGGCGCCAGCGATGACCATCGAGGAGCTTTCGTGGTTCGTGGACGACACCGTCATCCGCAAGCTGCAGGGCCTGAAGGGCGTCGCCCGCGTCGACCGCTACGGCGGGGTTACGCGTGAAATCAAGGTCGAGATCGACCCGGACCGGCTGAACGCGCTCGGCGTCACCGCCGGCGACGTGAACCGCGCGCTGCGCTCGGTCAATGCCGACATGACCGGCGGCAGCGGCGACTTCGGCGACCGCGACCAGTCGATCCGGACGCTCGGCGGCGCCAAGAAGATCGCCGACCTGGAAGCGCTTGAAATCCCGCTCTCGGGCGACCGCAAGGTGAGGCTCGCCGACATCGCCACAGTCAGCGATTCCTGGGACGAGCCGAAATCCTTCGCGCGGGTGAACAGCCAGACCGTAGTGTCCTTCGGCATCTTCCGTGGCAAGGGCGAAAGCGACGTCGAGGTCAACGAACGCGCCGCGGTCGCCATCGCCGACCTGCAGAAGGCGCATCCGGACGTGACGATCACCAAGGTCGACGATTCGGTGACCTATACGGAGGGCAATTACGATTCGGCGATGGAGATGCTGCTCGAAGGAGCGGCGCTGTCCGTCATTGTCGTGCTTCTCTTCCTGCGCGATTTCCGCGCCACGATCGTGGCGGCCGCGGCGCTGCCGCTGTCGATCATCCCGACCTTCTGGGCGCTCGACATGATGGGCTTTTCGCTCAATCTGGTCAGCCTGCTCGGCATAACGCTGGTGGTCGGCATCCTGGTCGACGACGCCATCGTCGAGATCGAGAACATCGTACGGCACGTCAAGATGGGCAAATCGCCCTACCGCGCCTCGCTCGAGGCCGCCGACGAGATCGGCCTTGCCGTTATCGCCATCTCCGCCACCATTATCGCGGTGTTCGCGCCGGTCTCGTTCATGGGCGGCATCGCCGGCCAGTACTTCAAGCAGTTCGGCCTTACGGTAGCTGTCGCGGTGTTCTTCTCGCTGCTGGTGGCGCGCCTGATCACGCCGATGATGGCGGCCTATTTTCTGCGCGGCCACGGCCATGCCGAGCCGAAGCCGGGCGCGATCATGCGGGGCTATGTCGCGTTCCTGAAGACGACGCTGCGCTTCCGCTGGCTGACGCTCGCCGCCGGCATAGCCTTCTTCGCCGGCTCGATCTACGCGATGGGCTTCCTGCCGTCCGGCTTCATCCCGCGCGAGGATGCCAGCCGCATCGTCTTCTCGGTCGAACTGCCGCCCGGCAGCCGGCTCGACGATACCCGCGAGGCGACCGACGAGGTGACGCGGCTGATGCGCGAGGTTCCCGAGGTCGAGAACGTCTATGTAATCGGTGGCGCGAGCCCGACCGGCACGCTGGAGACGCGCCGCGCCACGGTGGTGGCCGACCTGAAGCACAAGTCCGAACGTGACCTGCCGCAGCACGAGATCGAGGAGATCCTGCTCCGCAAGATGGAAACGGTGCCGGACGTGCGCGCCTATTTTGTCAACGACCGCGGCGAGCGCGCGCTGGCCTTCGGCGTGATGGGAACCGACGGCGCCGTGCTCGACGAGCAGGCACGCAAGATCCAGAGCGCGATGACGGAGACCGGCAAATTCCGCGCCGTCACCTCAAATGCCGCGCTCGACCGGCCGGAAGTCATCGTCATCCCCGATTTCGAGCGCATAGCCGAACTCGGCATATCGACGGCGACGATTTCCGAGACGCTGCGCATCGCCACGATGGGCGACATAGACGAGAACCTCGCCAAGTTCACGGTCGGCGATCGCCAAATTCCGATCCGCGTGCAGCTGAACGAACTGGCGCGCGACGACCTGGCGGTGATCAGTCAGCTTCCGGTGCCGACGGCTTCCGGCGCTTCGGTGCCGCTCGCATCCGTCGCTGAAATCCGCTTCGGGCAAGGGCCGTCCTCGATCGCCCGCTTCAACCGCGAGCGCCGCGTCGTCATAGGCGCCGACATGGCGCGGGGCGCCGAGCTCAGCGAGGGCCTCGGCATCGTGTGGGCGCTGCCCGAGGTCAAGGACATGCCGGCCGGAACCCGCATCCAGGAGACCGGCGATGCCGAGATCATGGGCGAAGTGTTCGCAGGCTTCGCGACCGCCATGGGCACCGGCATCATGCTGGTGCTGGTGGTGCTGATCCTGCTGTTCGGCTCGGTGTTCCACTCTTTCACCATCCTCGGCTCGCTGCCGCTCGCCATAGGCGGCGTGGTGGCCGGGCTGTGGCTGACCAATTCGGCGGTGTCCATGCCGGTGGTGATCGGCATATTGATGCTGATGGGCATCGTGACCAAGAACGCCATCATGCTGGTCGACTTCGCCGTCGAGGAGGTCAAGCAGGGCGTTTCGCGGTCCGAAGCGATCATCGATGCCGGCAGAAAGCGAGCGCGGCCGATCGTCATGACCACCATCGCCATGTCGGCGGGCATGATCCCGGCGGCCCTGGCGCTGGGCGACGGCGGCGAGTTCCGCGCGCCTATGGCGATCGCGGTCGTCGGCGGCCTCTTGGTATCGACGCTGTTGTCGCTGGTCTTCGTGCCGTCCTTCTATACGATCATGGACGACGCGGCGATCGGAACGGCGCGACTGTTCCGCTGGCTGGTGAAGCCGAACCGGGCCGACGAACCGGACGCGGAGCATATCGGCAACGTGCATGTCCTACCAAAGCGCGAAGAGTTCCCGGTCGCGGCGGAGTAGGGCGCTTCGTCGGCGACGGGTTTTTCGTCTCCCCGCCTTTTGCTGGGAGGTGGACGGCGAGCTGGCGACAGGGACTGGTAGCCTCTATCGCTCCAGGGGACGGGCCGGGTTGCCGACTACCGTCGCCCCGGCGGGCACGTTCCTGGTCACCACGGAGCCAGCGCCGACGATGGCGCCGTCGCCTATCGTGACGCCGCCCAGGATGATGGCGCCTCCGCCGATCCACACGCGCTCGCCGATCTCGACCGGCCGGGCGATCTCAAGCCCGGCGCTGCGCTGGACGGCGTCCCGGTGATGCTCGGCGCTGTAGATCTGGACGTTCGGGCCGAGCAGCGACGATTTCCCGATCCTGACTCGCGCCGTGTCGAGGATGGTGCAGCCGGCGTTGAGAAAGACCTTGTCGCCGAGCGTGATGTTGAAGCCGTAGGCACAGTGGAACGGCGCTTCGATGCGGGCGCTTTCGCCCACCTGCCCGAGGAGCCGGCGCAGCGCCGGTCCTATGTTTCCGCGCTCGCGCGGCGGCATGGAATTGTGCTCGTACACCGCATCGCGCGCCACGACCCGCAGCGCCTCAAGTTCCGGGTCGATGCAGGTGTACCACTCTCCGGCGGCCATCTTTTCGCGTTCGCTGACGTTCACGATGCTCCTCCTGGGGCGCTATGCCGGATGCCGAACCGCTAGCGCGGCCCGACGCCGGCGACCGTGATCGATCTGCCAGAGCGAATGCAGGACCAACGCGGCGATCAGGATGGAACCGCCGATCAGGCTGTTCCTCGACGGCAGTTCGGAGAAGATCATCCACACCCACACGGGAGCAAGCACCGTTTCGAGGAGGTAGAACATCGCAACCTCGGGGCCGGAGATGTATTTCGGGCCAGTGGCGAGGCAGAAAAAGGCGACCGGCATGACCACGGCGCCGTTGAAGATGATCCACCACGGCGCCTCGACGCGGAAACCAGTGTTCCGCACCATGACGAGCGCCACGCAAAACGGCAGTATGACGGCGATCAGCGCGGTAAATCCCATGTCCTTGCCGCTGGCCCGCGTGACGGTGATGGCCGAGGCGAGCAGGAAGGCGGAGGCAAGCGCCATCAGATCGCCTAGTAAATTGCCAGAGCCGATGCCGTCGCCGACGATGATAAGCACGCCGACGAGCATCGCCGCCATAGCGGCCAGCGTGGCGGGCCTGGGACGCTCCTTCAGAAAGAGCCACGAGAGCAATGCGGCGAACATCGTGTTGAAGGCGAGGATGAAAACGAGATTGGCCGTCGAGGTGTTGTAAACGGCGAGCATGAACGTGACCGAAACCAGTCCGTAAAGTGCGGCGACGACAAGGCCGGTGCGGCCGGGCACGAGTTGCGGCGCGTCGCGCCGCGCGAATCGCCAGACGCCCCAGATGGCCAAGGTGGCCGCGAAAGTGGTCACGCTTCTCAGGAGGAGGATGGACCAAGTATCGCCATCGGCGAGACGGATCAGCGGAATGTCGACGGTGAGGGTCAGACCGCCGAAGGCGGTCAGCGCGAGGCCTCTCGCGTGATGGGACGACGTGGCAGACACGGGGTAGCTCCGATTGGGAAGGGAACGAGAATTGCCGGGGCGGACAGCCGCCGCTCAGACAGCCTCGCTCTCGTAGCGTTCCCAGCCCTTCGGCCCGAGATGTTCCTGCGGCAGAAAGCGCACCTTATAGTTCATCTTGCGCGAGCCGTTGACCCAATAGCCGAGATAGACATGGGGCAGGCCGGCGGCGCGGGCGCGCGCGATATGGTCGAGGATCATGAAGGTGCCGAGCGAACGGTCCTCGAAGGCGGGATTGAAGTAGGAATAGACCATCGACAGGCCGTCGGACATCTTGTCGGAAAGCGCTACCGCGATCAGTTCGCCATGGCCCCTGCCGGTGATGAAGCTGTCGGGTCCGCGCTTGCGGTATTCGATGATCTTGGTGTCGACATGGGTGTCTTCGACCATCATGGCGTAATCGAGCACGGTCATGTCGGACATGCCGCCCTTGCGGTGGCGGGCGTCGAGATAGCGCCGGAACAGCGAATACTGCTCGGTGGATGGCTCGGCGTCATGCACGGCGCCGATCAGGTCGGAATTGCGGTGGATGACACGCCGCATGTTCTTGGTCGCCTGAAACTCGCCGGCCAGGATGCGCACGGAGACGCAGGCGCGGCAGGCCTCGCAGGCCGGCCGGTAGGCGATGTTCTGCGAGCGGCGGAAGCCGCCCTGCGTCAGGAGATCGTTCATCTCTGGAGCCTTGTCGCCGACGAGATGCGTGAACACCTTCCGCTCGAACTGGCCTTCGATGTAGGGGCACGGCGAAGGCGCGGTCAGGAAGAACTGCGGCGAGTGGGTGGTGTGGTGCGTCATGGCGCGTCGGTCGGCTCCCGCGAATACCATAGCATGGCTGCGGCGGCGAAAAATTCAACTGGATAATCGCGCGTCGCGGATTTCTTCGGCCCGCCGCGGGTCCGTCAGCGGTCGGAACGCGTGACCACGGTGCCGAGAAGGAGGTCGTGCACCGTGCGTTTGCGGTCGGTAAACAGGGTCGCCAGCAGGATCAGCGGCGTCAATACAACATTAAGGCCCCAAAACAGCACGGAGTGGACGACCGCCAGCATGCCGTCGACCCGGCTGCCGTCGAGCCTTTCAAGGCGGATTCCCATCATGCGCATGCCAACGGTCGCCTGGTTGCGCCCGCCGAGCGTGTTCCAGACATAGACGAGGGCCACGGCCGGCACGAGAATGCCGAACAGCATCCAGCCGAGGCCGAGCGTCAGGATCCCAAAGATGGCGATCAGTATCGCGAACGGAATGGTGAGCAGCGCGACGATCAAATAATCGAGCAGGAAGGCGAACACGCGGCGCGTCAGCACGCCGTCATAGGCGCGCACGTCGTTCAGCCTGGTTTCGATGATCTCGCCGTCGAGAATTCGTGCGTTCATCATTCCTTCCTTCCGTCCCGCATGGGGCTGCGCTTTCACATGGGTATGTGCCGGTCGATATCAAGATGTGGCCGGAAACGTTACGACGAAGCAGGCGCCGCCGCCGGGTGGCGATTCGTGGTGCACGGTTGCGCCGTGATGCAATGCGATCTGGCGCACCAGCGACAGGCCGAGACCCCAGCCGCCGGCCGTTTCGCTGCGGCCCTGCGGCCGGAAGAACGGCTCGAAGACGCGCTCGCCGGTTCCTTCCGGCAGGCCCGGCCCGTGATCGCACACCTTGAGCACCACCGAACTGCCTTCGGTCCTCACATGCGCGCTGACTGGCGGACCGCCATGTCTCTGCGCGTTCTGCATGAGATTGCGAACCAGCCGCGTGAGCAGGGTCGGGTCGCCCGACACGACGCCGGGTTCGCCGGAGACGTCGACGCCGGAGCGCGCGCCTTCCTCGGCGGTGAGCGCCAGCAGATCCACCGGCTCCACCCGTTCCAGCTTCTCGATATGGTCAAGCCGGCTGGCAAGCAGGATTTCCTCCACCAGCGCGTCGAGTTCGGAGAGGTCGCGCACGATCTCGTCGCGCACCGGGCCGCTTTGTCCTTCCTCGTCGAGGTCGATCGCCATGCGCAGGCGCGCAAGCGGCGAGCGCAACTCGTGGCTGGCATTGGCAAGCAGCGAGCGGTGCGCGGCAAGCAGCCGCTCGATCTGCTCAGCGGCGCGGTTGAAGCTCGCCGCCACCGCCGCCACCTCGTCGTTGCCACTCACCGCCACCCGCGTGTCGAGCGCGCCTTCGCCCCAGCGATCCACGCCCTGGCGCAATGCTTCGAGGCGGCGTGTGAGGTGACGCACGACGGGAAATGCGGCAAGCCCGATTACCCCGGCGATCAGCGCGAGATAGCCAAGTGGATTGCGGCCCGGCGGGCCGAACGGCATTCTCAGCCGCGCCGCGACCACCCTTCCGTCCGGTAGCTTACTGACCAGCAGGTGGTGCCCGCCGGGGTGCATCCTGCGCCGGAATCCGATCTCGTCCTGGGGGACCGGCCGGCCGGCCGCTGCAAGCAGCCGCCCCTGCGGGCCATAGACGGTGATGTCGGCATCAAAGGCGGCGGAGAGGCGCTGCACCGTCGCCTGCAGCAGAGCGGGGTCGGAGTCCGCCGGCAGCATCGCCGCGATGAAGGCGTCGCGCCGGCCGCTCCAGCCGGCGTGTTCGCGTTCCATGCCCATGCGCACGAACATCCCGCTGGCGATCGCCACGACCGCGAGGCTGGCCAGCACGGTAAGATAGATCTTGACGAAAAGGCTGTTGCGCATGTGCTATCGATCACCGTCCTGGAAACGGGCAAAGACATAGCCCGCGCCGCGCACGGTGATGATGCGGCGCGGATGTTTCGGGTCGGTCTCGATCGCGGCGCGGATGCGCGAGACATGCACGTCGATCGACCGGTCGAACGCTTCCAGTTCCTCGCCCTTGACCATGTCCATGAGCTGCTCGCGCGACAGCGTGCGCCCGGCATTTTCGGCGAGCGCCACCAAGAGGTCGAACTGGTAGCTGGTCAGCGGGCAGTCGCGCCCGTCGACGCGGGCCGAGCGCGACGCGGGGTCAATCTCCAGCCGTCCGAAGCGCAGGATGCGCGGCGAGGCGTTCGCGCCGGCGTTGCGGCGGCGAAGGATCGCCTTCAACCGCGCCACCAGTTCGCGCGGATTGAACGGCTTCGGCAGATAATCGTCGGCGCCGATCTCCAGCCCCACGATGCGGTCGGTCTCATCGCCTCGCGCCGTCAGCATCAGCACCGGCACATCGGAGTTCGCGCGGATGCGCTTCAGCGCCTCGAAGCCGTCCATGTCGGGCAGCATGACGTCGAGGACCACGGCATCGGGCGACAGCCGCGCGATCTCGGCAATGCCTGCGCCCGCCGTCTCCGCCGCTTGCACGCGAAAGCCGTTGCCCGTCAGGTATTCCGCGAGCATGGCGGACAGGCGCCTGTCGTCGTCGACGATGAGAACCTGATCCGCCATGCCCGCTCATTTGCTCCGATTCGAAACTGTGCCGGTACAAAGCTTACCAGCGGCGATGCCAGCCGCGATCCTCGAAATGTTCGAGCAATTCCGCGCGCTGCTCGGCCGTCAATACCTCGGCGGCATCGAGCAGGGCGGTTGTCAGCTTGCGCGAGGCCTCGTCGGCCGCGGCGATACGTTCGGCGCGCAGCTTCTCCGCCGCCTCGCGGTCGATGGTTGCGGCGCCAAGCAGCTTGGCGACATCGTCTCGCGTGTCGCGGAAGCCGCGCATGATCGGGCGGACATCGTCATGGAGCTTGTCCATGATCGCCTCCAGCTTCTCTTCCTGCTCGGGTGTGGCGTCGATCTCCTCGAGCATGCGCTCGAAGTGGTGCCCGCCAAAACCCGGGCCGCCGAACCCCATGTGGTGGCGGAAATTGGCCTGCATGTGCATGCCGGGTCCGCCGTCGCCCCAGCCCATGCCGAAGCGCTGCATGCGCTCGTAATCCTGGCTGAGCGCGCCGGCGACGCCGACGCCGGCAAGCACCACGATCGCAATGCCGCCTATGGCGATGCGCTTGCCCCAGCTCTTCTTCTGCGGGGCGTCGGAGAGGTCGGCCGGTTCCTGATGGTTCGTTTCCATGATGCTGGTCCTTTCGCTAAGCGGCATCTCTGCCGCGACTGGGCCAGACTAGGAGCGCAACGTTTCGGCCGTTGCGGGCGAATGTAAAGTTGTGTGAAGCCGGCAAGGCGCTATTGCGGCGGGGAACCGGGAGTGCTGCGGAAGGGTATAAGCGCGTTCGCCGCCATCCGGCCGGTCGCCCGAACCGTGGCTAATCGCCGGCTGGAGGCGGCGCCGTCGAGCCGCGCACCACGAATTCGATATCCAGGATTTCGCGCCGCGGCGTGCCATCGAAGTCGAGGATCGAGCGTACGGCCCGGCGGCCTATCTCGACGATCGGCTGCGCGACGGTCGTCAATGGCGGGACGGAGAGGGCGCTTTCCGGCACCCCGTCGAAGCCGACGACGGAGACTTCCCCGGGGACGTCGATGCCGCGCTCGCGCAACCATTCGAGCGCTGTCAGCGCCATCCGGTCGGACATGGCCAGGATGGCCGTCGGCAGCTCCGTGGATGCGAACAGGTGCTCCATGCCGGCGCGGGTGGACGCCTCGTCGTTCTCGGTTTCGTATATCGGGACGGCCGTCACGTCGATCCCGTGCGCGGCAAGCTCCTCGAAATAGCCGCGGATGCGATCGCGCGTGCCCGAATAGATGGCGTTCTGCGCGCGCTCCAGGGTCGTCGGCCCGTAGCCGGCCTCGATTGTCGGCAGGGCCAGAACGGCAAAGCGCCGGTGGCCCAGCTTGGCGAGGTGCCGCGCCGCGATGCCTGCGCCGGCCACATCGTCGACCCCGATCGTGGCGATCGTTTCGTCGTGCTCGGCGAAATCCAGTGTAACGAAGGGCAGCTTGCGCTTGCGGGTCAGCTCTACCAGCCGCGAGCCGCCTTCGACGCAGAAGACAATGAAGCCGTCGACCAACGCGCTCTGGATATTCCAGGCGAGCTGTTCCTGGTTGGCCGCCGATACCAGAGAGATGCCTGCACCGGTGGCGTCGCACGCCTGGGATATGCCCGACATGACCGTGCGCGCGAAGGGATCGTCGAAGAAATAGGAGAGGGGCTCCGCGGTCGCGACCCCGATGGCGTTGACCTTGCCGGCTCGCAGCAGCCGGCCTTTCGGGTCCGGGCCGGCGTAGCCGAGTTTTTGCGCGGCGGCGAATACGCGCTCCCTCACTTCGTCCCGCACGATTTCCGGACGGCTGAACACGTTGGAGGCGGTTCCGTGCGAGACGCCGGCCTCCCTGGCCACATCCGCAAGCCTGACCGGTCTCGTCATGTGTTCTCCTTGCCGTGATCAGGCGCTGTTTATGCCACAGATAGCATAGTGCTTGGATCGATTCAAATTTTGCTTGACATTGTCGCTGGTGCGGCTATCTTTGAATCGATCCAATCGAAGGCGCCATCGGCATATTGGATCGATCCAATATGAAAGCGGAGGCTGCCATGCATCCCGTCAACTATTTGTTCGAAGACATCTACCGGAATCACTGGGGCATCCCGAAAGGCAATGCCTGGAATGAGCGCAAGCGCTGGTACGGCTTGCGCCGGAGGCGTTCGGCCCGCGACGCAGCCGCGATTTGACGGGCCGGTCATTGAATCGATCCAAGGAATAGAGGAGCCTGCCATGCACCCCGTCAACTATCTGTTCGAGGAAATCTACCGGAAGCACTGGGGCATACCGCGCCCGAAGCGCGACGAGGATGCGCTGAAGGAAGCACCGGTCAGGCCACGGATGCACCCGTTGCAGCGCCTATTTTGGTTGCCTTGAATCGCGGGGCGACCGTGCGCTTCAGTGGCGAGGAGCCTTGGAGCTACGATGTGCGCCCTTGGCCGGGAGTCGCGCCAGTCCACGCAACGAACGCCGACAACGCAATAGTGAGCCAGCCGAAGATCAGCAGTCCGCCGCCGATCGGCGCCGCCATAGGAAACAGCCGGACTCCGGCGTAGTGCCGCATCACTAGATCACCGGCAAACAGCAGCAGACCGAAAAGCAGGACGAAGCCGCCCGCGCGCAGGATTCGACTCTTGCCAAGCAGGCCGATCGCCAGGAAGGCCGGGGCGTGCATCACGAGCATCGAGGCGGCGGTCTCGAGATTGCCACCGCCGGCATGAGCCGCCACCGCCGACAATGCGACGCCGGCAGCGCCGCAAAGACCGGAGGCGAGGACAAGCAACCGGTCGCTCACCCCCTCAGCATCTCCGCCACTTCCGGCGCGAAATAGGTCAAGATGCCGTCACAGCCGGCGCGCTTGAAGGCGAGCAGGCTTTCCAGCATCGCCTTCTCGCCGTCGATCCAGCCATTGGCGGCGGCCGCCTTGATCATCGAATATTCGCCCGACACCTGGTAAGCGAAGGTCGGCATCGAAAACTCGTCCTTCAGCCGGCGAATGATGTCGAGATAGGGCAGGCCCGGCTTGACCATGATCATGTCCGCGCCTTCGAGGATGTCCTGCTCGGCCTCGCGCACCGCCTCGTCCGAATTGGCGTGGTCGAGATAATATGTCTTCTTGTCGCCCTTGAGCAGGCCGGCGGTGCCGACCGCCTCGCGGTAAGGCCCATAGAAGGCCGAGGCGAACTTCGTCGCATAGGACATGATCGCTACGTCCTGGAAGCCGTTGGCGTCGAGCGCGTCGCGGATCGCGCCGATGCGGCCGTCCATCATGTCCGACGGCGCGATGATGTCGGCGCCCGCCGCTGCCTGGAGGACCGCCGCTGCGGTGACCTGCTTCACCGTCTCATCATTGACGATGATTCCGTCGCGCAGGATGCCGTCATGGCCGTGGCTGGTGAACGGGTCGAGCGCGGCGTCGGTGATGATGCCGATCTCCGGCACTGCGGCCTTGATGGCCCTCGTGGCGCGGTTGATGACGTTTTCCGGGTCGAGGATGTGCGAGCCGGTCTGGTCGCGGAGCGAAAGCTCGACATTGGGGAAGGTGGCGATGGCAGGGATGCCGAGCTTGGCCGCGCGCTCGGCTTCCTTCACGGCAAGATCGAGCGTCAGGCGGTAGACGCCCGGCATCGCTGGGATTTCTTCCCGGCGGTTGTCGCCGTCTATGACGAAGATCGGCCAGATCAGGTCGTCGACGGTCAGGCGGTTCTCCTGGACGAGGCGGCGCGACCAGTCGGCCTTGCGCATGCGGCGCAGCCGGCGGCTGCCGGTAATTTCGTCGACCGTGCGGGCGCCGGCGGGCCTTGCGGGGGTGAACCTGTTCATCGGGCTTGTCTCCGGATTGCCGGGTTTCTAGCATCTGCGCCAGCGATAACCAATGCGGCAGCTTGTGCCAGCCGCTGTCCCTGAGCCTAACCCGGCGAACCGTTGCCCGACAGGATCTGGACCGCCCCGCGCATGGCGACGCGGAATGCCTCGTCGAAGCTGACACCGCGGACCTGCCAGCGGTGGGTCTCTCCCGCCGGCGCGAGCCGCCAGTCAGCCACCCAGCCGAGATCCTCGTCGCTCCAGACGATGCTGCCGGCGAGCGCAAGGTCGCCGCCCGCCGCTTTGGCCTGGCCGTTCAACGCCGCCATGTCGGTCTTGGACAATGCCTCGAAATCCAGGCCGGCTTGGGTGAGATCGGTTTTCAGCGGCAGAAGGATCGTCATGGCGAGCGGTGTGGCTGCTGCATGGAATGATTCGCCCATATAAGGGCTGTCGCCGCCGTCGCGTGTAAGCGTGAAGGTCTTCGCATTCTGGCGCACACCGAGAAAGACCACCAGCCGCGGCCTGGGCTCAAGCCACGGTCTGCTTCCGAGCGACTGCAGCACGGCGTCGATCTTCGCCCGGTCGAAGATGCAGGTCAGATCGTGCGGGCGGTCGTAGGTGCCCTGTTCGTCATGGATTGGAATGCCCTCGAGCCGGTCGCGATAGCTGAAGGTGGACACCAACTCACCCGCTTTCGGGAGCAGGGCCTCGAATTCGGGTTCCTTCAGCAGCCGCTGGTCACCCGACACCTTCACCACAACCTGGCGCAGGCAATCGGCGAAGCCGGGAATGCGGTTTTCCTCGCTCTGACCGGTCACGACAGCTTTTGCCTGGTAGAGCGCGTCGAGATTTTGCGCGGAGGCTACGCTGGCAGTCGCTAGAGACAAAAGAACGCCGCAGACAATCGCCCAGGCAATGCGCAAGCAATCAGGCATATCTCCTTCCCTTCAAACCTGCCATTGACGCGCCCGTCCGCCCTCCTTTAGCACTGAACTCCCGACCAGGCTCGCAAAGGATTTTCGGAACGATGGATTTTGGCGGCGGCGATGAGATCCGTTTCGAGCGGACCGGCAAGGCCGGCATCGTCACACTGACCCGGCCGAAGGCGCTGAACGCCGTCACCCACCGCATGGTCAAGGCCCTGAGCGCGGCGCTCAAGGCGTGGGAAGCCGATGCCGGCGTGGCGGTGGTGGTGATCAAGGCCGAGGGCAAGGCGTTTTCGGCGGGCGGCGACATTCTCGACATCTACGAAGCCGGCCGCGCCGGAAATCCGCCGATCGACTTTTTCGCAGACGAGTACCGGCTGAACGCGGCGATAGCGCGCTTCAAAAAACCCTATGTGGCGCTGATCGACGGCATCGTCATGGGCGGCGGCGTCGGTGTGTCGTTCCACGGCTCGCACCGGGTGATGACGGAGAACGCGGTCTTCGCCATGCCTGAGGTTGGCATAGGCTTCTTCCCGGATGTCGGCGGCAGCTTTCTTTTGTCGCGCATCAAAGGCAGCTTCGGCATGTATCTTGGCTTGACCGGCAGCCGCATACGCTACGGCGACGCACTGTGGGCGGGGCTCGCCACCTATGCAGTGGCCGCCTCCAAGCTCGACGGCCTGGTCGAGGAGCTCTGCGCGACAGGCCGGCCGGACACGGCGCTGAAGAAGGTGTGCCACGTACCGCCGCGCGAGACGGACGATGCGACGCTGCACCTGATCGCGCAGTCGTTCTCCCGCGAGAAGCTGCGCGACCTGCTCACCGGCCTTCGCCGGCACGCGGCCGAGCCTGCCGGCGAGTTTGCCGCAGCCGCGCTCGGCACTATTGAGAAACGCTCGCCGACCAGCGTCAACGTCGCCTTCCGGCAGATCAATATGGGAGCGATGCTCGACATGAACGAGTGCATGCGCATGGAGTTCAGGATCGTCAACCGCATGCTCCACTGCCACGATTTCTACGAGGGCATCCGCGCCACGATCATCGACAAGGGCTCGAAACCCGAGTGGCGGCCGGCGACGCTCGACGCGGTGGATCCCGCCGCCATCGAGGCCTATTTCGCGCCGTTGCCCGGCGGAGACCTGGTTCTGTGAGCGTGTTCATGGACCGGCAGCCTGTGATCGGCGCTTCGGCGGCCGAACTGGCCTTCGGCTGGTTCCAGCGCATCATCGCCGGCTACTGCCTGCTGTTCGGCGTTCTCTATTGGGTGCGGCTGATCGGCTTCTATGACGGCCCGCTCTGGCGTTTCGACCTGATGCCTGTCCACTGGCAGATCGCGGCGGTGACGCTGTCGGTGTTCTACCCGTTTGCCGCCAGTGGGCTCTGGATGCTGGCGTCGTGGGGCCCCGTGATCTGGTTCATCTGTGCGGCGACCGAGATCGTCATGTATGCCGGCTTCCCCGACCTGTTCGGCGCGCGCCCGGCGATCGTCTGGTCGCACGCCATGGTGGCGCTTCTCTACGTCGCCTTCCGCATTGTCATTTTCCTGCAGAAGCGGCGGCAGTCCCGACACGGTTAATTTTATCCGTTAGGGTCATCGTTCATTAAGCCTCTTTCGAAAGCTATCGCCGGTAAGGCCTTGTTAAGCCTAGCGTTTAAGTCGAATTTTATGTGCATTCGATAGTGTCGCGATCAAGGTGAGAAACAAAACAATCACCGGGCGACAAACGAGAGGCAAAGACAATGATCAATCCGCGTCAGGCGGCCAAGACCGCCAACGTATCCGACGATCGCCGCGATGCGATCCGCTCGCTTTACATGGAATCGCTGCAGCTTGTCGAACGGCTGCACCGCCGTTTGCTCGACGTCATCAAGGACGAATTCGACCGCAATGGCCGCAGCGACATCAACGCTATCCAGGCGCTGCTGCTCTTCAACATCGGCAACGCGGAACTGACGGCCGGCGAACTGCGCTCGCGCGGCTATTATCTCGGCTCCAACGTCTCGTACAATCTGAAGAAGCTGGTCGATCTCGGCTTCATCAACCACCAGCGCTCGCGCATCGACCGCCGTTCGGTCCGCGTCAGCCTGACGCCGAAGGGCCAGGCGGTGGCTGAAGTGGTGGCGGGGCTCTACGAGCGCCATGTCGGCTCGATCGAGCAGGTCGGCGGCATCAACACCGATGAGTTCAAGCAGATGAACCGCGCCTTGCAGCGCCTCGACCGCTTCTGGAACGATACCATCGCTTACAGGATGTAAGAACCGGCTCGAATTTTGACAGCCAAACGCCGCCGGCCTCCCGCCGGCACCCATAGCGGCAAACGAGCAACACTCCTCAAGCAAAGCCCACGCCGGCGACGGTGCGGGCTTTCTTTTTGGCTTTCGTCAAGGCTACGGGTCGGCAGCAGCCACGCTGCCGCCATAATCCAATGAAAATCCGGAAGCTGAAATATCCGTCAAGCCGGATGCCGCTTGCCGGCGCCCAGATCCTTCATTGCGTTCCAGGACAGGGCGACGGGGATTATGGTTGGCCATTTGTTAACGATGGCCGCCATAGAATCCGGATGAAATTCGTCCGTTGTCGAAACGCAGGATCGATGTCTGGGATGTCCATGAAAACAACTCGCCGCTTCTTCCTCTCCGGTGCGGGCGCGATCGCCGCAACCACATTCGCTGGCGCTGCCAGCGCCCAGGACGTGATCGGCGATATCCTCAAATCGTCTCGCCGCGGCAACTGGGACGACACGTTCGATGCCCGCGCCAGCGAGGGTGGCAAGGTCGCATCCAACCTGCCGATCTTCTCGCCGCAGACGGTTTCCTACATCGAGCAGGCGGTCGCCCGCTATCAGGGCATCGTCGCCCAGGGCGGCTGGCCGATTGTTCCGGCGACCAAGAAGCTGAAGCTCGGGGTCGTCGACCCCGATGTCGAGGCGTTGCGCAGGCGCCTGATGATCTCGGGCGACCTGTCGCAGAACGCCGGCATCTCGCCGGCTTTTGACACCTATGTCGACAGCGCGGTCAAGCGCTTCCAGGCCCGCCACGGCCTGCCGTCCGACGGCGTGCTCGGCCAATACTCCTTTGCCGCCATGAACGTTTCGGCGCCTGTACGCCTTGGCCAGCTCGAGACCAATCTGGTGCGGCTGCGCACCATGTCGGGCGATCTCGGCTACCGCTATGTCATGGTCAACATCCCGGCGGCACAGATCGAGGCGGTGGAAAACGGCCGCGTGGTGCTGCGCCATACGGCGATCGTCGGCAAGATCGACCGCCAGACCCCGATCCTCAATTCCAAGATCAACGAGGTCATCGTCAATCCTTACTGGAACGCGCCCGAATCGATCGTGCAGAAAGACATCATTCCGCTGATGCGGAAGGATCCTACCTACCTGACCAGCAACAAGATCAGGCTTTTCGGGCCCGACGGCCAGGAGGTCGACCCGATCACGGTCGACTGGTCGACCGAGGACGCGATGAAGTTCCGCTTCCGCCAAGATCCCGGCGCGGGCAACGCCATGGCGTCGGTCAAGATCAACTTCCCCAACCCGCATGCCGTCTACATGCACGACACGCCGCAGCAGAGCCTGTTCTCCAAGCTCATGCGCTTCGATTCGTCGGGCTGCGTTCGCGTCCAGAACGTGCGCGACCTGGTCACCTGGCTGCTGCGCGGCACTGAAGGCTGGGACCGCCAGCGCTTCGAGCAGACGATCAAGAGCGGCGAGAGCACGCCGGTACAGCTTACCGATCCGGTTCCGGTCTATTTCACCTACGTCTCGGCATGGTCGACCGGCGACGCGGTGGTGCACTTCCGCGACGACATCTATGCCCGCGACGGCGTGGACGAACTGCAGATTTCGTCGGCGCTGTAAAAGCCCGCGAAAGCACAAAGAGCCGCCTCCGGGCGGCTTTTTTGTGGGCGGCGACCAGTCGAGAAGGCATCGCCTTCCTTCGCTCGTCCCTGCGGTCGCCTGGCGCAAAGCGGCTAGCAAATTTCGCGGCGCGAGCGTGGCGGGACCTCGGCAACTGTGCTAATTGCCGGCTCACCGTGAAGCCCCGGACCCAGCGTCCGCCCCACCCGAGGATTGAACCGTCATGGCAACAGCAGCAGCGGCCGCCGCCCAGCATTTCGAGACCTTTTTCGGAGCCGAACTAGCGGAGACCGATCCGGAGATTTTCGGCGCCATCCGCCAGGAACTCGGCCGCCAGCGCCACGAGATCGAGCTGATCGCGTCGGAAAACATCGTCTCCCGCGCGGTTTTGGAAGCGCAGGGTTCGATCATGACCAACAAATATGCCGAGGGCTATCCGGGCAAGCGCTACTATGGCGGCTGCCAGTTCGTCGACATCGCCGAGGAATTGGCGATCGAGCGCGCCAAGAAGCTGTTCGACTGCAATTTCGCCAACGTCCAGCCGAACTCCGGCAGCCAGATGAACCAGGCGGTGTTCCTGGCGCTGCTGCAGCCGGGCGATACTTTTATGGGCCTCGACCTGAATTCGGGCGGGCACTTGACGCATGGCTCGCCGGTCAACATGTCGGGCAAATGGTTCAAGGTCGTCTCATATGGCGTGCGCAAGGACGACCACCTGCTCGACATGGACGAGGTGGCGCGGCTGGCGCGGGAGAACAAGCCGAAGCTGATCCTCGCCGGCGGCACCGCTTATTCGCGCATCTGGGACTGGAAGCGCTTTCGCGAGATCGCCGACGAGGTGGGCGCCTGGCTGATGGTGGATATGGCCCATATCGCCGGCCTCGTCGCCGGCGGCATGCATCCGTCGCCGCTGCCGCATGCGCATGTGGTGACGACGACGACGCACAAATCGCTGCGCGGCCCACGCGGCGGCATGATACTGACCAATGACGAGGACATCGCCAAGAAGATGAACTCGGCGGTGTTTCCCGGCCTGCAAGGCGGGCCGCTGATGCATGTCATCGCCGCCAAGGCGGTCGCTTTCGGCGAGGCGCTGAAGCCGGAATTCAAGGTCTATGCCCAGAATATCGTGGCCAACGCCAAAGCACTGGCCGATAGCCTGAAATCGACCGGCCTCGACATCGTCTCGGGCGGAACCGACAATCATCTGATGCTGGTCGATTTGAGGCCGAAGAACGCCACCGGAAAGCGCGCGGAGGCGGCCCTCGGCCGCGCCAACATCACCTGCAACAAGAACGGCATCCCGTTCGATCCGGAAAAGCCTTTCGTGACTTCGGGCATTCGCCTCGGCACACCGGCCGGCACGACGCGCGGCTTCGGCGCGGCCGAATTCCGCGAGATCGGCAACCTGATCGCCGAGGTGCTCGATGGGCTGAAGGCGGCAAACTCGGACGAGGGCAACGCGGCCGTCGAGACCGCGGTCAAGCAGAAGGTGATGGCGCTGACGGAGCGGTTCCCGCTCTATCCGTATCTCGGGTAAGTTGTCGGGACGCGGCTCGGTGTAAGAAATCGCGGCCCGTTGAGCTGAATCGATGACTCCCTACCACAAGCTTCCAGGGTTCGAAGCGCTCTATCTCGAAGATAGCTACGTCATAGACGTCCGCGAGACTGGTCGTTCAGTGATGTTTGTCATGGATTTAGTGTTAACCGAGCAGCATCCGGCCTATCAGCCGCCCAAGCCGAATGAACAATATTGTTACCATCGCGGGCAAATCGAGTTCGTCGGCCTGGAAACAGTGAACTGGATACGTCGGGAATTTCGACCCACGACGGACCCGGACGGATCTGTCGATTACGGAAACATCGAGATCTTTCAAAGCACTGGTACTGCTTACCAAGTGGCCGGCGAATGGGGCGAAGTGCATATTGGAGCGGCTGGCGCGGTGGTGGCACTGTATTGACCACTTTGACTCGGGCGTGAAAGGCACTAAGCCTTTGGCGATCCGAGAATCGCTGCAAAACAAAGGCCGTCCATGCGCTGCCCCTACTGCCAGTCGGAAGATACGCAGGTGAAGGACTCCCGTCCCGCCGAGGACGGGGCGGCGATCCGCCGGCGGCGGGTTTGCCCGGATTGCGGCGGCCGCTTCACGACCTTCGAGCGCGTGCAGTTGCGCGACCTCGTCGTCGTCAAGAAGTCGGGCCGCAAAGTGCCGTTCAGCCGCGACAAGCTGCTGCGCTCGATGGAAATCGCCGTGCGCAAGCGCAATGTCGACCCGGAACGCATCGACCGGGCGGTGACCGGCATCGTGCGCCAGCTCGAAAGCTCGGGCGAGACGGAAGTGACGTCTGGCGAGGTCGGCCGGCTGGTCATGGAGGCCCTGAAGGCGCTGGACGATGTCGCCTATGTGCGCTTCGCCTCGGTCTATCGCAATTTCCGCGAGGCCAAGGACTTTCACGAGGTGCTGGGCGAACTCAAGGGCGACGAGGACGGCGGCTGAGCCATGGCCGGCAGGGCGGTCAGCCAGGATGAGCGCGAGGAGACCGACCGCCGCTTCATGGCGGCGGCGCTCAGGCTGTCGAAAAAACACTCCGGGCTGACCTCTACCAATCCGTCGGTCGGAACGCTGATCGTACGCGACGACGGCGACGGCCCAGTCATTGTCGGGCGCGGCGTCACCGCGATCGGCGGCAGGCCGCATGCCGAGGCGGAGGCGCTGGCCGAAGCCGGCCCGCTTGCGCGGGGCGCGACCGCCTACGTCACGCTGGAACCTTGCGCCCATCATGGCCGGACGCCGCCCTGCGCCAATGCGCTGGTGAGCGCCGGCATCACGCGCGTGGTTGGCGCAGCCAGCGATCCGGACCCGCGCGTCTCGGGCAACGGCTATGCGATTCTGCGGGCTGCCGGCATCGAGGTCGTCGAACGGGTTCTGGCCGAGGAAGCTGCCGCACAGATGGCCGGCTATCTGGTTCGGTCCCTGAAAAAACGCCCGCAAGTGACTCTGAAACTTGCGATTTCCAGCGACGGCATGATCGGCCGGCTGGGCGCGGGGCAGGTGCCGATCACCGGTGCGGTCGCCCGAAGGCAGGTGCATCTGATGCGGGCGGAGGCCGACGCGATCCTGGTCGGCATCGGCACCGCACTTGCCGACGATCCAGAACTGACCGTCCGGCTGCCGGGGTTGGGAGCACGCTCGCCGGCGCGGATCGTGGTCGATCGCCAGGCGCGGCTGCCGCTGGGATCGAAGCTGGTGCAGACCGCGCAACGCGTGCCCGTTCTCATTGCGGCCGCCCCTGAGGCCGATCCCGGACGCAAGGCAGCGCTTGAAAGCGCCGGTGTGAAGGTGCTGGCGACGGAAACCTATAAGGGCCGGGTGGCGCTGCCGGAATTTCTGGAGGATCTCGCGGCGCAGGGCATGTCGAACGTCCTGGTCGAGGGCGGCGCCGACACGGCGCGTTATTTCCTCGATGAGGGGCTGGTCGACCGCATCGCGCTGTTTTTCGGGCCGCGGCCGATCGGCGAGGGTGGGATTGCCGCCCCGCTCGACCGCGACCATATGCCGGCAGGCTTCAGGCTTCTCTGCGAAGCCCGTTTCGGCGACGATTCCTATGCCGAATGGATAAGGAATTTCTGATGTTCACCGGAATTGTCACCGATGTAGGCACGGTCGCTTCGGTTTCGCCGCTGCCGCAGGGTGTGCGGCTGAGGATCGACACCGCCTACGATCCCCAGACCATCGCAATTGGCGCGTCGATCTCCTGCGCCGGCGTCTGCCTGACGGTGGTTGCGCTTCCCGAACAAGGCTCAAACCAGCGCTGGTTCGAGGTCGAGGCCTGGGAGGAGGCGCTGCGCCTGACGACGGCCTCCGGATGGCAGGTCGGCACCCGCATCAATCTCGAACGCGCGCTGAAAATCGGCGACGAACTGGGCGGCCACATCGTTTCCGGCCATGTCGACGGCATGGCCGAGATCGTGGAGCGGAAGGACGAGGGCGACGCGGTGCGTTTCCGGCTCGAGGCACCGCGCGAACTGGCGAAGTTCATCGCGCCCAAGGGTTCGGTGGCGTTGGATGGCACCTCGCTGACCGTCAACGGCGTCGAGGGCAGGCGGTTCGATGTGCTTCTGATCCACCATTCGCTGACCGTCACCACCTGGGGCGAGCGACAGGTCGGCGACCGCGTCAATCTCGAGGTCGACACCATGGCGCGCTACGCCGCAAGGCTGGCGGAGGCTGGGGCGGAGGGATTGTGATGATGAAGAATTCGCCAGCCTAGCTGCGTGGGCCGGTCATCCAGCCGGTTTTTACGCTTCCCATGACAAGGACGGCTTCACGACAGCCTTGTACTTCTCGCCGGTGCAGACTATGCGGGCGTGCTCTCGCCCCGGAATCTCTCTTGGTCGTACCAAAAATGTCGTCGGCGTTTCCGATAGCCGATCAGGCGTTCCTGACGGACTTCCACTGTGCCAACCGTTCCGCGATGAGCGCCGCACGTCTTTGACGTCGCGACCGTCCAGAATATTCACATCGTCCGGATCGGCGCGCCGCCAGAGACCGGCTGTCCGCGCGTTCACATGCGGATCCGTATCCGCGCGAGTCGTGAAGTAGCCGGTTGCGCGGTCAGGAGACTCCAGCCGGATCTCACCGACTCCCTCCAACTGCGGCGCATTCGGATCCAGCGGCCGCTCGCCCTTCCAATACCAGAAGACGCCCGATGACCTTTCCCTCTCCTTTACCGCTTCGCTCCAGTATCTTGCCGACAGATTTCCATCGTCTCGCCATGCACGGCCCGTCAGTTCGAGCGCGCCGTTGCGACCGCGCGCAATCTTCAGCAGGCTGACGGCATCGGGCTCCTTTGCTGTGCGCGCCGTCAAGGAAAAGTGCCACCATGAGCCCTCGATGCGTGTAAGGCGCCCCTCGCTCTCGATTGCGTTTCGGAGTTTCTGGTTGACGGTCCTCATCTCGGTCGGCGTCATCTCGCCGGCGTAGCGAACGCAGGTGAGGCCCAGGAGGTCGCTTGGAAGTTTCGCCCCGCTTGCATGGAGGATGAAAGTCCGGCGCATTCCAAGCACGCCACCGAAAAGGCCGGCTTCGAACACGACGTTGTCTCGCGGCGAAGCCTGACCCGGCCCAGCCTGAGAAGAAGCCGACGGACTCGCCGTCGTCCAGTCGTCTTGTGCAAAGACAAACGCCGCGAAATCGACTTCGCGGGTGAGTTCGAGGAGGCGTTCCAGCGTAGACGTCCCTGGGTTGAAGGATGTCGTCCAGGGTTCGACGCGCGCGATGTCGCTGAGACCGCGCGTCAGCGCTTGGAGCAGCTTCTCCTGTTTTCCTGACGAGCCCAAAAAGATTCGAGGCTTGTGCATCGGTTCCCTCCAGCGCAGCATTCCAAGGTTAACACACAGCGCGAATTGATTGCATCAGGGGCCACTCTGTCAAACGGTCGTGCACCATTCTGCCGCTGTTCTTGTCCTGTCCGGGCTGGAGGCTGACAATACCCGCGCACCACGCGATTCCCTCCAAACTGGCACGAACCGCTTGCGGTGAACTGCGGTTCGGCCTAAGTCACCGGCAATCCCGGAGACATTCATGGCAGCTTCCAAAAATCCTCATCTGTTGATCGTCGAGGCGCGCTTCTACGACGGCTTAGCCGATGCGCTGCTTGAGGGCGCCAAGGCCGCGCTCGACGAAGCGGGCGCGACCTACGACGTTGTCACCGTGCCTGGCGCGCTGGAAATCCCTGCGGTTATAACTTTCGCGCTGGTCGGCGCCGAGGAGGGCGGCACCGACTATGACGGCTTCGTGGCGCTCGGCACCGTGATCCGCGGCGATACCTATCATTTCGACATCGTCGCCAACGAATCGTCGCGCGCGCTGATGGACCTTGCGGTCGAGGGCTCGCTTGCCATCGGCAACGGCATTCTCACCACCGAAAATGACGAGCAGGCATGGGTGCGGGCCCGCCGCAGCGAGGGCGACAAGGGCGGCTTTGCCGCACGCGCTGCCCTCACCATGATCGCGCTTCGCGAACGGCTCGGAGCCTGAGACCGGTGAGCCGACCAGACGGGGGCGATCAGCCCGCCAACCGACAGGCCAACAAGCGCGGCGCAGCCAGGCTCGCCGCCGTGCAGGCGCTCTACCAGATGGACGTGGCCGGCGCCGGCCTGCTGGAAATCACCGCGGAATACGAATCGTTCCGCCTCGGCAAGGAGGTAGACGGCGCGCTCTACCGCGAGGCCGATCCGCAGTGGTTCCGCGCCATCTTGGCAGGCGTCGTCGACAACCAGAAGACGGTGGACCCGGTCATCCGCCAGGCGCTGACCGAGGACTGGCCGCTTTCCAGGCTGGATTCGACCTTGCGCGCCATCCTGCGCGCCGGGGTCTATGAACTGATGCAGCGCGCCGACGTGCCCGTCGCCGTGATCGTCTCGGAATATGTCGACATCGCCAAGGCGTTTTATGTCGAGGACGAGCCGAAGCTGGTCAACGCCGTGCTTGACCGGGTAGCGCGCAGGGTGCGCGGCGAGGGCCGCGGAAAAGACGCTTTATAAACTGTCAGCTATCGCGTGCATGCCGGTGTCGGCAATTCCGCCGGTCGCCTTCCACTCGGCGACTCCTTCTTCCAGGCGGCGGGACTGGAATCCGTTCGCCCGCAGTGTTTGCACTGCCTTAAGCGACAGAATGCAGTAGCGGCCGCGGCAGTACGCAATGATCTCCCGGTCGAGCGGCAGATGCGTAAGGCTGGCTTCGAGACGATCCAACGGCACATGGATTGCGCCTGGCAGGTGGCCCTGCCGGTACTCGGCCTCGTCGCGAACGTCGAGCAGCAGAAAATCGCTGTCGGGCATCCGCTCCCGCAACTCTGCGAAAGAGACCGGATCCATATCATCAGGCCTTTCGAAATAGTCGGCTATGACCGACCGCACTTCGGCCAGATTGTGCTCTGCGACCGCCCGGATGGCCATGACTGCCTCGAACACCGGCCCGTCCGCCAGCCGGAAGAGCACGTTCTTGCCGGATCTGCGCGAAGCGATCAGGCCTGACCGGCGCAGCAAGTGGAGATGTTGCGACGCGTTGGCTATGCTGAGACCCGTGCGAGTCGCCAATTCCTCGACCGACCATTCTCCCTGGCTGATATGTTCGAGCAGTTCAAGACGATGCTCGTGGCCAAGGGCGCGGGCTAATGCGGCAAAGTGGGAATTGAGAAGGTGCTTGGGATTTTCGCTTGACATGCCGATCTACAATCATTCAATTGATTGATTGATTGTAGCACGTTGGCTGCAACAGTAAAGCGCGGGATTCCAGATGAAACGATCGACCCCAAGCGAAGCCCGGCGCACGGCGCTCATTCTTGCCGCGTCGCAGGCGATCGTCGGGTCGGCCGCACCGATCTCCATCTCGATAGGCGCGCTGGCGGGCTTCTATCTGCTCGGCGCGGATAAATCACTGGCCACCGCGCCGGTGACCGGCTTCAACGTCGGCGTGGCGATGGGCGCCTTGCCGGCGGCGGCGATCATCAAGCGGGCAGGGCAGCGCAATGGCTTTCTCACCGGAACGGCGGTGACGGCGGCCGGCGGCGCAATCGCCACGGCAGCCATGTTCGCAAGCGATTTCTGGCTGTTCGCGCTCGGGCTGCTGGTCGTCGGCATTGGCGGCGGCTTTGTGCAGCAGTTCCGCTTCGCCGCCGCCGACAACGCGCCGCCCGCATTTAAGGCGCGCGCCATCTCCTTCGTTCTCGCGGGCGGCGTGGTGACAGCAATCCTCGGGCCGCAGATCGTCATCTTCACGCGCGAATTATTGGCGCCGGTGATGTTTGCCGGCTCGTTCGCGGCCATCATGGTTCTGGCCGCCGTTGGCGCCGTCATTCTTTCTTTCCTGCGGGCTCCGGCCAAACACTCAACCGGCAGCGAAATTGTGGAGGAGCCGGCGCGGCCGCTGGCGGAAATCATCGCGCAGCCGCGCTTCATCGTGGCGCTTCTTTGCTCGGTCGGCACGTTCGCGCTGATGAGCTTTGTCATGACCGGCGCGCCGCTCGCCATGGTCGGCTGCGGCTTCTCGACCGACGAGGCGACGCTCGGCATCTCCTGGCATGTCATGGCGATGTTCGCGCCGAGTTTCTTCACCGGCCGGCTAATCCACCGCTTCGGCGCCGAAACGATCGTCGCCACCGGCCTCGCCTTGCTGGTCGGCTGCGCTCTGATCGCGCTTTCCGGCATCGCGCTCTGGCAGTTCTGGTCGGCGCTCATCCTGCTCGGTCTCGGCTGGAATTTCGGCTTCATCGGCGCGACCGCCATGGTCGCCGACACCTACCGCCCGTCAGAAAAGGGCAAGGTCCAGGGCATCCACGACCTGGTGCTGTTCTCCAGCGTCGCCTTCGCCTCGCTGATGTCCGGCGCGGTGTACAATGCCTATGGCTGGGACATGCTGAACTGGGTGGTGTTCCCGATTGTAGCGGTGTGCCTGGCAGCGCTAGTGACGCACATCTTCTCGCGCAACCGTGCCGGCCGGGTCATCGAAAACGAGGGATAGCCTGTCGTTCCTTGGCGACGGGACGCGGCACGGGGAAAGCCGTACCGGCGCTGTTGCACAGTCGGCTCGCACTCGCCCACGTCGCCATCCATGGCGAAAACGGGGCAAAAGCATAGCGGTATCTTGACGCGCCCAAGCCGGTTTCGCATACACCGCTGCGAAAGTCGGGATTCTGTCAGCCATGCTGTCCGGATTCAGGCTCCATCGCATCGGTCCCGGGGAGGGGAATTTCCGGGCCAGAAAATCAGGGAAGAATTCGGCAATGACCATGCTTTACGTCGTCATCGCCTGCGGCCTGCTCTCCATACTGTACGCCATCTGGGCGACACGGTCGGTTCTCGCATCCGACCAGGGAAATGCACGCATGCAGGAAATCTCGGCCGCCATCCGCGAGGGTGCGCAGGCCTATCTGGCGCGGCAATACACCACCATCGCAATTGTCGGCGTGGTCGTTCTGCTGCTCGCCTGGTGGCTGCTCTCCGCTAGCGCTGCGATCGGCTTCCTGATCGGCGCCGTATTGTCGGGCGCGGCCGGCTTCATCGGCATGCACGTTTCGGTCCGCGCCAATGTGCGCACCGCGCAGGCCGCTTCCAACAGCCTCGCCGCCGGCCTCGACATCGCCTTCAAGTCGGGCGCCATCACCGGCATGCTGGTGGCCGGCCTCGCTCTCCTGGGCGTGTCCGTCTATTACTGGATCCTGACCGGCCCGATGGGGCTCGCGCCCGACGACCGCACGGTCATCGACTCGCTGGTTTCGCTCGGCTTCGGCGCTTCGCTGATCTCGATCTTCGCCCGCCTTGGCGGCGGCATCTTCACCAAGGGCGCGGATGTCGGCGGCGATCTCGTCGGCAAGGTCGAAGCCGGTATCCCCGAAGACGACCCGCGCAACCCGGCCACCATCGCAGACAATGTCGGCGACAATGTCGGCGACTGCGCCGGCATGGCCGCCGATTTGTTCGAAACCTATGCGGTGACCGTCGTCGCCACCATGGTTCTCGCCGCGATCTTCTTCGGGGGCACGGATATTCTCGGCAGCGTCATGCTCTATCCGCTCGTCATCTGCGGCGCCTGCATCGTCACCTCGATCATCGGCACCTTCTTCGTCAAGCTCGGCTCCAACGGCTCGATCATGGGCGCTCTCTACAAGGGCCTGATCGTGACCGGCCTGTTGTCGATCGTCGGCCTCGGCGCGGCCACCTCGCTTACCATCGGCTGGGGCGAGATCGGCACCGGCGGCGGCGTCGCCATTACCGGCCAGAACCTGTTCATCTGCGGCCTTGTCGGTCTATTGGTGACCGGCCTGATCGTGGTGATAACCGAATACTACACCGGCACCGGCAAACGCCCGGTCAACTCGATCGCCCAGGCCTCGGTTACCGGCCACGGCACCAACGTTATCCAGGGCCTCGCGGTCTCGCTGGAATCGACGGCGCTGCCGGCCATCGTTATCGTTGGCGGCATCATCGCCACCTACCAGCTCGCCGGCCTCTTCGGCACGGCGATCGCGGTGACGACGATGCTCGGCCTTGCCGGCATGATCGTGGCGCTCGACGCCTTCGGCCCGGTCACTGACAATGCCGGCGGCATTGCCGAGATGGCGGGCCTGCCCAAGGAAGTGCGCCAGTCGACCGACGCGCTCGACGCCGTCGGCAACACCACCAAGGCGGTTACCAAGGGTTACGCCATCGGCTCGGCCGGCCTCGGCGCGCTGGTGCTGTTTTCGGCCTACAGCTACGACCTACAGTTTTTCGCCGCCAAGGCGAATGAGGCGGGTTCGACGCTGTTCCCGTATTTCAAGGACATGGGCACGGTCTCCTTCGACCTGTCGAACCCCTATGTCGTCGCCGGCCTGATCTTCGGCGGCCTGATCCCGTATCTGTTCGGCGGCATCGCGATGACCGCCGTGGGCCGTGCCGCGGGCTCGATCGTGGAAGAGGTGCGCAAGCAGTTCCGTGAAGATCCGGGCATCATGAAGGGCACCTCGAAGCCCAACTATGCCCGCGCAGTCGACATCCTGACCAAGGCGGCGATCAAGGAAATGATCATCCCGTCGCTGCTTCCGGTGCTGGCGCCGCTGGTCGTCTATTTCGGCGTGCTGCTGATCTCGGGCTCCAAGGCCTCGGCCTTCGCCGCGCTCGGCGCTTCGCTGCTCGGCGTCATCGTCAACGGCCTGTTCGTCGCCATCTCGATGACCTCGGGCGGCGGCGCCTGGGACAACGCCAAGAAGTCGTTCGAGGACGGTTTCACCGACAAGGACGGTGTCAAGCACATGAAGGGTTCCGAGGCCCACAAGGCTTCGGTGACCGGCGACACGGTCGGCGATCCCTACAAGGACACTGCCGGCCCTGCCGTGAACCCGGCCATCAAGATCACCAACATCGTGGCGCTTCTGCTTTTGGCCGTGCTCGCACACGGCTAGGGGCCTAAGCTTCATCGCAAGAAAAAGCCCCGCGGGAGCGATCCCGCGGGGCTTTTCTTGACTGTGAGGCGCCGAATGCCCGTGCGGCCGGGCTGTCCTACGGTTGCCCGCCTCCAGGGAGGGTCGGAACGGCATTGGCGGCGCCTGTGAGAAGCTGTCCGATGAAGTTCTGGTCCTTGCCCGCGGTCGGCGTGGTGCGGGAGATGAAGTCGAACACCTTGCCGTCCTGCAAGCCGTAATTGGCGATGTTGGTGACGCGCCCGTCCTCGCCGAAATAGACCGCCAGGATGCGCTGGTCGACGAGCTTGGGCTTGGCGAAGGCGACGGAGCGGCGGCGGGTCTGGGAAATGTAGTAGAAGATCTCGTTGTCGAAAGTCGCCGTGGTCGACGGGCTGCCGAGCGCCAGGATCACCTGCTCACGGCTCGACCCCACCGGCACCAGGTCGATCTGCTGCTGGTCGATGACATAACCCTGCGTCAATGTCTCGCCGGGGCTGAGATCGCCGAAGGTCTTGGCGGTATTGCAGGCGGAGAGCGCCATCGCCGTTCCGAGCAGGCATGCCGCTCCGGCCAGGCGCGGTGAAAATGCGGTCTTGAAATCCTGGCAGGCCAACAACAACTCCCATCCCAAATTCGGTATCGCGGTCCGCCTTGCGCGAAGCCGCAAAACCGGTAAACCAGCTTGCGCGCCGATGCAACAAGCCCGCCGGCGAAACGGTTCCTCGAGGAGACCGCCAATGTTCAAACGCCTGTTTGGCGGCGACCGCAGCGCCAATCGCGCGATCACGGACGCGCTCTACGGTGAAATCGTGGCGGCCGCGCGGCAGCCGGTTTTTTATTCGGACTGGAATGTGCCTGACACGCCGCTCGGCCGGTTCGAGATGCTGTCGCTGCATATGTTCCTGTTCCAGCATCGCCTGCGCGGCGAAGAAGGCGGATCGCGCGAGATCGCGCAGGTGCTGACCGACGACTTCTTCACGGATCTCGACCATTCGCTGCGCGAACTCGGCATCGGCGACGCCGGCGTGCCGAAGCGGATGAAGAAGCTGGCGCGGATGTTTTATGGCCGCACCAAATCCTATGCCGATGCGCTCGAGGCGGGCGACCGCCCCGCGCTTGCCGCCGCCTTGGCACGCAATATCCGGCCCGAAGCCGGCGACTGGCCGGAGGCCCATGCGCTGGCCGGCTACGTGATCGAGACGGTCGCCGCGCTGGCGCGGCAGCCGTCCGAGGCGATCCATGGCGGCGCGATCGATTTCCCCGCGCCGCAGCCGGGTTGAAAGGAGCCTGCGATGAAACATGGCCATGAACCAGCGGAGAAGAGCCCGATTTCCATCGATGTCAATGTGGCGCGACTGCCGCAAAAGGGCATGCCGGTGGTGATCGAGGCGAACGAGAAGCAGCTTGCAACGCTCGCGGAGGAGCATGGCCTGCTTTCGGTCAGGAACTTTCGCGCTGAACTGCATGTCGGCTCCTGGAAGCGCAACGGCGTGAAAGTGTCCGGCACCGTTGCGGCCGATATCGTGCAGGCCTGCGTGGTGACGCTCGATCCGATCGACACGCATATCGAGGAGGAGGTGTCGGCGCTGCTCCTGCCGGAGGATTCGAAACTCGGCCGCGAGGGATTCGAGACCGGCGGCGAGATCATGCTGGATGCGGAAGGCCCCGATAGCCCGGAAATCTTTTCCGGCGATACGATCGATGTCGGCGCCTTGTCGGAAGAATTCTTCGGCTTGGCCATTGATCCCTATCCGCGCAAGAGCGGCGTGGCGCTGGACGCCCCGGCGGCAGATGCCGGCGAGGCGGCCGTCGAAGGCGAATTGCAGCGAAAGCTGCGCTCGCTGATCGATAAATCCTGAAAACACCCGGGCAAGTTCCGAAATCGCGGTTGTGCGGCTGCGCAAAACCGCTATTTTCCCCCTGCCTGACCAGGGCAGCCGAGAAATGTGAGATGATTGCCGAGTGATCAGGATTTCCATCGATGCCATGGGCGGCGATCACGGGCCGGCAATAGTCATCCCAGCTCTGATGCGGGTCGCGACGCGCCGCACCGATGTGCGGTTCCTCGTCTACGGCCGCTCGGAAGTGGTCCGGCCGGAACTGGACAAGTTCCCCAAGCTCGCCGCCATCACCGAATTCATCCATTGCGACGTCGCGGTGCGCATGGACGACAAGCCGAGCAAGGCGCTGCGCCACGGCCGCTGGAAATCGTCGATGTGGAAGGCAATCGAGGCGGTGAAAACCGGCGATGCCGACGCCTGCGTCTCGGCCGGCAACACCGGCGCGCTGATGGCGATGTCGAAATTCTGCCTGCGCACCATGGCCACGATCGAGCGTCCGGCCATCGCCGCGATCTGGCCGACGCTGCGCGGCGAAAGCGTGGTTCTGGACGTCGGCGCCACGATCGGCGCGGACGCCCACCAGCTTATCGATTTCGCCATCCTTGGAACCGCCATGGCTCGGGCGCTCTATGGAATGGACAAGCCGACCGTCGGCCTGCTCAATATCGGCGTCGAGGAGGTCAAGGGCCTGGAAGAGGTCAAGGAGGCCGGCCGCCTGCTGCGCGAGGCCAGCATGATGTCGATGGGCTATCACGGCTTCGTCGAAGGCGACGACATCGGCAAGGGTACCGTCGATGTGGTGGTTACCGAGGGATTTGCCGGCAACATCGCGCTGAAGACCGCGGAGGGCACCGTGCGGCAGATTTCGACCTACCTGCGCGCCGCAATGGGCCGCACGCTGATGGCCAGGATCGGCGCTGTCTTCGCCAAAGGCGCGTTCAACACGCTCAAGGAGAAGATGGATGTCCGCAAGGCAAATGGCGGCGTGTTCCTGGGGCTGAACGGCATCGTCGTGAAGAGCCATGGCGGCACCGACGATGAAGGTTTTGCGGCGGCGATCGAACTCGCCTACGATATGACCCGCAATCGGCTGCTCGATCGGATCGAGGCCGACCTCGATCTGTTCCACGCACGCCACCCGAAGTCTGCGCTCAGGCCGGCAGCAGCCGCCAGCGATGGTATTGAATAAGGTTTAGTCCCAGATGATCAGATCAGTGGTGCGTGGCACCGGTTCCGCGTTGCCGCGTCGCATCATGAAGAATACCGATTTCGAAGGCGTGCTGGAGACGTCAGACGAATGGATTGCCCAGCGCACCGGCATCCGCCAGCGCCACATCGCCTCCGACGACGAGACGACGGCATCACTGGGCGAGGCGTCGGCGCGCGCCGCGCTCGACAAGGCCGGGCTGACGCCGGCCGACATCGACCTGATCGTGCTGGCCACTTCGACGCCGAACAATACGTTCCCGGCGACTGCGGTGGAGATCCAGAACCGGCTCGGCATGCACCACGGCTTCGCCTTCGATATGCAGGCGGTGTGCACGGGCTTCGTCTACGCCGTCGCAACCGCCGATCTCTATATCCGCGGCGGGCTCGCCAAGCGCGTGCTGGTGATCGGCTCGGAGACTTTTTCGCGCATTCTCGACTGGACCGACCGCTCGACCTGCGTGCTGTTCGGCGACGGCGCAGGAGCGCTGATCCTCGAGGCTCAGGAAGGCGAGGGCACGATCGCCGATCGCGGCGTGCTTGCGGCCAGCCTGCGCTCCGACGGCGTCCACAAGGACAAGCTGTATGTCGATGGCGGCCCGTCCACGACCGGCACGGTGGGCCTGCTGCGCATGGAAGGCCGCGAAGTGTTCAAGCACGCGGTCGGCATGATCACCGACGTGATCGAGGCCACGTTTTCCGAAGCAGGCATCACCGCCGAAGATCTCGACTGGTTCGTGCCGCACCAGGCCAACAAGCGCATCATCGACGCTTCGGCCAAAAAACTCGGAATCGCCGAGGAAAAGGTGGTGGTGACGGTGCATCTGCACGGCAATACATCGGCGGCGTCGGTGCCGCTGGCGCTCGCGGTGGCTGTCGCCGACGGCCGCATCAAGAAGGGCGATCTGGTGCTGCTGGAAGCCATGGGCGGCGGCTTTACCTGGGGCGCGGTGCTGCTGCGCTGGTGACGCTTGGCCGGCAAAGCCGGGTAAAGCGCGTTTCTTCAAGTCAATTCAACATGATTGCTGCCGCGGGCGGGTTCTGTCCTTGACCTCGCCGGGCCAATTTTCTAACGTCTTGGCGTTTATAACGTTTCCGCATTTGAGGATGGTTGGACGGTCGCATGGGGGGAAAGACACTGACGCGCGCCGATCTCGCCGAAGCCGTCTACCGCAAGGTCGGCCTTTCCCGCACAGAGTCGGCTGAACTCGTCGAGACGGTGCTTGACGAAATCTGCGAAGCCATCGTCCGCGGCGAAACCGTCAAGCTGTCGTCTTTCGCCACCTTCCATGTCCGCGGCAAGAACGAGCGCATCGGCCGCAATCCCAAGACCGGCGAGGAAGTGCCGATCCTGCCGCGCCGCGTCATGACGTTCAAGGCCTCGAACGTTCTGAAGAACCGCATCCTGCGCGCCCACCAGAACAGCAAGGCCAAGAGCAAGCAGGCGGCTTCGGCGGGCGAGTGAAGCGCTTCGGCCGATAAATCGGGCTGCGGCTCGCGCCGGGCTTGAATTCTGGCCGACAAACCGCTGAAATGAAGTGCGAATCGGACACGCGGCCGTCGCGGCAAGCGCGGTTCGGCGGGTTCGACCTTCCCGATGCTGTTTCGGGCTTCGGGATCGGCCCTGGAGGAATTTGCGCATGGACAAGAGCCCCGACGCATTCCGGACCATCAGCGAGGTCGCCGAGGACCTCGACCTGCCGCAGCATGTGCTGCGCTTCTGGGAAACGCGGTTCACTCAGATCAAGCCGATGAAGCGCGGCGGCGGCAGGCGCTACTACCGGCCGCAGGATGTCGACCTGATCAAGGGCATCCGCCACATGCTCTACGACCAGGGATACACGATCAAGGGCGTGCAGAAGCTGCTGCGCGAAAACGGCAACCAGTTCATCGTTGCGGTGGGAAGCGGCGACCGCGCAGCGGTCGAGGCGATCGCCCAGCGCAAGCAGGCCGAGGCAGCGCCGCTCACGCCGGCCGCGCAGCCGCGCGGGGCGGACGACGAGATGCTGGTCGGCGAACCCAGGGCCAAGCCCAACCGCCGCTTCTTTGGCCTCGGCAAGGCCGAGGACGAGGGGCCTGTGCAGCCCGGCAGTGGCAAGCTTTCGCGCGACAACCGCGCGTTGCTGCAGGAAGCGCTGTTCGACCTGCTCGAATGCAAGCGGCTGCTCGACCAGGTTCGCTGACCCGCCCGGCCCGGATTCAGGCCAAGGACAGCTTCGCCGAACGGCGGTCCAGCACACCGCGACTGCGGTGAAAAAGCTCAGTCCGGACTAGTGCGCGGCTTCGTCGGCCAGGATGCCGGCTTCCTCCGCCGCCTCGCGGAAGGCGTCATACGCATCGACGGTGGAGCGGTGCCCGTCGAGCACCTTGAGGCAGGTGTCGACCGCGTCGCGGTGCCTCGGACCGCGGCCGGCCGGCCATTGCGTCAGTAGTAGGTCCACCGCCTGGTGGGTGTTGCGGACAGCCAACTCCTCGTCGGCCGGGCCGAGCGAGATAACGACCGGACGCTGAAAACGCTTGTCCGATTCGTCGCCCATGTCAGCCTCCGGCGGAAACGTCGGTCTCAGGCCGATCCCGGCCGTCGGCGACTTCCTCGTGCCACTCGCCTTCCTCGTCCTGATAGGAAATGCCTTCGGTCCTGCCGGCGAGCCGCTGTTCGGCCGCCGCCGCCTTGGCTGCCTCGTAAGCTTGCGAGCGGTTGGCGAAAGTCTCAGAGTACACGTCGCCGAGCTTGTAGGCCCAGCCGCCATCATGTTCCACTATCTCATAGACAATCCGGGTCATGCGCTCACCCTCCTTTTGCGGCTCAACGGAACAAGGGTAAAGTTGTTCCTGGATGGCTATGGTGCCGGCAACGAATCGGCATCCGGCGGCGCTTCTTTGCAATGGGCGGTTGCCGAATTGCCGCGACACGCAATTGAACCTCGCCTATCAGGGCCGGGTTGAATCCGACGAAGGGGGACTGACATGACGGATGTGAAGAACAGCAACGGCACGAAGCTCGCCGATGGCGATTCCGTGACGCTGATCAAGGATCTCAAGGTCAAAGGCACATCGGTCGTTCTGAAGCGCGGTACCCTGATCAAGAACATTCGCCTGACCGACAACGAGGGTGAGATCGAATGCAACGCCGAAAAAGTCAGGGGATTGGTGCTCCGGACCGAATTCCTGAAGAAGGCGTGACGCTATAGCGCCACGGGCCGCAAAGAACGCTAAAAGTCTTTGTATCTGCGTATCGTGCTTGCCGAAAAATCGATTCCGAATTTCGGGGGCCAATGCGTAGCCGGCGCATCGAGCGTTCGGAAGGCTGTGCCTGCTCAGATTCGAACCCGTTGCGAGTTGCGAGGTGTTGCCTGAGACACGCCGACCAGAAACACGCCGCGCATAAACAGGGTGCACGCAATGTGGTTAACAAACCGTTGCGAATGGCCATCCGATCTGGCGGCCGCAAGCCAGAACGGGCCGCGCCCGACGCGGAAGAACCAGCAGGCTTAGGAAAAATGGTCGGAGTGGCCGGATTCGAACCGACGACCCCTTGACCCCCAGTCAAGTGCGCTACCGGGCTGCGCTACACTCCGGACCGCGAAAACCCCTATATTCTGAATGGTTGCCGCGCAAGAGCGAAAGTGCCTTTGATTGACAAATCGGACAAAGGCGACCGGCGTCAGCCTGATCTGGAGGAAGCTACGCAGCCCGAAAACTGCTATTTCAGCAGATCATCGTCCGCGCGGATGACATCCTCTAGCGGAACAAGCAAAGCCTGTTCCCTCTGGTATCTTGCCCAGGTTGGCGACAGGTAAGCCAGAAGAGCTTCCATCAGTTTGAACATCGAACCACATCCTTGATGTGTTCGTAGCCAACTTCGAAACCGCTATGATGTTCCTGTTAAATTGCTAAGTACCGCAGCACGTGATTACGCCCTTCAGCGAGGCACGCCGCGCTGGTAGCGGTATTCGAGGCCCATGCCGCCCCAGATCAGGCCAACGAGCAGGTAGAAATGCCGCCAGTGGTCGGTGTCGATGACGGTGCCTAGTGCGATGTGGCCGACAAACACCACGTAGGCGCAGAGCACGTAGGGCTGCCAGGGCCGGTTGCGGAACAGTATGCGGAAGCCGCCGGCAAGCGTCCAGCCGATCAGGATGACGTAGGAAGCAAAGCCCAGCCAGCCATAGTCGAGCAGCGCCTTCAGCCAGATGTCGTGGGTGTCCTCGCCGAGCTTCTGGCCGAATACCAACGGACCGATGCCGAAGGGGTGCTCCATCGCCATCAGGAAGCCAATCCCGAAGCGAGCGAAGCGTCCGAGGCGCGCGCTGTCATAATCCTGGACCAGTTGCGCGCGGGCGGTGAACAGTTCCGCAATGGCCGGAATCTGCAGCGCGACCAGCAAGCCTACGACCAGCAGCACAGCCGCGGCGAGGCTCATGGCGACGATGCGCAGCCGGAAGGAGCCGCGCGAACTCTGCAGGAACAGCGCAGCGGCCAGCAGCATTGCCGATGCGCCGAACAATCCCCATGCCCCGCGCGAGAAGGAGAGAAAGATGCCGCCCACGATGATGAGCAGCGGCACGGCGTAGAACGCCATCTTCGCGGGGCTGCCGGTCAGCAGGCGGTAGAGCAGGTAGATGCCCGGCAACGTCAGGAACGGGCCGAACACGTTCGGATCCTGGAAAGCGCCGGCGGCGCGCTCGAACTTGGTGAACATCTCCGCGCCCGGAAAGACGTGGAAATAGCCGAGGATGCCGAGTGCGGCGGTGCCGATGGCGGCTGTGATCCAGGCGAGGAAGATGACGCGGTAGAGGCCGGGCTGCCGTTCGACCGCGGCGGCGAAGAAAACCGCGGTGAGCGCCAGGAACAGCGACACGGCGATGTAGAGCGGTGCGTCCTTCAGTTCCGACATCTGCGTCATGGCGATCACGCCGCCTATGTTGAAGGCGACGAGAAGCACCAGCAGCGGCGCGACCGTGCGCGATATGCGCAGGCCGAACAGCGCCCACACCGCTATCAGCCCGGCCATGTAGAGCTCGTAGGGGGCCGGCTCCCGGATGACGAAGCCGGACAGGAAGACGCCGAGCGAGATGGCTCCGGCGGAGATCAGCGCGACGAGCTTCGCGTTGACCGCCTCGCGCGGCAGTTCATACGTGAGCGCGCTCAATAGGCGTTTTCCGTGTTGAGCAGCCGTATCGGCGTCAGGAGCAGGATCTTCAGGTCGAACCAGAGCGACCAGTTCTCGATGTAGTAGAGGTCGTATTCGGTGCGCATCCGGATCTTCTCGTCCGTGTCCATCTCGCCGCGCCAGCCATTGATCTGCGCCCAGCCGGTCACGCCGGGCTTCACCCGGTGGCGCGCGAAATAGCCGTCGACCACCTCGTTGTAGAGGAGGTTGTGCGATTGCGCCGCGATTGCGTGGGGACGCGGACCGACGAGCGACAGCGACCCGAACAGCGCGTTGAAGAATTGCGGCAGCTCGTCGATCGAGGTCTTGCGGATTATGCGGCCGACGCGGGTGACGCGAGGATCGTTTTTGGTGACCGCCTGTTTCGCGCTGGGATCGGACAGCTCAGTATACATGGAGCGGAACTTATAGACCTCGATGACCTCGTTGTTGAAGCCGTGCCGCTTCTGCCGGAAGATCACCGGGCCCTTGCTGTCGAGCTTGATGGCGATCGCCGTGGCAAGCATCACCGGGGAGAAAAGGGCGATGCCGACAAGGCTGAGCACGATGTCGAAGGCGCGCTTGGCGACCGAGTCCCAGTCGTTGATCGGCTTGTCGAAAATGTCGAGCATCGGCACCGAGCCGATGTAGGAATAGGAGCGCGGGCGGAACTGCAGCTGGTTGGAATGCGCCGACAGGCGGATGTCGACCGGCAGCACCCAAAGCTTCTTGAGCAGGGCAAGCACCCGTGTCTCGGCCGTGATCGGCAGCGCCACGATCAGCATGTCGATGCGCGCGATGCGGGCGAATTCGATCAGCTCGGCGATGTTGCCGAGCTTGGGATAGCCCGCCACGATCGGCGGCGAACGTTTGTCGTCGCGGTCATCGAAGATGCCGCAGATGCGGATGTCGTTGTAGGGCTGCTGCTCGACCGAGCGGATCAGCGCTTCGGCGGTCTTGCCGCCGCCGACGATGACGGCGCGCCGCTCCATGGCGCCGTTGCGCGCCCAGCGCCGGATCATGTTCGCCAGTACCAGCCGGAGGGCAAGGATCAGCGCCAGGCCGATGACGAACCAGCCGCCGAACAGCAGGCGCGAAAATTCGCCTGAGATCTTCAGGAAGAATCCGGCCAGCGCCAAGAGCGCGAAGGCGCCGGACCATACCAGCAATATACGGCCGAGGCTGCGCATCGGGCGCATCAGCGCCTGCACCTGGTAGCAGTCGCTGAGTTCGAGCAGGATGACGGTGGCCAGCGAGGCGGCCGCGATGACCGCCGCATACTGCCAGAAGAGGTGGGTGTTCAACCCGACGCGATAGGCGAACAGCACGAAGCCTGACGAAAACAGCAGCGCGAATTCGACGAGGCGAAGCACGCCGCTGACCATGATCGGGGACATGGTGTCGCGGCGGTATTGCGAGGCGACCTGCCGGGCGACCTTGTTCATCCGGCCGGCCGATTCGGCGCCGCCGCCGTCAAGCTTCCTCACCGCATCCAGCGAAAAACGATTTGCGGGGTCGATTTCGTTCATTGACCACGATCCACAGTTGCTGCAGCCTTAACAAAGAGCAGCTAAGAAACCTTTTAGATCGGTGGTCGCTTTGGATCGGTTTTGGAGGTCAGCTTCTGCCCAGCGCGGCGAAATAGGGGCCGTTCAATAGCTCCTACCGACAGTCATCGCAGTCCGGAACTCGGTGTCGTCATCAATGAACGCAGCCTCGGGGCCGGCGCCGACCGCATCGAAGAACCGGCTGACAAAGCAACGAAAAGCGGCGCAGAGCGCGATGTCACAGATCTGCTGGTCGGTAAACCCCGCTGATCGCAATCCGTCGGCAATCCCGGAAGCATTCAGGACGATCTTTTCCGCATAAGCCAGCATCGCGACGTCCTTGTCCGACAGGCCCGCAGTTCGGAAATCCCGATGAACTGCGAGGACGGCTTGCTTCGATCCAAGGTCGGCGATCAGTTGCTGGCTATAGACATAGGCACAATAGGTGGATGGGATATGTTTTGCGGCGACGAGGGTGATCAGTCGCCATTCCCGGACGCCCAGTGAAAATCCAGCTCGTATCTTGTTCGAGAAATCCGTATAGATCGGCAGCAGATCGGGGCGGGCGGTAAAGCATTGCGTTGCCGCCATTATGAATCCGAGTTGCGATTTCTGCTTCTCGTAGATTTCTGCGACCCCGCCGATTGCATCATCTTCTACAATTGTCCGCAAAAACATCGTCGCTGTTCCTTCAAGGGAGACGTCAACTACGGCTTACGTTATGACCGACAAAATTGCATTTCTTTTTTAGCTGGAGACGATGCAGCCCTCGAATAAACTAGCGCACAATCGAATTGCATCGGGCCTGGCGCTGGCTCGGTGGAAAGCCGAAGGGCGGTGGCGCTCACGTCGTGCGGCCGAGCGCGGCGAAATAGGCCTTCTCGATCGCCGAGGCCATGACATCGGCGCCGAACCGCGCCTTGAGTTCGGCGGGCGTCGGCATCAGCGCCCGGTAGGATGCCGGGTCGGCCAGCGCTTGGATCATTTTGCCGGCGAGTTCGCCGGCGTCGGGCTGGACGAGGACGGGTGAGCCTTCGCCGAAAATCTCGGGGATGCCGCCGACCGCCGTGGCGACCATCGGCAAGCCGGCGGCGAGTGCCTCCAGCACGATATAGGGCATTGCCTCGGCGCGGGAGGGCACCACGATCACCCGGCCCAGTGCGAAGGCGCGGCGCGCCGGCATCGGTGCGAGGAAGCGAACCCGAGCGGCGAGTCCGAGCCTGCCCGTTTCGGCCTTGTAGCGCGACAGATACTCGCCGTCGCCGACCATGACGGCCGTCACCTGACGGCCGAGCCGCGCCTCGACAGCCGGCAGGGCGTCGATGAAGAGGTCCGGGCCCTTCAGGTCGCGCATCATGCCGATGTAGAGGAGATCGGCCGCGCCGGCCTCGAACGCCACGGGTTCGAACTCGGAGGCGGTAAGACCGTTATAGACCAGGCCGTTGGGCCCATGCGGCGGCCCGATCTTGCGGATGAAGGTACGGCGTTCATAGCCGGAGACGAAGAGCAGGTGGTCGGTAAAGCGCTCCATCAGGCGTTCGAGCCCGAAAAACAGCTTTCCCGTCAGCGTGCCCTCGTCATAGTGCAGGCTGCCGCCATGCGGCGAATAAAGGCGGGCTACGCGAGACCTTGATACCCGCAACAGTGAGCCGAACATCCGTGCATAGACGCCGCCCTTGGCGCCGTGGCCGTGCAGCACGTCCGGCTTCAATTCCTTGATTATCCTGTAGGTTCGCCAGGCCGCGGCTATGTCGCCCGGCCCGACATGGCGCTGCATGGGCGTGCGCCACACGCCGAGCGCCAAAATCTCCTTCATCTCGTCGAACAGGCGCTCCTCGAATTCGCCGCCGGTCGTCGAATCGCAGACGATGCCGACCGCGTGGCCCGCCGCCACCTGGGCCTGGGCCAAATCGCGCACATGCCGGAAGATGCCGCCGACCGGCGAGCGGAAGCAGTGAACGATGCGCAGGTTTTGCGTCACCACCATTCAGCCTGCTTCAGAACAGGCGTTCGCGCACATAGATGGTGTCTCCCGGAAGGAGCGGATCGGAGGTCAGCACCCTGCCGGTCATGACCTCGCCGTTTATGTCGCGGGTGACATCGACATTGGCCTGGTTGGCGCGCGGCGTGAAGCCGCCGGCGATCGCGACCGCCTTGTGGACGGTGAGGCCGGGAACGTAGGAATACTGTCCGGCCGAACCCACCTCGCCCATCACGAAAATCGGCCTGTATCGGTCGATCTCGACCGATACGTCGGGGTCGCGCAGAAACCCTTCCTGCAGCTTGGCGGCAAGGGCGGCTTCGACCTGCTGCGCGGTGTGTCCGCGCGCCGGCACGGCCCCGACCAGCGGAAACGCGATGTAGCCGGACTGGTCGACGGCGTAGGTGTTGGTCAAGCCTTCCTGCTCGAACACGGTGACGCGAACGCGGTCGCCGGCGCCGAGCCGGTAGGGCTGATCGAGAATTTCGTGGAACGCGGCGGGCGCGGGCCGGTAGCTCGAACACCCGGCAACCAGCAATGCGACGGCAAGCGCGTGGAAGACGGGCAGGGGTCTCTTCATGGCCTTACACGTACCTTTGACGATCTTCCCGGACGCGGTCGCCGGTAATCTTTGCTCGATGCGGTTATCGTCCTGTTAGGGTTAATGGCCGGTAAAGGCCGGCCTGCCAGGCGTAGAAAGCGCCGTATCGCGGGGCGAACCGGCGCCGCCTGCCGATCGGCGCGGGGGCGCCCGGGCATCTTAACCCCTGAGTTACCATAGTTGTTTACGGTGCCTCCATTACATCCCGGAGTGGCAGGCATGTCAGGCGTCCAATCCACCGCCAGCGATATCGACATCGATCTGGGCCGGCTGTTTTCCAGCTTGGCGCGGAGCTGGCTGCGCATCCTGACGGTCGCGCTTGCGGCAACCGCGCTGGCCTTCGTCATCGCATGGTCGGCCACGCCGCATTACCAGGCCGAGACCCGCATCCTGATCGAGACGCGCGAATCGGTGTTCACACGGCCGGAAAGCAGCGGCGAGAACGAGCGCCCGATCCTCGACGAGGAAGGGGTGACCAGCCAGGTCGAGGTGATATCCTCGACCGACATACTGAAGCAGGTCGCCAAGAAGCTCGATCTGGCCAGCCGGCTTGAATTCGACCCCGCGGCCGGCATGTCGCTGGTCGGCAGGCTCCTGGTGATCGCCGGCCTGAAGAGCGATCCCGCCGAAGTGCCTCCCGAGGAGCGCGTGCTCAAGGCTTTCCGGGAAAAACTGCTCGTCTACCGCGTCGAAAAATCGCGCGTCATCGTCATCGAGTTCTCGTCGGAAGACTCGCGGCTCGCCGCAGAGGTGCCGAACGCAATCGCCGACGCCTATCTCGCCGTCAGCCGCGATGCCAAGCTGCAGTCGAACTCGGCCGCAACCGATTGGCTGGAGCCCGAAATCGCCGATCTGGGCAGGCGGGTTAAGGAAGCGGAAGCGCGCGTCGCGGAATTCCGTTCGCAGTCGGATCTGCTGGTCGGCCAGAACAATTCGGTGCTGGCCACGCAACAGCTTTCGGAGCTCTCGACGGAACTTTCGCGGGTGCGGGCCGCCAGGGGCGCGGCCGAAGCGACGGCGCAGGCCGTCAGGGCTGCGCTCGACAGCGGCGGTTCGTTGGATGCGTTCCCGGAGGTGCTGTCCTCCAGCCTGGTCCAGCGCCTGCGCGAGCGCGAGGCGCAGCTCCGCGCCGACATCGCCGACCTCTCCACCACGCTGCTTGACAACCATCCGCGCATCCGCGCGCTGAAATCGCAGCTCGCCGACCTCGACCGGCAGATCCGGACGGAAGCCGAGAACATCCTGAAAGGGCTTTCGGCGGAAGCCACGACGGCGCAGGCGCGCGAGCGCCAGCTTGTCGCCGACCTGAATACGCTGAAGGCAGAATCGTCGCGCGCCGGCGAGGAGGAAGTCGAGCTCCGTGCGCTGGAGCGGGAAGCCGCCGCGCAGCGCGAACTGCTCGAATCCTATCTTGCGCGCTATCGCGAGGCCTCGTCGCGCCGCGACGGCAACTACCTGCCCGCCGACGCACGGGTGTTTTCGCGCGCCATCGTGCCGTCGGAGCCGTATTTCCCCAAAATCCTGCCGATCGTGATAGCGGCCTTCGTCGCGTCGCTGATGATCATGGCGGTAATTACCCTGCTGCAGGAGCTGTTTTCGGGACGCGCGATGCGCCCGGCTTCCGGCGCGCGCTTCGCGCCGGTCGAGCAGGTGGCGATGCCTGCGCCGGCCGAACGGGTCGAAGTCGCCGCCGAGCGCACCGAACCGCTGCCGCCGGTCGCCCGCGAGAGCGAACCCGAGCCGAAGCCGGAGCCGGAGCCAGGGCCTATTCCGGCAACGTCTGGCCTGGGAGAGATCGACATCGAACACGCCGCGGAAAAGCTGATCGCCGGCGGCGCGACGCGGGCGCTGTTCATCTCGCCCGAAGGCGACGAGGCGGCGGCGACAGCCGTGCTGGTCGCGCGTGAAGTGGCGGATGCCGGCCTGCGCGTGCTGCTGCTCGACCTGACCGCATCGGGGGCGGCCTCGCGCCCGATGCTCGACAGCAACCGTCTTGCCGGCATCACCAACCTGCTTGCCTCCGAGGCGCAGTTCACCGACGTGATCCACCCCGACCACTATTCGGACTGTCACGTCATCCCGGTCGGCACCGCCGATCCGGTGCGCGCGATGCGCGCCGCCGACCGGCTGCCGATCATCCTGGAATCACTGACCACCGCCTATGATGTGGTGATCGTCGAATGCGGCCCGGCCGATGCCGACAGCATCCGCCGGCTTGTGACGGAGGATACGGAGATACTGGTTTCTGTCCTGTCGCCGGCGGACGAGGTGCTGGCCGCCCGCGACGACCTCGAAGCCGGCGGCTACGGCAGCCTGACGCTGGTCACGCCCGAAGGGAGCGTCAGCCCGATGTCGCCGGTTCCTGGGCGCAGCGCCGCCTAGTCTTCCGCGGATGTTGCCGGCTGTCCCGCCGCCTTCTTGCGCAGCGTCTTGGTCAGCTTCCAGATCAGAGGGCTGGTTTTGACGAAGGCTTTCAGCCGCGCATAAAGTTGCATCGAGACCGCGAAGGCCCGGCCTTTCAGGGTCAGCGGCGCGACCACGTCCATGTGCCGTGTCTCGATGTTGCACCAGAGCCGCTTGTAGGGCTCGTCGCCGACGCTGAAATCATAGACCGAAAAGCCCTGATCGCAGGCCTCGCGGATATTGTCGAAGAACAGGAAATCGCCGGGGCTGGCATGCGCCAGTTCGTCCTCGGCGATGGCGCCGAACTCGCAGACCAGCCGTTTTCCCGAGCGGCTGGAGCCGGTGACCGCGCGCAGCTTGCCGTCGACCTCCAGACCGTGCAGCACGAAGGGCGGCGGGTTGGCTGCGAGCGCGTCGGTGAACAGCGCGCGGAAGAACGCCTGCACTTTTGGGTCGCCGAAGACATTGGCGATGCCGGCGCGGCGGAAGCGGTCGTCCTTCATGACGAAGAAGGCGTCGAGCATGCGCCCGATCTCGGAGGGGGAGGTGGCCTCGATGCGCCTAAAGCCGCCCGCCGCCTCGAATTTGCGTGTCTGTGAGCGGTGCTTCTTGCGCTTTCGCTTGCCGCTCGCCCGGTCGAGCAGCGCATCGAAGCCGCCGTCGAGGCAGACGGCGAGCGACAGGTTGGGGCTCGCGTAATGAGGCAGCGCCAGCAGCGGGTTGGCCAAGCCTTCCAAGTTGGGCAACAGGCGCCCTAGCGCCACTATATCGATGTCGGGCCGCGCCCGGCCGATTTCGGCCGTCAGCGCTTTCATCTGCGCTTCGCCGGCCGTCGCCAGCCACGACGGGTCCGCAGCCGCGAAATTGCCGTTGGCATGCGAGCCGCCCATGGAGCGGGCGATCCGCACCGGGCCGGCGCGCACGATTTCGAGCGCCAGCGCAAACACCGGGCAGCCGCCGGAGAAAACCGTCGCAACGATATGATCCTTCTCGGCTTTTGCCGTCCATGCTTCGACCCATTCCCGGCTTTGGGCGGGCGCGAAAGCACCGGTCCGGCAAAGCGCCGCATAATGCTCCAGGACTTCCGGTGTGGCGCTTGCGACCGAGACGGAAAGGGACGGCACGCCCCTCTGTTGAATGGACGCGGCCGCGGCCCTGTTGGCGCCAATTGACCGGGCCGCGTCAACCATCCTTCAATCCTTCGGGCGTAAGCATTGCGCCGTGGGGCTTCGCGTCACAGCGTTCCATTTGATGGGACGAGACTAGCCGCAAAAGGTGAATGAATGATCGACGGGGGCGAAGCGATCCGCAAACTGGCCCTGAACGTGGCCAGGTTTACCGGATTGGCGCCCCTGGCGAGGCCGCTCGTCGGCGGGGTTGGCGCGATCCTGATGCTGCACCGGGTCACCGCCAATCCGGAGAAGCCGCTCGGCATAAACCGGCATCTGAACATAGCGCCCGATTTCCTCGACGCGGTGCTCTGCGACATGAAGGCGCGCGGCTACGAATTCGTGACGCTCGACGAGGCGGTCGAACGCCTGCGCAAGGGCGGCAAAACCGGCCAGTTCGCGACCATCACCGCCGACGACGCCTATCGCGACAATTTTACCGAAGCGCTGCCGGTGCTGGAGAGGCATCGCGCACCACTGACCATCTATGTGGCGCCGGCGCTGATCAGCGGCGACGCCGATCTCTGGTGGGACGTGGTCGACGAGATCGTCGGCAAGGGCGAGACGATCTCGCTGGAGACGAGGCGCGGCCGGGAAACGATCGACTGCTCGACGCCCGCGAAAAAATTCGCCGCCAATGCGCGGCTGCACGAGCATCTGACGACCGATGTCCGCGAAGAGGACCAGCGCCAGGTCCTGCATGTGCTTGCGCGGTCCAGCGGCGTCGATCCGGATGCGCCCCGGCGCAAGACGCTGATGGACTGGGACGAGATCCGCCGGATCGCTGCGCATCCGCTGGTGACGATCGGGGCGCATACGGTGCACCATTACAATTTGATGCGGCTCGACGAGGAAACCGCTCGGCACGAATTGACCGAGGCCGCCCGGGTGCTGGAATCCGAAGTCGAGCAAAAGCCAAGACACATGGCCTATCCCTATGGCTATGTCGGCGCGGTCGGCGAGCGCGAAGTGGCGCTGGCGCGCGAGGCCGGCTACGCGTCGGCGGTGACGACGCGCCACGGTGTGCTGCGAACCGAACACGCCGGGCATCTCCACGCCTTGCCGCGCATCTCGGTCAACGGCCGCTATCAGCGCGTGGCCCACATCCGCACCATGCTGTCCGGCGTCACCACGCCGCTCGCCAACGCGGGGAAGATGGTGGTGACTGTCTGACAAGCCTAAACTCCACTGAAGGTGGAAACCAGCATTTGCTCGGGGTTTAGCCAGGCGAGCGTGGGTCGATTGGCGTGCCGGAACCCAAATCCAGGACGAGTTCAAGCGCACGCGCTCCAGCGAGGACACGTCCCTCGGCACGCGCCGGGCCGACGATCTGCAGGCCGACCGGGCGTCCATCGCCAGTGAACCCGCAGGGAAGACTGAGCGCCGGCGAAGTCGTCAAAGTGATTGCGTACGCAATCGCCAGCCACTCGACATAATTTGAGAAGGTGTAGCCGGCACACTCCTTCACGTACCGCTCGCTCGCGGGATAGGCGGCAACGATCGTGGCCGGACACAGAAGCAGGTCGTACGTGTCGAAAAAGGCACTCATCCTGCGGAACATCGCGGCGCGATTATTTTCCGCCCGGACAACATCTTCCATGGAGTAGCTGAGGCCCTTCTCGATATTCCAGACGACTTCCGGCTTCATCTTGTCTCGATGGCGCTCCAAAAGCCCCGCATAATTCGTGGCAAAGGACATGCCCCGCAGAACCTGGAATGTATCGTGAGCCTCGGAAAGATCGGGCTGCGCCTCCTCCACCACGACGCCGATCTCGCCAAAGCGTGCGGCCGCTGCACGGCAGATCGTGGCCACCTCAGGGTCCACCGGCGTGATGCCAAGGTCGGAGGAGAAGGCAATTCGGGTCGGCCGCCAGCCGGCGCGAGCAGAAGCAAGGAAGTTTTCGGTTCTCGGCAACGACATAGGATCGGCAGGATTGTCGCCCGTCATGGCGTCGAGGAGAAGGGCCGTGTCTTCGACCGAACGACCCATCGGCCCGCTGACGCTAAGCAGGCGATCGATCGTGGCTCCCGGACTGCTGGCAACGCGGCCGGGACTTGGCCTTAGTCCCACAACGCCGCAGAAGCTTGCGGGATTGCGCAAGCTGCCGCCAAGGTCGGAACCCTGCGCCACCCAGGCCGTGCCGGTCGCAAGCGCGACCGCTGCCCCGCCCGACGAACCCGCGGCGGACAGGCTCGTGTTCCAGGGATTCAGTGTCACGCCAAAGACATCGTTGAATGTGTTGGCGCCGGCGCCGAATTCCGGCGTGTTCGACTTTGCGTAAATGACGCCGCCTTCAGTCTCTATCGTCTCGACGAGAATGTCGGATGTCTCGGGAACGTGATCGGCGAAGATGGTCGAGCCATGGGTGGTGCGCACGCCGGCCACGTCCGTTAGGTCCTTGATAGGCACCGGCAATCCCGCCAAACGGCCGCGGCTGCCGAGGGGACGTTGCATCAGCCGGCGTGCTTGATCGCGGGCTCGGTCGAAGCAGAGGGTGGGAAGTGCGTTGACGGCGCCGTCGACGGTCGCCGCGCGAGTCTCGAGCGCATCGAGGCAATCGAGTGGAGTCACTTCGCCCCGGTTCAGCAGATCGACGATCTCGCAGGCCGACTTGGCCGTCAGTTCCACATCTCCGCCCATGCCGATCCTCTGTTCGCCTCGAGATAAGGCACCTTACGCATCTTCTGGATGGGGTCCAATCGGAGTTCTCGTCGAACAGGGGATAGTCGGCAGGACATCGGCGTCGGACAGTGAATGTCCGCAGACCGTCGCTGCCCCTTACCGCTCCACCTTCGGCGGCAGGATCATCCATTTGATGATCGCCATGGCCGGCAGGATCCACAACAGCCCGCCGAGCAGGAAGAAGACGAAATGCGTCAGCGGTCCGGATTCGGCAAGCTGTGCCACCGCGACCATCGTCGCCACCAGCGCATAGACGATCACCAACAGGATCAGGAGAACGGTTCCGATGAGCTTTTTCAGGCGGACGGGCATTGTTTTTGGTCCTTTGCTGGGTTCCGCATAAGACCTCACATGTTTGCGCACAAGCCGGCGGCGGCCGTCCGCGCCCGGCGCGACGGCGTGCCGCGCCCGGCAAAGCCTTGAAAGCGCCGCCGCATTGGTCCACCACTCGGCCGAAACATGGGAAAAGGGGCTCGATGGCATCGATCACGACAGGCGGCGAACCGATCGCCACCCGCGAGCTGCGCAACCGGGCGCTGGTGCGCGGCTGGCTCTATTGTGTGCTCGTCGTGCTGTTTGCGCTGGTTCTGGTGGGCGGCGCAACGCGGCTGACCGATTCCGGCCTGTCGATCACCGAATGGAAGCCGATCCACGGCGTCATCCCGCCGCTTTCAGACGCCGACTGGCACGAGGAGTTCGAAAAATACCGGCAGATCCCGGAATACCAGCAGATCAACCAAGGCATGAGCCTCGACGCCTTCAAACGCATATTCTGGTGGGAGTGGGCGCACCGCATCCTGGCGCGCGGCGTCGGCTTCGTCTTCGCGCTACCGCTGCTGTTCTTCTGGGCGACCGGGCGCATCGAGCGCGGTCTGATGCCCAAGCTTCTGGGTATCCTGGCGCTCGGCGGCCTGCAGGGCGCCATCGGCTGGTGGATGGTGGCTTCCGGCCTCGTCGAGCGAACTGACGTCAGCCAGTACCGGCTGGGCATGCACCTGACACTCGCCGCGGCGATCTTCGCCGCAACCATGATCGCCGCACGCGGCCTGGCGCCGCATTCCGAGGCCGAGGCGGGACAGGCGACGCGACGCTTCGCCGGCTTGCTCGTGATCTTGACTCTGGTCCAGATCTACCTCGGCGGGCTGGTCGCCGGGCTCGACGGCGGCATGAGCTACAACACCTGGCCGCTGATGGACGGAAGGCTCGTGCCCGGCGACATGTTTATTCTCGACCCCTTGTGGCGCAATTTCTTCGAGAATCCGAAAACGGTGCAGTTCGTCCATCGCCTTGGAGCCTATGTCGTCTTTGCCGCGGCGCTCTGGCATATGATTTCCGTGCGCCGCCGCGAGCCCGGAACGACGCATGCGCTCCGCGCCCTTGTGCTGTTCCATCTGGTGCTGGCGCAGGCGCTGATCGGCATCGCCACGTTGGTCATGCAGGTGCCGCTGCACTGGGCGCTGCTGCACCAAGGTTTTGCGCTGATGGTGCTCGGCTTCGCCGCCGCCCATTGGCGCGGAACCAAGGGCGCCTACCCGCTGCCGAGCAAGATGATCAGAAGTTAAAGCGCACGTCGCGGATCGCAGCCGCGATGGACAGCTCCCGGCCTTCCTCGGCGTCGTTGTCGTCCTCGCCATGCCAGGATGCCGACAGGCAGCCATAGGCGACGGCGTGGTCGAGAATGGCGCCGACGTCTTGGCCGAGCGTTTTGGCGAAGGTCTCGGCCATCGAGGCGATGCGCTTCGGGTCGAGGCAGAGATCGTCGCGGTCGAGCGGATTGTAGAACATGTTCGCCGCGTCGAAACCGGGATCGCCGAATACACCCTTAGGGTCGATCGCCAACCAGCCGCGCGGGCCGTGCATGATGTTTTCGTGATGCAGGTCGCCATGCAGAGGGCGCATGTCGCGCGGATTGGCCAGAAGCCGGTCAGCGATTCCGGCCGCCTCGACGTAGAGGCTTTCCCTATCCGCGTCGCGATCGGCCTTCGCTCGCTTGAACAGGCTCGCAAAACGCTCCCTGAGCGGCTGCAGGTCGTGCGGGATAGGGCGGCCTGATGGCGCAAACAGCCGCGCCATCACTTCCGCCGCGATTTCGGTGGCGACGCCATCACCATACATGTTGAGATCGTCGGCCAGATGCCGCTCGCCGGCATATTCGAGCAACATTCGGTTGCCGTCGAAGCCGAGCAGCTTTACCGCGCCGTGACCGTTCCGCCAGTCCAGGAAATGCGCGCCACGCAACTCGTCCTCGACGTCGTCGAAAGGCTTGAGATCCTTGACCACGGCGGGTCTTCCATCGCCGAGCCGCACCTTCCAGATGCGGCTCGAGAAGGTTTCGACAATGAGGATCGGCTCCGAGACCGTCCATTCCCGTGGAAAGTCGGGCGCTTTGGCCGATATGGGATGTGCATCCTTCAAAGCGGGCCGGCTTACTCTAACGTGCTGATGTCGAACGCGCTCATGGCTGTGTACCGGCTGAGAGGAATCTCCGCGCCGCATAAAGCGCCACCGCCGCGGCGTTCGAGACGTTGAGCGAGCGGATTTCGCCCGGCATGTCGAGGCGGGCGAGTGTGGTCACCGTCTCGCGCGTCTTCTGCCTGAGGCCTTTTCCCTCGGCCCCCAGCACGAGGGCGATCCTTTCGGCCGAGAAACTTGGCTCCAGTTCCGTCGGCCCGTCCGAATCGAGACCGATGGTCTGGAAGCCGGCATCGTGCAATTGGCTGAGTGCGTCGGCTAGGTTCTTCACCTCGATCTGGTCGATATGCTCCAGCGCGCCGGACGCCGCCTTGGCCAGAACGCCCGATTCCTGCGGGCTGTGGCGCGCCGTGGTGATCAGCGCGCCGGCGCCGAAGGCGACAGCCGACCGTATGATCGCGCCGACGTTGTGCGGGTCGGTAATCTGGTCGAGCACCAGCACCAGCCTAGCGTCGCCGAGCGCGTCGAGCCGCTTCGGCTTCAGCGGCTCGGCCTCGACCAGCACGCCCTGATGCACGGCGTCGCTGCCGGTGACCTTGTCGATCTCCCTCGGCTCGACGATCTCGACCGGGAAGGGCAGGGCGGCGATGTCGCCGATGGCCAGCCGCTCCAGCGCATTGCGGGTCACCAGCATTTTTCTGATCCTGCGGCGCGGATTGTCGACGGCGGCGCGCACCGTATGAAGGCCGTAGAGCCTGAGCAGCCCTTCGGCCGGAGCCTCGCCCGGCGGCGTCGATGGCCGCTGGCGAAAGGCTGCCGGCGGGCCGCCGGCCTTCTGGTCGCGGAAACTGCGCCGCAGCTTCGCGTAGTGGGTATCTTTCGGCGTTCTCGATTTCTTGTCGTCGTTCATGGCAGTTCCTATATCCGCGGCCCGGCGCTTTGGATAGGCGCGTGAAAGGGCCCGCCGAATTTCAGGGCGAAATCGCGCCTGGCGCGGTTGACAGGATTTTGCCGTGCCGCCATAAGGCGCTTCGCGAAGCCGGCATGCCGTTGATCTTGCTGCCGGTCGCGCGAAAATGCCTCGCAGCATGGCTCCCGGCAGCAGTTTGGAGAGGTGCCCGAGTGGTTAAAGGGGACGGACTGTAAATCCGTTGGCTCAGCCTACGTTGGTTCGAATCCAACCCTCTCCACCACTGCCGGCCCGGAAGCCCGCGCATGGTCGGCAAAGCGGTATCGCTTTTCGGCAAGGATCATGCGAAGACAGCGCGGCGCGGGTGTAGCTCAATGGTAGAGCAGCAGCCTTCCAAGCTGAATACGAGGGTTCGATTCCCTTCACCCGCTCCAGAGCGCTGAACATCCCGATTGCTCGCGAACCCGTTTTGAGTGTGCCACTGCATTCTGCAGGCGTTGCCGAAAAGACGTGGAGGCTGGCGAAGGCGAGCCGGGAAAGACCTGAGGGTCGCCGCAGGCGGCGCCCTGCGGCCGCCCTCAAGAGGCGAGCCTTCCATTCGGTCCGGATGATATCCATATAGGCCGGGGTTTCCAGCGCGGAGCCGATTTCCGGCACGAAAGCAAGGCCCGGCCAAAAGGCACTTGTGTTTTTTTGCCGTTCTCGCTAATCGCCCCGCATTCGAAACGAGCCTAATCCCTGCCGCCAAAGGAAAGAATACGATGGCCAAGAGTAAATTCGAGCGCACGAAGCCGCATGTGAACATTGGCACGATTGGCCATGTCGACCACGGCAAGACGTCGCTGACGGCTGCGATCACCAAGTATTTCGGCGAGTACAAGGCGTACGACCAGATCGACGCGGCGCCCGAGGAGAAGGCGCGCGGCATCACGATCTCGACGGCGCATGTCGAATACGAGACGGCGGCCCGCCACTACGCCCATGTCGACTGCCCCGGCCACGCCGACTATGTGAAGAACATGATCACCGGCGCCGCGCAGATGGACGGCGCGATCCTGGTGGTTTCGGCCGCCGACGGCCCGATGCCGCAGACCCGCGAGCACATCCTGCTTGCCCGCCAGGTCGGCGTGCCGTCGATCGTCGTGTTTTTGAACAAGGTCGACCAGGTCGACGACGCCGAGCTTCTGGAACTGGTCGAGCTCGAGGTGCGCGAGCTTTTGTCGAAGAACGAGTTCCCGGGCGACGACATTCCGATCGTCAAGGGTTCGGCGCTGGCAGCGCTTGAAGATTCGGACAAGAAGATCGGCGAGGACTCGATCCGCGAGCTGATGGCTGCGGTCGACGCCTACATCCCGACGCCCGAGCGGCCGATCAACATGCCGTTCTTGATGCCGATCGAGGACGTGTTCTCGATCTCGGGCCGCGGCACGGTGGTGACCGGGCGCGTCGAGCGCGGCGTGGTCAAGGTCGGCGAGGAGCTTGAGATCGTCGGCATCCGCCCGACCACCAAGACGACCTGCACGGGCGTGGAAATGTTCCGCAAGCTGCTCGACCAGGGCCAGGCGGGCGACAACATCGGCGCGCTGTTGCGCGGCGTCGACCGCGAGGGCGTCGAGCGCGGCCAGGTTCTGGCCAAGCCGGGCTCGGTCAAGCCGCACAAGAAGTTCAAGGCCGAGGCCTATATCCTGACCAAGGAGGAAGGCGGCCGCCACACGCCGTTCTTCACCAACTACCGTCCGCAGTTCTATTTCCGCACGACCGACGTGACCGGCATCGTGCAGCTTCCGGAAGGCACCGAAATGGTGATGCCGGGCGACAATGTGACGGTCGATGTCGAGCTGATCGTGCCGATCGCCATGGAAGAGAAGCTGCGCTTCGCCATCCGCGAAGGCGGCCGCACCGTCGGCGCCGGCGTCGTCGTGACGATCGTCGAGT
>DASZDZ010000124.1:0-93630 GCA_035941355.1 Pseudaminobacter sp.
CTAGTGGATTGATTCCAACGTTTGGAACCCGCGGTTTCGGGCGGCGATGATGTCATCGGGGTTGGCTTTCCAGATGAATGGTTGCGGGTTCTCGGCATTGTATTCGCGGATAAAGCGGTTGATGGCGGCCTGAAGATCGACAACGGAATGGAAGACGCCGTGCTTGAGCCTGCGCCGGGTGAGTTTGGCGAAGAAGCCCTCGACGGCGTTGAGCCAGGAGCAGGATGTTGGGGTGAAATGGAAGGTCCAGCGCGGGTGGCGGTCGAGCCAGGCGCGGACCTTGTCTTTTTTGTGCGCGGCGTAATTGTCGAGGATCACATGGATTGCCTTGTCCGCCGGCACCTCGCGCTCGATGCGGTTGAGGAAGCGGATGAACTCCTGATGGCGGTGGCGCTGCATGTTCTGCGCCATGACCGTGCCGTCCAGCACGTTGAGGGCAGCGAAGAGCGTCGTTGTGCCGTGCCGCTTGTAGTCGTGTGTCATCGTGCCGGCGCGGCCCTTCTTCATTGGCAGGCCGGGCTGGGTTCGGTCGAGGGCCTGGATCTGCGACTTCTCGTCGACCGACAGCACCACGGCATGGGCCGGCGGATCGACATACAAGCCAACGATGGTCGTCAGCTTCTCGGCGAAGGCCGGGTCGTTGGAGAGCTTGAAGTGCCGCCAGCGATGCGGGCTGAGACCGTGGGCCTTCCAGATACCCTGCACCGTCGACGCTGCAATGCCGGCGACCTTGGCCATCGCGCGCAGCGTCCAATGGGTCGCCTCATGCGGCGGCGTCGCCTGCGTCAGGCGGACGATCTCGGCGACATGCTTCGGCGGGACCGGCGCCTTTCCAGGCGGACGGGACCGGTCGCGAAGCAGTCCATCGACGCCTTCGTGCATGAACCGCTCCTGCCAGCGCCAGACACAGGTCTTGGACTTGTCGGTCTCGGCCATGATTGCCGAGGTGCCCAGACCATCGCCGCTCAGAAGGACAATACGCGCCCGCCAGACATGCTTCTGCGGGCTTCCAGGGGCCGCGACGATCGCTTGCAAGCGCTGACGATCGCTGGCCGAAACGGTGAAGGAGATGCCATTGCGCATGCATCAAACTCGCACGCCACACCGCAAAACGGAATCCCAAAATCGGACTCTTTTGATCCGATCAATCCACTAGTCGCTCCCCTAGACCGCTTCGGGCCTGCAAAAACATAAACCGTAAGAAAAAAAGTTTTCACGGAGAATTCCGTGACTGATGCGCTGACCAACCTCGAGCGCGAGATCGCGGCGACCTTCGCGGCCGAGGAGAGGCGCGCCGGCGCCGCGCAGTTCTCGAGAGTGTGAGGGACGAGCTGCGGCTCGCCAGACAGATCGAGGGTGCCGGTGATTGGCTTAGCACCGCCGATGCCGCCCAACGGCTCGGCTTGAAGCCGGATACAATCAGATGGTTGGCCCGCGAGGGCAAGATCGAAGCTTGTGGTCGTGGCAAGCGGATACAGATTTCGGTCTCGTCGCTGCGTCGCTACCTCGTCCTGAAGCAGACTCCACTCGCGTTAAACGCGAGGTAAGTGGGTTTCGCGCTCGCGTTTCGTTGGCCATCGTGGCTGCATGAAAACGCTTCAAGTTCGCCAACACCCCACCACCGCGACGCTCAGCGTGCCGGCACGCCCAGCTTCGATCGAGGCCGCGAGAAAAGCCTGGCAGACTGCCACGGCCGATCGGGAGCAAGCGCAACAGCGGCACCGCGACGCTTCCCGTCAGCTGGGAGAGCAGGTCGCCGGCATGCCGGTCATGATAACCACTGCCCAGGTCGACGAACTTGGCGCCGCGATTGCAGGCCTCGTCGAAGCTGAGCAGCAAGCGAAACAGAAGTTCGACGCCGAGGTCACCTCGTATCAAGAGACATGCTCTGATGCGCTCCGGCAGCCTCTCGGCGATTACCACGCCGAGTTGGCCACGAAGCTCGATGAGCTCGAAACGTTGCTAAGGCGCGGAGTGGATTTGCAGTCGGCCGCGCGCGCAAACGGCGTGAAATTGCCATCCAAGGTTCCTGGCTTGTGCGGCCACCTGATCACGCATGTCGTCGAACAGGCGCGTCGGATTCTTGGGAGTGCAGACGCATGAACGAGGAAGCGCTCGCAAGGCTTGAGGCGATCGAGCGCCGCGTCGCCGACTATCTGCCGCGACCGCTGGAGCGTCGACCCAACCGATACGAGCAGGTCGACTGGATGAAGGCGATGGTGCTCGCGAAGACGGAGCAAGCGCGAGACGCCGCGATGACATCGTTCCCGACGGCCGCCGAGGTCAGCGTCATCGGTGAGATCGATGAGGCCATGATCATCTCGGTTAGCGATCAGCTCGAGCCAGCATGGTGCGCAACCGAACTCAACGTCACGATCGACAGCTGCGGCGGCGACTTCAATGCGGCCATTGCTATCTACCGCGCCGTGCGATGGCACCCGGCTCCTGTGAAGCGTGCTCGCCTGTTGCGGCGATGCGAGAGTGCTGCCGTGATCGTCATGCTGGCTTGTGACCACCGAACCGCTTCCCCGGAAACTGTGATCACCATTCACGGCTGTGGCGACGTGCCTAGCCTAAAAGAACACTGGAGCGTGCGGCGACATCTCGAGGCAATCCGCGATTTGGCAGAACTCGACGAGCGCATGCTTAACCTGCTGGCCGATCGGACGGGCGCAGGCCTCGCGGCGTTGGCACAGGAGGCGGCTGACGAAAGCCCCACACCCCTTGAGCGCTGCCTGGCCCTCGGCCTGGTTCACGCGATTGAGCCGGAGGCGGCGCCATGAAGAAGCCCGCGCCCAAGACTGTTGTGATAGATCCGCGGGCTGTGGCCCTTGCCGAGATCGACGCCGAGATTACCCGCCTGCGCGGCTTGGCTAACGCCAGGCAGGCCGAACTCGACGACGATGTCGCCAAGCACATCACTCTGCAGGATCATGGGCTGCAAAGTCGCCTCGATAGGGAATGCACTGCAATCCAAAGCAAGATCGAGGCGCTAGATCAGAAGCGCTTTGCCATCGAACTCGAAAACGAGGTCGAAGATCCGTCGCCGTCGAAATCACGTCAGCCGAAGGCTGGCACTGTGGCGAGATGGAATCTGAGAGGAAACCTTCAGGATCCGAAATACCCGGCCGGCGCCAGGGCTGCGGGCAGAAAAAAAGAGATTGATGCCGCCTTTGATCAGTTCCGTGACTTCGGCCTCGCCTTGGCTGATGAGCACTTCTCAAAGCTCGGTACCCCAACCACCCCTGTCGATATGTCCCTGCTTGCCGTGGTGAGCGGCGTAGAGCTCGGAAACTTCCTTTGGCTCTCGGCCCGGATCGCAGAGGCGGAGCAACGGCTTGCCGAACTGGAGGAGCGCAGCAAAGGCGTTCCCTACAAGGGCGTGTGGAGCCCTGATGTTCAATACAAGGCCGGCAGCTTCGTAAGTCACGGCGGGAGCCTTTGGCATGCCGACGTTGATGTGAAAGGTGCGCGGCCTGGCGACGGCGCCCTGTGGCAGTTGGCCGTTAAACGAGGAAGGGATGCGCGGCCATGACCTTGGATGAGGCCATGGCCCAGACAGAGGCGTCTCTCGACAAGTATCTCGCTGATGAGATCGAGCGCAACGAGCTCATAATCGCCGACCATGGCGGCACACCCGAAGAGGTCATCGTATTCATCGAACACCGGAAGAAGATCATGGAAGCATGGAAGGCTGAGACCCTGGCAGAGATACGCCGCGGTCTCTCAGACTGGGACGCACCATCGGGGAAACTACAATGAATGTCGACGGCGAGCGTGTCGCTTCGCAGCGCCCTCGTCATGGGCGACGGCTGGTGTCGCGGGGCTGGCCGTCGCTCCTCACCAATGCCTGCAAGCTTTCAGGATAGCAACGTGACGAGCACATACGCGAATGCGAAGCTGACCATCAACGCTGAGGATATCGGAAGCACATGCATGCCGGCAGAACGCGACGCCTTTGTAGAAGGTTCATCCCTCGATCTCTCTATGGTTAACCCGGGGGGCGGTCGCAAAGTTCGCAGGATTGCCGGCCCGCGGACCCGCGTCCCCGCCATCCGCAGATTTTCGGATTTTTCAGGGAAAATTTCTGATGACGATGCCAGCACCCCCTAATGACCTGAACCGCGGCGAGCGGAAAGCTTTCCGCAAAATGACGCAAACCGTTGCAGAGCGCGGCATCGATCCAGTTGCCCGGGCCTCTCTCATTGCCGAGCTTGTCCGTCTCGAGGGCCGTCTATCCGGGCTGCGAGAGGCAGAAAAACAGGCTCAGAATGGAGACAAAATAAAGCTGACGCGGGCGGTCAATGTCGCAACGGCCGAGCATCGCCGACTTCATGCGGATCTGTTCCGCGGCGCTGCCAAGGTCGAGGCCATCGTCCCGCTCGACGTCGCGGTGGCCGCCAGCGTCAACGAAGCCGACGAGGCTTGGCGGGCCCGTCTCTGGCACGGCGATCATCGGCTTTCTCATGAAGAGCTGGAGGCGCGTTATGGGCGGCCTTCCTGGGACGCCTTGCTCTATCGAACTGCAGCAGAGGCGATCGGCATTAACAGGCTGCTCGACAAGCACCGGCCGCGCTCCATTCCTGGAAACGAGCTGCAGGAGCTTTATGCCGAAATTGGCCTTCAGCCCCCCGGCCCACGCCATCACGCCGACAGGCTCGGCCTCGGCTCAACCGGAGACTGACAATTATGGGAATGATCACAACTGTCGACCAGCCGGCACCATGGCGTAAAAACCAGCTCACCCCAGTCGAAACCGCGACGAAGTACGGTATCGATGCAACTCTGTTCGCTCGGCTCTACCTGTTCGAGCCCGGTGCGAACCCGGCCGGCGGCCCCTACGTCGACGCCAGTCCGAATCTAACTAACGGCACCAAATACGCCGGCGTCGTTCCAACCGCGGAGGGTTGGGGCCTTCAGGTATTGGACAGTGCCGGCTTGGCGATCACGACCGGTCTGGCGTGGCCGCTGAGCGGCACAGCATTCATAGCAATGCGGTCCACCACTGCCAAGAACGTAGGGCATCATTCGTATTGGTTGCATCGCAATGGTGCTAATGCTGGTGGTGTGACGGCTCCTACTTACACCACCACGACTCCGTTCTTGAATGGAGGAGTATCAGAAGAATCAAACACTCATGCTATTGCTGGTGGCGGGTCTGTTGACTATCCCAATAGGAAGGTCCTTCATCCAGGCGAGGCTGCGCCCTCCCAACAGGACGAGGTGCTTTGCTTCCGATGGAACAATGCATCGGGTCTGGCTGAGTTATTCAACTTGCGTGCCTATGTTTCTCATTCAGCTGGTGCTGGCCATTGGAGTGCTGTGAATGCTCTCGGCCCAGAACTCACTTTTGGGCCGCGACCGAGCGTAGGGAGCGGCGGCCCCGGCAATATCTACGCTTTCGCGATTGCTACTTCGGTGCTCACCAATGTGCAGTGCCGTCAGACCATGCGCGCGATCGCGAAGTTCAAGGCGGATTCGCAAGGGCTGAGGGTGAACGGCTACAGCCCAGGCTTCGGATTGACGGGGTAAGGCAGCGGTCGAGGGCAAAACGCGCTCTGACGAGCAGATTTGGTCGATGATTGGTGAGGTCATGCGGCCGCCCTTGAATCGTCATTATGCTGTCAACAAATTCTACCAAACTCTACGACGGTCGCCGACGATCCAAGGGCGGCCGACTTCGCACGCCCAAGCCGTTCGACAACTGGGAGGAACGAATGAACGCCACGGCTTTCATGAGCCCCATCTTTGTGAAAAGCGGAGCCTACATGGTGCAGGAGATTGCCGATCTCGTGCACGCCATCGAGTTTCTGGAGGAATGGCCGGAGGATCGCCGCAGCCTGATCCATGAAACAGCGCTTCGCGCATGTTACCAAGCGCATGATGGGCTTAAACCGTTGGGAGCGGCGCGCGATGCCTTTGTTGGCTTCGCCAAGCGAGCCGGAATCCTCGAAGACCCTGAGGCCGTCATGCCGTGGATCGCTGCTTCCAATTCGGGCGGTGGACAGGTGCTGGTGTAGGCTGATTCGGCAGCCTCTGCGTTAGCGCTTTTCCTATCAAGGGCGAGTCAGTCGGCTATCGGGCAGCACCCTAGAGTTCGCCGCCCGATTGCCTATGCATCGGGCGGGGAGATCTGTCTGCAAATCACGACAGATGCCAGCTATGCGCCCGCCACACTGGACTACGCGGGGTGGGTTCTCACGCAGGATACCTAGAAGAGGCGGCGGGGCGGCTCGGGCTCTACGATAATTCGGCCGGCGGCAACGTGCTCTGTCACGTTTATCAGTCTGCCTATTGGGAGTTCCAGGATGAACGAGGGTGGCGGCAGCCGACCATCGCGATCAGGCGAGGCGTGATCAATCTCGTCCCCCTGGTACCTACCCGGCCTGATCAAATCCCTGCCTGCTTCGCAGCGTGAAAGTACTTCAAGTGAAACCGCGTGCCTGCTCATCTTCGTTGCCTTTCCCCGGCCTCGGCGGTCGGAGCATGAATTAAGAACCGCCGGTGTCCATTTCTTGAGGAGAGAGGGACAAGCGCCGGCATCGGGCCATATAGGGAATATGGCGGATAAAAGAATACCGCTGCGAGGCGCTGAAGGCAGCTTGGCCAATCGGACAAGGGTCACTCTGTCGGATGCGCACTCGCGGGCTTCGTTGCGTTTGTGGTCGCCGCTGCGGTGATGGTCTACTGTGACGGTGAAGCCGACATGCGGCTGAAAAGGGAGGCAGGAATGGGTTATTATTCCTACGCTTGCAAAGAGTATCCGGGAATGGAGATGTGCCCAGGACGGTTCGAAGCGGAGACGGAAGAAGAGCTATGGAAGCACATTGAACTCCATGCCTCAGTCGCCCACAAAGAGGACTCTGCCTTGTGGTCTTCCGACGATAGAGCACAGGTCGCGGCTCTCATTCGGAGATCTGCCTAAAGGGGCTCTATGCCTCACTGCTTGCGCCAAAAGCACAAACGGGCGGGCGGCTGAGGAGGCAGGCATTCTGATCGGCGACGATCGGCGCCCGACCTTCAGGCCCGTAAAGCGGAAAAGATAGCGGGCATCATTCCGGAGGGCTGCCCCGGAATTTCCGGAACATCCGGCCATCAGCGCAGTTCGTTCGTCAGATCGTGGACTCCGCCAGGTTCCACGATCCAAAAGGCCCAGCCAATGGGGCCGAGGCCCGCCGACGACACTCCCTCTCTGTTGTGCGCGGCGGGCTTTATTTGCGCAAGAACATTGCGCTCGCGAGGTAATTAGTTTGGGCATCGGTATTCACTGCTCGCTTCAGGCTCGGGTTCACCCTCGGGGTTTTCGTCGGCATTATTCTACAAGCGGTCGTTCTTCTTCTCCTTCGTCAGTGACCGGGATATGCGGCATTTTACTTGGAACAAGGTGCTTGGTTTGCCGTTTTCGGAGCATCCAAGGGTGCTTCACTCTCACCCTTGGAACCAGGAGCCCGCCGCTGTTGTAAGTTGATTCCTCGCGGCGGGTTTCTTGCGTCCCGCGTGGATCTTCACTCCGTAGGATGCGCATTTGCTCGCTTTATACCCGGATGCAGTTCGGCCCTCAGCGTTTCACCCAAGGCGCTTTGTCGCCAGTACCGATGGAAATTCCGGAACCAATAATTCTTGCGTACATTATTCGGGTAACCCGTCTTCCCCCGGACGGGCGAAATCGAGCCCGGCCAGGAGGCAGTCCCCCAATCCTGATGCCGGGCTTGATTTGTGCCGGTACGCGGGAACATCCAGCGATCAGAGCAGTTCATCGTCAGACCGTGGGGCGTCCCAATTGCCTCCTCGGTCGAGGGCCCGTCGCGTTCGATGGCGCAACCGCTTGCGCGGCGGGCTTATAGCCTGGATGCAGTTCTGCTCTTGGGGTTTGCATCCAAGGCGCTTTATCGCCCGTGACTGCCTCAATGGCGGTGACGATTGCCGCATTCAGTTCTGTCAGCGCTCGGGAATGGTCGCATGACGGAGCTATGACCGGAGCGCAGCACGCGCGGTGCAGTTTCGTCGCCGCCTTCATGAACCGCTCGATCTGTGGCGGAGTGAGGTAGGTAAGGTGCTTACGCCTGGACATGGCTATCTCCGATGGGTTGAGAATCGCCGCACTAGGACATTATTCCTCAGTCGCCATGTTCCGACAAGGACTTCGTACCTATGGAACCATTTCCCGCTTGGGCCGGTTTCACGGCATCAGTGTCTGGAGGACGCGATGAAAGAGGATAAGAGCAAAATAGGCGGACCGGATCGGAGCCGAGTCGCGGGCAACCAGCAGCACCACGAGGTTACTTTCCTGGCCGATAAATTTGACATCTCGATGGAGCAATCTCGCAACCTTGTCGAGCGTTACGGCAACAACCGCGCGAAATTGGAGAAGGAGGCCGCAAAGCTCCGGGAACCGGACGAATGAGCGACAACAACCTAAAGGCAGATATAGCGAAGGAGATTTACCGCGCGCTGGATGATCTCTACGCTCCCACTGAACTGCTTTCCATCTTGGGTAGCTACGGAGACACGCTGTCTGATGCGGATGTGCTCGCCTGTCTGAAGCAGTTCAACGAGACGGGCACGATATTCTCCAAGGTGATTTGCAGGGCCGAAGACTCTAGGCTGGTATAGCCATTCGGCTGACTTGTCCGGCGGTTGGCCGCAGTAGCGTCGATGTGCGGGCGTTGGGGGATGTTTGAGTATGGGTACGCTTGAGGACAAGCCTTTCGACGAATACGTGACGATCAAGGCGCCGCGCCTGAGCCAAAGCCGATGAAGCGTAAAAGGTAGATATCCCGCTTATCTGTTGCGCATATCGCCATTATCATGCAAGAAATCGGCATCCATAAGCAGGAGATGCGAAATTGCTTGCACGACCACCTGCCGCCGATCCCCGCGTAAAATCCCTCTGCAGCGAATTCGACATCGAGATCATTCCCGCCAACGTCTATCCACTGCCAGGGCAGACCAGGGCGCCCGCCACCATTCGAAGGCTGATCGATAAGCACGGCGCCGAGCACGCGCGCCTCGTGCTCTGCATCCTGGCCGAGGGCAAAGGAAACGACGCGCTAATCGACGAAACCAGCCTGTCGGCCATCTCCGACCTGCTCCTGGCCTGTCCTGACGTCGTCGAGGGCAGCACGTCGGATCTGCTCGACCTCTTCGATACCGTTCCCCTCGGGCCGTACATGGCCATAGCGAACGAGCTACGCGGCGTGGTGCATCAGGGACATGCCTTGGCCGGCATGCTGTACCTGCACGTCCGACGGCTCAGGGAGGGCTCACTGGCGGCCAAGGAGGCAAGCCGCGGCAAGGTCGACCATGCCAACGCCAGCGAGATCGAGAAGGGCCGCGCGGCATTCCGGAAAGGCGCTCATCGCACCGTGAAGGAGAAGACCGAAATCGGCCGCCAGCTGCTCGCCAAGAAGGCGGCGCTACCGCGAGGCCATTTCGGGCCGTGGCTGCAGGAATCGGGTCTCAGTAGTCATATGGCGCATCAGTGCATGGCGCTGGCCAGATCGCGGCTAGCGGCCTGCTGACGCTTTGCTGGCGCGGCCAGCGGAAGTTCGCGGCGCTGCGCTCCGCAGTGGGATATTTGCCTTCACTTTTGCTGCCCTTGCTGGATGCACGTAAATTGAAACAATCAGCCATTCCGTCAGGTCCATCAGAACCTCGAGATGCTCCTTGGTGGGTTCGTAGCTTCGATGCATCGCCGCATGGCCGGCCTCGATCATGGTGTCTTTAAACAGATCTTGGGAAACGAGTGGGACGTACCCCGCAGCCAAGAACTCCGTTACGTTTTTTCCGATCGCACCATGATCTGTCACTTTGTCGATCATCACGAGCTCCAGAACCGCCCTTATCCCCATGGCCGCGAGACGACGCGAATCATTCTGCAGCGCCGCGTATATCTCGCGAAGAAAACTGGCGATGGTGATCCTCGTCGAACTACCGACGATCCAACCAATGCCGCCAAGCCACTCGGGCATTCGACGCGAAAGCGCGGGCGGATAATGAATAACCGTGGGCTCGCCATCATTGTGATCTTCTGAGAATAAACTCTCGTGCCGCAAATGTACGTCATCGCAGCCGCTGCATTTGACGAGCAAGTAGGTGTCCGTTCCCCAAATTGTATTGCCATGCCCCAGGTCATCATCCCAGGACGTGTGTTCACGGTGCAAAACAGCATGGTTCTTTATGCCACCGCACTTATTGCAGTTTGATCGGATCTTCTCTCCAGCCTCGGCCAAAAGCCCCTCCCATCTCGGCGGAAATAATCAGCCTCGGACCGTCTCTTCGACTATGGTCTTCCGTCCTCGGGTAAGGATCGCAAGCAAGCCGAGAATTACGGCGCCAAGTGCCCAGATTACCAGAAGTGCCATCGCGCCGATCGCCCCACCAACAGCACGCCCGGCTTGTTCCGCCTCGGTTGCTGCCGGAACATTGCCGACGCTCGACAAGCCAGCGATCATGGCCCAGAGCATGAAGGCGTTGAACGCGAGGAATAGAATTAAGAATAGCCAGCCGAAGAACCCGCGCTTGCGGATTTCCTTCCGAACAATAGTTGCCATTGCCGTCCCCCTCCAAAGGTCAATCCCCGCGGGGACCATCGGGCAAGGTGGGGCAAGCGTCAACCCTTCCTCAGCGTCTGGTCCTTGTCATGTGAGAATCGCCTCGAGCGCTGCGAATCCTGCCTCAGTAAGGACATAGCCTTCAAGGCGATCAGGATTCCTTGAACGATACCGGACCTCGATGAAGCCCCGGGTGACCAATCGCTCTTCTGTTTCCCAACCAGTGCCTTTGATCTTCCTCCATTCGACTAACACGCCTGGGCCATGCTCTTGGAACTGGAGCAGCACCTTCTGCTCCCGTTTGGTCAGCGGCGTACCAGGAATTCCAGCGAGCCATTTCGCTTCGGCCTCTTCGTATAGGCGGTTGTAGTCGCTGTTGTTCATTGTCGCTGGGTCGTAGCCCAGGTTCTGGTAATGGCGTTGAACCTTTGGTGGTAGATCCTGAAGCGTTTTCCACTCTTCCAAGCTCTCAATCGCTTCATTTTTTCGCTCGGCTGGAACCGTCGCTCCTCGATCGGGGACGAGCCGGACAACCATATCGTTGATCACGAGTTCCACAACGAAACTGGCCTTGGCGGCGCCCTTGCAGATGGCAGTGACCTGGCGCGCGCTTATGGCGAGCTTTCGAGTCATTGCGGTTCGTACATGCGATCGAAGAAATTCCCGCCATTCACATCGGGCAAGTTGGTGAACGCGATATCGATCGCCACTCTATATCCCAGACCATGCGGCCGTCGACGCGCTTCGGCTTCGGCATCCTGCCGTCCTTGACCATTTCGTCAAACTTTGTTGTGCCGACACCGACGTAACGGGCGGAGTCCTGGCGGGAGAGGCCTCGCGGTGGATAGGAGTACGGGCCAGGGCTGGACGTCATTTCGCTTTCGCCAGACGAATGCGGAGAACTTCCTGAGCCGTCACAGCCTGACGCTGCGGTCTCTGTCCGTTGTCTGTCGTGGGTGGCTTCCGCGGCCGGGTACTGCAAAGGCTGATCATCTCCTCAATCGCCCTTCTGGTCACGAAATCCTTCCGCGCGATCTGGGTGATGACGAGATTGCCCTTGCCAGCCTCGGTGCGCAGCGCCGACGGTGACAGGCGGCCACCAAACAAGCGGTCACAGGCCTCGCGAAGTGTCATGAGTTCGGAGCCGGTAATGTCTGTCATGTGCCTCCATGGAGACCAGGCGAAAAGCTGGCAAATCCACAATGGCCGCGACTTGCTGAGAGTCTACTCGGAACTGAGCGCATCCCCACAATCCACATCCTGACCGAGGTTACTTCGCGCGATTTACAGCTTCGGTTCTCTCAGAAGGCGCCCCTTGTCACGCCAGCGCTTATATTCCTCCAAGGTGCGCGCCTCCTGTGGAGTGTCTGGGACGAATGCGCTTCGATCAACGTTCGCGTCGCCGACCACTACCTCGACGCGATCGCCATCAAAAACGACTCGAGAAATTTCCAGCCCAGCTGACATAGTCGCCTTTATAAGCCGACTGACCTCGTCCTGAGTAATCCTGGACTTCCTTCTAGCCAAGGAGTGCCCCCTTTCGCCGGTTCGCCCCGTTGTAGGGCCTACATGTCGCTGCTTTCGATTATACCGGCTTCGCCCTCGGTTGGTGCAGATGACGGTCTAGCAGCCTTACGAAGCCTCACGCCGGCACCGCCGCCGTTCTCAGGGATAAACTCGACGCCGGCTGCCTCGAGAGCGGTTCTGATGGCTACTACTGAGCCTTGGGCTACTTGGCGCCGCTCACGCTCAAAATCAACGACGGTTGAAAGACCCAGCCCCGCGGCCTGCGCAAGCGTAGGCTGGCTCCAGTCGATAAGAGCTCGGGCGGCACGAGATTGCGATGGTTTCATGTTTTCAACATTTTCTGTTGACGGTTAATGATGACGGGACTATCAACATAAACTGTTGATAACACGTTACCGGAGGAAGTCCAATGCCGAACACCCCTGTTCGGGCAGCCGCCGAAGGCATGCCCACAATCAACCGCCGCAACTTGTTAACTGGCACCGCCGTAACCGCTGCCGTGGCCTTCATGGCTTCGCCGGCCGATGCCGACGCTTCGCCGCTGATCGCATTGATCCAAGCCCACAAGGCCGCCAAAGCCGCGTTCCTTGAGGCGATCGACCTCCAAGAGGACATGGACAAGTCCTACTTCGCGGGTTCCAAGAAGGAAATTATTGTGCCGCTTTCGATCACCGGCGGCGTTTCGCTCGACACAGACTGGGATCAAGCCGAATGGGCAGTCGCCGACTGCCGCAAGCGGATCGTCTCGGCCTACAAAGACCAACGGTCGAGACTTGCCCCCATGGAGCGGTATGCGCCGGACCTTCACAAGGCGGCGCTGGAAGAACTTCGCATCAAGCAGATCGCGGACCTCCGGGAAATGCGCAGTCAAGCGAGGGCAGAACAGCGCCGCCAGGACGAGCACGGCTATGGCGGAGCCAATCGGAGGTATTGGGAAACCTCCGACGCGGAAATGGGCGCTCTGACGGCCATATGCGCCTTTCGGTGCGCTACTGACGCCGAACGGGCCATGAAGGCCGAGTATCTTCTCTCCATCAAAGACGGCACGCGCGACGAGCTGCAGTCCGACGATGTTATCGCCTTGCTCCAGTCGCTCGTTCGGGAAGGCGGTGCGTCATGAGCGCCGCCGACACTTACATCGCAAATGCCGAGCGCCTGGGAGCCATCATCCCGACCTTTGACCCGGCCACCGGCGATATGATCATCGTGGTCGGCGTGGAAGAGACCGAGCGCAGTCGATCCTTCCGTCTCTCACCAGAACTGGGAGCCCAATTCCGTCAACTGATCTTTCAGGCGATGCGGGAAAAGGCGAACTGACAGGATCTCCGGCCCCCAAAGCCCGCCACGGTTCGCCCTGGCGGGCTGCTTCTTTGGGCACAAAGCGACGGCGGTTCACTTTTTCCTGTGGAAGATGAAGGCTAAGACGATGAGGATGCCAGCCACGACGGCCAGCGCTGCGACCAGCTTCATCGCGACCGTTGGTGCGACGCCGCCGACCCACAGGGCGACAACCACGGCGACCACGGCGACTGAGATGAGTATAGCGAGGGCGTCTATGAGGCGGCCCATGGCGGGGAACATATCTCACTGCGGCGGCAGAACCTGTACTTTAATCGGGAGCCGCTTGCCGTTGGGCTGACGGCTGACGGCTGCATGTCGATGTTTGCCGACCGTTGCGATTTTATTTGGCGTTTGCCCTCCACTGTATTTGGTGACATGATCCCGTTGCTGGTTTCGGCCAGCGAGCGATGAAGCGCTCGTTGTCACAGCGGATTGCCAGAGCAGAGCTTGACAGCACCCTTCAGTGGGTCCGTTCAACAGCGCCAGATGCGATACGCAGAGCGGCAGCGCCGAATCGAACAGGGGCGACCGGAGAAATTCGATCGCCTCTTGCATTTCCGGCCAGCCACACGACCAATCGAAAGCCCGTCAGGTCGAATAAATATGAGGTCGTTCTTCATGCATAGTGGAAAACTGGCTTGCCGTTCGGTGTGAAGACCTGATCATATTTGACGTAATAGGCGGGGGCCCCGCTCTCCATTTGGTACCACCAGCCGCCGTTTTCGCAGAACTCGCAAGCCCCGGTTGGCGCGGCGTAGATCTTCTTGCCCTCCTGATAATAAGTTGGCTTTCCGGCTGCGTCATAAATCCAGCGGGTAGGCATCTAGTCCTTTCCCATCGTAACGAACAACCATAACAGATTGCTACATTAGCAAAAGGCGAAATAAGGCGAGACACAAGGGTTTGAAGGCTGCGTGAGCGGGCTCCATGTCGCGTGCATGTCGCACGGTTTGCCGATAGTGACCGGAAGCCCTTGGAAATCAACGGTAGCCATTTGCAACATGACGCGACATGAAACGCCTGACCAGTGAAGCCGACCGTCTGCTAATCGTCTGAAATTATTGATAGAAATTTGGTACGGTTGGGTGGGCTCGAACCACCGACCTCCGGATCCACAATCCGGCGCTCTAACCAACTGAGCTACAACCGCACATTCGGGCGGGCGGCATTGCCTGAACCAAACTGGGTCCGGCGTAGGCGCCTATCGCCAACGATGCGTCCAATACGGGCAAACGAAGGACATTTCAAGACGTTTGGGGTGGAGCCGCCGCTCGATTTCGCCGCAGGCCGAAAGCCCGCGCCCGATGCGCACCAAATTGCCGGCGAATGCTGCGTCCAGGCAAAGAAAAAGGCCGGCGGGAGGAGGTGCCGGCCTTTTCCTATATCGGACCAGCGGGAGGAGGTGCTGGCCGAAGTCCCGAAAGACGGCGGGAGGAGGTGCCGCCTTTCAGGTATTTCCGATCGACTGAACGCGTCAGGCGACCTTGAGTTCCTTGATCGCCTTCTCGAAGACGTCCTTCATCGGCTTGGACACGTCCTCGGCGGCCTTCGTGGTGACAGCCTGGAGATCCTTGGCCTGCTCGACGGTCATCTCGACGCGCTTGCGCAGGAAGGAGGTCTGCAGTTCTACGAATTCGGAAACCGACTTCACGCCGAGCAGTGCCTCGAGGTGCGAGAAACTGGCTTCAGCATTGGCGCGCATGGCGGCGATCGCCTTCAGCGAAACGTCGTTGCCGACGGTCTTGGCAGTCTCGAAGGTCGACTCGAGCGCCTTCTGGGTGGTCTCGGCGCCGGTCTTCAACTTCGAATAGGCTTCCTTCGACTGCTCGACGCCCTTCTCGGCGATGGCGCGGAACTGGTCGGTGGCCTTGGAGGCGTCGAAAGTCGGGAATTCGACGTTCTCGATGGTGTCGGAGGTCTTGCCTGCAGTCTTGGACATATTTCCATCCTTTTTCAGTGGACAGCCTTGAAGAAAGCCGTCTCGTTCATTCATGTCCGCATGTATAATACAGCTCATGGTGCGTTGCAACAAATTTGTTGCGATGCACCAAAAATCTTGGGGCGGCGCGTTAACCAAACACCGATTTTCCGCCGGGTTCGCCCGCTGCTCTGTGGACGCGGCGGCCATAGGGTTTTATTAACAAAGGGTTAATTGCCTGCAAGAGTGGTCCAGCAAGCGCATGCCGTCAGCATCCTATTCGTTCATCGATGTGGCCATACTCGACGAGGTGCGCGAGCGTTTCGCGGCCGGCGATGCGCTCGTGATCCTTTCGAGCGACCTCGAACAGGTGATCTGGGCCAATGGGCCCGGCGCCGAACTCTTCGGCCATGACGACATCGAGGCGATTATGGGCGCACCGAGCCGCCTCGGCTTGCCGGCCAGGCGCCAGATCATGGCGGTCAGGGGATTCCCTGATATCGGGCGCGACAAGCCGTTGATGGTTCGCATGACGACCGGCGTCACCAGCCACGCCGTCGCCTTCGTTGCCAGCGCGATCACGCTGCCGGACGGCGAAAATGCGATACTGCTCGCCGCCCCCTTCCCGGGCGCGGCGCGGGCTTCCGCGGAAATCGCCGAACGCGCGATCGGCGGTTTCAACGAACCCGGCCATTTCGTCGCTTTCGTCGACGGGCGCGGGGAAGTGGAAGCTGCCTCTGCCGGCTTCGGCGAACTCGGCATTTCGCGGGAGACGCTGGCCAGCCTTGTCGCGGAGATCGGCGGCGGGGCGGAGCGCATCGCCCGTCGCGTCATTCGCGGCGGCTCGGCCGCGCTGCCGGCGGGCCTGGCGCGACTCACCGACGATCCGGCTAGGCACCTTCTGGTGGTGATCGACGAACGCCGAGCCGCGGGCGAAGAGCCGGCCTTGCCGGCGGACGAGGCCGTTCAGCCCGCGCCGAAAAGACCACAACCGGAATCTGCTGCCGCTGCGCCGGTCGAGCAGGACAACTCTGCAGCGGCGCCGGCAAGTCCGCTGCCCCAACGGGAAAAACCGACAATGCCGGCCACCCCTCCCGAACTGGCCGCAGCGCCGGTCGCAGGAGAGATGGTAGCGCCGACTGAGCGGGAGAAAGCGCCGGCCGAGCAGAAGAAGAAAACCACGGCCGACGCGCCGGCGCAGCTCGACCACTGGTATTTCAGCGCGCCCGGCGAAGCCCCGAAAACAGAGGCCGCGACCGGCGGGCCTGAGGAGCCCCGACAGGCGACCGCCAAGGCCGAGCGGACCATGACGCCTGTGCGGTTCGTCTGGCGCACCGACGCCGAAGGCCGGTTCAGCGCCATCTCGCCGGAATTTGCAGGCGCGGTTGGCGCGCTCGCCGCCGATGTCGTCGGCCGCCGGTTCGCCGATGTCGCAGCGACGTTCGCACTGGATCCATCGGGCGAAATTGCCGGGCTACTCGATCGCCGCGACACCTGGTCGGGCCGTTCGGTGCTGTGGCCGATCGCCGGAACCGCCCTGAAGATACCCATCGATCTCGCCGCCCTGCCGGTCTATGGCCGCGACCGCGACTTTCAGGGTTTTCGCGGCTTCGGCGTCGCCCGCGGCGCGGAAGCCGTCGCCGATCCGGAGGGGATCGGCCTCGTACTGGTGGAGCAGCCGGCGAAGGCGGAGAAGCCTGGACCTGCCGAAGCGCCTGCAGAAGACGAAATCCAGCCTGTTCCTGCCGAGAGCGCCGCCAAGCCCGCCGATCCGTTCAAGGGCGAGGTGCCGGCGCTTTCGATCGTGCCGAAGCCGGACCGCCGCTTCGCCGATAAGGTGATCCGGCTCGCCGAGCACCGCCAGCCGGCGCCGGAAAAGGGCGGCCTGTCGAGCGTCGAGCGCAGCGCGTTCCGCGAAATCGGCGAGCGGCTGAAGCTGATCGGCGAGCCGACACCCGCCGCGCCGGAACCTGCCGATGCGGCAGCGACGGCGGAACAAGATTCCGCACCGGCCGGGCAGCCCGACGAAAGCACACCCGCCGATACCGTCGCCAGCGCACAGCCACCGAGCGCGGATAAGGAAGCCACGGCTATCGCAGACGAGGCGCGGGACGAAACCGCCGGGGAAGCGATCGAGGCGGCCGCCGAGCCGGACCAGAGCGAGCGCGCCGAAGCGCCCGCCCCGGAAGGCCAGCCGATGGAGGCAGTAGCGGCCGTCGAGATCGAAGAGGCCGCAGAGGCGGAAGCCAAAGCGGATGAAGCCGCCCAGCCGGCGGAAGCCGAGCCCACGGAGGCGGACAAGGTAGAGGCCGCCGAGGATTCGCGGAAAGTGCCGCCCGCCGATACGGGCATACTGGCAAAATTGCCGGTGCCGGTGCTGATCCATTCGGGCGACGCGCTTCACTACGCCAATGACGAATTCCTGCATTTGACCGGCTACGACTCCGTCGAGCAACTGGCCGAAGCCGGAGGTCTCGACGCGCTGTTTTCCAATCCCTATGGCGGCGAGCAGCCCGACGAAGCGGACCGGTCGCTCAGGCTTTCGACCCGCGACGGGTTGGAGTTCCCGATCGACGCGCTGCTGCGCTCGGTGCCGTGGAACGGCGGCAAGGCGCTGATGCTGGTCGTGCGGCGGACGGGCGAGGAAGAGCCTGCCGAACCCGCGCCGCCGCTCCGCTCTGCCGAGGAGCAGGAGCTGCGCGCCCGCGTGGCGGAGATGCGCACCATCATCGACACGGCGACCGACGGCGTGGTGCTGATCGCCAATGACGGCACGATCCGTTCGATCAGCCGGCCGGCCGAGGCGCTGTTTTCCTTCGACAGCGACGAGGTCGCCGGCAAGCCGTTCATCTCGCTGTTCGCCATAGAAAGCCAGCGCTCGGCGCGCGATTACCTCAACGGGCTCTCCGATCATGGCGTGGCCAGCGTTCTGAACGACGGCCGCGAGGTCATCGGCCGTGAGGCTCAAGGCCGCTTCATCCCGCTGTTCATGACTATCGGAAAATTGCCTAGCGACAGCGGCTACTGCGCCGTGGTGCGCGACATCACACAGTGGAAACGCGCCGAGGAGGAATTGACGCAGGCGCGTGCGCTCGCCGAGCGGGCGTCGTCGCAGAAGACCGATTTCCTGGCCAGGGTCAGCCACGAGATCCGCACGCCGCTCAACGCCATCATCGGCTTTTCCGAACTGATGGTCGACGAGCGTTTCGGCCCCGTCGCCAACGATCGCTACCGCGACTACCTGCGCGACATCAACCGCTCGGGCAACCATGTGCTCGACCTCGTCAACGATCTGCTCGACATTTCCAAGATCGAGGCCGGGCAGCAGGAAATGGCCTACGAGGCGGTGTCGCTCAACGACACGCTCGCCGAAACCGTCGCCATGATGCAGCCGCAGGCAAATCGCGAGCGGGTCATCATCCGCTCGAGCTTCGCTTCCAAGCTGCCGGAAGTCGTCGCCGATCTGCGCAGCATACGTCAGATCGCGCTCAACATATTGTCGAACGCCGTGCGCTACACGCAGGCCGGCGGCCAGGTGATCATCTCGACCGCCTACGAACCATCCGGCGATATCGTCATGCGCGTGCGCGACACCGGCATCGGGATGAGCCAGGCCGAGATCGAGCAGGCGCTGAAGCCGTTCAAGCAGATCAATTCGCTAAAGCGTACGCGCGGCGACGGCACCGGACTCGGCCTGCCGCTCACCAAGGCGATGGTGGAGGCCAACCGGGCGCGGTTCGCGATCAATTCGACGCCGGGCGAAGGTACACTGGTCGAGATCACATTCCCTTCCACGCGGGTGCTGGCGGACTGAGCTGAAATCTCTGCCCGCCGAAGCGCTGGCAGATCAGGACAGTTTCGCTCAAGTTATTGAAAAGCAGTGTAAATTCATCCAGTTTAGAACAATTCTAAACTATTGAATTTATTGCGCTTTCCCTTGACGCTACAACAGAATTCGCCCAATAGACCTTCGGTTCCGACGCTGGAGCCGACAGAGGAACGCGTCCCCGGGGCCTTGAACCCCTCGATCGACAGGAGAGTGTCATGACCTTCACCAAAGCCCGGTCGAAAGCGGCCGGCTGCGCAGCATTTGCATTTGCCGCATTGTTCGCCGGCTCGGCGCTCGCCGACGGCACGGTCAACATCTATTCCTACCGCCAGCCCGGCCTGATCAAGCCGGTGCTCGACGCCTTCACAGCCGAAACCGGCATCGAGACCGAGGTGCTTTTCCTAGACAAGGGCTTGGAAGACCGCATCCTCGCCGAGGGCCAGAATTCGCCTGCCGACGTGATCCTGACCGTCGACATCGCCCGCCTCACCAACGCCAAGGAAAAGGGCGTTACGCAGGCGCTGGACGACGCCACCGTCAACGGCAACCTGCCTGCCGAATACCGCGATCCGGAAGGCCACTGGTTCGGCCTGACCAAGCGCGCCCGCGTCGTCTATGCGTCGAAGGATCGGGTGACCGACACCGCGCTGACCTATGCCGACCTCGCCGACCCCAAGTGGAAGGGCAAGATCTGCATCCGCTCCGGCCAGCATGATTACAATCTGGCGCTGTTCTCCGCGGCCATCGCGCATTGGGGCGCGGAAAAGACTGAAGAATGGATGAAAGGCTTCAAGGCCAATCTCGCGCGCAAGCCCGACGGCGGCGACCGTGACCAGGCCAAGGCGATAGCTGCCGGCGAATGCGATATCGCGCTCGGCAACACCTACTATGTCGGCCTGATGCAGACCAACGAGAAGGAGCCCGAGCAGAAGGAATGGGCGACTGCCATCAACGTGGTCTTCCCGACCTTCGAGGAAGGCGGCACGCATGTGAACATTTCGGGCGCCGCACTCGCCAAGAATTCGCCGAACCGCGACAACGGCGTGAAGCTCATCCAGTTCCTGTCCAGCCACAAGGCGCAGCAGGTCTATGCCGAGCAGGTGTTCGAATATCCGGTCGAGCCGGGCCTTGAGCCCTCCGAAGTCGTGAAGGCGTTCGGTGAACTGAAGGCCGACACGCTGCCGCTCGCCGATATCGCCAAGAACCGCAAGACCGCTTCCGAGATGGTCGACCGCGTCGGCCTCGACGACGGCCCGTCGAGCTAAGCACGGTTCGGGATGACGCGCGAAGGCCGGTCCGTGAAAGCGGTCCGGCCTTCCGCCGTTGCAAGGCCATGACGCTGGCGCGGGACCAAGCAAAGCGGATTGCCGCCGCCGGCGAGGACTTGCCGCGGGTCGCCGCAGCCCGGCCGGTGAAGCGCTACCGGCATCCCTTTGCCATCGCGTTGGCGTTCGCGATCTGCGCGATCGTGCTCCTGCCGGTCGCCACCCTCGCCGCGATAGCGCTGTCGGGCACGGGTGAGGATTGGCCACACCTGGCACGCAACGTGCTGCCGGGCGCGACCCTGACGACGCTGTGGCTGCTGGCCATGGTATCGGCCGGAACCGCAATCATCGGCGTCGCCACGGCCTGGCTTGTCGTCGGCTATGATTTTCCGCTGCGGCCGTTTTTTTCCTGGGCGCTGGTGCTGCCGCTCGCCGTGCCGCCCTATCTGGCCGCCTACGCCTTTGCCGAGTTCTTCCTGTTCACCGGCCCGGTCCAGTCGGCATTCAGGGGGATGTTCGGCTTCGACAGCCCACAGGAATATTGGTTTCCCGATCTTCGCTCGACCGAAGGCGCGGCCTTCGTGCTGACCTGCGTACTCTACCCCTATGTCTACCTGACCAGCCGGGTCGTCTTCCTGATGCAGGGCCGCAACATCGCCGATGTGGCCCGCACTCTAGGCGCAAGGCCGGCGAAGGTGTTCTTCCGCGTGCTTCTGCCCGTGGCGCGCCCTGCCATAGGCGCCGGCGTGGCCCTGGTGCTGATGGAGACGATCAACGACATCGGCGCTTCCGAATTCCTCGGGGTGCGCACGCTGACCACCGCCGTCTTCACCACCTGGATCAACCGCAGCAGTCTCGAGGGCGCAGCCCAGATCGCCATGCTGATGCTGGTTCTGGTGCTGCTGCTGCTTGCCGCCGAGCAGTTCGCCAGGCGGAGGCAGCGCTTCCACAATGTACGCGGCACCCAGTTGAAGGCACGCCCTCCCCGCGCCCGGCTGAGCGCGGCTGGCCAGGCCGGCGCGCTCGTCGCCGTATCGCTGCCGGTTCTGTTCGGCTTCGGCGTTCCGCTGCTGGTGTTCGGGCAATATGCCTCGCGCCGGCTCGACCGGCTGATCAACGCCGATCTCGGCGAGGCCTTCCTGAACAGCGTCTTCACAGCCGGCTCCGCCGCGCTTCTCACGGTCGGATTGGCGCTGCTCCTCATCAACGCGGTAAGGCTTTCGCGCTCGCCGCTCACGACGATTTTAGTGCGCGTCGCCTCCGTCGGCTACGCCCTGCCGGGCACGATCATGGGGCTCGGCCTGCTCTTCGCGCTTGCCCGCATCGACAACGCGATCGATCTCTTCGCCCGAGAACAGTTCGGCTTCTCGACCGGTCTCATGCTGACCGGCTCGGCGGCGGCCGTCATCCTCGCCTGCACGATCCGCTTCCTGGCGCTCGCCGAAGGCGCGGTTCGCTCCGGCATGGAGAAGCTGCCGCCGCATCTCGACGAAGCCGCCCGCAGCCTTGGCAAGACCCCGGCGAAAAGCGCCGCCCTCGTGCTGTTGCCGCTGCTGCAGCCGGCGATCCTGACCGCGCTGGTGCTGGTCTTCGTCGACACGGTCAAGGAACTCTCGGCGACCATCCTGCTGCGGCCATTCGGGTTCAACACGCTGGCGACGCTGGTTTATGAGAACGCCTCGCGCGCGGTGGTCGAGGATGGGGCGGTGGCCGCGCTGCTGATCATCGGAACCGCGACCGTGCCGGTCATCTTGCTTTCGCGAGCGCTCGCCCGCGACCGCGCCGCCTCGATGTCGTGATGAGATTAAAGAAAAAAGGCGTCCAAAAGGACGCCTGAATTTAATGGGATGCTGTCACAACGGGGGCTTGAGCGAAAGACGCTTCCTCGGGGCTGAGGAACAGGATTTCTCCGTCAAGTTACGTGCGAATATCAGCGCCGGCTCTTAACAAATCCTTACCGGGCCCCCGGAAAATTTACGAAAGTGTACCACCCGTGAAACGAGGTAAATTTGCCGGTCATGTCTGGTTAACCATCCGCGCCTGCTCAGGAGCGAAGCTCCGGGAGGTCGCGGAACAGGTCCAGCGCCTCGGGATTGGCCAGCGCCTCCTTGTTCTTGACCGTGCGCCCATGGACTATGTCGCGTACCGCAAGCTCTGTGATCTTGCCGGATTTGGTGCGCGGTATGTCGGCCACCGCGACGATTTTCGCCGGCACGTGGCGCGGGCTGGCGCCGGTGCGGATCTTGGCCTTGATCTTCTTGTCCAGAGCCTCGTCGAGCGTGACGCCTTCGGCCAGCCGCACGAACAGCACGACGCGCACGTCGCCCCCGAAGTCCTGTCCGATGCATAACGCCTCGGCGATTTCGGGCATCTGTTCGACCTGGTTGTAGATTTCCGCCGTGCCGATGCGTACACCGCCCGGATTGAGCGTAGCATCGGACCGGCCATGGATGACGATGCCGCCATGTTCGGTCCATTCGGCGAAGTCGCCATGGCACCAGACATTGTCGAAGCGCTCGAAATAGGCGCTCCTGTATTTCCTGCCGTCAGGGTCGCTCCAGAAGCCGATCGGCATCGCCGGAAACGCCTTCGTGCAGACCAGCTCGCCCTTCTCCTGCCGCACCGGCCGTCCGTCGTCGTCCCATACATCGACGGCCATGCCGAGGCCGGGGCCCTGGATCTCGCCGCTCCACACCGGTTCGATCGGCACGCCGAGCACGAAGCAGGACACGATGTCAGTGCCGCCCGAAATCGAAGCCAGATGCACGTCGCCCTTGATGCCCTCATAGACAAAGGCAAAACCTTCCGGCGACAGCGGCGAACCGGTGGAGGAGATCGTCCGCACCGTAGAGAGATCGTGCGTCTTGATCGGCCGCAAGCCGGCCTTGCGCACAGAGTCGATGAACTTGGCCGAGGTGCCGAGATAGGTCATCCTCTCGGCTTCAGCGAAATCGAAGATTGCATTACCATCGGGATAGAAGGGCGAACCATCGTAGAGCAGCAGCGTCGCCCCCGACGCGAGGCCCGAGACCAGCCAGTTCCACATCATCCAGCCGCAGGTGGTGAAATAGAAGAAGCGGTCGCCGTCTTCGATCCCTGCATGCAGCCGCTGTTCCTTGACGTGCTGGATCAGCGTGCCGCCGGCCGAGTGGACGATACATTTCGGAATGCCGGTCGTGCCCGACGAGAACAGTATGTAGTGCGGATGCGCGAAGGGCAGTTGCTCGAACGTGAGCTTCGACGGCGCGAATGGCGCGAGCGCCTCCTCTAGCGCATCCGCCTTGTCGATCACCGCCGCCACGTCGCCGGCGGTGCCGAGATACTCGACGATCAGCACCTTGCGCAGGGTCGGGAGTTTCGCCGAAACCGCTGCGATCTTGTCGGCCACCTCGATCGCCTTGCCATTGTACCAGTAGCCGTCCGGCGCGATGAAGACGACCGGCTCGATCTGGCCGAACCGGTCGAGTACGCCCTGCTCTCCGAAATCCGGCGAACAGGACGACCAGACGGCACCGAGCGACGCAGCCGCAAGCATGGCGACGACGGTCTCGGGCATGTTGGGCATCATGGCGGCGATGCGGTCGCCCTGCTTCACGCCAAGCGACCGGAACAGTTGCTGGAGCTGCGAAACCAGGGCGTGCAGGTCGTCCCACGACATGCGCCGCTCGACCTTGTCTTCGCCCCGGAAGACGATGGCGTCGCCGCCGCCGGTCTTCTTCAGCAGGTTCTCGGCAAAATTCAGCCGCGCGTACGGAAAGAAGGCGGCACCCGGCATCCTGTCGCCATCCGCAAGGACGACTTCGCCGCGCTCGCCGACGATGCCGCAAAAATCCCAGACCAGGCTCCAGAAGGCTTCGCGCTCGTCGATGGACCAACGGTGAAGATCGTCATAGCGCGTGAACTCCGCGCCTGCCCTGACCGAAGCGGCCGCCATGAATGCGGTCATCGGTGCGGAGGCGACCTGATCCTGTGTCGGCGTCCAAAGCGGAGCGGTATCGGCCACGATGTCCTCCCAAACATCATCCGAAAGGCTGAACTCTTTTCGGATATGATCCTGCTCAAGGCGGGACCTTTCGATTCGACCGAAACGAACAGGCCCCGACTGCAGTTGCCGGTTATGCATGTTGCAATGCAGCAGAGCAAGATGTCGGCCCGGAGCGGCACGCGGTTGTGCGCAAATGCCATGCCGAGGCCACAAAGGCTTGAAAAGCAGTGGCCGTCGGATAAACCGGTCCAGGATATGTTGATATTCAGGTGATGCCGGCCTGCAAATGACGGCTTTCTGCGCTTCCGGTGCGCACGTACCAAACGTACGCTCCGCTCCGGTTCTCTAAAGCCATCATTCTGGACTCGGCCTGACCTGAATCTCAACACACCTAAAGGCAACCGCTCGTAGTAATCGGCACGGCACCCGGCCTTGGCCGGATGAGGAAACGGGGCACCATGCCATCATCTCTCGTCAGGCGGACAATATGGGGGATCGTCGCCGCCGCTGTCCTTGCCAGCCTGATCGTGTTCACGCTCCCGCTGATCGCATCGACCCGCATCGTGCGCGACCGAATCGCGCTGGAGATGAGTTTCTGGAGCGGATACGAAGTCGGCATCGGCGCGCCACCCGAGATCCAGGTCTGGCCGACCTTCCGGGCAATCCTCACCGATGTCCGGCTCTCGCCATGGCAGAGCCCATCCGGCCCGCCGGTCATCACTGCCGAGCGTGTCGAAATCGAACTATCGGCATTCGCGGCGCTGCGCGGCGATGTCGCGTTTTCAAGCGCCCGCTTCGTCAATCCCACCCTGCATATCGAGCGCACCACGAACGGCGCCTACATGCCCGAACTGCCGAGCGGCGGCCGCATCGCGGCGGCCATCGCCGAGGCCCGCCATGCATTGGCTGACAACCCCGACGATCCCGGCGAATTGCCGTCTGATCCTTTTGGCGCGGTCGAAATCAGCGGCGGCCGGGTTGTGCTCCACGAAGGCGGCCAGATCACCGATATCGCCACCGGCATTGCCGGCAGGGTGAACTGGCCGGCCCTCGACGAGGCCGGTGCGCTGTCGGCCAAGGCGACATGGCGCGACGAGACTATTGCGATCGACGTGTCGTCCGAGAACCCGCTTTCGCTGTTTGCCGGCGCCGCCGCGCCGCTGACGGCGAGCATCACTGCACCATCCGCGACGGCGTCCTTCACAGGTTCGGCGAAGCTGGCCGGCAGTGCCTATGTCGACGGCGACGCCAGGTTTGCCGTCCCCTCGCTCCAGCGGGCGGCGCGATGGTGGGGATCGCCTATCGCCCCTGCCCTGCCGCGCGGCTCGGCGACGTTCACCAGCCGCATCGTCGGTGACGCCAGCCGCGTAAAATTCGACAACGCCACCCTTGCGCTAGACGGGAACCGGGGCGAGGGAGCGCTCAATCTCGAATTCAACCCGAGCCGGCCGGCCCTGTCTGGCTCGCTGGCCTTCGACGGCATCGATCTCGGTTCTCTGCTTTCGGCATTCACGCCGCTGACGCTCGCCGCCGAAAGCGATGCCAAGGACGCCGATGCCGGGCTGGCCGGCTGGGCCGATATCGACCTCAGGCTGTCGGCGGCGCGCGCCGCAGCGGGATCGGTCAACCTGGCCGATGTCGCGGCCACCATCCAGGTAAGGAACGAGCTGGCCGTGCTCGACGTCTCCGACGCCACCGCTTTCGGCGGCGCCATACAGGCCGGCATCCGCTTCGACGGCGGGCCTGCCCTCCCGCATGCCGAAATGCGGCTTCTGGCTTCCGGCGTGGATGCCGGAGCGCTGGCCAGCGCCGCAGGCATGACGCGGATCGTGCCCGTCGGCCAAGGTACGATCTCGGTGATCCTGAAGGGTCCTGGCGCCTCGTGGGAATCGATACTGGAAAACGCGTCGGGCTCGATATCGGCCAATCTCGGGCAAGGCGCACTCTCCCGCCTCGACCTCGCCGGCCTGCTGAATCGCATCAGGCAGGGCGGGTTCTTCGCGCTCGACGAGGTGTCCAAGGGCACGCTGCCGATCGCCGGCGCGGAGTTCAAGGCGAGCGTCGCCAACGGCGTGGCGCGGATAGAAAAGGCCGAGGCCCGGGCCGCCGGCCACACGCTGTGGCTCGAGGGCATCGTGCCTTACGTCGGCCGTGGACTGGCGCTTTCGGGCGGCGTCACGCAAACAGGGCAGCAGGCGCAAGCCGGCCCGCCCGCAACCTTCTTCGTCGGCGGATCATGGAGCGCACCCTTCATCTCGCCGGTTGCGCCTCCTCAGCCGGTGGAATAGCCGACGCACCTCAGCGGGCGTTATCCTCTCAGCGCCGTCTGCTCGTCGCGCAGGCGCTGCACCTCGCGGCGCTTGTTGGCGAGAGACGCCGCGATCACGCCAAGCGCGACGATGGCGATCAGAAGCGTGCAGGCCGCGTTAATCTCCGGCGTCACCCCGAGCCGCACCTGGCTGTAGATCTTCATCGGCAGCGTGGTTGCGCCGGGGCCGGAAGTGAAGCTCGATATCACGAGATCGTCGATCGAGAGGGTAAAGGCCAGCATCCAGCCCGACACGATGGCCGGCATGATGACCGGCAGCGTGATCTGGAAGAAGGTCTTCACCGGCGGCGCCCCAAGATCCATCGCCGCTTCCTCGAGCGAACGGTCGAAGCTGACCAGGCGAGACTGCACGACGACCGCAACGAAGCACATCGAGAAAGTTATGTGCGCCAGCGTGACCGTGATGAACCCGCGGTCGAAGCCGACGGCGACAAACAGGAGCAGCAGCGACAGGCCGGTGATGACTTCGGGCATGACCAGCGGCGCGAAAACCATGCCGGAAAACAGCACGCGGCCGCGAAACCGCGTGTATCGCGTCAGGGTAAGTGCTGCGAGCGTGCCGAGTACGGTGGCGACGGTCGCCGAGATCAAGCCAACCCTGATCGTGACCCATGCCGCGTCCATCAGCCCGCGATTGTTGAACAGCGAGACGTACCATTTGGTCGAAAAGCCACCCCAGACGGTGACCAGCTTCGAAGCGTTGAACGAGAAGATCACCAGAAGCACGATCGGCAGGTAAAGGAAGGCGAAGCCCAGCACGATCGAGGCGATATTGAAGCGGCTCCAGGTCGCGTTCATCGATCCTGCTCCTGCGCGCGAGCCTGTGCGCTCTGGAAGATCATGATCGGCACGATCAGGATCAGAAGCAGGATCACCGCCACGGCGGAGGAAACCGGCCAGTCGCGGTTGGCGAAGAACTCGTTCCACAGCGTCTTGCCGATCATCAGCGTCTGCGAGCCGCCGAGCAGGTCGGGAATGACGAACTCGCCGACGGCTGGAATGAACACCAGCATGCAGCCGGCAATGACGCCCGGAAGCGACAGCGGGAATGTGATCTTCCAGAAAGCGCCGTTCGGCGTGCAGCCGAGGTCCTTCGCCGCCTCGATCAGCGAATAGTCCATTTTCTCCAGCGACGAATAGAGCGGCAGGATCATGAAGGGCAGGTAGGAATAGACGATGCCGATGAAGATCGCCGTGTGGGTGTTGAGGATGATCAGCGGGCTGTCGACAATGTTGAGCGCCATCAGGAACTGGTTGAGCAGGCCCTCGGGCTTCAGGATGCCGATCCAGGCATAGACCCGGATCAGGAATGAGGTCCAGAACGGCAAGATGACCAGCATCAGCAGCGTCGGCCGCAGCGATGCAGGCGCGCGCGCCATGCCGTACGCGATGGGGTAGCCGACGAGCAGCGTCAGGAAGGTCGAGATCGCCGCGATGACGACGCTCGACACATAGGCATTGAAGTAGAGCGCGTCCTCCGTGAGCCAGACATAATTGTCGATGCTGAGTTGCCGCAACTGCTCCAGCAGTCCCGAAACGCCCTCCGCAAGGCTGAGCACCGGATAATAGGGAGGCATGGCGATCGCCGTCTGCGACAGCGATATCTTGAAGACGATGACGAACGGGGCGAGGAAGAAGAAGAGCAGCCACAGATAAGGAACGAGGATGATGAGCCTGCCGGCGACCGCGTTCCAGGCGCGCCCGGCGACCGTCTTTTCATGCGCGGCCGGGGCTGCGCTCTCGCTGTCGATTACCGTATCCGTCATCTCGCCCTACCGCGTCAGCACGACGCCGGCATCCGGCGGGAAGGAAATCCATGCCCGGTCGTTCCAGGTCAGCGGATCTTCGGTGACGCGCGAAGCGTTGAGCGAACTCGCCTTGACCACCTGTCCGTGGTCCAGCCGGACATGGTAGACGGTCATGTCGCCAAGATAGGCGATATCGAAGATCTCGCCCTCCATGGCATTGGCCAGTATGTCCGCCGGCTTCCTCGACGAGACCTTGATCTTCTCGGGCCTGATGGCGAAGGCGACCGCCGTTCCGGCCTCAGCGCCGCCCACGTCGCTGGTGGCGATGGTCAGGCCGTTGGGGCCCGCAATCTCGGCGCCGGCTGCCGTGCGCCCGGCGATCCTGCCCTCGAACATGTTCACATTGCCGACGAAGCCGGCGACGAAGCGCGAGCCCGGCGCCTCATAGACTTCCGCCGGCGTCGCCACCTGCATCACCTCGCCCTTGTCGAGGATGGCGATGCGGTCGGCCATGGTCATGGCCTCTTCCTGGTCGTGGGTCACGACGACGAAGGTCAGGCCCAGCGACTGCTGCAGATCCATCAGTTCGAACTGGGTCTCCTCGCGCAGCTTCTTGTCGAGCGCGCCCAGCGGCTCGTCGAGCAGCAGCACCTTCGGACGCTTGGCCACCGAGCGGGCGAGCGCGACGCGCTGGCGCTGGCCGCCGGAGAGTTGGTGCGGCTTGCGCTTGGCGAACTGCTCGAGCTTGACCAGCTTCAGCATGTCGGCCACCCGCGCGTCGATCTCGGCCTTGGGCATGCTGTCCTGCTTGAGGCCGAAGGCGATGTTGGCTTCCACCGTCATATGCGGAAACAGCGCATAGGACTGGAACATCATGTTGACCGGACGGCGATAGGGTGGGATGCCGCGCAAATCCTGCCCGTCGAGCAGTATCCGGCCCGCAGTCGGTTCGTCGAAGCCGGCCAGCATCCGGAGCAGCGTCGATTTTCCGCAGCCCGACGCCCCCAGCAGCGCGAAGAACTCGCGCTCGTAGATGTTGAGCGACAGATTGTTGACGGCGGTGAAGTCGCCGAACTTCTTGGTGACGTTCTCGAAGGAGATGTATGGCTTGGCGCCGGGATCGGCCCAGGGCGCGAAATCCCTGCGGATGCTGCCAAGCGACTTCATGTTCCACTCCGATTGGTTCGGCGACGGCAAAGCCCCGGCGCCTGCGCCGGGGCTTTGCGATGCGGTTGCTACTGCCCCGTGACGATCTTGGTCCAGGTGCGCGTCACTACGCGCTGCGTCTTCGGGTCGTAGGGATTGACCGTGAACAGCTTCTGCGCGGTCGCCTCGTCGGGATAGATCGCCGGATCCTCGAGTATCTCCTTCTCGATGAACTGCTGCGAGGCCTTGTTGCCGTTGGCGAAGTAAACGTAGTTCGTCGCCTTGGCCGCCACTTCCGGCTTCATGATGTAGTTCAGGAATTCATGCGCCTCGTCGACATTCTTTGCGTCGGCGGGAATGGCCATCTGATCGAACCACATTTCCGCGCCTTCCTTGGGAATAACGTAGTCGACCACCACGCCCTGATCGGCCTCGGCGGCGCGGTCGCGCGCCTGGAAGACATCGCCCGACCAGCCAACTGCAAGGCAGATGTCGCCATTGGCCAGCGCGTTGATGTATTCGGACGAATGGAACTTGCGGATGTGCGGCCGGAGCGCAAGCAGGGCCTCCTCGACTTTGGCGAAATCCTCCGAGGACGTGCTTTCGGGATTCAGGCCGAGATAGTTGAGCGTCGTCGGAATGATGTCGGCCGGCGAATCCAGCACGTAGACGCCGCAGCCGGCCAGCTTTTCGAGGTTTTCAGGCTTGTAGAACACGTCCCAGCTGTCGACCTTGTCGATGCCGAGCGCCGCCTTCACCTTGTCGACGTTGTATCCGATGCCGACCGTGCCCCACATCCAGTTGACCGAATAGGCATTGTCGGGATCGAATTTGGCGACCCTTTCGTTCACCACGTCCCACGTGTTGGAGAGATTGGGGAGCTTCGACTTGTCGAGCTTCTGGTAGACACCAGCCTCGATCTGGCGGACCAGGAAATTATGCGTCGGCACGACGATGTCGTAGCCCGAACCGCCGGCCAGCAGCTTGGTTTCGAGGATCTCGTTGGAATCGAAAACGTCGTAGACGACCTTGATGCCGGTTTCCTTGGTGAACTCGGTGATGATCGACTCGTCGATATAGTCCGACCAGTTGTAGATGTTGACGACGCGTTCCTGCGCCTGCGCAGAAACTGTCAAGGCCGCGGCCAGGGCGGCCGAAGCGGCCGATAACCATAGCGCTTTGTGGATCATTTTGCTCTCCTCTGTGCGGTGTTCCGTCCCGGCTCGTTCGAAGGATCAGCGGCCGGGTATCGGTTGAAGCCTATTGGCGTTTTTGCAGTGCGACAAGCCGCAATCGGCGTGCCCGAAGGCCGCATGGCCGCCCCGCATATTGTTAATTTGACGTTGAGTTTTACCGGCGTTCCGGCAGCGAAGCGTGCGACACGAAGTTTCGCGCGAACGCTTCCGTAGAACGTATCTGTGATGCCGGCGCCTGCTGCGTCGGCTTTCGGAAATGGCAAGACACGCCTGTGGTTTGGTTGCCGATGCGCCAGCCTGCCCGCTCCCAGATGAGGATGTCAATGGGGGGACGGTATTCCGGTCGTTCCGGGCTTTTGTGGCCGCGTCTGGCGCTTGAATTCAAGCCCGATATGCACCAGCAGGGCGACGAAGACGACGGCCCCGCCGAGAACCGTGCGCGCCGAGGGCACCTCGGCATGGATCAGCCAGACCCAGACCGGCCCGAGTATGGTTTCGAACGTGCCCAGGAGTGCAGCGAAAGCAGCCGGTATCAGTCTGGCGCCGGTGGCGAAGCAGGCCAGGCCAAGCCCGAGATTGAGCGCGCCGAAAGCGAACAGGAACCCCATATCACGCGGCACAACCGCCAGATATTCGGCCTGGGTGAAGGCGAACAGGGCGGCAAACACAGTGCCGAGGCAGGTCGCCGGCGTCATGCGTACATGGGCAAAGCGCCTGGTGATGACGGTCGCGATCGAAAACGCGAATGCGATCAGCAGCGCGAGCCCGTCGCCGATCGGCGACACCCGACCGTTGAAGGACTCCGACACCATGATCGCCACGCCGCAGATGACGGCGGCGATCGCCGCCCAAGTCGCGCCGGCGACGCGCTCGCGAAACAGCACCCAGGCGATCAGCGCCGCGATCAGCGGCACGCCTGCCTGCATCAAGAGGATGTTGGCGACGGTTGTATAGGCCAGCGCCACGACGAAGGAAGTCGAGGCGGTAGCGAAGCACAGTGCCACGGCGAAGCCGGGCAGGCCCATGTCGCCGAACATTTTCAACATGCCGCGCCAACCGTCGCGCCACATCATGAAGCCGAACAGGAAGGCGGCCGCCCAGAACGAGCGCCAGAACACCACCGTCCAGCTATCCCCTGTCTCGATGAAGCGGGCAATGGCCCCGCCAAAACTCCAGAACAGCGCCGACAGGAACACCAGCAGAAGACCGATATTCTCCTCGCGCCGCGAAGCCTGCGGCGCGGCGGCTGCATGCTGCAAAGCGGCTCTGTCGTTCATGGCGGTTCGCCGGCGGTTCGAGAAGCCGCCGGATGACAGGCACAGGCGGACACGAGCGGCGTATCCGAAACGGCTGGCCGCCGCGTGGTCCAGCGGCTTGTTCCATTTATGGCACGTTTTCGGCAAAAAGAACGGTTTCCGCGCTCGGCCGGCAATTGCCTTCGCCGGCATTCATCCTGTCTTGCTGCCCGCTGTCACACGTCGACCTTCCCGACACTCGCCAGTTTCTCGCCCATTCGAGCAGGCGACCGATGCGCCGGAAGAGCCCAAGCGATGACGAATTGTCTTCGTAGATTTCAATGAAGTCGACCGGCCTACGGTCGGCCCGCATCCGCAATCCTTCCCGGTGAATGAAGGTCCAAACAATCATCTGATCCATGACAGATCCTTCCGCTGTCGTTTCGTAATTGAATGATAGGATCAGCCATCGAGCTGTTCATCGGCTGAAATCCGCAGTATGTTTTTCAGCTATGAAAAACCTGGACTGGAATGATCTGCGGATTTTCGTTCGCGTGGCGCGTGGCGGCGGGCTGTCGGCGGCCGCGGCCGAACTCGGCTCGAGCCCCGCCACGGTCGGGCGGCGCATGCTGGCGCTGGAGCAGGTTTTGGGCCGCCCGCTCTTCGTGCGGCGCCAGACCGGATACGAGTTGACCGAGCATGGCCGTGCGCTGCTTGCCAAGGCGCTTGCCGTGGAGGCGAGCGCCAGGCCGATCGAAGAATGGCTCGAAGCGGACGGAGGACGGCCGGTGGTGCGGATTTCGGCCGGAACCTGGACCGCTAATTTCCTTGCCGCCAACTTTTCCAGGCTGTGGACGCCGCAGGATAATTACCGCATCGCCTTCAAGACCGCCGAGGCACGGCTCGATATCGCGCACCGCGAGATCGAGATCGGCGTGCGCAACGCCGCGCCGGAAAGCCCAAGCCTTGCCGGGCGGCGCACGAACAATGTGGCCTTTGCGCCGTTTCGCGCGCGCAACCGTCCCGGGCCGGATGCCGAGGCATGGGTCGCGATATCGCCCGAGGACGCGATCACAAATACCGCACGATGGCTGAACGCGCGGCAGGACGTGACGATCGCCGCCTGGGCCAATACGCCCCGGACGCTCTACGACCTGATCCTGGCAGGCGTCGGCAAGGGCATGCTGCCCTGCTTCGCGGGCGACCGCGACCCGCTGCTGGAACGCGCCGGCGATCCGGTGCCGGAACTGCGGGAAGGGCAATGGCTGGTCATGCACAATGACGACCGCCACCGGCCGGAGGTACGCGCGGTCATCGAAAAGATGGCCGCGCTATTCACCTCGCACGCGCCGCTGTTTGCAGGTGAGCGGCCGCTTGGCGACGGGCAGCGGGATCAGCCTGCGCATCACCGCTCGCGCCGAACTGCCTGGCTCTAATATTTTCTTTGAAAATACCCGTCACGTATGGCTGGCGAGGACGAAATCGCCGGACGAAAGCAATTCCGGGGCGTCGCGGCCATCCACTTCAAGGTGCTCTCCGGCTTTCGGAAACACATAGGTGAAGCGGGTCACCGGCCCGGCGACGACTATCGATGTGTCTCCCCGGTATTCGAGGCCGACGGCGGCGGTCAGCATCGGCGGCCGCGGCGTTTCGGGCGGCAGGCTCCGTCTCGGCGGCGACTGCCACATCCGGCGGTTCTGGCCACAACATCCCATGAGTACCTCCCGCGGTTCGTTACGTTGCAGTCGGCTTGGCAGCCGTCGCCTGCTCGAGAATGCAGGCTGCGCCGGAGGCAGCCAGCCAGACAAGCACGAATTCCATCCATCCCTCACTAAGCAAGGGCGCGAACAAGGCCGACGGCCAAAGGCTCAGGCAATAGAAGCAGTCCATCAGGTGACCCAGCATATGGTCTCCCGCTTTCGCCCGCACCTTGACGACGATGTCGAAAGGCCCGTCCTCGGCCGCGATGAAATGCGCGATCCGCCAACTGGCCAAGCTGATGAGAATGAAAGTCAGTTCAGGCGACATCCGAACCCTGCCAGGGAAGTCCCGCGCGGCGGCCGTAACCGCCGCGCGGGAGCAATTCACGCGTTGATGACAGCGATATCCACTTCAGGATGTACGCGGACGTAGACCGGATCGTAGTTCCAGTCGGGCGGGACGAGATGCCCGCCATCGCCGCCCGATGGATTCATCGCCCGGCTGCGTGCGACGCAACCCAAGCCGTACGACCCCTCGAGCACCCCTGACGCCAGGCGGTAGGTGCCGGACAGGAGGGCCGTATTGTCGCTGGTCGTTTCATGCCAGTGAGACGTGTCCGCCGGCGACGTCTGCAGCGAGAAGGATCCGCCGCCGCACCCATGCGTCGTCAGCTCGGCATCGCGCAGGTGGTGCGCCGTGACAGAGGCGACAAAGCGTATGTCGACGTCCTGCGGCATGGCGCCCCGCCTGATGGTCGGACATGGGACCAGCAGGTTCCGTTCGGGCAATCCAAACGCGCTGTCGCCTTCCGATGCGAACTTCCAGGCCAGCGTGTCGAAATGCACCGTCGGCGCTGTGTTGTCGGACTGAATGGCGACGACACCGGAGAACTGGAGATGGTTCTTCGCCGCGCCCCCCACTTCGATCTTGAGAAGTGTCTTCGCCAGCATTGGCGTCGGCCATTCGAGCACGAGATTTGCCGGGTGGAATGCCGCTGGATTGGACAGCACAGGGTACCAGCCATCGGCGTCGGACGTGACAAGATGCGGCGCCCCCGACGGTATCGGATAAATATTCCAGGAAAGCCCGGTTATCGCGTTGAACGTCGCCCCGTTGTCGGTGCTTGCCAGCACCCGGTAGAACTGAGCCTTCGGCACATTGACGCAGCCATAGAGCTGCACCGTGCCCAGGAACGGCGTCCTGGCCAATGGGCGCGGCCCGGAAGGCGGGATCGGACGGTTCGGCCGCACGGCATAGCCGGACACGGCATTGAAGTATGACGCGTTGTCGAGCGGCATCAGGCCGGCGAAAAGGATCTCGGGCACGTCCTTGCACGGAACGTTGGGGGTGTCGCAAACCCGCGATTCACGCGCCTTGTCGGAAGCGACGAGCGTGACCGACGGGATCGGGCCCGAATTCCAGCGCACGTCGAAATAGCCTTCCGAGTAGATCACTTCCTCGACGCCGTCGCCGTCCGTGTCCTGGGTGACGCGGAATGTGATGTCCGGCACATCGAGGAGGAGTTGCCAATGCGGAAGATAGATGTCGAAACAGCGATGGAACGGGCCGATGAACCGGTTGAGGTCGAAGCCCTCGATCTCCCGGTGATGCACGCCCAGCTGTTTTGCGACCGACGCCCGGATAGCCTCGCTCGGGTCGGCCGGCTTCTTGCCGACGATGTCGTCATCGCCGCTCAACATTTTCTGGAATTCCAGCGGCACAGGCGCCTGCATTTCCATCGGGAAGGCGCGCGCACTCTCAAACTCTTCGGAGAGCATTTCCCGGTCGATGGTCGAGGGGCTCTGCAAATGTTCGGCTATCACGGGATGAACGCCGCCAAGCGTTGCGGCAATGTGGCGCTTCAGCCCTGGCAATTCCTGCAGCGGACCCGGGCGCGGCGGCACCGGCAGGTCCAGTTCCGGAATGGCGACCAGATCCTTGATCGAAGGCCGGATGAAAATGTCGGGCAGGCAGACGCGGTGGCGGCGCCAGCGCAGGATCCAGTCGATGTCGAAGCGCGGGATATAAACGCAGAAACGGCCGCACTCGTCTGTCTTGACCGTGGCAAGGACTTCGCGCCGGCAATGGAAGGGATAGAACCACCCCCATCTCCAGTTCGGCGGAAAATAGGCGACGAGACCGCAGTCGGTATCCTGGACTTCGACGGTCGCAAAGGGAACGGGATAGTTGACGCCTGTGACGGGATCCTTCTTCACGACGCGCCCGCAGATGCGCCGGAAAAAGAACAGTTCGGGATCGATGCGCCATTTCAGTTTTTCGGCCAAGTCGGCAATGCTGTGGCCGATCAGTTCCTTGGCGTCGATCTTGGCCAGCGACGCAAGGCGCTCGGCCTGGATCTTGGTGATGATGCGCTTGTCAGGAGCGAGTTCGGCCTTTTGCACGGCCGATTTGGCAGGCGATTTCATGGTTGGCCCTCCTATAGGCATGGCTGCGGGTTCTACATCCGCAAGCCAACAACCTTAGCGAGAGGCGCCCAGGAGATATGTGATCGACGTCACATACCAAAATATTCTTCGAGATGTTTACTTGGATATCGAAGAGTTTATGTGTTGTTTACCTGTATCTCGTCCAATTTCTATTTTTTACTAAGGTCTGACCTCAATTTAATGCGCTCAACGTGCTGAGAAACTCTGATTCAGATGGCGGTAGTGCTGTGGCCCGCACACCACGGTCTATGGCCGCTATGCCTGATGGAGCCGCAAGGTGCTGGGCCAATTGAGTCCACAGTCGAAAATTGATTATCTATCCGTCTATCAGTGGAGTGAACGCGATGGCCAACGAGACGTCCATCAAGGTCGCAAAGAAGGCCGCCGCCGAGCCGGTCGCCGCGAAGGCAGCCAAGCCGCGCAAGACGGCGGCGAAGTCGCAACCCCGCGAGGCCGAAAAGCCGGTCCTTCTCTCGGGCGGCAACCCTCAGATCGCGAAGGGCTACGGTGACGCCCCCGTGCAGGCCTATATCGCGGCCATGCCGGGCTGGAAAAGCGACGTCGGTCGCCGCCTCGACGCGATCATCGAGCGCACCGTCCCCGGCGTGCGCAAGGCGGTCAAATGGAACTCGCCCTTCTACGGCGTAGAGGACGACGTCTGGTTCCTGTCGTTCCACGTCTTCGCCCGCTACATCAAAGTGACCTTCTTCCGCGGCGCGTCGCTGCGGCCTGTCCCGCCCGGCAAGTCCAAGTACCCGGAAGTGCGCTACCTCGACATTCATGAGGACCAGCTCGACGAAGCTCAGTTCGCCGACTGGGTGAAGCAAGCCGCCCAATTGCCGGGCGAACGAATGTGAGCGGTCGAGCCCGTGGAAATATTCTTCACGCCTCGTCGGAATTTCGAAAGCCCGCGCGTCCTTGTGGTGGATCAACTGTGGAGCGCGAAATGCGAAAACTTATCGTCACCGAATTCATCAGCGCCGACGGCATTGCCGAGGTGGAGAAGCTCCACGCAACTTGGAACGCCGAGATGGATGAGTTCAAGAACGCCGAACTTTCTGACAGTGGCGCGATGCTCCTGGGCCGCACCACGTATCAGATCTTTGCCGGCTCTTGGCCCAAAGAGACTGGGGACTTCGCCGACAGGTTCAACGCACTGCCCAAATATGTGGCCTCCAAGACGTCGCAAAAACTCGATTGGAAACCCGCAGAGTTGCTCAAGGGCAATTTGGCCGAAGCGGCTCAGAAGCTGAAGCAAGAGAGTGGCGGCAATATTTATGTGCACGGCAGTATCAGCGTGGCCCAGGAATTACTGCGTCATGGGCTCGTCGATCGCATCAGGCTTCTGAGCTATCCCGTGGTTGTTGGCGAAGGGAAGCGGTTTTTCGCGCCAGGTGAACAGTACCAACTCGATCTGATCTCAGCCAAGCGTTTCAGCAACGGCGTCTTGGCTCTGGAATATGTGCCCACACGAGCGACGAAATGACTAAACGAGCGTGCTGTCGTTTCGGCGCGAGTTAGTCATCCGATTGGCCTCGGCTGCGCCCGTGCCGAACTACCAAGGGCGTCGTAAGCGTCCGACGACTCACCACCACCGGCGGCGGGCAGGCGCACGCCGCCGGAGGCCGGGGGCGGCATTCGACGGATGGGGCCGTCGATACCCCCGCCGCAGGTGGATCGATCATGGTGGTGATCGCAGACCTTAGCGCTCCCTGGCCATCCGGTCGGCGTAGCGCTGCAGATAGAGCGGCCAGCCCTGATCGGCGGCTACACCGTCGCGGACGCCTTGCCAGCCCTCGCCATGGCGGTCGAGATTGCGATGTTCGATCTCGACCCGCGTGCGTTGCGGGGTTTCGACGATGAAGCGCACTTCCCACTCGCTGGTTTTCTGCGGATCTTCCTCGATCTGCCATCGCGGGCTGATGTCCCAGCTCAGCAACAACCGGCTGGGCGGCTCGTAGGCCAGCACCCGCGCCCAGCGGCATACGCTCCCGTCAACCCCGCGGTCGTAGAGAAAGCCGCCGACCTTCGGCTCGAACACGGTCTCGGCGATGTCGACCTTGAGCAAATTGTGCTCGCGCGGCTTAAAGCTGCCGAAATCCTCAGTGAAGACCTTGAATGCGCGCGCGATCGGCGCCTCGACGACGATCGAATTTAGCACGGATGTGTCTGCTGCCTGGATGCTCATTGGATCTCCTTTCGTCGGTTGCTCGACGACCGTCTTGTAGGCCGCGAGCGTCTTGGTCCAGAAACGGTCGAGTTCAGCCCGAAGCGCTGCCAGCCCGTCCGGGTCGACCTGGTAGATGCGCTGCTTGCCGGCTCGTTTGTCGACGACGAGGCCGGCGTCCTTCAGCACCTTCAGATGCTGGGAGACCGCCGGCCGGCTGACGGGCAGCTCACTGGCCAGCTCGCCGACCGCGCTGGGACGCTCGATCACCCGCTCGAAAATCGCCCGCCGGGTCGGATCGGCGAGTGCCGCCCAGCCATTCGTTGCGTAAGCTGTCATCATTTACGCGTAAGCATATACTTACCCGTAATGATGAGTCAAGCCGGTCCATTCGGCTCTGAGCCTGAGCCGTCGTTACCCAAGGCGTCTGCCAGCACGTGGTTCAGACGTGCGAACGCGGCCGCCTCATCCGGCGCATGGGCCGGATTGACCTCCGTGATGGTCAAGCCGCGCCATTGCGGCAGGGCGGCCAGCTGCTTCAAGACGAAGGCGGCTTGCTCCAGTTTGAGACCGTCGCAACGGCGCACATTCTCGGCGATCGGAAAATCGATGAAGGAGAGGACATCGACATCGAAGTGAACAAGCACACAGTCAAAGTGCGCCGCCCACTCGGCCGCACGCGCCGCCGCCGCCTCGATGTCACTCAAAGCTTCCTCACGCGATATGACCTCGATCGCGTGATCTCTGATCGCGGCGGCTTCGGGCGGAGTGATGTTCTCGACGCCGAAACAGAGCAATTGCCGAGGCGCGAGCATTGGACGGGTTGGGCCGAGGCCGGCGAGCAAAGGCTCGCATCCGGGAATGTCGAGCATGTGAGCGACGCCAGTCCAGTCCAGGGCGCCGTCGCTCGTCTCAGGTGTGTTGAGATCGGCGTCGAAGTCCATGTAGACGAGCCCGATCCGTGCCCCGGCTGTGTTCGCTCCGGCGACCGTTCCCAACTCCACGGTGCAATCGCCGCCCAAAACAAGCACGTCTTCCTGCGCTGAGATCGCCGTCGCCACGTGACTTGCGACCAGGTCGCAGGCGTGGCGCACGGCCTCCAGGTTCATAGCCTGCGGCCGCGAGAGATCCGGCCGCCATCGGAAGGATGCGACATCGCCATGGTCCCTGACGGTTCTGCCTCGGCTCGCGAGCGCCTCTGCGAGCCCATGTCGCCGAAAGGCCGCAGGGGCTCGTTCCTGCCCCGGCGAATAGGCGCCGGCGCTGGTGGCGGCGCCGATGATGTTCAACAAACGTCCTGCCAACACGATGCTCCACTTTGGCACGATCCCCCCGCAAAACGTGCCGAGAGGGAGGAAGGTTTCTTCGCGAAGTGCAGAGTTCAATGCCCGGTATTGGCGCGAGGTGACGAGACCCAACGTGATAAGCGGTTCGACATCGAAGATCCTGATGCGCAGGCAAACGGCAGAGCGACCGCTATATCGACCCCATTGCGGACCTACCGGCGCTACTGCAATGATCGTCGCGCTCACGATGAGGCGAGGCATGTCATTTCAAATCGAACGTATAAATGCCGACCATCTCAAGGGCGTTGCTCATGTCATAGTATGTGCCTACGCCCAGCCTCCGTGGAATGAGAACTGGTCACATGAAGCCGCCGTTGAAAATGTGAGCTATGTGCTTGAAACGCCTAGGTCGATTGCGCTTGCGGCGGTTGACGGAGGTAAAGTGATAGGGATCGCCCTGGGTGTGCGGCAGCGACGTCATGCCGGCCCGGTAATTCACCTTGATGAGCTTTCGGTGCTGCCCGAAGCTCAGGGCGGCGGAATAGGGACTGCGCTCCTTTCGGCAATCGTTGAAACGGCAAAGGCCGAAGGATGCAACAGCGTCTGGCTGGTCTCACAGCGCGAGGGTGCGGTATCGGAATTCTATCGACGCAGTGGATTTGCCATTGGCAGCAAGCTCGGGCTCTACTCCAGATCGATCTAGCCTGACCTAAACCGGAGCCGCGGCAATGAACCGGATTCCAACGGCTCCGTCCATCTTCTCGGACGTTCGCTTGTTGCAAATCTCCCGACTAGCGATACTCAAGTGACGGGCGAATGATCACAAGCATAGAGGGAGCGACACAACCATGAAGAAGAGCAGCACGAAGGAAGGCGAAGCAGGAGATTCTCCGTCTCATCTGATCGATGCGAGAATCAAGGAGCTGAGTGATTGGCGCGGCGAGACGCTCGCCCGCGTGCGAACTCTCATCAGGGAGGCCGACCCCGAAGTGGTCGAGGAGGTGAAATGGCGAAAGCCGTCGAACATGCTGGGGGTCCCGGTGTGGGAGCACGACGGCATCATCTGCACCGGCGAAACGTACAAGGACAAGGTGAAGCTGACCTTCGCCAGGGGCGCGTCGTTGGACGACCCTTCGGGCCTCTTCAACTCCAGCCTCGAGGGCGGCACCAGGCGCGCCATCGATTTCCATGAGGGCGACAAGATCGATGAAGAGGCGTTGAAGGCGCTCATTCGCGCGGCCGCGGCGCTGAACATTTCGGCGCGAGCTACCGCACGCCCCATCCGCTCTCAAAAGAAACCATAGAGCGCCTGAGGAGCGTCGAGAAACCGGTTGGCTGCGTTGGCCCGATCATCCCTGGCTCGATAGTGACGATCTCATTGAAAATCGAAGGCGCTCAACCCCGTCACCATCTCGTCCAGCCCGAGCGGCCGCGTCACTGGCGGCTCGGCGCGCGACAGGCAGCCGGAGCGCTCGCAGACGCGGCAGGCCGGCCCGACCGGCGTCGAGAGGACAGCGCCTGACTTTGCGCCACTGCCTGCGGGGCGGCTTGGCAGCGCCGCGCCGTAGACGATCTCGTCCTTGAAGCCGATGTCGCAGCCCAGCAGCAGCGCCGTGCGGCGCGGGCGCTCGGAAAACGCGCCCTGCGGCCCCTCCAGCGTGCGGGCGACGCAGAGGAACTCGGCGCCGTCCGGCATTTCGACCGCCTCGACGAAGATCTGGCCCGGCTGGGTGAAGGCGGCGTGGACCGGCAGTTTCGGGCAGCCGCCACCAAAACGGTTTTGCGGAAAGCCCTGGCTGCCCGCCTTGCGGAAGCGGTGCCCGGCATTGTCGACCTCGAGCATGAAGAATGGCACGCCCGAGGCGCCCGGCCGCTGCAGCATGGTCAGCCGGTTCGCCGCCTGCTCGAAGGATACGCCGAAGCGCGATTTCAGCACGTCGATGTCGTAGCGGGCGCGCACTGCCGCCGCCTGAAACGCCTGATAGGGCATCATCAGGGCATGCGCCGCATAGCGGCCAAGCTCGAAGCGGGCGATGCGCCGCGCCTCGTCGGAAGACAGTTTCAGTCCCTGGATTTCACCCGCCACGGCCACCTGCATGCGCATCAGGCAGGCTTCCATCGCCACTTCGCGCAACTGGTCGAAGGGCGACAGGCGCTCCGAGATGAACAGCCGCTGCGAGTGGCGGTCATAGCGCCGCCGCCAGTTCGGCATCGTCGCCACCGGCAGCACCTTGACCACGATGCCGTATTCGCGCTTCAGCCAAGCCTTCAATGCCCCGAACAGGTCGTCGCCCGGGTCCAGCAGCGCCGTGAACGCCTCCACCTCTTCTTCAATCGCCGGAAAATGGTTGGGGCGGCGTTCAAAAGTCTCGCGCACCTCGTCGAACGGCAGCCTGGCGCCGAGAAGCGCGGTCGCCCTGCCCTCGCGCGCCAGAAGCTCGGAAAGGTCCGACAACCTTTCTGCCTGTTCGCGATAAGCTCGAAACAGCTTTATCATCGCCGCCGCGGCGTTCGGAGCGGCCTCGGCGACCTCGATCAGTTCCTGGTCGCCCGGAAGTTCGCCGGCAAGCAGCGGATCAGCGAACACCTCGCGCAGCGCCGCGATCGAGCCGCGCGCCTCACCCTGCAACTCCTCCGGATCGACCTTGTAAACGGAGGCCAGCTTGAGGATGAGCTGCACCGTCAGCGGGCGCTGATTGCGCTCGATGAGGTTCAGGTAGGAGGGCGAGATACCCAGCCCCTCGGCCATCGCCGTCTGCGTCAGGCCCTTGGCGTTGCGGATACGGCGGATGCGCGGCCCGATGAAAATTTTTTGGTCGGCCATCGATAGGACCTACGCCGCGGGCCCAAAATAATAGGAAACGAACAGGCAAATCAGTCCAACGACGCTGAGAGAAAGCTGTGCAATTAGCGGCTTTGACCTGGATCGCGTGGAACTCATCGCCGCTATCGCAGACACCGCAACTCCGGCGAAACCAACACCTGACAAAACCAGCAAGCCGTCTGAGAGTTCGCCCGCCACGAAACTCGGAAACGAGAGAACGAGCAAAGTCCCATTAAGAAATGCCGCTTGAAACACCACAGAAATGGTGGCTGGCAGGCCTATAGCGGTTCGTGGCCGAGCAGCGGCTACATCGTCCCCTCCCGTCGTTTGTCGGTAAACCAGTTCCGCAAAACCCCCAACACAGAAGAACACGATCAGAAGCTGGCACAGGGCTGCCAATGGCAGAAGCAGAGTTGGGAGAGCGGGCATTCAACCACCGTGACCGTCAAGGTTTACAGGGATTTACACGAAATTTGCAGAATCTCTCTACAAGCCGCTTTTACAGCTTTGACAAATTTACAGCCTTCTCCAGTCAAACACAACACAGGTTTTCCCTTATTTCCCATCGCATCCGGTGATTTCTCTCGCCTGTCCCGCGCTGCAATGTAAATGAAGTCATATACGGATGCGCCACCCGTACGGGAAGCCGCCAGCAACCTCGACTGACTGGAGCCGATCTATGACCGATTTTTACAACCTCGTTCCCTCCGCGCCGGAAGGCCGTTTCGACGGCATCGAACGCCCTTACGCGCCGGAGGCCGTCACGCGGCTGCGCGGCTCGGTCCAGATCAAGTACAGCCTTGCCGAAATGGGCGCCAACCGGCTGTGGAAGCTCATACACGAGGAGGATTTCGTCAACGCGCTCGGGGCGCTCTCGGGCAACCAGGCCATGCAGATGGTGCGGGCGGGTCTGAAGGCGATCTATTTGTCGGGCTGGCAGGTCGCGGCCGACGCCAACACCGCTTCCGCCATGTATCCCGACCAGTCGCTCTATCCGGCCAATGCCGCACCGGAACTCGCCAAGCGCATCAACAAGACGCTGCAGCGCGCCGACCAGATCGAGACGTCGGAAGGCAACGGCCTGTCGGTCGACACTTGGTTCGCGCCGATCGTCGCCGATGCCGAAGCCGGCTTCGGCGGCCCGCTCAACGCCTTCGAGATCATGAAGGCCTTTATCGAGGCGGGTGCGGCCGGCGTCCACTATGAGGACCAACTGGCGTCCGAGAAGAAGTGCGGCCATCTCGGCGGCAAGGTGCTGATCCCGACCGCGGCCCATATCCGCAATCTCAACGCCGCGCGGCTTGCCGCCGACGTGATGGGCACGCCGACGCTGGTCATCGCCCGCACAGACGCCGAGGCTGCCAAGCTGCTCACCTCCGACATCGACGAGCGCGACCAGCCCTTCGTGGATTATGGCGCCGGCCGCACGGTCGAAGGTTTCTACCAGGTGAAAAACGGGCTGGAGCCCTGCATCGCGCGCGCCGTCGCCTATGCGCCGCATGCCGATTTGATCTGGTGCGAGACCTCCAAGCCGGACCTGTCGCAGGCCAAGAAATTCGCCGAGGGCGTGCGCAGGCATCATCCGGACAAGTTGCTGGCCTACAACTGCTCGCCGTCGTTCAACTGGAAAAAGCACCTGGACGACGCCACGATCGCCAAATTCCAGCGCGAGCTCGGCGCCATGGGCTACAAGTTCCAGTTCATCACGCTGGCCGGCTTTCACCAGCTGAACCATGGCATGTTCGAGCTGGCGCGCGGCTACAGGGACCGCCAGATGGCCGCGTATTCGGAGCTGCAGGAAGCGGAGTTCGCATCCGAGGCGAACGGCTACACGGCCACCAAGCACCAGCGCGAAGTCGGCACCGGCTATTTCGACGCCGTCTCGATGGCGATCACCGGCGGCCAGTCCTCAACCACGGCGATGAAGGAATCGACCGAGCACGACCAGTTCAAGCCGGCAGCGGAATAGCCGCCGCAAAAGCAACCCGAACGGAGAGAAGGCATCATGGTCATGACCGAAGAACGTCCGAAAACCCGCGTCAAGGAACGCGCCGAGGAGCAGTCCTCGGCGATGACAGGAAACCAGCAGGCGGCGATCCGCATGCTGGCCAACGACCTGCACCGGCTCAACCAGTCGGTGATGAAAGCGGTCGAGGCCGGCGTGTCGGTCGAACTCGTCCGCTCGGCGCGCCACCACGGCGGCAATGGAAACTGGGGCGACCTGCTCATCCCGGTCATCGTCACCCAGTCTAACAGCGGCTAATACGATTAAAATGCAATCCAGTTTCACGGCTGTATCGATTCTGGAATGGTTTTATCCTGATTGCAACGTGGCCGCCCTCCAAGTCAACTGGAGGTCGGCTGTCTGTTATTCTAGCTCGAAGAAAGTTCGCGCGATTTGTGCTTGACGCCGCCCGCACGCAGGTTATGTTCCCGCCACGCAACCGTAAATTGAAGCGCTTGACGATCGGCATTCCCAGCCATGACCTATTCTGGCCCCGAGCGGGCAATCCGCCAGCATGTGAACGCAAGCCCGGGCGACGCTCCGGACCTGGTGCCGGATTTCTCTCGGGTTCTCGTCGTCGGGCGCTCGCCGGTGAACCGCGTCGTCGTTTCCAAGATCATCGAAAAGTCAGGCCTCAAGCCGATTTCCGAAACGCCGGAAGCAGCGGCAAAAATGCTGCGCTCGGTATTTCCCGCCACCGTCATTCTCGACGGCGGCGCCGACAATAGGGATTGCGAGGGCCTGATGGCGCGGCTTGCTTCGTTGCGCAACGCCTGCCGCCACAACGCGCCCTCCGTCATTCTGCTGGCGACGAAATCGCATTGCCAGAACAATCCGGCGCCGCTCGCCGCCGTCGACGCGGTTGTGGCCAAGCCGATCACGACCGAACTCCTGCAGCCCGTCGTCGACCGCCTGCTCGAACGGGCGCGCCAGTAGCCCCTTCCTTTCCATCATGCGGCCCGGCTATACTGCAAAATCTGCAACCGCAATCTGGTGATTGATGCCGCCTGCAAAGAAGGAAGTCCGCCCGTCGAGCCGCGGGGGACGCGCCCGCACGCCCGCATTCGTGAAAAATCTGCGTGGCGTGAAGAACTGGAAGGAAACCAGCGAGTGGCTGGAATGGCGCGGCATCGAGGACATAGAGTGCATCACCCCCGACCAGGCCGGCGTCGCCCGCGGCAAGATGATGCCGTCGAAGAAGTTCACCTCCAACACCTCGCTGGCCTTGCCTTCGGCGGTGTTCATGATGACGATTTCGGGCGGCTACCCGGAAAACGGCAACGGCTTCTCCTATCCGGAGGATGACGGCGACCTGAAGCTGATGCCTGATCTGTCGACGCTGTCGGTGGTGCCGTGGGAGACCGACCCGACCGCGCAGGTCATCTGCGATCTCGTCCACCAGGACGGCCGTTCCGTCGAGTTCACGCCGCGCAACGTCCTGAAGCGCGTGGTCGCGGCCTACGAGAAGCGCGGCCTGAGGCCGGTGGTGGCGCCCGAGATCGAGTTTTATCTGGTGCGCAAGAACCCCGATCCCGACTATCCGCTTGTGCCCCCCGTCGGCCGCTCGGGCCGCCCCATCGGCGGCGGGGCGGGCTACTCCATCGCCGGCGTCAACGAGTTCGACGAGCTGATCGACGACATCTATCATTTCTCGGAAAGCCAGGGCCTGGAGATCGACACGCTGATCCACGAGGAGGGCGCAGGCCAGCTGGAGATCAACCTTCGCCACGGCGATCCGGTCGAGCTCGCCGACCAGGTGTTCCTGTTCAAGCGCACCATCCGCGAAGCGGCGCTGAAGCACGAGACCTACGCCACCTTCATGGCCAAGCCGATCCAGGGCCAGCCCGGCTCGGCCATGCACATCCACCAGTCGATCATCGACAGGAAGACCGGCAAGAACATCTTTTCCAATCCGGATGGCGGCGAAACCGAGGCCTTCGGCCATTTCATCGGCGGCATGCAGAAGCACGTGCCCAACGCGCTGGTGATGTTTGCCCCCTACGTCAACTCCTACCGCCGGCTGACGCAGGCGGCCTCCGCCCCCGTCAACACCAAATGGGGTTACGACAACCGCACGGTCGCATTTCGCGTGCCCCGCTCCGACCCGGCCGGCCGCCGGCTCGAAAACCGCATCCCTTCCTCCGACGCCAATCCCTATCTGGCGCTCGCCGCCTCGCTCGCCTGCGGGCTGATCGGCATGTCGAAACAGATCGCGCCCGACGCGCCGGTGCTGACAACCGCAAACGAGGACGAGATCGACCTGCCGCGCAGCCTGCTCGAGGCCGTCGACCTGTTCGAGGCCGACGAAGACCTGAAGGACCTGCTCGGCCACTCCTTCGCCGCCACCTACGCGGCGATCAAGCGGGCGGAATTCGAGACCTTCATGGAGGTCATCAGTCCGTGGGAGCGGGAATATCTGCTGCTGAATGTTTAGGGGAGTAGGGGAAGATGACCGAGAGATCGGGCTCCTATTAAGACCTTATTGTCTGGCAGCAGGCTATGGATCTAGCAATTGGCGTATACTCGGTCACCAAATCCTGGCCCAAGGAGGAGCTCTATGGATTGACTAGTCAGGTTCGGCGGGCGGCCACCTCGGTACCGGCCAATATCGCGGAAGGTTATGGCCGTGAACTTCGTGGCTCCTACCTCCAATTTCTCCGGATTGCACAGGGATCGCTCAAGGAACTCGAGACACATCTGCTAATTGCGGACCGTATCGGGATTGCCGCCGAAGGATCGATAGCGCCACTCATAGCCAGTAGCGAAAGTGTGGGAAAGCTGCTGCGACTGCTGCTTCGAAGACTGGCCGGAACATAGGCACCGCCCTACTCCCCTACTCCCCTACTCCCCTACTCCCCTACTCCCCTTCCTCCTGGTCCCGCCCCATGCCTTACCAATCCCCCATCTCCCCCGGCGTCTCCTGGTACGAAGATTCCGCCGGGCCGCGCCCCATCTATCCCGCCCTCGACGGTGATGCTCAGGCCGATGTCGTCATCATCGGCGGCGGCTTCACCGGCCTTTCGGCGGCGGCGCACCTCGCCAAATCCGGCGTCGACGTCGTGCTTATCGATGCGAACCGCTTCGGCGACGGCGCATCGGGGCGCAATGGCGGCCAGCTCGGCACCGGCCAGCGAGGCTCGCTCGACGCCATGGAGGCCGCCTATGGCTGGACGCGCGCCAAGGCGCTGTTCGACCTCGCCGAGGAAGCGAAGGCGCACCTCCTGGAATTCGCCCGCGTCAACACCATCGACATCGATTTCATGCCGGGCCAGATCTCGGTCGCGCACAAGAAGCGCTATGTCGACGACTACCGCCGCTACGCCGACTATATGCGCGACAAGGCCGGCTACCCGCACATGACCTTCATGGACGCCGCCGAGACCGCCGAGCGCCTAGGCTCAACCCATTACTATGGCGGCATTCGCGATACCGGCACCGGCCATATCCACCCGCTGAAGCTGGTCATCGGCACCGCGCGGGTTGCGGCCGAAGCCGGCGCGCGGCTTTTCGAAAACACGCGCTCGACAAGCGTTTCATCCTCCGGCGGCAAAATCCGCGTGGCGACGCCGACCGGCGCGATCACTGCGGAAAAATGCCTGGTCGCGGTCAACGCCTATGGCGGCGAACTCGAACCGGTCAGCGCCTCGCACATCATGCCGATCGGCTCGTTCATCGGCGCGACGGTGCCGCTTGCGCCCGACAGCCCCGTGCTTCCGGGCGGCGAATCCGTCGACGACTCCCGTTTCGTGGTGCGCTATTTCCGCAAGACGCGCGACAATCGGCTGCTGTTCGGCGGGCGCGAGATTTATACGGTCCACGACCCCAAGGACATCCACATCCACATCCGCCGCCAGATCGCCGAGATCTATCCGGCGCTGAAGGATATCGAGATCACCCATGGCTGGGGCGGGTATGTCGGCATCACCGTGCCTCGCAAGCCTTTCGTCCGCGAAGTGATGCCGGGCGTGATTTCTGCCGGCGGCTATTCCGGCCACGGCGTCATGCTGTCCAATTTCGTCGGCAAGCTTTATGCCGAGACGGTTGCCGGCAATCGCGACCGCCTGAAGCTGTTCGAGGAGTTGAACATCCCGCCCTTCCCCGGCGGCCGCCGCCTGCGCGCCCCGCTGCTCTTCCTCGCCCTCAACTGGTTCGCGCTCAGGGACCGGATTTGAAGCGTTGAGCTTGATACCGAATGCCCTCAACCGCCCGCCGGTCCCTTCTGCCCGTTAAATTATGGGAGAACATACAAACGGCAGCGCTGACGCACCCCTCTCCCCGTCCTTACGGGGAGAGGGTCAGGGGCAGCGCCGGCCTTCGCCAATTGGATTTTGGAAGGCGTTGATTGCAGCCCGTCAGAGGCGAGTTCATCGCCTCACCTCAACTGTGGACAGAATCTACCGCCTGTTCCGACCGATCGAAGAAATCCGCCTTGCGGATCAATGGGATGTGAGATTCTTGAAGAATCTTTTGTCCACTTTTGTCCATCATCCCCTGCCCCTCCCGCATAATCCCTGGCAGTTTCTCCTGCGGGAACGCCGGTCATGACGGTGATCTGCGGGGAGGAAACCGGTGTTCCGGGGAAGCGGCTAACGTGGCCGCGGAAGCGGAAGGTCGCCCGGAGTTTCCACGACTGTCCGCTCGGACGGGCACGAGGCGCCGTATATCGCTCGCGCCGGCATGGTAAACCATCGGCGTATGCCGGCAGGTCCATAGGCTGGGAAAACGGTGGGTTGAAAAATCACCGGCGGGGCGCGGAGTTCGCGCCCCGTATAAAAATTAGGAAGGCGTTGGCCTCGCGCCCCGCTTCCCGACTTCACTCGCAGTTAGCCAGGGCGGAAACGCAGCGTGGCAATGGAGAGATGCGCGCCTCTCCCTTCTCCCCTTGTGGGAAGGTGGATTGGCGCGAAGCGCCAGGACGGATGAGGGGTGTTGGAAGAAATGAGGCGGGGAATACGGGACAATGCCGAAACGCGATCAATCACCAGCGTGGCACTCCACGCAGCACCCTCATCCGATCTCCCCTTCACAAATTCAGGGTCGGCCACCTTCTCCACAAAGGGAGAAGGAAGCCCCGCCTCACCCCCTGGCGAAGGCGAGCAGGTCGTCGTTGAGCTGCTGCTTGTGGGTGTCGCCGAGCCCGTGCGGCGCGCCGGGATAGACCTTCAGCGTCGCGTTCGCGACCAGCTTGGCGGCGGCGTGGGCGGAGCGGCCGATCGGCACGATCTGGTCGTCGTCGCCGTGGACGATCAGCGTCGGAACGTCGAACTTCTTCAGATCCTCGGTGAAGTCGGTCTCCGAAAACGCCTTGATCGAATCGTAGGCGTTCTTGTGGCCGGCCATCATGCCCTGCAGCCAGAACGCGTCGATCATGCCCTGCGAGGCGGTCGCGCCCGGACGATTGAAGCCGAAGAACGGGCCGCTGGCGAGATCGCGATAGAGCTTCGACCGGTCGGCTATCGAGGCCGCGCGCAGGCCGTCGAACACTTCCATCGGGAGCCCTTCGGGATTGGCCTCGGTCCTGGCCATCAGCGGCGGCACGGCCGAGATCAGGCCGGCCTTGGCGACGCGGCCGGTGCCGTGGCGGCCGATGTAGCGGGTGATCTCGCCGCCGCCGGTGGAGAAGCCAACCAGGAAGATGTCCCTGAGATCCAGCGCCTCGATCACGTCGGCAAGGTCGTCGGCATAGTGGTCCATGTCGTTGCCGTCCCACGGCTGGCTGGAGCGGCCGTGGCCGCGGCGGTCGTGGGCGATGACGCGGAAGCCGTTGGAGGCCAGATGGAGCGCCTGCGATTCCCAGCTGTCGGCGCTGAGCGGCCAGCCATGGCTGAGCACGACGGGCTGCCCCTTGCCCCAGTCCTTGTAGTAGATTTCAACGCCGTCGCGGGTGACGATCTTGCTCACGGTCTTTCTTCCTTCTGCTTGGGTGGACAATGCTGTGGTGGAACTTGCCGCGGCGGGCGCGATTGCAAGGCCGGCGGCGGCTGCGCTGCCGGCAAAAAAATTGCGGCGGGAGAGGAGAGCGGACGATATGCGGTCGGTCATTTTCGGCTCCTTCAGGCTTTCGCGGCTTCGAGGCGGCGGCGCCGTCTGCATGTCTGCACTGCGCTGCCGTCTGGTTGTCTTGATAGCCCGCGGCTCCTAAGCTCGCGCTTGGCGAAACTGACATTAAGCGGGACGGAACTGACAATTATGACGATGGGCGACGAGCCGGTCGAAATCGGCATACTGATCTATCCCGAGGCGCAGAGGGCGGCGATCCACGGGCTGACGGACCTGTTCCATGTCGCCAATTTAATGAGCGAGGAGCGCGGCGGCCGCGCGCCGGCGCTGCTCAGGGTCACGCATTGGCAGATGTCGGCGGACGGCCGCGAGGTCGCGAAAATCTTCGACAGCCATCCGGGGCCGAGCGCCGGCCCGGCCGCGCTGCTTCTGCCGCCGAGCCTGACCACGGAACTGCCGGTCGGCGACCGCGTCGGCTGTCTGCCCGACTGGATCAGGAGCCGGCATGCGGCCGGCGCGATGATCTGCTCGATCTGCGGCGGCGCCTATCTGCTGGCCGAATCCGGGCTGCTCGACGGCCGCCGCGCCACCACCCACTGGAGCCATGCCGAGCAGATCGCCGCGCGTTTTCCGCTTATCCGCCTCGATATCGGCAAGCTCATCATCGACGACGGCGACATCATAACGTCTGGCGCGATGATGGCGTGGATCGACCTCGGGCTGAAGCTTGTCGGAAGGTTCATGGGCCCGGGCATCACGCTGGCCACCGCGCGGTTCATGCTGGTCGATCCAGCCGGGCGCGAGCAGGCCTTCTACACCACTTTCGCCCCGAAACTGCATCATGGCGACGGCGCGGTGCTGAATATCCAGCACTGGCTCCAGGCGCACCACACCGACAGAATTTCACTGCAGATAATGGCCGCGAGGGCCGGCATGGGCGAGCGGACGTTCCTGCGCCGCTTCCAGAAGGCGACCGGCCTCAACCCGACCGAATATCTCCAGCAGTTGCGCATCGCCAAGGCTCGCGAGCTGCTGGAGATTTCCAGCCTCAAGGTCGAGCAGGTCGCTTGGCAGATCGGCTACGAGGATCCTGGCGCGTTCCGCAAGATCTTCCGCCGGATACTCGGCCTCTCGCCGGGCGAATACCGCCGCCGCTTCTTTGTGGGAGACCTGGAGGAGAGCCGCGCGGCCACTCCTCTGGAGGCCGCCACCTCGCTGCCGGCCTGAAGCGCCTCAGATACAGCGTCCGCCATCGACCTCAAGCGCCACGCCTGTGATGAAGGCGGCTTCGTCGGAGACGAGCCAAAGCGCGGCGTTGGCGATGTCGAGCGGCGTTGACAGCCGGCCGAGCGGGATCGAGGCGCGGAATTTCGCGCGCAGTTCCGGCGTGTCCTCGCCCATGAACTGCGCCAGCATGCCGGTCTCGCCCGCCACCGGGCAGAGGCAGTTGACGCGGATGTTCTTCGGCGCGAGTTCGACCGCCATGGATTTGGTCGCGGTGATCGCCCAGCCCTTGGAGGCGTTGTACCAAGTCAGTCCCGGGCGTGGCCGCAGGCCCGCGGTCGAGGCGGTGGTGAGGATGACGCCGCCGCCCTGCGCTTCCATGATCGGCACGACGGCGCGGGCGGAGTGGTAGATCGCCTTCATGTTGACGGCGGCGATCAGGTCGAACACGTCCTCCTCGACCGCCAGCATGTCGCCGTTCCGATGCGTGTAGCCGGCATTGTTGACCATGATGTCGATGCGGCCGAAGGCGGCCATTGCCGCCGCCACCATCAGGTCGAATTCCGACTGCAGCGAAACGTCGGTGGTCACCGCGATGGCCGCCTCGCCGATCTCGGCCGCGACGCGCTCCGCGCCCTTGGCGTTCAGGTCGGCAACGACGACCTTCGCGCCTTCTTCGGCAAAGCGCTTCGCCATGCCCTCGCCAAACCCCGACGCCGCGCCGGTGATGATGGCGACCTTGTCTTTCAGACGCATGCTTTTTTATCCATGATTGAAAACGATCGTCTTGGTGGCGGACATGTCATAGAGCGCCTCAAAACCTTTTTCGCGGCCGTGGCCGGACTTCTTGAAGCCGCCGAAGGGCAGTTCGATGCCGCCGCCCGCGCCATAGCCGTTGACGAAGACCTGGCCGGCGCGGACCCTTTTGGCGACGCGGTGCTGGCGGCCGCCATCCCTGGTCCAGATGCCCGCGACCAGGCCGAAATCGGTGCCATTGGCGAGTCTCACCGCCTCGTCCTCGCCCTCGAACGGGAACAGCGTCAGCACCGGCCCGAAGATTTCCTGCCGCGCGATCGCAGCTTCGGGATCGACCGAGCCGAACAGCACCGGCGCGTGGTAATAGCCGCCGGACGGCGCATCGGGATGGATCGAACCTTTGGCGAGAACCGGAACGCCTGCCTCTTCGGCCGCCGCGACCATGCCGGCGACCTGACTTTTCTGCTTGGGATTGATCAGCGCGCCGAGATCGAGATCGGCGTCGTGCGGCCCAGCGACCAGCTTCGAAAAGCGCTCGGCAAGGCCTGCGGCCACCTCTTCGTAGATCGGACGCTCGACCAACACCCGGCTGCCCGCCGAGCAGGTCTGGCCGCCATTCTGGATGATGGCGTTGACGAGGACGGGAAGCGCCTTCTCGATGTCGGCGTCGGCAAACACGATCTGCGGCGATTTCCCGCCGAGTTCCATGGTGACGCCGCGATTGTTGATCGCCGCCGCCTGCTGGATGGCTGTGCCTGTCATCGGCGAGCCGGTGAAGGTCACGTAGTCGACCAGCGGATGCGCCGAAAGCGCTGCTCCGGCATCCCGCCCGTAGCCGGTCACGACGTTGAAGACGCCTTCGGGAAAGCCGGCTTCCAGCGCCAGTTCGGCCATGCGGATCGCGGTCAGCGACGCGTCCTCGGCGGGCTTCACGACCAGCGTATTGCCCATGGCGAGCGCCGCACCCGCGACGCGGGCGAGGATCTGCAGCGGGTAGTTCCACGGGATGATGCCGGCGACGACGCCGTGCGGTTCGCGCAGCGTCAGCGCCGTGTAGCCGTCGAGGAACGGGATGGTGTCGCCATGGATCTTGTCGCCGGCGCCGCCGTAGAATTCGTAATAGCGCATGGTGGCGGTGACGTCCGCCCTGCCCTGCCGAACCGGCTTGCCGGTGTCGCGTGATTCGAGCGCCGCAAGCTCGGCGCCGTCCCTTTCGACCAGATGGAAAAGCCGGGTCAGGCAGCGGCCGCGCTCCACGGCCGGCATTCTCGCCCACGGGCCGTCATCGAAGGCCCGCCGCGCCGCCTTCACGGCACGGTCGACATCGGCCGCGCCGGAAGCAGGTATGGACGCGAAAGCCTTGCCATCGGAGGGGCAGACCACGTCGATGCGCTCGCCCGACAGCGCGTCCACGGGCTTGCCGTCGATGAACTGCATGAAGGGGCGGCCCTCGGCAACCGTTGCGGAAAGATGCGTGCCCATCAGTATTTCTCCTTGGCTTTCGCCCGTGCCGCCATATGTTGCGGCACCGTCACAAGGCGCAACTATCACTCCCGACAAACAAGCGGGTTGCGCCAGTGTCAAGTTTGAAGATGTGACAGTCTGACACTGGCCTTATTAAATCGATTAGATTATAGCAGCGACCGTCAGGTATACGGAACCACCATGACCAGCCAGATCATCCCCGTCGAACCGTTCGATTTCATCGTTTTTGGCGGCACCGGCGACCTCGCCGAGCGCAAGCTCCTGCCTTCGCTCTACCATCGCCAGCGCGCCGGCCAGTTTTCCGAGCCGACCCGAATCATCGGCGCATCGCGCTCCAAAATGAGCGACGAAGAGTTCCGCGCCTTCGCCCGCAAGGCGATCGCCGAGCACGTCAAACCCGAGGACACGGTCGGCGACCAGGTCGAGAGGTTCCTCGCCCGGCTGTCCTATGTTTCTGTCGACGCCAGGAGCGGCGAAGGTTTTTCCGCGTTAAAGAAGGCGATCGGCGCCAATGAAGGGATCCGTGTCTTCTACCTCGCCGTCGCGCCGGCATTGTTCGGCGACATCGCCGGCAATCTGCGGGAACACGGCCTCGTATCGCCCAATTCCCGCATCGTGGTGGAAAAGCCGATCGGGCGTGATCTGGCGTCTGCGCGTGCGCTGAACGACCAGATCGGCGCGGTCTTCGACGAGCAGCAGATCTTCCGCATCGACCACTATCTCGGCAAGGAGACGGTGCAGAATTTGATGGCGCTGCGCTTCGCCAATGCGCTCTACGAACCGCTGTGGAACTCCGCCCATATCGACCACGTGCAGATCACCGTGGCGGAAACCGTCGGCTTGGAAGACCGCGTCACCTATTACGACAAGGCTGGCGCGCTGCGCGACATGGTCCAGAACCACATCCTGCAGCTTCTCTGTCTCGTGGCGATGGAAGCGCCGGGCTCCATGGAGGCGGACTCCGTTCGCGACGAGAAGCTGAAGGTGCTGCGCTCCCTGAAGCGCGTCAATGGCGCGGAGGCTCCAAGATCGACGGTTCGAGGACAGTATCGCGCCGGCGCATCTTCGGGCGGCGCGGTGAAGGGTTACATCGAGGAACTCGGCAACGGCCAGAGCAACACCGAGACCTTCGTCGCCATCAAGGCCGAGATCGCCAACTGGCGCTGGGCGGGCGTGCCGTTCTATCTCCGGACCGGAAAACGCCTCGCCTCGCGCGTCTCGGAGATCGTCATCGAGTTCAAGCCGATCCCGCATTCGATATTCGGCGAGGGCGCAGGCAACATCTGCGCGAACCAGCTGGTGATACGGCTGCAGCCGGACGAAGGCGTTAAGCAGTGGATCATGATCAAGGATCCCGGTCCCGGCGGCATGCGGCTGCGGCAGATAGCGCTCGACATGAGCTTCGCGGAATCGTTCCAGGAGCGCAATCCCGACGCCTACGAGCGGCTGATCATGGACGTGGTGCGCGGCAACCAGACGCTGTTCATGCGGCGCGACGAGGTCGAAGCCGCCTGGAAATGGATCGACCCGATCCTTGGCGCCTGGGAGGACAGCCGCCAGGAGGCGCAGGGTTACACCGCCGGCACATGGGGCCCGTCCGCTTCGATCGCGCTGATCGAGCGTGACGGTCGCACGTGGCACGAGAGCGACTGAGGCGGGATCGGATGCGCTCGCCGGGTTGGCACGAATTCGCCTCGCGCGATGAACTCGCCGAAGCGCTGGCGAGCACCGTGGCGGACGTGCTGCGGGCGGCGATCGACAAGCGTGGAACCACGCTGCTCGCTGTCTCCGGGGGCAGCACGCCCGGCATGTTCTTTCGTGAACTGTCTCGACAGGAACTCGACTGGGACAACGTGACCGTCACGCTTGTCGACGAGCGTTTCGTGCCGGAAGACTCTTCGCGCTCGAACGCCCGGCTGGTCCGGGAAAATCTGCTCCGAGACAAGGCGGCGGCCGCGCGGTTCGCCGGACTGTTTTCGGATGCAAGCACGGTCGAAGACGCGGCACACAAGGCCGGCGAGAGGCTGAGCCGCCTCCCGCTCCCGCTGGATGCCGTGATCCTCGGCATGGGAACCGACGGCCACACCGCTTCGTTTTTTCCAGACGCAGGCAACCTCGAATCGCTGCTCGATCTTTCCGCCGAGGCGATCGTCGCGCCCGTCCACACGGCAAGCGGTGGCGAGCCTCGCCTGACGCTGACTTTGGCGCGGATATTGGAAGCTGGCTTCGTCGCGCTCCATATCGAAGGCGCGGAAAAGCGCAGCGTGCTGGAGACAGCACTTGGCGGGGGAGCGCATCTGCCGGTCGGCGCTGTGCTGGATCGCGCGCCACAGCCGGTACAGGTGTTCTGGGCGCCGTAGTTTAAATGCCGATGCCGGAGATCTCCCGCTCCGGCATTATCGAAGAGGATGCACCACCATGCCCGCCAGAAAAGACATCGAGGCCATCACCGAACGCATCCGGCAGCGCTCGAGGAATTCGCGCGACACCTATCTGGAGCGGATCGACAACGCGGCAAGCCGCGGCGCCAACCGGGCGGTGCTTTCCTGCGGCAATCTGGCCCATGGTTTCGCGGCCTGCGCTCCGGCCGAAAAGACAGCGCTCGCTGGAGACAGGGTGCCCAATCTCGGCATCATCACCTCCTACAACGACATGCTTTCGGCGCACCAGCCCTTCGAAACCTTCCCGCAACTGATCAAGCAGGCGGCGCAAGAGGCGGGCGGCATCGCGCAGGTGGCGGGCGGCGTGCCGGCCATGTGCGACGGCGTCACGCAGGGACAGCCGGGCATGGAGCTGTCGCTGTTTTCGCGCGACGTAATCGCCATGGCGACCGCGATCGGCCTCAGCCACAACATGTTCGACGCCGCAGTCTACCTCGGCGTCTGCGACAAGATCGTGCCGGGGCTGGCGATCGCGGCGCTGACCTTCGGCCATTTGCCTGCGGTGTTCATCCCGGCCGGACCGATGACCACCGGCATTCCGAATGACGAGAAGGCGCGCGTGCGCCAACTCTATGCCGAGGGCAAGGTCGGACGCGCCGAACTCCTTGAAGCCGAGTCGAAGTCCTATCACGGTCCGGGCACCTGCACCTTCTACGGCACGGCCAATTCCAACCAGATGCTGATGGAGATCATGGGGCTGCACACGCCGGGCGCCTCTTTTGTTAATCCCAACACGCCGCTGCGCGATGCGCTGACCAGGGAGGCGGCGAAGCGGGCTCTGGCGATCACGGCCATGGGCAACGCCTACACGCCGGTCGGCCGGATGATCGACGAACGCTCGGTGGTGAACGGTATCGTCGGGCTGCATGCGACCGGCGGCTCGACCAACCACACGATCCACCTGATCGCGATGGCTCACGCCGCGGGAATCCAGATCACCTGGCAGGACATTTCCGACCTCTCCGAGGCGACGCCGCTGCTTGCGCGCGTTTATCCGAACGGCCTGGCCGACGTGAACCATTTCCATGCGGCGGGCGGGCTCGGCTTCCTGATCCGCGAATTGCTCGATGCCGGCCTGCTGCACGAGGACGTGCAGACGATATGGGGGGAAGGCCTTCGGCCCTACGCCGTGGAAGCCCGGCTCGGTCCCGACGGCGGCGTGATTCGTGAGGCGGCGCCGAGGATCAGTGGTGACGAAAAGGTTCTGACGACCTTCGCCAAGCCGTTCCAGCCGACGGGCGGACTGCGCGTGCTCGCCGGCAATATCGGCCACGCCATCATCAAGACGTCGGCGGTGAAGCCCGAGCGGCGACTGATCGAGGCGCCGGCGATTGTCCTGGACAGCCAGCAGGCGCTGAACGACGCCTTCAAGGCAGGTCAGCTCGACCGCGATTTCGTCGCCGTCATCCGCTTCCAGGGACCGAAGGCCAACGGCATGCCCGAGTTGCACAAGCTAACGACGATACTGGGTGTGCTGCAGGACCGCGGGCATAAAGTGGCGCTGGTCACGGATGGTCGGATGTCGGGCGCATCGGGCAAGGTTCCTGCGGCGATCCATGTGACGCCGGAAGCGCTGGAAGGCGGCGTCATCGGCAGGATCCGGGACGGAGACATCATTCGGCTCGATGCCGACAACGGCACGCTGGAGGTTCTCGCGCCGACCGCCGAGTTGGCCGTGCGGAAAACTCCGGATATCGACCTTTCGGCCAACGAGCACGGCTTCGGCCGCGAACTTTTCGCGGGCTTCCGCCAGATGGTCGCGCGCGCCGACCATGGAGCCAGCGCGTTCGGGGCGGCGTGAACGAGGAAAGGGGATTGCCGGCCGCTAGCCGGTTTTCGCGCACGCTATCGGGGGCGCGTCCTCGCCCTTCGTCAGATCGTACAGGTCGGCATCGTCGCCCTTGGTCCACCAGACATATTGCTGGCCGGCATATTTTGCGCCACTTGCAGCAATGACATTGACGGCGATTACAGTTTCCTCGCCGAGCCCGAGAACGACAATGGAATTGCTGCCGGTGTTGATGTACTCGGCCTTCACCTCCCGAGCGCCGCGTCTGTAAGTTGCGACCTGGCGATCGATCGCCGCGTCGCCGGGCAGCTCGATTGTAACTGTCGCTGCAATGGCGCTTGTTGCCGCCAAGGCCAGGAATGCAGCTGTAATGATCTGGCGCATCTCGCTCTCCATTCGAGGAAAGGTACCATGCCTGCCAGGCAGGCCACGTAGCAGCAGACGCTATTCTATCCTGATCTCTGTCCGCTCGCCGGCATTGACCGTCGCGGTGGCTTCCTTCTTGCCTCCGTTGTCTTCACTATCAGCAACAATCACATAGTCTCCCGCCGGCAGGGTCGCCTGGTGCTTCTCGTCGAAGGCGTAGCCGAACGCCTTGCGGTTGCCCTGGATGTCCTTCTTGGCCGCGAACACTTCGATGTGCTTTGCGCCGGGGGCGGAAACGGCGAGCACGCCGGCATTCAGGTGGGCAGTAACGTCCTTTGACTCGCCAGCGCGGATGTTGAATGGCTGCTCGGCCTCGGCCTCGTCCATTCTCACGATCGCGACATAGTCGCCGGGAGACAGTTCGAACTTGCCGTCCGGGCCGAAGCCGTACGTTACCTGTTCGCGCGAGCCGTCGGTCTTCTTCCTGGCCTTGAATATCTTTACGTCAAGGCCGGAGGCGCCGACCTTTTCGCCGCCTTCGGCATAAAGGGCGTTGACCACGACCCGTCCGATCCCGACGACGACATCCTTCTCGATGGTCTGGCCGGCAGCCAGCGCGAGCGTCTCGCTGACTTCGCCCTCGCCGATTTTCACCGTCAGCTTCTGCTCGCCGGCAGGCAGGACGATCTTGGTCTGGCCGTAATTGGTGGCCTTGCCGCCGCCTGGATATTCGGTGATCACGGTCGCGCCATCGCTCACCTCCGCGCCCTCGCTCGCCAGCGGACGGATGATCAGAGTGCCGGCGTTGAGCACGAAGGCTGGCTCGGCGACCTTGCCCGGCTCGATTTTCACCGGCATTTCGGCGGCAGCCTCGCCGAGCGTCGCCTTGACGATGTAGTCGCCCGGCTCCAGGCTGCCCTTGTAATTGTCGTATTCAGTCGCGACGCGTTCGCCCTTCGCGCCGTCGGCTTTCACTGCGTAGATCTCATAGGCGTTTCCCGCCTCGTTGAGCGCCGGCTGGCCCTCTGCCAGCAGTGTTTGCGGAACGAAGTTGAATTCGGGCACCGCCGGCTCAGGCGCAGGAGCGGGTTCCGGCTCGGGCTGCGGAGCGGGCGCGACCACGACCGTCTCGATCAACGCATCCTTCAGCGCGCCGGCGTCCGACGCCTGGATGTATTTGCCACCGGTGTTCTCGGCAAGGCACGCCACCTGCCTGCCCTCTTCCGCCGTCAGGCCGAAGCCGACGACATGGGCGGTGAAGTCGACACCGGCCTGTTCGAGCTCGGTTCCGACGGCGCAGGGATCGGCATTGCAGGTTTCGAGCCCGTCGGTGATCAGGATGACCGTCGCCTTGTCCTCGGTGTAGCGCAACGCTTCGGCGGCCTGCCTGACCGAGGCGGAAAGCGGCGTCTTGCCGAGGAACTTCATCGTGTCGGCGGCGAGCGTGATGGACGAAGCGGCGCCTGGCGCGGGCGGCACCACCAGCTCGATGTCGTCGCAATTGCCCTTTTCGCGATGACCGTAGGCCAGCAGGCCAAGCTCCATGTCGGCGGGAATCGTCTGCAGCACCGTCCTCAGCGTCTGGCGCGCGATTTCGAGCTTGGGCTGGCCGTCGATCTGGCCCCACATGGAGCCCGATGCGTCGAGCACGATGATTGTCCGGTCCGCAGCTGCGGCGATTGCGGTGAGCCAGAGGGTAAGGAATACCGCCAGCACGCCACGTGACAATGCGATCATGATGTCCCCCTCGATGCGCCGTTCGCTCGCGGTCGCAAGCTAGCGAAGGGGCCGGTGGCTGGCAACCCGGCGGCACGCCCGATCAGTAGGTTGTGCGGCGCTCTTCGGACGGCGGGCGGCCGAACTGCAACCGGTAGCTCTGCGCGAAATAGGAATGCGAGGTGAAGCCGGTGGCGATCGCCACGTCGAGGATGGGCATATTGGTCTGGCGCAGCAATTCGCGCGCCCGCTCGAGCCTGAGCCGCATGTAATAGCGGCCGGGCGTGACCGTCAGGTGGCGCAAGAACAGCCGCTCGACCTGCCGCACCGAAAGCCCGGCGGACTTGGCCAGCTGCACCGCCGAGAACGGCTCGTCGAGATTGTCGGCCATGAGTTCGACGATCTTGCGCAGCTTTTCCGACTTGCCGGTCAGGTCGCGTTCGGGGCCGACGCGCTGGCGGTCGCCGGCCGAGCGGATGCGCTCATGCTGGAACTGGTTGGCGACGCCGTTGGCGATGTTGGAGCCGAAATCGGTGCGCACGATCTCCAGCATAAGATCGATCGAGGTCGTGCCGCCGGCGCAGGTATAACGCTTGCGGTCGATCTCGAAGACATTGCCGGTGCATTCGATGTCCGGGAATTTCTCCATGAAGCCGGCGCGGTTTTCCCAATGGATGGTGCAGCGGTGGCCTTCGAGTTGGCCGGCCTCGGCAAGCAGATAGGAGCCGACGGACAGCGCACCGAGCGCGCCGCCGCGCCTGCCCCAGCTGCGCAGTGCGCCGAGCACCTTGCTCTTACCCGGAAATTCCGTGGTCAGGCCGACGGAAACGAACAATATGTCAACGGACGGCAGGTCGGCGGCGCTGTAATCGATCTTCAGCGGCAGGCCATTTGACGCCATCACGGCGTCGCCATCCGCCGACACTGTGGTCCAGCCATAATAGTCGTAGCCAAGCAGCCGGTTCGCCGATCGGAACGTGTCGATCGCGGCGGCCAGCGAAAACATCGAGAATTTGTCGACCAGCAGGAATGCGAACTGCCGGCCCCCCTGGATCTGGTCAGGCATGGCCGGCCGTTCTACAGCAACAGGAAGCGGGGGCAAAGCTCGGACCTTGGCTTAGAATGTCGGGCGACTGAGGCCCGCGGCACGATATGCGGAAACCAGCGTGTTGGCCATCAGCAGCGCGATCGTCATCGGGCCGACGCCGCCCGGCACCGGCGTGATCGCGCCGGCAGCCTTTTCGGCCTCGGCGAACGCCACATCTCCGACCAGCCGCGACTTGCCCTCGCCCTTCTCCGGCGCCGGGATCCGGTTGATGCCGACGTCGATGACGGTGGCGCCTGGCTTGACCCAGTCGCCCCTGATCATCTCCGGGCGGCCAACGGCGGCGACCAGGATGTCGGCGGTGCGCGCTAGAGCCGGCAGATCCTTCGTACGGCTGTGTGCGATCGTCACGGTACAGTTGGCGGCGAGCAGCAGATTGGCCATCGGCTTGCCGACGATGTTCGACCTGCCAACAACAACAGCATTCAAGCCGGACAGATCCTTCCCCCGCACCCGCTCGATCAAAAGCATGGAACCCGATGGCGTGCACGGCACGAAGGCGGTGTCGAGTTCGCCCGCGCCGAGCTTGCCGACATTGACGAAATGGAAGCCGTCGACGTCCTTTTCGGGCGCGATGGTCTGGATGATGCGGCCGGCGTCGATATGGGCCGGCAGCGGCAACTGCACCAGTATGCCGTGGATTGCCGGGTCGGCGTTCAAATCGCGAACGATCGCGACCAGCTGTTCCTCGGCGGTTTCGGCAGGCAGCGTATGCTGGACGGAGTGAAAGCCGCATTCCTTGGCCTTGCGGCTCTTGGAGGAAACATAGACCTGACTTGCCGGATCCTCCCCAACGATAACGACTGCGAGGCCGGGTATGATCGATCGCGCATTCACCAGTTCGCCGGTCAATCGCTTTACGGCCTGCACGACCTCGTCGGCTACAGCTCTTCCATCAATGATTTCGGCCATTATTCATCCCTGGCAACAGCTTGGCTGTCTGCGGCATAGTTATGAAAGGCCCTCGGCGCAATCCGCCAAAGCGGCGTCGCGTGGCGTAAACTCGAAACCGCTTGCGAATTCGGGACCGCTCAGAAGTAGCGACGGCGCTGCCGGGCCTCGGTGAGGTCTCGCACCGCCTCACGGAATTCTCGCAGGCTGGAGCGAATCTCGTCGATCGGCACCTGCAGCGCCTCTGCCGTCGGCGGCGCGGCTTCCTGTTGCCGGGGAGGCATCGGAGCGGCGGCGGGCGGCGCGTAATGCGGCGTCATCGCATGCTGGGCATGCAACGTTTGCGGCGGCATGTGCGCGGGATAGAAGCCTGCCGGCGGCTGTCCCTGCTGCGGATATGGGTAATAGGCGGGCGCAGGCATCTGCGGCTGCTGCCAATGCGGCGACTGCTGGACCGGGGCCTGCGGATAAACAAGCGGCGGCGCATAGTGGGCTGGCTGATAAGGGTCTGCATAGTATGGCTGCATCGGCGACTGCTGCGCATAGACGGACTGCGGCTGCGCAGCCGGATAAGGCTGCGGGTAGGTCTGCGGATGGACTGGATAGGCAGTCGGGACGGGCGCCGCAGGCGGCGCGCCAAGGGGCGGATAAGCGTAAACTGGACCTTGCATCGGAGTTTCCCTCGAAGTTGAGAGCGCTTCATCGCGGCGCGGCGGCAGGTTTTGCGGCTCCGGCTGCGCCTCGGCCGCAACGCCGGCCGGAACGGTCTGCCGGCTGCGCGGTTCCGGCCGGACGGCGTGGCTTGGCGTCTCTTGTGTTAAAGGCCGGGATGAGCCGGTCCCGGCAAATCCAATTTCCGGGCTTTTGGCCGGAACAACCGTCCTGGACGGATCGCGCTTGCGCCGCTCCTGCCCCGTTGCGCGCGAGTTAGCAGTATCGCGCAGGCTGTCATAGGCACCGCGCATGACCCCGAAGCCGACGCCGGCGAAGAAGCCGAGCATCAGCCCGGTCAGCGCCATCGTCGAGCGCGAGGGCGGATTGGCGTTGAGTGGCGGCCACGCCTTGGAGATCACGCTCATATTGGCGGTGTTGATGTCCTTCTGCTCGCCGGTTTCCCGTGCCCGCAGAAGGAATGCCTCGTACACGGCGCGCTTGGCGGTCGCCTCGCGTTCCAGCTCGCGCAGCGTCACCAGCTCGTTGCTGACATCGCCCTGGCGCACCTTCAGCTGCGCCAGCCGCGCCGCAAGCTCCTGTTCGAGCTGGACTGCGCGCTTCAACTCGGTCTGCGTCGACGAGACAACCCGGCGCAATTCGCTGCTGATCCTGTCGCGCGCTCCGGTGAGTTGCGCCTCGATGGCCATGCGCTCTGGATGGCGTGGGCCGAGCCTCACCGCCAGCCGGTCGGCGTCGCTCTTCAGCGCCGAATACTGTGCGCGCAATTCCTGGATCGTCGGAGACGACAGTTCTTCAGGCAGGACGCCGCCGAGCACGGCATCGATATTGACCGACCGTGTCGACGACGCCCTGGCGTTCAGTTCCAGCGTCCGTGCGCGCGCCACCGAAAGCTGCTCGTTCAGCTTGACGATCTCGTCGTCCGTTATCAGGCGGCCCTGCGCGTCGATGATGTCGTTTTCCGCCTTGAAGGTTTCGACCTTGCGCTCGGCCGCCTCGACGCCTTCGCGGAGCTGATCGAGCCTCGACGTCAACTCGTCCGCCGCACGTCCGGCCGTATTTGACTGGATTTGCCCGTAGGTCTGCAGAAACACATCGGTCATGGTGTTGGCGATCAGCGCCGATTTCTCGCCATCCTTTGTGACCGCGCTGATCATGATCACGAAGGTCTTGCCCCCGCGCTCGACCGCCAAGGCCTCGGAAAGATTCTGGACGGCAAGGGTGTGCCGCCTGTCGCCGCCGTCGTCGCCGTCGCTGCGCGAAAGCAGCGAGCGGATGTTCGAGGCAAACGCACCGATGCCGCCATCGCTGCCCTCGCCGTTGAATTCGGGATCGCTGGCGAGATTGAGGCGTTCCACGACCTTGGTCAGAACCGTGCCGGAAGTCAGGATCCGGACCTGATTCTCGATAATTGCCAAAGTGGCTTCATTGGAAAGCCCGCTCTGGGTGATGTCGCGCTCGACCAGATTGAGGTCTCGCGGATCGACCAGCAACTCGACGGTGGCTTCGTATCTCTTCGGAGTGGAAAGTGCGATCATGACGCCCAGCACCGCGCCAAGCACGGTCGTTCCGACGATGATCCATTTCGATTTGGCTATGCCGCCGACCACTTTGCCAGGATCGATGAGCGGCTTCCAATGTTCGTCGGGCGGTTCGCGCTCGGCAGACGGACCGGCGCTTTCCGCAACCGAAATTTCGGACGAACGGTCCTCGCTATATCGGTTGTCGAAGTGACGAACCTGCCTGGATGGCAATTCGGCTGGAGCGCTGTCGGTCTGATCGGGCAGCCTGATCCAGGCAGGCAGAAGGCGCTCTATCCATGTCGTTCTGGCTGCCGGCGGTTCGGGTATTGGCTTTTCGTCCGCTAAAACAGGTCCAGGCGACGCCGGACTGTTCCGGGCGGCTCGATGCTGACGGCCGATGTGATGGCGAGCCGCGGCATCGTCAGCGTGTTGCGGCCCGGCGGCGGCAAGAAGCGACGCCGAACGCCGCGGAGCGCCCTCACTGGGGTGTGCGCCGCTCAACGAGAGCAACGAGCGCTCACGTCGGGGATCGTCGCGTTGATCGGTCTCGAACATGGATTGCGGCCGTTTCCCGACGCATGCCGGATTGGTGAATGCAAACGTTAAGCCACGCTAAACAGGCATGGGAAACAAAAGGTTAATTTCCGCTCGTCAAGGACGCCGATCGTCCGAACAATGCGGCGTGGCTTGGGCCGCGCATGGGAAACGCGGAACCGCACATTAAGCTTTCCGCGCTAGCATCGCGCGAAGCATGACCCAGGCGAACGATATCCGGCAAAGGCGGCCTTTCGCCAGAATTGGCGCGTTCCTGTCGGAGCGGCGCGGCCTTTTGCGCGACTATTTCGCGGCAATCAGCGGCGCCGGCGGCCGGCTGGTGTTTTCGCTCCTGTATTTCGTGGCGCTGGCGAACACGCTGTCGCTGGCCGACTTCGGGCTTTTCGCAACCGCTTCAGCCGCGGGCGTCATGCTGTCCCGGATCCTGGCCTTCGGCTTCATTTCGGCGCTCTATCGCACGGCAACCATCCGACCGAACCTCATCGGCACGTTCACGGCGGGTTTCGTCCTGATGGGCGCGCTGTCACTGCCCGTCTTGGCCGCGGCCTCATGGCTGACCTACCTGCTGTTCTTCGCAGGCCAGATGGCGCTTTCGATCTTTGCTGTGGTGATAGTCGCCGAGGCGTTGCTGTGGCGGCCTTTCGAGGTCGTGATCATCGTCAACAACGGTCAGAACCGGTTCGGACGCGCGGCTTCCCTGACTATTTTCGGAACCGTGATGCGGGCGGCGGGCGCGGTGGCATTCGCATTATGGCCGACCGACAGTCTGGCCGCGTGGTCGAGCTTTTATATCGCCGTCAATGCCATCGCCCTCATCGTAGCGGTTACGCTTTTTTATCCGCGTCAGCGGCTGCGCTTCCGGCCGCTTCTCTACTGGCGGCGGCTTGCGGATTCGCTCTATGTGGCTGGAGCGGAAATCCTGTTCTACCTGCAGATGGAGTTCGACAAGCTGCTCGTCCTGGCCATTGGCGGACCGCAGCTTGCCGGCCTCTATGCGATCGTCATGCGGCTGGTCGACCTTACCGCCATCCCAATCCGCACTTTTTCGATGATGCTGGTGCAGCGCATGATGCGTGCTCCCGACATGCTGAGAAGCTGGCGCGCACGCGGCGGCATCGAAGCCGGTATTTTTACCATTTCGACGGGCGCGCTGCTGAGCCTTGCTGTGGTTCTGCACTATTTCCCGGCGGCGCTGGGCCGGACCGTCGCGGAGGCCGCGCCACTCGTCGCACTGGCAGTTTGCGTACCGGGCCTGCGCAACCTGATCGAGTACCAGGCCGAGTTGCTGTTCGCGCGCGGACAGACCCTCGTCCGGGCGCTTAATCTCGCCTTGCTGGCGGGTGCGAAGGCCGTGCTGCTGATCTTCGTCATGATGAACAGCCTCGACACCGCGGCTTTCATCTGGTCGCTGAACGCAATGTTCGCCGCGCTCTACATGGTTTCGGCGCTGTTGACCTATTCGGCGCTGCGCATGCCGGCCAAGCCGGTGTGATTTGCTACGCAGCCTGCGTCAGGCGGCGAATGCGGTCGATATCGGTGCCTATGAAGGACTGCATGCCGATTGCCGACTGATGCGGCGACATGCCGGCGACGAAGCTGCGGAATTCGTCGTCGGACATGGCCGAACCGGTCCAGTGGACGCGGCAGAATTCCTCGGAGGCGTGGAAGTGCCCTGCGCCGCCGAGCACCTCGTCCACGAAACGGCCGTAGATCAGGCATTCGGAGAACTTCCGGGACGCGCCGACCACTTCGACCCAGTTGCGGCCGTGCAGCCGCTCTATATGCGCGCACATGGCTCGAACGTCCTGCCTGCTCCAGGCAATCAGGGTGGAGATATAGTCATGCGGCGAAATCGCAGGATGCTCGATGCCCAAAACCGCACCGGCATTCCTCGACCAGATCGCGTGATCTCCCGTATCCGGCAGCGCATTGTCGCGCCGAAACAGCCGCAGCTTGCCGTCGCTGCGGAACGTTGCGCAGTCGAAAGGTTTCAGGAAAACGACATCGGAATCGCAATAAACGAGGATGTCCTCCACCGCATGGGCAGCGATGGCGATGCGCCGAAGCTGCTGGACGTGCCAGCCGCGCAGGGGCATGGTTTTCCAACTCAGCCAGATGCGGCGTTGGAACAGGCTCGCCGGATCGCTGACCGCGTGAAGCCACGACGGCAGCAGTTCACGCTCGTCGACCACCGTCCGCGATTTTGTTTCAAGCTGGCGGAACAGCGCCACATCGTTCCGCTCGACCAGGATATAGTGATGCGCCAAGCCGGTGACGTGCTGGTCCACCGTCTCGCAAAGCAGGCGGCAGCGCTCGAAATCGGGGGCGTAGCTAGCCGTAACCATGGCGGAAGCGGCCGTTCGATCGATCAGACCCGGCGCGACCGCTTCTTGCGGCAGGAAGCGGCTGTTCACCGGCTGCCCCTGCCGACGATCTTCTGGCGCAAAACGCGCGCGAGGAAGAGCGGATTGCCGACGACATAGCGACGCCAGAGGCGGCCGGGTTCGACGATCAGGCGAAAGAGCCATTCGAGCCGCATGCGACGCATCCAACCTGGCGCGCGCGGCACCGCCCCGCTCAGGAAATCGAGCAGCGCACCGACGGCTATCGGCAGCGTGCAGTGTTTTTCCGTCAGATTACGGGCGATCCAGAGTTCCTGCCTCGGCACCCCCATCGCGACGAGGAGCACATCCGGCCGCAACGCTCCAATTTTGTCGATGACGCCCGGCTCTTCCTGCGCTGAAAAATACCCGTCATGAATCACGACATAACGATGCTGAGGGGCGATAGCCGCCAGCTTTGCGGCTGCCGCGTCGGCGTTGCGGCGGGTTGCACCGAGCAAACCGACCGTCAGCGGTTTCGAGGTGGCCTGAAGGAAGCCGGGGATGAAATCCGTGCCGTTGAGGTTTGCCGGAAAAGACGAGCCGGAAAGGATCTTCGCCGCCATATCAACGCCGACGCCGTCGGGCAGGATGAGGAAATCGTCGAGCGCATCGGCGAATGCCGCATCGACGGAAGCAACGTTGGCGTTGTGCGCATTGAGAAAGCTGACCTTGGTGAATCGCCGTTCAACCAGCATGCGGTTCAAGAGGCCGATCGCTTCATCCCACCCGACGCTTGCGACCGAGATGCCAAGGACGGTTTTCCAGGCGGAAATGCCGATGGCGTTGGCGGTGTGCATGTTCATGCCAACGCCTCGTGTCGCTGGTAGCCGATCGCTTCAAGCCCGCGTTTGACCCGGGCGTCGAGTTCGGCGCGCTGACGTCGATAGAAGGCTGCGCCGTCGGCATCGGCGACTTTGCCTGCTGCCGCGCGCTCCAGCGCTGCCGCAAAGGCCGCCGGGTCGTCTGCGATTACACAGTTCGCGGGAACATGCCCGATGCCGCGCAAGGATGAACTCGTGGCGACGGTCGGCAGGCCGAGTTCGAACGCCTCGATGGTCTTCAACTGCACGCCGGTCCCTGCCCTACTAATCAGCGGCACGACTGCAGCACTGCGAACGAAATCCTGCGCATCGGGAACACGGCCGACGAATGTCACGCCCGGATGTGACGAATTGACTCCGGCTGGAATAGCGCCGGCGATGCTGATCCGGAAATCGCGGCGCAGGCGCGGTACGACCTCATGCAGGAACCAGTCGAGGCCGACGCGGTTGGGCAGCCACGTCCATGTGCCGACAAGAGCTGCATCGCAATCTGTGCGGCGGGCGGCCGACAGCGGCGGAGCGGCCGGCCCGGTCACCAGCGGCAGCGCGACCGATTTGGCATCGGAAGCCACGCCGAGCGCCGAGCGGTCTTCTTCCGCCAGGGTGAAGACGAAGCGCGCCCTGCGGCAGAGCCGCGCCTCGAGGCGCTTAAGAAGCCGTGCCTCGCGCCGGAACAGGAAGCGCTCGAAGACACCCTTCGCGGCGATCGCGTTCTCGGCTGCCGAGACGTGCTCGACATTGTGGGCGACGAAGATCGAAGGCCGGTCTTCGAACAAGTCTTCGAATGCACCCGCAAACTGCACGGAGTTCAGCACGTAGCCATCGAACGGTCCGGCCTCTGTGATCGCACCGCGCAGCCGCTCCGGACCGACCAGCCGCAGTTTCACGGACGAAAATGTCAGGCCGGTCAGGAGCGCCTTGGCGAGCCATTTGAGCTTCTGCACGGTCGGCGCATGCTGATTGCGAACGTCGACGGAGCCAAGAACGATCGTGTTTTCGGGATCCAGCGCAGTCCGGCCGGGCCAGGTGAAGCCGATTACCGTGACGCGAACGCCGACGCGGCGCAAAGCCGCAATGATCGCGGCGTTGGCGATCTCGTAACCCGAGCCGAGCCCGCCGTCGGGCACGATCGAAGTGGCAAACAGCAGATGCATCTCACCTATCCTGAGATGTCGAATAGCCAAACCCAGTGAAGCCTTGCTTAAAAGCCGGCCCGGCGGGAACAAAATGGCGGCGCCCAGACAGCCATCCGCCAAAGGTGTTTAACGAATCCTTATCGCGGCCAGTGCTATCGAAAGCCAGGCAGTGACGGACGTTCGCATGAAGCCCTTGCAGAAAGATGGACCGGTTTCGATTGCCGGCCGGTCTCCGGGACTTGTTTCGGAGGCGGTCGAGGCCGTCGTGACAGTGCCGACATTCCGTCGTCCGGAGCAGTTGCTGGCCACGCTGGAATCGCTGCGGCAGCAGGAAACCGCGCGCCGGTTCGCGGTGATCGTCATGGAAAACGAGGCGGAAGCGCGCGGGGGCGCCAACGCCGCGCTGCCGCGTTTCGAGAAGGGCGCGCTGGAGGGAATGGTCATCATCGCGCATGAGCGCGGCAATTGCAGCGCCTACAATGCCGGCTGGCAGACCGCCGTGATGCACTTTCCAAGTTTCAGATATTTGCTTGTGATCGATGATGACGAGATCGCTGACAGAAACTGGCTGGAAAACATGTGCGCCGCTTCAGAGAAACATGAAGCGGATATCGTCGGCGGGCCGCAGGTTCCGGTCTTCGCCAGCGTTGAACACGCCAAATGGGCCGAACATCCAGTTTTCGCACCGCCCTATATGAAGAGCGGAAGGGTCGGCGCGCTCTATTCTTCGGGCAATCTGCTGATCGGCCGGCATGTGCTGGCGACAATGGGTCCGCCGTTCCTCGACCTCAAATTCAATTTCATGGGCGGCGGCGATTCCGACTTCCTGAGCCGGGCGGCGCAGCGCGGATTCAAGCTCGCCTGGTGCGCCGAGGCACCGGTGCACGAAGCGGTTCCACCGCGCCGGGTCGAAGCCGACTGGATCCGCGCCCGCAGCCTGCGCAACGGCGTGATCTCCACGCTGGTCGAGAAAAAGAAGCGCGCCGGCACGCCGCTCGCTAATATCCGGGTGCTTGTAAAAAGCCTGGCGCTGCTGGCTGCTTCGCCGTTCCGGGCGCTGGCCAGGTTGGCCACCACGGGCTCGCCGGCGATCGGCGTCTATCCGATCCATGTCGCGCTCGGCCGGGTTCTGGCCGAGTTCGGATACGCCAATGAACAATACCGTCAGCCCGAGAAGAACTGACGCGGCGCCGATCACGGCTGCGTTCTCGCGGAGTGGCATAGCCACGGCGATCGCGACGATCCTGCTGACCATCGCAATGGTGTCGTTCAAGCCATTCCAGCCAGCGGCCACGACCGTCGGCGATGGCGGCGACATCGTCAATCAGCTCGGTTTCGGTTCGCTGGGCGCGCTGTCGATCTTCTCGCTGGCGGCCTTCGCCAATCCGCGGGTCGTCAGTGCCTTATTCAGCCCGGCCTTCCTGCTTATGATCGGCTTCCTGCTGCTTTCGGCATTCAACGCAACCGACCCGGATGCCGCGATGCGCGCCGCCTCCTTCACGCTGATCGGCATTCTGACGATGGCGACCGTGCTGGCGATCCCGCGCGACGCCGACGCGTTTTCGACCGTCATTGCGGTGGCGGGGCTGTTCGTCATCGGGCTGAGCTTCGCCGGCCTGGTGATATTCCCGAGCGACGCCATGCACACGGCTGATTCCATCGAGGCCGAGCATGCAGGACTCTGGCGCGGCGTCTTCAGCCACAAGAACATCGCCGGCCCGGTGATGGCCTGCCTAAGCTTCGGCGGGCTTTATCTCTTCCGCCGCGGCAGGAAGGCGACAGGCGTTCTGCTATTTGCCAGCGCGATGGTTTTCATGATCAACACCGGCTCCAAGACGACGGCTGGTCTGGTGCCGGCATCTATCCTGGTCGTCGTAGTGCCCAGCCTGTTCGGGATGCGGCTGATAACGCCGCTTTTGTTTGCGCTCGCCATGATCTGCACGGCGCTCGCCACGCTAGGCATCGTCTTCATCGATCCGCTGAAGCAGCTTGCCGCGGAGCATTTTCCCGACCTCACCTATACGGGGCGAACGACGCTCTGGGAGTTCGTCGGCGAGATGATCGCCAGACGCCCCTGGACGGGCTATGGCTATAACAGCTTCTGGGGCACCGATGCGGTGACCAGCACGGCTCAGCCCTTCGACCGCGCCTGGGATGTGCGCGGCATCGTCCATGGCCACAATGGCTATCTCGATATCGCCGTGATCATGGGCTTGCCCGCCATGTTCGTCTCCATATGGGCGTTCCTGATCGCGCCGCTGCGCGACTACATGCGCACACCGCTGCGCAAGGAGAACATCTTCCTCGGCGATCTCTTCATGATGATCCTGCTGTTCACGGCGCTGAACTCGTTCCTGGAAAGCTTTTTCTTCCGGCGAGCCGACCCGGTTTGGCTGTTCTTCGTGTTCAGCGTCATCGGACTGAGGCTTATCGCCCGCTTCCCGCTCAAGGCTTCTAACCCAGACTGATCAGCCTCTTTCGCATGTGTGCCCGACCGTCTAAACGAGGGAGACGGAGGCTCGGAAATGACAGTGAAGGTAGCGCTCGCCGGTTGCGGCAACATGGGATACGCCATGCTTTCGGGCTGGCTTAAATCGGGCAAGCTCAGGGCAGACGAGACCTTCGTCATCGAACCCAACGCGGAATTGCGGGCGCGGGCCAAGGCGCTCGGTAGCAGGGTAGGCAGCGACGCCGGCGAAATTCCCACAGGCGCCGTCCCTGCCTTAATCGTGCTGGCCGTGAAGCCGCAGGTGATACGCGAGGTGACAGCCGGCTACCGGCGCTTCGGCGACGGGCGCACGACATTCCTCAGCATCGCCGCCGGAACAGCAATGGCGACGTTCGAGGAGATACTCGGCAACAGCGCGCCGATCGTCCGCTGCATGCCCAACACGCCGGCTGCGATCGGCAAGGGCATGATGGTCATGTTCGCCAATGAACGCGTTTCGGACGACGCCCGCAAATTCGTCGCCGACCTGCTCTCGGCCAGCGGCGAGATCGCCTCCATTGACGATGAAAGCCTGATGGACGCGGTGACCGCCGTATCCGGTTCCGGCCCGGCCTACATTTTTCATTTCATCGAGTGCCTGACGGCGGCCGCAGAAAGCGCCGGGTTGCCGGCGGAGACGGCGAAACTGCTGGCCATGCAGACCGTCTACGGGGCAGCTTCGCTGGCGGCCGAAAGCCATGAGGATCCGGGCGTGCTCCGCCAGCAGGTGACCAGCCCGAACGGCACCACTGCGGCCGCGCTCGCCGTGCTGATGGGCGAGGACCGGCTCAAGCAACTGGTGACGGAGGCGGTTGAGGCCGCGAGGATCAGGTCAGTAGAGTTGGGGAAGTAGATTCGTTCCCGTCACGCTCTGAATGGATTGATGATCCTCAACCGGTTCTCGACCGCCATACCATGCTGAAGGTCCTCCGATAGTACAATGTCGCAGCCGGCATCAAGCGCCGCCGCCACGATCATGCCGTCGTAGATTCCGAGCCGATATCGTTCCGCGAGCCGCAAGCCGGATTCATGAATTGGTTCCGTGATGGGAATGACAGTGAGCAGGTCCCGGATTCGCGAAATAAAATAACGTGTATCGGACCATGACAATCTCATCTTCCGAAGAGCGACATTGGCGATTTCGTTGAGAACCTGAACGCTTATGATCCCGCCGTCCCGCAACAATTGTTCCGCGCGATCCGCCTTTGCCGCGTCGCCCGAAGCTAGATAGATGAGAATATTGGAATCGAGGAACGGACCGACGCCGCTATCGGGCATTGGCCTCATCCCGTTCGAACTTGAAATCTCGAGGCAGGCGGCCCCGATAGGCCCGCAGTGTCTGAATCAATTCCTCGCGCCCGGGCTTGCGAACCACTTCCAACTCGCGTCGGTCGGCAACGTGTAGTTCGATCTCATCGCCTTCCTGCAAATCGAGAGCCTGCACAACGGTGGACGGCAGCCGCACCGCCAGGCTGTTTCCCCATTTTGCGACTTTCATGCGTTCTTCCCCATGATCTACATTGCCCGAATGTATATCAACTGAGCCGAGATGCAAAGGTTCCGGAATATTGGAGCGCTACCCCGCTTCGATCTCCGCCTGCAGCGCTGCCAATTGGTGCGAGGCGGCGGCGACCGCGGCATTCTCGATGGCGCGAAACCGGGTGACGACGGAAAGGCCGAGCGGCGTCAGCGCTGCACCGCCGCCGCTTTTTCCGCCGGTGCGGGCAGAGACAAGCGGCTTGCCAAACAGCCTGTTAAGATCGTCCACGAGATCCCAGGCACGCTTGTAGGACATGTCCATCGCACGTGCGGCCGCCGAGATCGAACCCGAGGCCGATATCTCCTCAAGCAGTGCGATCTTGCCGGGTCCAATCCGGCCTTCGGGATCGAGATTTATCCGCAGGCTGAGCGAAGGCATCCTTGTAGCGCGCTCCCGTTCAGAAGCCTTGATCGATAAGGCTATTCGACAGGTTTTCGTGATCGAACGCCACCGATTTTATCACTGCAAAGACCTCTTGGCCGACATGCAGCCGAAGCGCATCGAGGGACAGGCGAGTGATCCGCGACAGCACCTGCTGTTCATGGCAATCGACGTGAACCTCGACCAGCGGATCGCCCCCGTGGGCAATCCGCGCGATCTTCCCGCGCAGAATGTTCTGGGCGCTGAGCCCCATCGGCTCGGCGGTCGCGATCATGACGTCGCGCGCCCGGAGCCGGAGCCGGACCGTCGAGCCTAGTTCAGCGCGAATGCGCGGAACGCGGATCTCGCCGGCGGCCGACTTCAGCACGGTCATACCGTAGTCGATGTCGTGGGCGGCGACCGTCATCTCCAGCACGACGCCGCCCTCGCCGCGTTCTCCGGCCGGGAGAAGGTCAAGGCGCTGAATGATCTCGCCGGTCGGGCCGGCTGCCGTGACTTTGCCGTCCGACATGACGACAATGTCGGTGGCGAGCCTTGCGACCTCGGCGATCGAGTGGCTGACGTAGACGATCGGGATTTTCAGTTCGTCGCGAAGGCGCTCGATATAGGGCATGATCTCGCCCTTGCGCGCCTCGTCGAGCGAGGCCAGCGGCTCGTCCATCAACAACAGCCGAGGGCTGGCGAGCAACGCGCGGCCGATGGCGACGCGCTGCCTTTCGCCGCCGGAAAGCAGGCTCGGCCTGCGCTCCAGCAGATGGCCGATGCCGAGCAGCTCAACGATGCGACCGGTTTCCGCGTAGCGTTCGCGCGCCGGCGCGAACCATTTGCCGTATGCAAGATTGCGGCGCACGCTCATATGCGGAAACAGCCGCGCGTCCTGGAACACGGCGCCGATGCGGCGGCGGTGCATGGGCACGAAAACGCCAGACGCCCGATCGGTCAGCACACGGCCGTCGACCGCAACGCTGCCGCGGTCAGGCCGGATCAGTCCCGCGATCATGCTGACAATGGACGTCTTGCCCGATCCCGACGGCCCGAACAGCGCGGTCAGATGGCCAGCACTCGCAAACCGCGCCTCCAGTTGAAACCCGCCGAGGCGGTGGCTGACATCGACGAGGACGGTCATGCGCCCTCGATCCGCCGGCTGGCGCGGTGCGCCAGCGCTTCCGACGCCATGAGGGCTGCCATCGAGATGGCCACGGAAATCAGGGTGAGCCGCAACGCGCCCGCGTCGCCTCCAGGGATTTGCGTGAAAGTGTAGATCGCCGACGGCAGCGTCTGGGTTTCGCCGGGAATATTGGAGACGAAGGTGATAGTGGCGCCGAACTCGCCCATCGCCTTGCCGAAGGACAAGATCATGCCAGCGATTATGCCGGGCAGGATCAGTGGCAAAGTGATGGTGGTGAACACCCAGATCGGCCCCGCGCCGAGTGTACCTGCGGCTGCCTCGAGCCGGCGGTCGACGGCCTCGATCGACAGCCTGATCGCGCGCACCATCAGCGGGAAACCCATGATCGCACAGGCGAGCGCCGCCCCGGTCCAGCGGAACGACAACACGATTCCGAAATGCTCGGCGAGGAATGCGCCCACGGGTCCGCGCCGGCCAAAGGTCAGAAGCAGCAGATAGCCGGTGACGACGGGCGGCAGGATCAGCGGCAAATGGACGATGCCGTTGAGGATCGACTTACCCCAGAAGTTCCCTCGCGCCAGGGTCAGAGCCGTGAGCAGTCCGAGGGGCAGACTCCCAAGCATGGCCCAGACTGCGACCTTGACCGACAGCCGGACCGCATTCCACTCATCAGGCGTCAGTTCCATGGTGTGTGCTAGTTGGAGACGACTGGAGCGAGAACGGTGAAGCCCTGCGCCTCGAACAGTCGCCTCGCCTCGGCGGATCTCAGATACTTTACAAGCTCCATTGCGTCCAGATTGCTTGAATCTGCAGTAATTCCGACCGGATAAACGATCGGCGGATGTGTATCTTCGGGAAAGAGGCCGATCACTCTCACAGTCGGTTCCGCGATCGCGTCGGTCTGGTAAACGATGCCGAGCGGCGCTTCGCCTGTCGCGACAAGCTTCAGCGCTGCGCGCACATTTTCGGCCTGGGCCACACTGTCCTCGACCTCGGCCCAAACGCCGAGTTTTTCGAGCGCCGCCTTGCCGTATTTGCCGGCGGGCACTGCCTTCACGTCTGCCATTGCCAGCCTGCCGCCGCCGAGAAGATCAGCGAGCGGGAAGTCCGGCTCGATGTTCGTTTCGACGGCTGAGCCAGCGGCGGCGATCAGGACGATACGGTTGCCAAGCAGGTTGAACGAGGAGCCGGGCCTGATCAGTCCGGCCTCAGCCAAATAATTCATCCAGTCGTGATCGGCCGAGACGAAGACGTCGGCGGGAGCGCCCTGTTCGATCTGTCTGGCGAGGGCGGAGCTCGCGGCGTAGGAAACAGTCGCGGCCTTGCCTGTTTCGGTTTGCCAAGCCACGTTGACCGCATCGAGCGCATTCTTGAGGCTCGCGGCCGCGAACACGACCACCCTGTCGGAAGGGTATGCGGCAGGCGCGGTCGCAAGCACCGCTATCACCGCGCCGATCAGAGCTGCAAATCGCCATCCCGGACAAATATGCGGCGACATCCCGAACTCCCTGCAGCGGTCATTGCCTCTTGTCGGAACCTACGGGAACTCAAGCGATATATCCAGAGGAATACAACCGACCCGTCGCCACGCCCGACCGGCCGCCGCGCGGTGCGTCGCAAGTTGATAATTCTTGCGGAAGCGCAATTTGGAGATGAAAATTTCATCCGCTTCGTCGCGCCGGGTGACGGCTGCCTCTCGCAATCGGCAAATGCCGCCTATTTTGAACAGAACAGAATTACCCAACTCCAGGAGAATTCCATGAAACGCTTTCTGCTTGTCGGAGCGGCTCTCGCCGCATTTCTCGCAAGTTCAGTAAACTCGCAGTCGGCCGACAAGCTCCTCAACGCCTCCTACGACGTGGCGCGCGAACTGTTCGTCCAGGTGAACGAGGCATTCGTCGCTGCCCATCCCGGCGTGACGATCGACCAGTCGCATGCAGGTACGTCCAAGCAGGCGCGCGCTATCGTGGAGGGGCTGGAAGCGGATGTGGTTACTTTCAACCAGGTCACCGACATCGCCTTCCTGGTCAAGAACGGCTTCGTGTCGGAAGACTGGCAGAACGATTTCGCCAACAAAGCGTCGCCGTTCTATTCGCTGCCGTCCTTCCTCGTGCGCGCCGGAAACCCGAAGAATATCAAGGACTGGAACGATCTCGTTCGCGACGACGTAGAGGTGATCTTCCCCAATCCGAAAACCTCGGGCAATGCCCGCTATACCTATCTCGCCGCCACGGCCTACGCCAAGGAGGCATTCAAGGACGATCCGGCGAAGGTTGCCGAATTCATCGATAAACTGTTCGACAATGTGCCGGTGTTCGACACCGGCGGACGCGCGGCCACCACGACGTTCGTCGAGCGCGAGATCGGCGACGTGCTGATCACCTTCGAATCCGAAACGACCGGCATCCGCAAAGAATTCGGCGAGGACAAGTTCGAAGCGGTGACGCCTTCGGTAAGCCTTCTGGCCGAGTTTCCCGTCGCAATCGTGGACAAGGTGGCGGACCAGCGCGGATCGCGCGAACTGGCGAAGGCCTATCTGGACTTCCTCTACACGCCGGAAGGCCAGAAGATCCTCGCCGAGAACGGAAACCGGGTGAATGATCCGGCGGTCGCCGCCCAATTCAAGGACAAGTTTCCCGAAGTGCGGCTCGTCACGGTCGAGGATGTCTTTGGCGGCTGGGACAAAATCCAGGAGGAGCACTTCGCTTCCGGAGCGCTATTAGACCAAGTCTACGGCGAACGTTGACGGCTGCGCGCTATTGATGTTCAAGGCCGGCGGGCGAACCCTGCCGGCCTGTTCGCTTTTGCTGTTGAAAGAGATCGAGTTCGTGAAACGCCGCGTTCTACCCGGGTTGCCGCTGTCGCTCGGCATAACCCTGCTCTATGTCGGGCTGATCGTCGTGCTGCCGCTTGGCGCGCTCGTTTTCAAGGCGGCGAGCCTTGGTCCCGAAGACTATTGGCGCATCGTATCCTCGGCGCGCGCGGTCGCGAGCTATCGCGTGACGATCCTTGCGGCGCTCGGGGCGACGGCTTTCAATCTGGTGTTCGGGTTGGCGCTCGCCTGGATTCTGGTCCGCTACCGCTTTCCGGGCCACCGTTTGGTAGATGCCATCGTCGATCTGCCCTTTGCGCTCCCCACTGCCGTCGCCGGGATCGCGCTGACGACGCTCTTTGCTCCCAATGGATGGCTGGGTTCGCTGCTCGGCGATCTGGGCATCAAGGTCGCCTACACGCCCCTCGGCATAATGATCGCCATGTCCTTCACCAGCCTGCCGTTCATCGTCCGCACCGTGCAGCCGGTGCTGGAGGATTTGGATCCGGCGCTTGAGGAAGCTGCGCAGTCGCTTGGCGGTCGTGACGGCGCCATTTTCCTGCGCGTCATCCTGCCCCTGCTCGCACCTGCCCTGCTCGCCGGGCTTTCGCTGTCTTTCGCCCGCAGCCTCGGCGAATTCGGCGCCATCATCTTCATTGCCGGCAACCAACCGTTCGAGACAGAGATAACCGCTCTCCTGGCCTTCATACGGCTCGAGGAATACGACTACCAAGCCGCCGCAGCCATCGCCTCGGTGCTGCTCGTCACCGCATTCGTGATGCTGGCGGCGACCAACCTGCTTCAGGCGCGGGCGCTGCGCTACACGGCGAGGAACTGAGGATGGTCAGGCACGGGCCAGGCCGCCCCCCGCGCGTCGGCGACGCGCCCGTATTCCGGCGTTCGCTCGTCGCCATAGTCCTGCTCGTAGGCGCCCTGCTGATCCTTGCGCCGATGGTCGTGATCGGCGTGCAGGCCTTCTCGCTCGGCATCGGGGTCTTTGCCGAGACGATCGCGCATCCCGACACACGGCACGCCATCTTCCTGACCGTCGCAACCGCCCTCATCGCGGTTCCTCTCAATACAGTATTCGGCATTGCGGCCGCGTGGTCCATCACCAAGTTCGATTTTTGGGGAAAGCGGTTCCTTCTCGTCGTCATCGAGATACCGTTCTCGATCTCGCCCATCGTCGCCGGCGTCGCCTACCTCTTCGTCTACGGTCTCCAGGGGATTTTCGGGCCCGCTCTTCAGGCAGCCGACGTCAAGATCCTGTTTGCTCTTCCCGGCATCGTTCTCGCCTCGATGTTCGTCACCGCGCCCTTCGTCGCGCGCGAACTGATCCCGCTGATGCAAGCGCAGGGGCGCGATCTCGAAGAGGCTGCGACCTCGCTGGGAGCATCTGGCTGGCGCACTTTCTTCTCGGTGACGCTGCCCAACATCCGCTGGGCGCTGCTTTACGGCGTGGTGCTCTGCAATGCCCGCGTCATGGGCGAATTCGGCGCCGTCTCGGTGGTCTCAGGCAACATACGCGGCCAGACAAACACGCTGCCGCTTCATATCGAACTGCTCTATCACGACTACCAGACGGTCGGAGCCTTTGCGGCTTCGTCGATCCTGGCCGTGCTCGCTGTTGTAACCATCATCGCCAAGGTTCTGCTCGAACGGCGCGGCGCCGGACGCGCCGGCCGCCCCTCGCTGGCGGCGCCGGCAATAACCGCCGCGGAGAAGCCATCATGAAAATCCGCCTCGACAATGTCGCCAAGACCTTTGAAACGTTCCGCGCCGTCCACGGGGTGTCGCTCGACATAGAGAGCGGCGAACTCGTCGCGCTGCTCGGCCCTTCCGGGTCTGGCAAGACGACGATCCTGCGCATGGTGGCCGGGCTGGAATATGCCGACGCCGGCCAAATCTATTTCGGCGACCAGGATGCGACGGACATACCCGTACGGGACCGGGGCGTCGGCTTCGTCTTCCAGCATTATGCGCTTTTTCCGCATATGACGGTCGCCGAAAACGTCGCTTTCGGCATGAAGGTCTCGAAGGTCAAGCGTGCCAAGGCCGAGATCGAAGCTCGGGTCGCCGACCTGTTGCGGTTGGTCAAGCTCGACGGTCTCGGCAACCGCTTTCCCACGCAGATTTCCGGCGGCCAGCGACAGCGCGTCGCGCTCGCGCGCGCTCTGGCCGTCGATCCCAAGGTGCTCCTGCTGGACGAACCTTTCGGCGCGCTCGATGCCAATGTGCGGCGCGACCTGCGCCGGTGGCTGCGCGAAATCCACGACGAACTCGGCATCACCACGCTGTTCGTCACCCACGACCAAGAGGAGGCGCTTGATCTGGCCGACCGCGTGGTGATCCTGAACGGTGGAAAGATCGTCCAGCAGGGGACTCCGGAAGCGGTTTGCCGCAGCCCAAATTCTGCATTCGTCATGACGTTCCTTGGCGACACCAACCGTTTGCCGGCAGTCGTAAATGGCGGGAAAGCCAGAATCGGCGAAACCGAACTCGACGCGCCGGGCTATCCCGACGGGCCAGCGGAAGTCTATCTGCGGCCGGGGGATCTCGGCTGGTCACGATCCGGCGGCGGAATACCGGCCATTGTGATGCGAGTGATCGATCGGCCGGACGGGCGCCGGATTCTAGCAGCGACCACAGCCGGGGAGACGGTCGAGGTCGATGTCCCCCCCGAAACGCTGATTGCGCCGCGCGACAACGGGTTTATCACGATCGAACGCGCCCGGGTGTTTTCGACGCGATAGTGCATGCAAATTGCAGGAATGATTATTACTGCGGATAGATGGCTTTCAGGTTCCGGCCAATCACCAGCCCGAAGTAAATGACCAGCGAACAGCCTATCGGCGACAGCACCTCGTTGACAATCGTCGATGCGACCTTCGGAAGACCCGGATTCAGTCCATTCGTCACCGCGGCGTAATAGCTCAGAGCGGCGATGCCGCCGCCGAAAAGCACCCCGATGACCGATCCCGCACCGAAATACGGCAAAGGCCGTTCCACGCCCTTGCGAGCGAAAGAGGCCAGGGCCCAGCCGAGAATGCCATACTCGACGGCGCGCAGCACGCTGATGGTGGCGAGTGACAGGGCGGCAGGCTGATCGGCGGCGCCGATCAGGCCCGCCATGACCTTCTGGCTCGATTTGGCCGCGGCCACGGCAATAGGCGCGAAGATCATGGCGATGAGACCGGCCAAGGCCGCCCTTGCCTTCGAAAGCGACACTCCGATCCCAACCCCCGCGCAGACGAAGAAGGACCAGGCGACGCCTTGGGCAAGGTCGACCAGAAACAGCGAGCCGGGGAACACTCCGCCGCTCACGAGCTTGGTGGCGAGAATCAGGGATTGCATCGTAAATCCCAATGCTATTGCAAGCACCGAAATCAAAGCGAGCCTGCGGAGCGCCAGTTGAACCCCTTCCGGCGCCATCGCCGCGGGCTGCATTTCCATGCTGATGTCCTGGTTCGACATGATGATGATCAACCTTCAGGGAGGGACGTTGTCGCAGCGTTTTACGCGCGAGCCGAATGCAAATCGTTGTCTGGCGCTCCAATAGAGACCGTTTGTTTCGATACGGTGTCGCCGGAAATGGATTCACGTAACCGCACGGTTTTCGAAAAGCGGATGGCCATGCTGGGGAATATTGCAGAATGTTCCGCCATTCTGGACGCGAGCCACGGTCGGATTGATGGGCTGTCGGCTTCACCGCCTGGATTCTCGTGCCGGTTTGCAGCGGATCGCCGGTCACTCTCCAATCTGGCTTGTCGAACACTCGTAGACCGCAGCGCCCGTTTCTGCATCGACCCCCACCAGGCTGACATCGTAGCCCCAAAGCTTGCGGATATGGCGCAGCGTTGCGTCGCGACTGCTTTCCTCCAGCACGATGCCGTCTCGAACCTTGTGCTGAAGCCGGAGATGGCGATCGCCGAGGAGGTCCAGATCGACCACCTGGATGTCCGATCGGCTCACCCCGATATCATAGCTGTCGGCGAGGGCTGAGCGTATCTTCTCGTATCCCCGTTCGTTGTGAATCGATGCAACTTCATAGTGCGGTTCGTTCGCAGCGTCGGCAAGCACGAAAAGCCGCCATTTCCGTATCAGGGTCGGGCTCAAATACTGGCGGATGAAGGACTCGTCGCGATGATTGGCCCAGGCGTCGAGCAGCGTTTCGCGCCAGTCGCCGTTACCCGCGATGTCGGGAAACCAATCGCGGTCCTCGGCGGTCGGTTTCATCGTTATGCGCTGGATGTCCTGCATCAGGTCGAGGCCGAGCGCATACGGATTGATGCCCGAATAGCGGGGATCGTCGAAGGCCGGCTGGAAGACCACGTTCGAATGGCTACGCAGGATTTCGAGCATGGCGCCTTCGCTGATCTGGCCCCGCTCGAAGAGCGTATTCATGATGGTGTAGTGCACGAAGGTGGCGCAGCCTTCGTTCATCACCTGCGTCTGCCGCTGCGGATAAAAATACTGTGCGATGACCCGGACGATCCTGAGGATCTCGCGCTGCCATGGCTCGAGGATCAGGCTGTTCTTCTCGAGGAAATAGAGGAGATTCTCTTCGGGCAGGTTGAGCGATTTCTTCCGCTCCGCCATTTTGGATTCCGTCTCGTCGGCCTGGCCCGCAGCCTTCGGCCTCGGGACGGTCCGCCACAGATCGTTAAAGGACCGCTCCTCATATTCCAGGCGCTCGCGAAGGCCTTCGCGCTGCTTTTCCGACGACAGTTTTGGCGGACGCCGATATCTGAACACCCCCTGTTCCATCAATGCGTGCGCCGCATCGAGGATCTCCTCCACCGCCGCCAGGCCGTGGCGTTCCTCGCAGCGTGCGATGTAGCTCTTGGCGAAGTCCATATAGCTCAGGATCGCGCCCGCATCCGTCCATTGCCGGAACAGATAGTTGTTCTTGAAGAAATGATTATGCCCAAAGGCGGCGTGCGCGGTCACCAGAGCCTGCAAGGCCATGGTGTTCTCTTCCATCAGATAGACAATGCAGGGATTGGAGTTGATGACCAACTCGTAGGCAAGGCCGCGGCCGGCCTTGCGATACAGCAGTTCCTGGTAGATGAAATGCTTGCCGAAGGACCAGTGGCGGTACATCAGCGGCATGCCGATCGAGGAATACGCGTCGAGCATCTGCTCGGACGAAATGATCTCCATCTGCACCGGATAGACGTCAAGATGAAGCTCTTCGGTCGCGATCTTCCCGATGGCGTCGTGGGCGCGCGACAGCGTTGCGAAATCCCAGTCGGAGCCCGGGAACAGCAAACCGGATTTGCCTGTATCCATCGAGATCGACCTTACACTTACCCGTTACAGTTACCCGCTCTTTTGAACGGCGGGCTGCTTCGTGAAGAGCTGCCGGAAGACGGGATAGATGTCGGCGGCCTTGGCGATGCGGCTCATCTGGAAGTTCCGCCATTTGTCCTCGACGGTGCTGTAGGCTCGCCACAGCGAGGTGCCGTTGTCGGTGGAGCCGAAGATGTGGCTCTCGCGTTCGTCGATGATCTCGACATATGCGAAATACTGACACAGTCGCATGATTTCGCCATCGAGAAGAGCAATGCAGTGCTCGGAATCCGTTACGAAATTGTCGCCGTCCGATGCCTGGGCGGCATAGATGTTCCACTCGCTGCTGGGATACCGTTTGTCGATGATGCGGCGCATCTCCTCCAGCGCAGTGGAGACGACCGTGCCGCCGCTTTGCGTGCTGTAGAAGAACGTTTCTTCATCCACTTCCTGCGCCTCGTGCGTGTGGCGGATGAAAACGATTTCGGTGCGGTCGTAGCGGCGCTTCAGAAAAAGGTGAAGCAGCACGAAGAACCGTTTGGCAAGGTCCTTCTCGCGCTCGCCCATCGAGCCCGACACATCCATGAGACAAAACATGACCGCATTGGCGTTCGGCACGGGCTGGGGGTCGAAGCGATTGAAGCGGATGTCGACCGGATCGACAAAGGCGATCAGCCTGCGCCGGCGTTCCAGCCGTTCAAGTTCCCCCCGCAATTCAGCAATTCGCTGGCGTGCGGCCGCGCTTGGCGGGGCCGCTTCGAGCACCGAAAGCTCTTGCTTCACCGCCTCCACTTCTTCTCGCTTGGGACGCTTCAGCGCGATGCGGCGGCCATGGCTGTGGCGCATGGTGCGCCCGACATTGATGTTGGTTGCAGAGCCGGTCACGGCAAAGCCCGCTCGGCGCGGCCTGAATGCTACAATCTCCTTCAGATTGAGCTTGACCATGTCCGGGAGTTCGAGATCCTCGAAGAAAAGATCGAGCACTTCCTCCCGCGAAAGCACAAAACGGAAATCGTCTTCCGAAATTCTCCTGGTCGGCCCGCTTGAAATCGAGCCGCCTTGGCCGGGCTTCGAGATACGGTCGCCCGGGGCGAAATGCTTGTTTCCCGGCAAGACATGCTGTCGCTGGCCGCTGTCCTTCGCATCGTCGAATCTCGGCTCACCGGTGCCCCTGGCGGGCATCGAAACCGAATGTGCGGCGTCGACGTCGGAAATCTTGCCGGTCCTAATCTGATCCCTGATGCTTCGCTTGAGCTCTTCGCGCGCACGGCGCAGAAAGCGCTGGCGATTGCCGAGGCTCTTGTCCTTCGGGTTCAATCGGCGGTCGATGAAGATCGGCATGGCCGGCTTCAACCCGCCTTGTTGACGCGCATGTACCAGTCAACCAGCCGACGGACCTGACGCCTGGTGTAGCCGCGCCCGACCATCCGCTGCACGAATTCGGTGTGCCGCTTCTCCGTTACGCTATCCTGCTTGGAGCCGAAGCTGATCACCGGGAGCAGGTCCTCGACCTGCCCGAACATTCTCTTCTCGATGACTTCGCGCAGTTTTTCGTAGCTCGTCCATGACGGGTTACGCCCATGATTCCTGGCCCGCGCGCGCAACGTGAACTTCACGACCTCGTTGCGGAAGTCCTTGGGATTGGCGATGCCGGCCGGCTTTTCGATCTGCGACAGCTCGTTGTCCAGCACCTCGCGATTGAGGTTTTGGCCGGTATCGGGATCCTTGTAGTCCTGATCCTCGATCCAGGCGTCGGCATACGCGATATAGCGGTCGAACAGGTTCTGGCCGTATTCGCTGTAGGATTCCAGGTAGGCCTTCTGGATCTCGTGGCCGATGAACTCGGCATAGCGCGTGGCCAACTCCGACTTGATGAAGTCGAGATAAGCAGCTTCGGCTTCCTTCGGGAACTGCTCTCGCCGGATCGCCTGCTCCAATATGTACATCAGGTGCACCGGATCGGCCGCCACTTCCTCCGTATCGTAGTTGAACGTCTGCGACAGTATCTTGAAGGCGAAACGCGTGCTGACGCCGGTCATGCCCTCATCAACGCCTGCGGCGTCGCGGTACTCCTGAACCGACTTTGCCTTCGGGTCGATCTCCTTCAGGTTTTCGCCGTCGTAGACCCGCATCTTGGTGTAGAGCGGCGAATTGTCGTGCTCGGCCAGGCGCGTCGAAACGGTGAACCGGCTGAGAATGTCCAGCACCTCCGGAGCGCAGGGGCTGTTGGCCAGTTCGCTTTCGCGCAGCAGCTTTTCGTAGATGTGCCTCTCTTCCGTGACCCGCAGGCAATAGGGCACCTTGACCACCAGTATGCGGTCGAGGAACGCCTCGTTGTTCTTGTTGTTTTTGAACTGCAGCCATTCCGACTCGTTGGAGTGGGCAACGACGATGCCCTGATATGGGAAGGCGCCGAAGCTTTCGGTGCCGTTGTAGCTGCCTTCCTGCGTTGCCGTCAGCAGTGGATGCAGCACCTTGATCGGCGCCTTGAACATCTCGACGAATTCCAACAGGCCTTGGGTCGTCCGGTTCAGGCCGCCGCTGTAGGAGTAGGCGTCGGGGTCGGACTGGCTGAAATCCTCAAGCTTGCGGATATCGACCTTCCCGACCAGGGCGGAGACGTCCTGGTTGTTTTCGTCGCCCGGTTCGGTCTTGGCGATGCCGATCTGGCGAAGCCGGGAGGGCGTCAGCTTGACGACGCTGAATTTGGAAATATCGCCCTTCAACTCATCCAGCCGCTTGGCCGCCCAGGGCGAGATCAGGCCGTTCAGCCGCCGGCGCGCGATGCCGTATTTTTCCTCCAGGAGGTCGCCCATGCGATCCGGATTGAAAAGCCCGAGCGGCGATTCGAAGACCGGGCTGATCTCGTTGCCGACCTTCAGCGTGTAGATCGGGCGCTGCTCCATGAGCTTCTTCAGCCGCTCGGCGAGCGACGATTTGCCGCCGCCGACAGGGCCTAGAAGATAGAGGATCTGCTTACGCTCCTCTAGGCCCTGCGAGGCGTAGCGGAAATAGCCGACGATGCGCTCGATCGTATCTTCCATGCCGTAGAAGTCCGCGAACGAAGGATAAATCTTGATCGTCCTGTTCGCGAAAATGCGGCCGAGCCGTTCGTCCTTGCTGGTGTCGACCAGGTTAGGCTCGCCTATCGCCGCGACCATCCGCTCGGGAGCGGAGGCATACATTGAACTGTCCTCGCAACAGGCGAGGAGATATTGCTGAAGGCTCATCTCCTCTCGAGCCGTATCCGTGTAAATCTCCGAAAACAGATCGAAGACGTCGGATGTTTTCCCTTGCATGACACCCTCGCGCATTGGCCGGTCTGGTTGTCTGCGGCCAGCTTATCCTCAACTGCCGGACTGGCTTTGTGGTTCCTTCACATCGCGGAGAGCCCAATTTGCAAGCCCGACTCTCTGACCCGATGTTACCATGAGTCGCGGCGAAGGAGTCCGATAACTGTCGGATCTCTCGGCGATAGGCTTCAAAGGTATCGCATATTGCGCCGAGCAGCGGCCTGAAGGCAGGCCTTCGGAGATCGCCCACCGCCGTTCATTCGGTCAGCGTATGGCTGATTGTCTCAGGACAATATGGTGCTGCGAGAGAGGATTGAACTCTCGACCTCTCCCTTACCAAGGGAGTGCTCTACCACTGAGCTACCGCAGCTTTCCGAGTGCGGCGGACTTCTGCCATATCAATCCGGCAAGCGCAAGTTATGTGCGGCGAGTTTCGAGCCGCAGTTTTTCGACATTGCGCGGCCACAATGATGCGTATTTCAATGGCTGTGAAGCGTACCGACGACGAAACCAGTCCGATGAAGCCGAAATCATCCGCCAGCAGCGAAACGGCAGCGAACCTTGACCGCAAGAAACGGCTCGCCGACGAGTTGCGCGCCAATCTCCAGAAGCGCAAGGCGCAGGCGCGCTCGCGCCGCACAGGCGAAGCCGACAGCCGGCAGGAAGGCATCGCGGCGGCCGCGGATCAATCGGAAACGGACGGGTGAAGCTGCTGTCCGGATGCAAAGGCCGAGGGCAAGTCCTGTTCCTTGAACCGATTTACGCTATGGTCTAGAGGGGCCATTCGGGCAACGATCAACAGCCGGGGAAAATCCCGGAGAAGTGAATTTCATGGATCGCATCAGAATTGTCGGCGGCAATCGGATCAACGGCCGTATCCCGATCTCGGGCGCGAAGAACGCCGCGCTGCCCTTGATGATCGCGTCGCTCCTGACCGACGACACGCTGACGCTCGAAAACGTGCCGCATCTCGCCGATGTGGAGCAGTTGATACGCATCCTCGGAAATCACGGCGTCGACTATTCCGTCAACGGCCGCCGCGAGCGCCAGAACGAAGGCTATTCGCGCACCGTCAATTTCACGGCCCGCAGCATCGTCGACACCACCGCGCCGTATGAATTGGTGTCGAAGATGCGCGCCAGCTTCTGGGTGATCGGACCGCTGCTTGCCCGCATGGGCGAGGCGAAGGTGTCGCTGCCCGGCGGCTGCGCGATCGGCACGCGCCCGGTCGATCTGTTTCTCGAAGGCCTGCAGGCGCTCGGCGCACGGATCGACGTCGAGAACGGCTATGTCATCGCCAAGACGAACGGACGTCTCACCGGGAACCGCTATATATTCCCCAAAGTATCCGTCGGCGCGACCCATGTGCTGATGATGGCGGCGTCGCTCGCCAAGGGCGAGACGGTTCTGGAAAACGCCGCACGCGAGCCCGAGATCGTCAATCTCGCCGATTGCCTCAACGCCATGGGCGCGAGAATATCCGGCGCCGGCACTTCGACGATCGTGATCGACGGCGTCGATTCACTGTCGGGGGCACGCCACCAGGTCATTCCCGACCGCATCGAGACCGGCACCTACGCCATGGCGGTCGCCATGGCCGGCGGCGACGTGATCCTCGAAGGCGCGCGCGCCGACCTGTTGCAGGGTGCGCTCGACGTAATCGCGCAGACAGGGACCGAAATCATCCCGGTCAATTCCGGCATACGCGTCAGGCGCAACGGCTCGGGCATAATGCCGGTTGACGTGACCACCGAACCGTTTCCGGGCTTCCCGACCGATCTGCAGGCTCAGTTCATGGGGTTGATGACCATGGCCGAAGGGAAGTCGCGGATCACCGAGACGATCTTCGAGAACCGCTTCATGCATGTGCAGGAACTCGCCCGGCTCGGCGCGCGCATCACGCTGGCCGGACAAACCGCGATCGTCGACGGCGTGCCGAGGCTGAAGGGCGCACCGGTGATGGCGACCGATCTGCGCGCCTCCGTTTCGCTGGTGATCGCCGGGCTGGCGGCGGAAGGCGAGACGGTGGTCAACCGCGTCTACCATCTCGACCGCGGGTTTGAACGGCTGGAGGAGAAGCTCTCCGGCTGCGGCGCGACCATCGAGCGCCTATCCTCCTAGCAGCCGAGGCTCTCGCCTCCGTTGCGCGGTCCGCCAAGACCGCCTAACAAGGCGGCAGGCGCGATCACCTTCCACAGGGTTGGGACATGGACCAGTTGAAACTTGTCGCCCTCGACGAAGAGGATCTGAAAGTCGTGTCGGCGCATGTCCAGGACGCCGTCATGAAGGTCGGCGACCTCGAATTCCTGCCGTCGCTGAAGCGCTTCATCGTGCCGATGAACCGCTTCGTCTGGGAAGGCAAATCGGGCTTCTTCTTCCGGCCGCGTCCGCAGCGGCGCAACAGCGTGCTTCATTTCGACCGTGTGCTCAACGCCAAGACCAGCGGCATCACCCGCGACCGGCCGGCCGAGATCCTCTCGCTACTCGCCATAAGCTTCGTGCCGATGGATGCGCCGGCCGGTATCGTCGAGCTGATCTTTTCGGGCGGCGGCGCGATCATGCTTGATGTCGAATGCGTGGAGGCGCGCCTAGCCGATCTCGGCGGCGCCTGGCAGGCATCGTCACGCCCGTACCACAAAGTCTGAGTGCATATGGCCATTACGCTCAACCAGTCCGACGCCGATTTCGAAGAACGCTTCACGGCCTTCCTGACAACCAAGCGCGAGGCTTCCCCGGATGTCGCAAGCGACGTGGCAGCCATCATTGCCGATGTCCGGGCAAGAGGTGACGAGGCGCTGGTCGAGTATACGCGGAAATTCGACGGCGCCGATTTGCGCAGCCTGGGCATCGCGGTGTCCAAAGCCGATATCGCCAAGGCCTATGGCCAAGCCGACGCCGGGACCATCGATGCGCTGGAATTCGCGCGCGAGCGTATCCAGGCGCATCACGAGCGTCAGCGTCCGGCCGACGATCGCTATACGGATGCGGCGGGCGTCGAGCTCGGCTCGCTCTGGACGGCAGTTGAAGCGGTCGGGCTCTACGTTCCTGGCGGCACGGCATCTTATCCAAGCTCGGTTCTGATGAACGCGATCCCGGCGCTCGTCGCGGGCGTCGAGCGTGTCGTGATGGTGGTGCCGGCGCCAGGCGGCGCAATCAATCCACTGGTGCTGGTCGCGGCCGATCTCGCCGGCGTTTCCGAGATCTACCGGGTCGGCGGCGCGCAGGCCATAGCCGCCCTCGCCTATGGCACAGAGACGATCCGGCCGGTCGCCAAGATCGTCGGGCCGGGCAATGCCTATGTCGCCGCGGCCAAGCGCCAGGTGTTCGGAACGGTCGGCATCGACATGATCGCAGGGCCGTCGGAAGTGCTCGTAGTGGCGGATGCCGACAATAACCCGGACTGGATCGCAGCCGATCTCCTGGCCCAGGCCGAGCACGATGCCGCTGCTCAGTCGATCCTGATCACCGACGACCCTGCTCTCGCAAGCGCGGTCGAAGGCGCGGTCATGCGCCAGCTCAAATCGCTGCCGCGGGCCGAGACCGCCGCCGCAAGCTGGCGCGATTTCGGCGCTGTCATCCTCGTCGAAACCACCGAGGCCGCCGTTCCGCTCATCAACCGCATCGCGGCGGAGCATGTCGAACTGGCGATCGAGAACCCGGAAGCTTTCCTGCCGCTCATCCGCAACGCCGGGGCGGTGTTTCTCGGACGCCACACGCCGGAAGCCATCGGCGATTATGTCGGCGGCTCGAACCACGTCCTGCCTACCGCCCGCTCGGCGCGGTTCTCTTCCGGGCTTTCGGTGCTGGATTTCATGAAGCGCACCTCGATACTCAAGCTCGGGCCGGAGCAGTTGCGCGTGCTGGCGCCAGCGGCTATCGCTCTGGCCAAGGCCGAGGGGCTGGAGGCGCACGGACGCTCCGTCGCCATCCGACTGAATATTTAGAGCATGGGATGGCGCGGAACGAAGGGCAACGCTCAAGGCTGATCGACGTCGAACTCGACGAATCCATCGGCCGCTCGACGCCCGACATCGAGCATGAGCGGGCGGTGGCGATCTTCGATCTGATCGAGGAAAACACCTTTCAGCCCGTCGCTGACGAAGGCTGCGGTCCCTACCGGCTGAAGCTGTCGCTGGTCGACGCACGTCTCGTCTTTGCGGTCTCGCGCGAGGACGGCTCTCCGGTAGCCACGCACATCCTGTCGCTGACGCCGTTCCGGCGCATCGTCAAAGATTATTTCATGATCTGCGAAAGCTACTACGACGCGATCCGCACATCGACGCCGAGCCAGATCGAAGCGATCGACATGGGCAGGCGCGGACTGCACAATGAAGGATCGCAGACGCTCATGGATCGGCTGGCGGGCAAGATCGACGTCGACTTCGATACCGCACGCCGCGTGTTCACGCTGGTCTGCGTGTTGCACTGGCGGGGTTGACCCTGGCCTCGAACCGCGCGCGCTCTGTCCTGTTCATGTGCGGAATGAATGCCGTGCGCTCGCCCATGGCTGAAGCGCTGGCGCGGCAGGCACTGCCGCCGACGATCTTCGTCGCTTCGGCCGGCGTGCGGACAGGCGAGCGCGATCCGTTCGTGGATGTGGTTCTGGCCGAGGATGACCTCTCGCTGCAAGACCGGCTTCCGAAGGCGATCGACGATCTCGATGACGGCTATTTCGACCTGATCGTGACGCTGGCCCCGGAGGCGCACCATGCCGCCCTCGAACTGACCCGGTCGATGGCCGTCGAGGTAGAGTACTGGCCAACTCCCGATCCAACGACGGCCGCAGGCACGCGCGAACAGATCATGGCGGCCTACCGCGATGTCCGCGAGCGGCTGAAGACCAGGATCGCCCGGCGCTTCATAGGCCTGGCGTCCGGTGACGCCGACGATTAAGCGTGTTCACAAAGCACGGATAATCATATAGGTTCCGCGCAAATTCCGGCCCGGCGCCGGAAATTCCATCCAAACCAAAGGTATAGAATGCCGAAGGAAGAAGTCCTCGAGTTTCCGGGTACTGTCACGGAATTGCTCCCGAACGCCATGTTCCGGGTGAAGCTTGAAAACGAGCACGAAATCATTGCCCATACCGCCGGCCGCATGCGCAAGAACCGCATCCGCGTGCTGACGGGCGACAAGGTCCTGGTGGAGATGACGCCATACGACCTGACCAAGGGCCGCATCACCTACCGCTTCAAATAGGACGGCCGCCGGCCGCGACCTGACACGATGAGCGTTTTCCAGAAGCTTGTGCTCGCCTCGGGTTCGCCGCGCCGGATCGAGCTTCTGCAGCAGGCCGGCATAGAGCCGGACCGGGCGCTTCCGGCCGAGGTCGACGAGACGCCGCTGCGCGCCGAGCATCCGCGCTCGCTGGCGAAGCGGCTGTCGAAAGCGAAGGCCGAGAAGGCCCATGAATCGCTGAAAGCGGAGCCTGACTTCGCCGGCGCCTATGTGCTGGCGGCCGATACGGTCGTCGCCGTCGGGCGGCGCATCCTGCCCAAGGCGGAACTCGTCGATGAGGCGTCAAACTGCCTGCAGCTGCTTTCGGGTCGTTCGCACCGGGTCTATTCGGGCGTTTGCCTGATTTCGCCGGAAGGGAAGCTGCGCCAGCGGCTGGTGGAAACCCGCGTCCGTTTCAAGCGGCTCGGCCGCGAGGAACTGGAAAGCTACCTTGCCTCTGGCGAGTGGCGGGGCAAGGCCGGCGGTTATGCCGTTCAAGGGCTCGCCGGCACCTTCGTGGTCAAGCTTGTCGGATCCTACACCAACGTGGTCGGCCTGCCGCTCTATGAAACCGTCGGGCTGCTGACAGCCGAAGGCTTCAAGGTGCATTTCAACTGGCTGTCGGGTACGCGCGCATGAGCGGCGAAGGAACCGGCAACGTCGCGCCGCTGCGGCCGAAACGCCCCTGCCCCGAATGCGGCAGGCCCTCGTCGCGCGAGACCTATCCGTTCTGCTCGACGCGCTGCAAGCATGTCGACCTCAATCGCTGGCTGTCGGGCAGCTACGCCATTCCGGTTCGCGACGACGAGGAAGACGGCGACGAGGGCGAGCCGAAATAACGTCGCAAGGCTGGCTGCGCACGAAGTTCGGTTTCTTCCTCAAAAGGCTCCGCTGGCGCTGGACAGCGAAAAATCCCGTGCTATAACCCACGCGCTTTCGCAGGTTTCACCCCAAGCCTCGCGAGTTTCGAACGCCCGCGAAGCCGGCCATCGAAACAGGCCCAGATAGCTCAGTTGGTAGAGCAGCGGACTGAAAATCCGCGTGTCGGTGGTTCGAATCCGCCTCTGGGCACCAACAATTTCAAGCACTTAGCTCTGATTTTCCCGTCAGCCATGTCGCACCGTGTTGCAAATGGCTACCGTTGATTTCCAAGGGGTTCCTGCCACTATCGGCAAGTCCGTGCGACATGCGCGCGACATGGGAGGGGAGCGAATGACTGATTTCAGGATGACGCTCAAAGTAGAGGCCAGCGACATCGCCTTTGCTGAGGTGCGGCGGGCCGGTGAGTTGAAACGGCGGGCAGCGGCGCTCGATGAAGAAATAGCTAAGGTGCAGGCTGAACTGGATCAAGCCGAGAAGGCGAGTGCCAGGATCGGAACATACAGGCCTATGATTGGCGACACGTTCCAGTGTCCCGTTTGTTGGATTAAGCGATCCGAACAATCACCATTGGTGCCAAGGAGCAGCGGCTTCGAGGATGAACTGTATCAGTGCGTCATGCGGCCACGAAGCGAGCCACGAAATATAGAATGAAAAGGCGGAGGGGGATCGAGGAGTTTGGAATGGTTCGAATTCGCCGAAAGACGATGGCGCTTATCGCCGGTACAACGATGTGCGCGCTGATGGGCTGCCAATCGACATCGACATCAGGGTCTTACAGGCCGGCAAATTGTGCGATGGTGGGCTCCTCGTGTTCCGTCCGCTGAATCGGACGGCCCCCGGGAAGGTCGCAAAAGCCCGCCATGGCTAACCGTGGCGGGCGCTAGTTCGGGAGGAAAAGCCCGCCCATCTATCCCCCTGTATGGATGGCTGGCGCGCGCGGTCAGTGTCTTTGCCCCTTGCCCATCCACGATGATATGCCTCGGTTAGATGAATAATAAGCGCGCGGCGGTTGAAGCACTGCATATTCGAGTGGTGTGACTTTGCTGCCACAGCCATAAAAAGGCCCGCCACCGTTTCCAGTGACGGCGCGCCCGCCAGGGCGAACCGTGGCCTGCGGAGCATTGCAGCCTCGCTTGACAGCATGCCGGCTCTGATTCCTAAATGCCGACCTGCAACAATGGGGGTTGGGGCATGGCGGACGAAACGGAATATGGGCAACGCGCTTTCATG